>DXBP01000059.1 GCA_019116445.1 Candidatus Gemmiger excrementigallinarum
AACCACAGCCGCCGCGGCCTGTTCAAGATGGTCGGCCGCCGCCGCAATCTGCTGGCCTATCTGCAAAAGAAGGACATCAACCGTTATCGTGCCCTGATCGCTGAGCTGGGTCTGCGCAAGTAATTTTCGCAAAAACGGGCAGGGTGCACGCAAGCACCTTGCCCGCTTTTCTTTTTATTCCACTGCAAGGCTTTCGGCCGGGCAGGCCCGCCGTTTTGTGCAGTAAATCGAGCACCCAAGCACCGGCTTGGCTGCTGGCTTTATTGCTCAAACCGGGAGCAGGCTCGGCCACGGTATATAAAATCCAAACAGAAGGAGAATCTCTCATGGCTTACGAATTTGCTTCCCGGCTGGAAACATTCCCCCACTATCGCAAATTTGAAACGACCTTCGCCGGCCGTCCCTTTGTGGTCGAAACCGGCAAAATGTGCGGTCTGTCCAACGGCAGCGCCATGGTCCGCTACGGCGATACCTGCGTGCTGTGCAACGTCACGATGAGCGAGAAACCCCGGGAGGGCGTGGATTTCTTCCCCCTGAGCGTGGAGTTTGAGGAAAAACTCTACGCCGCCGGCCGCATCCCCGGCAGCTTCATGCGCCGGGAAGGCCGCCCCGGCGAGCACGCCATTCTGTCCTCCCGTGTGGTGGACCGTCCCATCCGTCCGTTGTTCCCCAAGGATATGCGCAACGATGTCTGCGTCACCATGACCGTGATGAGCCTCGATCCCGATAACTCGGCCGAGATCACCGGTATGAACGGCGCCTCCCTGGCCATCGCCATGTCCGACATTCCCTGGAATGGCCCCATTGCCGGTGTGTTTGTCGGCCTGGTGGACGGTGAGATTGTGCTCAACCCCACCAAGGAACAGCGCGAGCGCAGTGACCTGTCCCTGACGCTGGCCGCCAGCCAGGAAAAGATCGTCATGATCGAGGCCGGTGCCAACGAAGTGGACGAGGAAACCATGATGGCCGCCATCAAGGCCGGCCATGCCGAGATCAAGAAGATGCTGGCTTTCATCAACAGCATTGTGGCGGAGATCGGCAAGCCCAAAAAGACCTTTACCCCCGTGGAACTGGATCACGCCCTGCTGGCGGATGTCTACGCCAAGCACCTGGACGAAGTCAAGGCTGCCATGGACACCGACGATAAGAATGTGCGTGACGCTGCGCTGCTGCCCATTATGGACGCCATCGCTGCCGAACATCCTGAACTGACCGCCGCCGACATTGACCTCATCAGCTACAAGCTGCAGAAGAAGGTCGTGCGTACCTGGCTGCTGGAAGACGGCAAGCGCGTGGATGGCCGCGGCATCAACGAGATCCGTCCTCTGGCTGCGGAAGTGGGCTTGCTGCCCCGCGTGCACGGTTCCGGTATGTTCACCCGTGGTCAGACCCAGGTGCTTACCATCTGCACCCTGGGCTCCACCAAGGATGCCCAGCTGATGGACGATTTGTCCGACACCCAGTACAAGCGTTATATCCATCACTACAACTTCCCGCCGTACTCTGTGGGTGAGGCCCGTGCTCCCCGCAGCCCCGGCCGTCGTGAGATCGGTCACGGCAACCTGGCGGAGCGTGCGCTGGTCCCGGTCCTGCCCGATCAGGCGGAATTCCCCTACACCATCCGCTGTGTTTCCGAGGTGCTGTCCTCCAACGGTTCCACCTCCCAGGCTTCCATCTGCGGTTCCACCCTGGCTCTGATGGATGCCGGTGTGCCCATCAAGGCGCCTGTGGCCGGTATCTCCTGCGGTCTGATCACCGACGGCGACCCCCTGCAGGGCGGCCGCTGGATGACCATGCTGGACATCCAGGGCGTGGAAGACTTCCACGGTGATATGGACTTCAAGGTAGGCGGTACCCGCCGCGGCATCACCGCCATCCAGATGGATATTAAGGTGGACGGTCTGACTTACGAGATCGTGGAGGAAGCATTGGAGAAGTGCCGCAAGGGCCGCTTGTATATCCTGGATCAGATCATCAAGCCGGTCATCGCCGAGCCTCGCGCCGAACTGTCCAAGTATGCGCCCAAGATGTTCAGCATGATGATTCCTGTGGATAAGATCAAAGACGTCATCGGCAAGGGCGGCAAGGTCATTCAGGAAATGTGCGCCAACTTCAACTGCAAGATCGATATTGAGGAGGACGGTCACGTCTTTATCTCTGCGGTGGATCAGGAGGACGCCAAGCGTGCCATTTCCACCATCAAGACCATTGTGGAAGATCCCGAGATCGGTGCCATCTACAAAGGCCGCGTGACCCGTCTGATGAACTTCGGTGCTTTCGTCGAGATCGCGCCGGGTAAGGAAGGCCTGGTCCATATTTCCAAGCTGGATGATCACCGCGTGGAGCACGTGGAGGATGTGGTTGCCGTGGGTGATCCCATCTTCGTCATGGTCACCGATATCGACCAGCAGGGCCGCATCAACCTGTCCCGAAAAGATGCGCTGGCTGCCATCGCCAAGAAGCGCGCTGAACAGCAGTAAATACAAAAAACAGGAGGCCGGCTCCCACAAGGGAGCCGGCCTCCTTTCTTTGTTGTGAAAAGCGCAAAAGGGGAAAATTACTGATTTTCCAGCACTTCTTTGGTGTCGCGGGCAATCATCAGCTCTTCGTTGGTTTCCACCACCAGCGTGCGGACACGAGCGCCCCAGGCGGTGATTTCCACTACGTCTTTGTGCTGGTTGCGCACGTTGTGGTTCTTGTCGGTGTCGATGCGAACACCCAGCCAGTCCATGTGGTGGCAGATCTTGGCACGGGATTCATCATCGTGCTCGCCGATGCCGCCGGTAAAGACGATGGCGTCCACGCCGCCCATAGCGGCAATGTAGCTGCCGATGATCTTCTTGATCTGGTAGTTCAGCATATCCAGGGCCAGCTGAGCGCGCTCGTTGCCGTCCTTGGAGGCGGATTCCACGTCGCGAATATCGCTGGAAACACCGGAAACACCCAGCAGACCGGATTTCTTGTTCAGGATCTCATCCAGCTGATGGCCGGTGATTTCCAGGGTATACTTCAGGTAGTTGACCACAGAGGGGTCCAGGTCGCCGCAGCGGGTGCCCATCATCAGACCAGCCAGGGGAGTCATGCCCATGGAGGTATCCACCACGCGGCCCTGGTCCACAGCGGCAATGGAAGAACCGTTGCCCAGGTGGCAGGTGATCAGCTTCAGGCGCTCAATGGGCTCTTCCAGATACTCAGCAGCGCGGTGGCTGACGTATTTGTGGCTGGTGCCGTGGAAGCCGTAACGGCGCACGCCGTACTTCTCATAGTACTCATAAGGAATGGCGTACATATAGGCCTTGGAGGGCATGGTGGAATGGAAAGCCGTATCGAACACGGCAATGTTGGGCTTGTCCTCGCCAAAGACTTTGTAGGAGGCTTCGATACCCAGGATGGCGGCGGGGTTGTGCAGCGGTGCAAGGGGAGAAAGATCGTGAATTGCCTTCACAACGTCGGGGGTGATCAGGCAGCTCTGCTTGAACTTTTCGCCGCCATGTACAACGCGATGGCCGATCGCGTCGATTTCGCTGACCTGGTCAATGACCTTGCCCTCGCCGGTGGTCATCTTCTTGACGACTTCGCCGAACGCCTCGGTGTGAGTGGGGAAGATCGCGGGCGTGGTAGCCTTATGGCCGTTCGCCTCGTGGGTGATCATGCTGCTCTCCATGCCGATGCGTTCACACAGGCCTTTGCAAAGAACCTTCTCACCGTCCATATCGATGAGCTGGTACTTCAGGCTCGAAGAACCGCAGTTGATAACCAGAATTTTCATGAGGTTTCCTCCTTCAGTGGTGTGGGGCGCAAAACGCCCTTTTCGAATTATTAAAAATATTATATAATGGGGGCAGAGGATTTTCAAGGACAATTAACGCAAGATAGCACAATTTTTGCATAGTAGGAGCGACGCATGAAATTTGCAGGCATCATTACGGAATACGATCCTTTTCATAACGGACATGCCGCGCAGCTGGCAGCGGCGCGCCGTGCGGGAGCGGCGTGCATCGCAGTCTGTATGAGCAGTGGTGCCGTACAGCGGGGCGGTGTTCCGATTTTGCCGGATGCGGTCCGGGCCCGTGCCGCGCTGGAAGCGGGAGCAGACCTGGTGGTGGCACTGCCGGCCCCCTATGCCTGCGCCACGGCGGAACAGTTCGCGGCGGCCGGGGTCAGTCTGCTGGCCGCTTTGGGGTGTGACACCCTGGTTTTTGGTGCCGAAACGCCGGATGCGGCTCTTTTGCGGCAGGCGGCAGCCTTGCTGCAGCGGGAGGAACTGCAGCCTTTGCTGCGGCAGAAACTCAGCGCCGGCATGACTTATGCGGCAGCCCGGGCCGAAGCGGCGGAGGCGTTGGTGCCCGGTATGGGCGCTCTGCTGCGCACACCCAATAACATTTTGGGGATTGAGTACTGTAAGGCCATCCTGAACCAAAAGGCAGCACTGCAACCGATGCCGCTGCCCCGCTGGGGCGCGGCCCATGGCGGTGCGGCAGGGGAACATAACGGCACCCCGATGGCCAGTGCCAGTTATCTGCGGCAGCATACGCTGGAAGAATGGGCGCCTTTTGTGCCGCAAACCGCCATGGAATTGTACCGGAAGGCCGCAGCGGAAGGCCAACTCCTTGACGCCCAAAAGTTTGAAACCGCCGTACTGGCTTTGTTGCGTGCCGCGCCACCGGAGCGCTTTGCCCGGGCACGCGGCGTCAGCGAAGGATTGGAAAACCGGCTGGCAGCTGCTGTGCGGGAGGCCGACAGCCTGGAAGAACTGTATACACGCCTGAAAACCAAGCGTTACCCCCACGCCCGGCTGCGTCGGCTGGTGCTGGATGCCGCATTGGAGTTCCCGGCGGAATTGCCGGAACCTCCCTATCTGTTGGTACTGGGGGCGCGCAAAGCCGTGCTGCCGCGGCTGAAACAGGCCTGGCTTCCCGCCGGAACTTCTCTGGCGGATTTGATGCGCACCGGCGAGGAGGCGCGCAAAATCGGAGAATTGCATAGCCGTGCGGTGGATTTTTCGTCGCTTTGCAGATGTAAAATCCGGCCCATGGGCCTTGCTTTCACCGCCAAGCCGGTGATACTATGAATATGGAGAAAAAATGCGCGAAATATACCCTTTGTTGCATTTTTGACGTGCAAAATCGGTGCGGTAAAGGCACAGGGTATACAATAATAACCATTCAGACGATGATCCGCTTCCCAGTCCCTGCTGCCCGAAAGGAGGTCTTCTGATGAAAAAACGGTATGCTTCTTTGGCGTTGCTTCTGCTGCTGACAGCCTGCGGAACACCAGCAGAAAAAACGCAGTCCGCCCAGTCCCTGACGTCGGCCGCTACGGCGGAAATGGCCGAGCCGGCTGTCACACCTGTACCCACCGAAGAACCCACTCTGCCGCTTCACTGGATCGACGTACAGAACAGTGAGGGCCGCTTTCAGCGGGAGCCGGTCTATGGGGCGGGCGGCTATGGGGATGGCGGTGTGGTGGCCCGCTACGTGGATTTTTACGATGCCACGGAGCAGATCATTGGCGAACCCCTGGAGCTGGAAAACGCTAATCTGTACCTGCTGGCCGATGACGAGTTCCTCTACTGGAGCTGGTCCGGCATGATCCGTGACACACCGATTCTGCTGCGCAGCAATCTGGACGGCAGTAATCGGGATTCCCTGTATGATTTTCCACAGGGCACGGCTATTTCCGTTTGGGACGGTGGCATGGCCAGCGATGGGACGGCGCTGTATTTCCAGTATTGCCGTATCTCGGATAATCCGGCAGTTCCCGATGAATATGAACTGGTTCGCCTGGACCCGGAAGCCAAAACCATGGAAACGCTCACCAAATGGAACACGTTTGGCGGAACTTTGGTGGGGGTATGGAACGACCGGTTGCTGATCACCCGCACAACACTGGCGGACGATTGTCCGGTTGAACCCGTTTACAGTACCTATCACCTGGCCAACCGGGAAGAACTGTCTGCCTGGCTGACGACCACGCTGTGTGCCTTGAATCCGGCTACCGGCCAGGAGGAGGTGCTGTACACCTCCACGATTGATGGGATGCTGGACAGAACCCTGGCGGAAGATGCTCTGTGGAGCGTGGACGATCAAAACCAGCTGATCCGCCGTCCGTTGGGCGAAACTGAGGACCAGGTGCTGGTCCAGCTGCCGGAGGGGCTGTACATTTGGGGTATCTACACCGAGGATGTGATGCTGTACGGCCAGGAGGACGGTGAGGAATGGCTTTATGTCTATAACCTCGCAGGCGGTTCGCTGAATCAAAGCCCCCGGAAACAGTGGTTCGGTGGGGAGTATCGGGCCATCTCGGTAATAGGGGAGGCCGGACCGGGGCGGTATCTGGTCATAGACGATGCCAATACCGGTATGCAGCAGCTGGCCGGAAGCGATGGCACTCAGTATCTGATCGACGGATATACCCGGTACGCCATTGCCGGCAGGGATGCCCTGCTGGACACCAATGTGCCGCTGGTTCCAGTCACTCGTCCGGGTGTGGCCTAAAAAACATAAAAAGGAAGCGTTTCTATGATTTATACGGTGACCTTTAACCCCGCTATTGACTATGTGGTGCGGCTGGATGCCCCGCTGCAAGCGGGCGCTGTGAACCGTGCGGCAGGGGAGGACTGTGTTCTCGGCGGAAAAGGCATCAATGTGTCCGGCGTATTGGCACAGCTTGGCTGCCCCAGCGTGGCCCTGGGGTTTGTGGCCGGGGAAACCGGCGCCTGGCTGGAACGGGGACTGGCGGCCCAGGGGCTGCAAACGGATTTTATCCATCTGCCATCGGGGATGACCCGCATCAATGTTAAGATCAAAGCCGGGCGGGAAACGGAACTGAACGGTGCCGGGCCTGCCATCCCGCCCGAGGCCATGGAGCAGCTGGCCCAAAAGCTGGATGCCTTGCAGCCCGATGATATTCTGGTGCTGGCGGGCAGTATCCCGGCCAGCCTGCCGGCGGATACTTACGAAAAAATCCTTGCCCGTTTGCAGGGCCGCGGGGTACGCACTGTGGTGGATGCGTCGGGGCAGCTTCTGATAAAAGTGCTGCCTTACGGGCCGTTTCTCATCAAGCCGAACCATCACGAGCTGGCCGAGATCGCAGGCCGCGCGCTGCACGGCGATGCAGAGATTGCCCAGGCGGCCCTGGCGTTGCAGCGCCAGGGGGCACGCAATGTGCTTGTCAGCATGGCGGGGGACGGTGCACTGCTGTTGGATGAAACCGGTGCGGTGCATCGCATCGGTACACCCAAGGGCACTGTCATCAACAGCGTGGGCGCCGGGGACAGTATGTTGGCCGGTTTTGTGGCGGGCTACCTGCAAAGCAGCTCCTATGAAACCGCTCTGCGCCTGGGTACGGCCTGCGGTAGCGCCACGGCTTTCAGTCTGGGGCTGGCGACCCGCCACGACATCGACCGGCTTCTGGCAGAACTGTAATGCAAAACCCGGCGGGGGTTGTCCCTGCCGGGTTTCTGTGTTATGATGAAACGGAATTCAGAGAGAGGGGAAGTAAGCCTATGCAGAATCACAACAGTGTACCCGGTGCGGAAATCGCGCTGGAAGGTGCGGTGAATTTTCGGGAGTTGGGCGGGTATCCGGCTGGGGATGGCCGCAGAGTGCGCTACGGCCTTTTGTATCGCGGCGGCAATCTGGATGCGCTGCAAAGCCCGGCGGATCGGGCCGTGTTGGAAAGCTGGCATCTGCGCGACATCCTGGATCTGCGCAGTGCCGGTGAATGTGTAAAGCATCCCGACCCGGAGGTGCCGGGAGCGGAGTGCCATCGCGTCTGTGCCATGCGGATGGCCGATGGCACAGAGATGGACTTTTCCTCTTCCGGCATCGAGCGCCTGGCGGCGGAAAAGGCTGCGTTTGAGAAGGCGGCCGGGCACCCGGTTCATGACTATGACTGGTTCAGTGTGCTGTACCGGCAAATGCCCTTTGAAAATCCCGCCTATCATACGCTGTTTGCTCTGTTGGAGCAGCATCGCGGGCCGCTGCTGTTTCATTGTACCTGCGGCAAGGACCGCACCGGCATTGCCGCCATGTTGATTTTGCTGGCCCTGGGGGTGGACCGGGAAACCGCCGTCCGCGACTATATGCTGACCAATACCTACCGCCACGAAATCATCGAGGCATCGCTGCGTGGCAAGTCGCCGGAAGAACGACGTCTGCAACTCTCGGTGGAAGGGGTGGACGAAGCTATGGGCGCGGGGGCTATCGACGAGATCCTGCGCCGCTTCGGCAGCTATGAAGCGTATTTTTCGGCTGAGTTTGGTCTGGATGCCGGACGCCTGGCCGCGTTGCGTGATTTTTATCTGGAATAAATGAAGGGAGCGCTGCCCGCAGGGGCAGCGCTCCGTTGCTTTTGTTGTTTGAACCGATCAACCCAGGCTGATGCCCATGGCACGTGCCACGTTGAGCATCTCGCAATCGCCGGGGACACCGCGGGTCTTGCCGGCAATGTCGGCAAGGGGATTGGCGGTGACATGGCTGTTGACCATAGCCACTGTCACGCCGTAATGCTCGTCCGCTACCAGGCTGGCGGCATAGGAGCCAAACTGGGTGGCCAGCACACGGTCGTAGGCGCTGGGGCTGCCGCCGCGCTGCATGTGGCCCGGTACACAGATGCGGGTCTCGGCGCCGGTCATCTCCTCAATCTGGTGGGCGATGCGGGCGGTGGCGGTGGTGTAACCGGCCTGGGCGCGCTGAGCGGTCCATTCCTTGCGCTTCATCTTGGCTTCTTCCACCGAGAAAGCGCCCTCGGCAACTGCCAGGATCGAGAAGTTCTTGCCGGCCTTGGCACGGCTCTCCACAGCCGCGGCCACCTTCTTGATGTCGTAGGGCATTTCGGGGATCAGGATGATATCGGCGCCGCCTGCAATACCGGAGTACAGCGTCAGCCAGCCGGCCTTGTTGCCCATGATTTCAATGCACATTACGCGGCTGTGACTGCCGGCGGTGGTGTGAATGCGGTCGATGACCTCGGTGGCAATATCCACAGCGGTGTGGAAACCGAAGGTGACATCGGTGCCATAGATGTCGTTGTCAATGGTCTTGGGCAGACCAATCACGTTCAAGCCTTCCTGGCTCAGCAGGTTGGCGGTTTTGTGGGTGCCGTTGCCGCCCAGGCAGAGCAGGCAATCCAGCTTGGCGGCGCGGTAGTTCTTCTTCATGGCCGCGACCTTGTCCACCTTGTCGTCCTCGACCACGCGCATCTTTTTAAAGGGGGTGCGCTTGGTGCCCAAAATGGTGCCGCCGACGGTCAGGATGCCGGAAAATTCATCCGGGCTCATTTCGCGGTAATTGCCGTTGATCAGACCGTCGTAGCCGTTGAGAATGCCGACGATCTCCACTTTATCGCCCATGCGGTTGTACAAGGCTTTTGCCACACCGCGGATCGTTGCGTTCAGGCCGGGGCAGTCGCCACCGGAAGTCAGGATACCAACACGAATTGCCATACGATTACCTCCCATATGCCGCGCCCAGCGCGGTTTTTGCACGGCTGCACCGTACAATCTACTATAAATTTACGCCACAGGGGGCGGCTTGTCAACCCTGCAAAACAAAAATGGACGTTGAAACGTGCCTTGCAAAAAACATGAAAAAATTGCAAAAAAACTGTTGACAAAAGCCTGCACACCGGCTATAATAGTTAAGCGTTGAGGGCAGGCGCCCACAACACAATGCGATGGGGATTCGCATAATGGTAGTGCAGCGGACTCTGACTCCGCCCGTGGGAGTTCGATCCTCTCATCCCCAACCACACCGCAGCAGCTCTGCTGCTGCGGTTTTTTTTATCGGGGTGTAGCGCAGTTGGTAGCGCGCTTGGTTCGGGACCAAGAGGCCGTGGGTTCGAATCCCGTCACTCCGACTTGGAACAGACCGCGAAGAAGCCGAAAGGGTTCTCCGCGGTTTTTGCTTTTTTGATACAGTCCTATAAAGTATAACCGCCGCTTCCTGGAAAAGGAGGCGGCGGTTGTTTGGTTATTTCAGGCGCTGATCGGTGCCAAAGAACTTGAACATCTTGCAGCCGCCCAGCATACGGCTGGCGACCTTCTCAGTATAGCGGGCCACAAACACGCTCTGGTCGGTGATGTTGGTGGTATAGATGGTAGGGCGCTCGGTCAGCATACGGGTGTTGATCAACTCATACAGCACGCTGATGGTCAGCGGTGTGATGTACTCGGTGCCCAGGTCATCCAGAATCAGCAGGTCGGCTTCCTGGCAGGCGTTCAGCCATTCGTCGCTGCTGTCAAAATCAAAGTGTTCGCGGCCCAGCCGGGCAGCCAGCGCAGCGGCGCTGGTATACAGCACGTCATGTCCGCCGCCCAGCACGGTATCGGCAATGGCCAGCGCCAGATGGGTCTTGCCCAGGCCGGTATGCCCCATAAACAATAGATTGGTACTTTTGCTGCTGAATTTTTGGGCGTAGGTTTCGCAATAGTGCAGTAGCTTTTCCATATAGGCCCGTGCCGAAATGCCCAGTTCCGGTTCCACCTCGGCGGAATATCGGTTGACATCGAAGGTGGAAAACTGGCACAACCCCAGCGGGCTGGCCGCGTTGATCTCCTCCCGGCGCAGACGGCGGGCAATCTCAGCCACACAGGTGCAGGGATTGCCGTTGTACATGCCGGTATCATGGCAGCGCGGGCAGGCGTAAGCCGGCTGGAAGGCATTTTCGCCGTACCCCGCCTCCTTGGTGGCAGCTGTCAGGGTCTCATCGGCCCGGACAAGCGCCTGGCGGGCGGCTTCCACGTCACCCCCCAGGGCAGCAGCCCTGGCCAATGCCAGACCGGCGCGCATCTGGGCGTCATCGGCGTCGGCCAGTTCGGGGTGGGCGGCAAAGGCGGCCCGGCGGGCATTTTCGGCCTGCATCACGGCATACTGCCGGCGGGATGCGATCTCGCGCTGTGCAGCGCGGAACAGTTCGTCCTTGGTGCGCATCGGTTATCCCTCCTCGTCAAACATGGCGGCCCAGTTGCGGTTGAACAGGTCTTTCTGGGCGCTGGCTGCGGCGGGCTGCGGGGCGGCGGGACGCTCGGTGGCAAGAATGTTGCTGCCGGAAAGCTGGCCCTGACCGCGGGCAGCCGCCACCGTGGTAATGCCTTGAGCGCGCCAGGCCCGCAGAATGCCGTCCACATACCGGATGGTATTCTTGCTGCCGGCCCGCAGCAGCGCTTCGTCGATCATCTCGCGGCCAATGCCCCATTCCTCGTGCCAGCGGGCAATGGCACCCCGTTCCCAGCGCGTCAGCGCTGTGGGTTCGATGCCGAATTGGACGGCAGCATCGGCGCACCATTCTTCCCGCTGTTTGACCTTGCGCAGATAGCGCTCGGCGTCCTCTCCGGATTCCACGCCGTCTTCCCGCCAGCGGGTCAGTTCCCGGGCTACGGCGGCTACGCTGCGGCGTCCCTGGCGGGCGGATTCGGCGCAGCACAGCAAAATAACATCCGGCTGCCAGCCGTCATTCAAATAGAGCGCCACCAGCCGCTGCAGTTCACTGCGGCTCAGCGCTTTGCCAAAAGCTGTCTGGGCTTCTTCGCACAGAACGGATACATAGGGGTCATTCAGGCTGGCCAGGTCGATTTTGGCGGCCTTTTCCTCCGCCGGAACAACCGGAGCCGACGCCTTGGAATTTACCAGCAGCCCGGCCCCGGCCCAGTACTGCAGGGCGCGGCGGGCGGCTTCTATACTGGGCAGCCCCAGAGTCCGGGCAATGGTCCGCGGATCCGTATCGCCGGTTTGTAAAACATACAGGGCCGTGCGTACCGTATCACCATCGGCCTGGGCCAGATGCGTCAATACGATCTGCGGCACCGGCAAGGTGTCGCCATTGTACGGTGCCAGTGTATAAGCCATACCGCAAACCTCCCCACTTTAATAAGTGATCCTATTATAACAGTTCGGCCGGAAGGTGTAAAGGCAGGGCGGAAAAACTGCCCAAAAACCGCCGGTTTATTTTGGGCAAAGCGTTTCTTGCAATCACTCAGGAAACTCTTTACAATATAGGGTAGAAAGTTAAAGGGAGGGACTTCCAATGGCTATGAACCTTGTCAAATTGCCGACCGGCAAGACGAATCTGATGTTGCGTGTCTGTAAAGGACATTTTGCGACCAGCCACAGCCATATCAACTATTATATCGATGTGACGCTGACAAAATCCCGTCTGTCGGAAGCGCGCGCGGTTGCGGCGGAACTTGTGAAGGAATATACCCTCAATACCATCGTGGACACGATCCTCTGCCTCGACGGTACCGAGGTTATCGGCGCCTGCATGGCCAGCGAACTGACCAAATCCGGTTACGCCAATATGAACGCCCACCAGACGATTTATGTTGTCACGCCGGAGCATACGGTGGGCAGCCAGCTGCTGTTCCGTGAGAATACAGCCCCGATGATCGCCGGCAAACATGTGCTGGTGCTGGCGGCGTCGGTTACGACCGGCTACACCGTGCAAAGTGCTGTGGAAGCCATCAACTACTATGGCGGTATGCCGGTGGGCATTGCGGCAATTTTTGCGACGCAGCAGGAATGTGCCGGCTTCCCGGTCACCAGCATTTTCGACCCCAACGACCTGCCGGATTATGAGAGTCATGACTCTCACGTCTGCCCCTGGTGCAAGGCCGGTCAGAAGATCGACGCACTGGTCAACAGCTTTGGATATTCCAGCCTGTAAAAAATGTTGAATCCCGATCCCCCTGCCAACAGGGGGATTTTTCTTTTGGCACAAAAAGCGGGTGCTCGTATCAACGTTGTTTTTGTACAAAAAGCCCATGACATTTTTGTCAAAAAAGTACTATACTATAAAGTAGAAGAAAATGTACCCTGATACGAAAGAAATATAAAGGAGGATGCAGCATGTTTCAGGTTGGAGATGCGGTAAGTTACGGGACAAGCGGTGTGTGCACGATTGCGGAGAAAAAGCCCATGAAGCTGGCAGGACAGCAGTGTGAATGCTATATTTTGAAGCCGGTATATGACAGCACGATGAAAATTTGTGTGCCCTGCAACAGTCAGGTACTGCTGGAGCGTATGCGGGCGCTGCCCAGCAAGCAGGAACTGCTGGATCTTCTCCGGGAGCCGGCGCCGGAGCATGAGCCGGACCCGGAAGTGCGCAAGGAGCGTTACCGCCGCACGCTGCAAAGCGGGGACCGCCACGCACTGCTGCGGATGATCCGGGATATTTATACCGAACGCCGCCATCGCCACGCCATGGGCAAGCAGCTTTCCAGCTATGAGGACAGCGCACTGCGGGAAGCCCAGAACATCCTGCACAGTGAATTTGCCTACACCATGGGCATTGCGCCCGACGAGGTGCCGGATTTTATCGCCGGTGTGCTGGATGAAGCTGCCAATCAATAAATGCAAAACAAGCGGGCCGTCCCTGTAGGACGGCCCGCTTGCTGTTTATTTCATTTTCCCGATGAATACAAGATAAGAGTACAGATAGATCCAGGCGGTGCCGCCCAGGGTGGAACCCAGCAGCAGGACCAGCGTACCGGTTTCGCCCAACGCGCTGGCGAACAGCATCGTAACCAGCATGGCAACGCCAATGACCACAAAGACGATGCCACCCATGCGCTGAGTGCGGTTCCAGTTGTGTTCGTCGTTCAGGGACCAGGGCGTTTTGCAGCCAAAGGTGTAGTTTTGCTTGATGCGGGGCATATAGTTACCCAGCAGAATAAACAGTACACCGCACCCGCCGCACACAAGCACGGTGATGATGCTCCCGCTGCCGGGCAGAACGTTGTATACGGTCAGTTCGGTGAGCCAGGTAATGGCGCACATAAACACGACGATGCCAACGACAAAGCCGCGGTAGATTTTATCGAACTTTTCGTAGTTCTGGGCGCGCGGGTCAATCTTGGGCACGATGGCCAGCAAAAGCAGGATTGCCAGCGGCACGATGCAGATGAACAGGGTGGAGGATTTGGGCCCCCAGCTGTCTGCCTGGCCGTCAAAGCCCCAATGGGTGGGCACTACATCCGGCAGGCCAGGGTAGAAAAACAGATGCGCGGCAAAGTTTACAAGGCAGAGCGCAAGCAGGGCAAGGTACAGTTTTTTATTTTTCATCGTCAGAATCCCCCTTCACAAGATCAACATCGTAAAACCACTTGATCAGCTCTTGAAAAACCGTCAGATTTACGCTGTATACAATGTTTTGCCCGCTGCGCTGGTCGCAGATCAGGCTGGCGCTTTTCAGGATGCTGAGATGGTGACTCACCGATGGTTTGCTCATGGAAAAATGTGCGGCGATCTCGCCAGCGGTCAGGTCGCCCTGGGCCAACAATTCCAGAATATGCCGCCGGGTAGGATCAGCCAGCGCCTTGAAGGCATCCCCCATAAGAACACTTCCTCTCTTTCTGGTAGATATTTAGAAAAACATCTAAATATCTGTACCGTCAATATAGCGCATAGGATGCTTTTTGTCAAGAAGAATCCTTCCCAAAAACAAAAATCCCGGTGCAGCAAAGCCGCACCGGGAAAAGTACAGGAATTATTCGTATTTCACGTTGTCAATCAGGCTCTGCATAACAAGGCTGTCCAGCAGCTGGCACTTGACGTAGTTTTCGCCGTAGATGGCGGTGAAATTGCTGGGGTCCTTGACGCCGTACTGGTTCACGAATTCCGCGTTCAGGGTATCGGTGTCGCATTTCAGGCCCTCTTTTTCGGCGATGGCCTGCAGCAGCAGGGTCTGTTCCAGCTGGGTGCTGATGCTTTCGTCCATGTCCTCAATGAACTCCTCCACGGTGGAGTAGCCGGAGCCCAGGAACCCGGAGCTGGCGATGGTGTTCATATCGGTGCCGTAGTTCTGGGCATAGCTGTAAATGCCATAGAGCAGAACGTTACGGAAGTATTCCTTGCCGGACTCGGGCAGTTCTTCCGCAAAGGAAACTTTGTCGTGCAGGGCGGTGTAAACATCGCGGTACTGATTGTTGAAGGCAATCTGATTTTTGACGAATTCGTTCAGCGAAGCCACATCAGAAACACCCATGGTGGGGGAGAGGTTCTCCTGCACCCAGGCATCGGTCAGTTCGGGGGTGACGGTTTCGTTGATGTAGTTCAGCGTGGTGCTGAAAACCGCATCCTTGCCGGCCAGATCGGCGCTGCTGTAGTTCTCGGGGAAGGTGACGGTCACATCGAAGGTTTCGCCCGGGGTATGGCCTGCGATCTGATCTTCAAAGTCATCAATGAAGCTGCCGCTGCCGAGCTCCAGGTTGTAGCCCTGGGCGCTGCCGCCGTCGAACTCAACCCCGTCGATGGAGCCAACATAGTCGATGTTGACGGTATCGCCCATGGCGGCGGCACGGTCAGTGACCTGGTTGGTGGTAGCAAAGCTGGACAGGACGTTGGAGTTGATGTAATCCGAAATATCCTGGTCGCTTACTTCGCCCAAAGAGGCATCAATGGTGATGTCGGCGTAATCGTCGGGCAGGGTGACGTAATCCAGAGCGGTTACGTCTTTCAGGTAGCCGTTTTCGTCAAAACCGTCGGAGTAGCTGAACTCTGCCAGGTAATCGTAGGCGGAATCATCCGCGCTTTCGCTGGTAGCAGTTTCCGCAGTAGCGGTTTCGGCGGTGGAGGTGCTTTCTTCAGTTTTGCTGCAGCCGGCCAGCGAAGCGGTCATGGTGACGGCCAGGGCGCAGGCGGCGGTACGGTACAAAGTTTTCTTTTTCATGGGGTTCTCCTGTGTTGTAAAAATTGCATACGCAGTCTTTATTATACACGATTTTTGAAAAAAGTACAGTAAAAAATTGAAAACACTTTGCAAAACGGCACTTGACTTGAAGTGCGCTTTAAGATATATAATAAGGAAAACGGACAACCGGGCAGAAGAATCTGCTGCAAAAACAAACGGAGGAACCGGACGATGGATATTTTCAATAACGCCAAAAAGCTGGGCTTTGGCCTGATGCGCCTGCCGCTGACCGACCCGAATGATGCGGGCAGCATCGATGTGGAGCAGACCAAACAGATGGTGGATTCCTTTTTGGAACAGGGGTTTACTTACTTTGATACGGCGTGGATGTACTGTGCGTTCAAAAGCGAAAACGCGGTAAAAACCTGCCTGACCAGCCGCCATCCGCGGGAGTCTTTCACCCTGGCGGATAAGCTCCACGCGGGTTTCATCCACAGCCTGGAGGATCGGGATCAGGTGTTCAACACCCAGCTGGAAAAGACCGGTGCCGGGTATTTTGACTATTACCTGCTCCACGATATCGGCACCGAGCACTACGAGATCTACAAAAAGCTGGACTGCTTCACCTGGCTGCAGGAGAAAAAGAAGCAGGGACTGGTGAAGCATATCGGCTTTTCCTTCCACGACCATGCGGACCTGCTGGATAAAGTGCTGACCGAACATCCGGAAGTGGAGTTTGTACAGCTGCAGATCAACTATCTGGACTGGGATAGCGAGGGTGTGCAGTCCCGCAAATGCTACGAGGTGGCCGAAAAGCACGGTAAGCCGGTGATTGTGATGGAGCCGGTGAAGGGCGGCACCCTGGCTAACGTACCCGCGGGTGTGGAAAAGCTCTTTAAAGAATACGCTCCCGAGGCTTCCATCCCCTCCTGGGCCATCCGTTTTGCTGCCAGCAAACCCAATGTGAAGATGGTGCTTTCCGGCATGAGCAACATGGCCCAGCTGCTGGACAATACCGGTTATATGCAGAACTTCCGGCCCCTCAATGCGGAGGAGGATGCACGCATCCGGCAGGCGGTGTCCATCATCAATTCCAGCATTGCGGTGCCCTGCACGGGCTGCTCCTACTGTACCGACGGCTGCCCTATGCACATTGCCATCCCCAAGTATTTCTCGCTGTATAACGCCGACTTGCAGGAAGCAAAGGACAAGGAATGGACGCCCCAGGGCGAGTATTACGACAACCTGACCAAGACCTTCGGCAAGGCCAGCGACTGCATCGGCTGCGGCCAGTGCGAGGGTGTTTGCCCCCAGCACCTGCCCATCATCGAAAACCTTAAACAGGTCGCCAAGCATTTTGAAGGCTGAATCACCGTAAAGAGCCGCCCCGGCATGCTGCCGGGGCGGCTTTGCTTTATATAATGTATTCACCCACTTCCGTATAATTGGGCACGCCGTTGAGGAAATCTTCGGTGGAGATCAGGCCGAGATATTCATGCTCAACATCTACAGTATAGGGGGTGCCGTCGGTACCAATGATGGTGCGGGTATAGGGCTCATACCGGCAGTCCACCAGTAAGATGTCGCCCAGGTTCAGGTAAATATTAGGCTGATGGGCGGAGCCGTTCCAGTAGTTATCGGGCAGATTCGGCTTCTCCCGGATTTCGCCGGTTTCCAGATGCACCATAGGCGATTCATAGAAGAGCAGCCAGCCCTGTACGGTGCCCTGGATCGCGAAAGAACCTTGCAGCTGGTCGGTGGGGTACTGATCGGTGATCAGTTTGGCCTCGCCGGTAACGGGGTCCACTACCGAGATAGAACCGGCTTCCCGGTCTACCTGGTAGTATTGCCCGTCTACAATGGCGCTGTACATCCTGTCCAGGCTGCCGTCGTCGGAGGTATAGGTCTGGAACGCCTTCCATTCGCCGGTATAGGGGTCAAAAAGCCAGTGGGTGATCGTGCCGGTGGGGGCTGTCAGGGCATCTGCCATTAAATCTCCTGTAGGTTCCGGGTAGGTTAAATCGGATTCGGAGAAAACAAACTGATTGTCCAATGCGCCCAAAAACTGCAGACCCTGGGCGGGTGCGCTTTCCAGAAGATTGCTCGATTCCCCGGTTTCCAGATCGACACGGAACATGGCTGCCTGGTTGCCGTAGCCATCCTGCCAGCCGGAACAGTAGAGATACTGCCCGTCTGTGTAAGGGACCGAGGCAACATCATATCCCAGGGATAAGAAGCTGCTGTTGGGGATGGTGGCGGCGACACGGCGGTTCTGGCAGTTCCGATCCAGCAATACCACTTGGCTGTCCTCGGTTTCAGAAAATTGATTGTTGGTAAACGCCACCAATGTATCGTCGTCCAGTACAAACACCCGGTCACATTCGCCCCGGCGGAAAACGGCCGGGCAGCTTTCACTGTCGTGGGCGCAGCCCTCCACGTCACAGGGGACTTCCGTCACATGGTTGATCAGATCGGCCACCTGGTAGCGGATCAGTTCGCCGGTGACCATCTCGTTCATATAATATTGCTTCTCGTCACCCAGCCACAGCGGACGCAGAGCCGCGGCAGGGGAGGGGGCAGCTGCGGTGGTTTCAGCCTCCTGCGCGGTGGAAGTTTCGGCGGTAACGGCGGTGGACCTTTCGTTGCCGTCAGCCGGGGCAGCGGTGCAGCCCGCCAGCAGCAGGGCCGCCAATGCCAGAGAAAAAACACGTTTCATACGAACTCCTTTTTCCAATCAATAGGGCCCTTTGCAGACTTCGGTATAGTTGGGCACGCCGTTCAAAAAATCATCAATGGAAATCAGCCCCAGATACATCTGTTCAGTTTGGGTGGTGTATGGTGAGCCGTCGTCGGAAATGTCGGTTCGCGTATAAGATTCGTACCGGCAGTCCACCAACAGGCGGTCTTTCAGCTGCAAGAAAATCTGCGGCTGGTGGCCGTATCCGTTCCATAGATTTTCCGGCAGGTCGGCTCGTTGGCGGACTTCACCGGTTTCTGCATTGACAAGAAGCGGCAAATCGTAGAAGACCAGCCAGCCGTTGAGATTGGCCTCCATCTGATACTGGTATTCTGCAGAAAGGGCGTCCGGTTCTGTGATGGGCAGCTGGTCAGTGAGCAGACGGCTTTCACCGGTGGCAGGGCCCACGGTGGAAAGTGTGCCTGCGGTGCTGTCGATCCAGTAATATTGGCCGCCGATGACATAGAAATACAGCCGGTCCAGGA
This sequence comes from Candidatus Gemmiger excrementigallinarum, assembly GCA_019116445.1. Taxonomy (GTDB): domain Bacteria; phylum Bacillota; class Clostridia; order Oscillospirales; family Ruminococcaceae; genus Gemmiger; species Gemmiger excrementigallinarum. Next base: position 18,853 of record DXBP01000059.1, read on the forward strand.
CGTAGTCATCGGAGGAATAGCTGCAAAAGTCCCGAACTTCGCCGGTGTCAACGTTCAGCAAGACCTGACTTTTGGTGCCGGTGGGGTGGGAGGGAACGGTTGTCATCGGGTTACCGAAAGTATCCGGATAAGTGAGATTCTCCTGCTGTAAAACGAGATCGCGGCCTACGGCGCCCATCATATACTGGAAATTGTAGAAGTGTTCCGTCAGGTTGGTGGTTGTTCCGTCCGATAGGTCGATGCGGTAAATGGTATAGAGCGTGGAGCCAAGAGCGGTATTCTTTTCGTAGCCGCAGCAATAGAGAAAATCGCCGTCGGTATACATGTGATTGGGGTCCAGGAACAAATCTACACCCTCCAACTTTTTCAGCACCCGGCGGTTCTGGCAGTTGCGGTCCATCAGTGTGATAAAAGAGGAACGGGTGGAATGATTCATGCCGCTCAATACCAGCAAGGTACTGTCGTTCAGAACAAAGGGCTGATAGGATGGTATTTGCGTGGTGACGGCCGGGCAGCTTTCGCTGTCGTGGGTGCAGCCCTCCACATCACAGGGGATCGTATCTTCGCCGGACTGCAGGTCCACCACGTGATACAAAATCATGGTGCTGCTGTCATCGAGGGATTCCTGCGTGTAATACTGCTTTTCGTCGCCGTGCTGCAACAGGCGCAGAGGTTCTCCGTTTCCAGTAAAGGCTTGTGCGGCCGCTGTTTCAGCCGTTACGACGGTGGAACTTTCGCTGCTGTCAGCCGGGGCGGCGGTGCAGCCCGCCAACAGCAGGGTGGCAAGCGCCAGAGAAAAAACGTGTTTCATCCAAACATCCTCCTTTTATAAGGTACAATCACAATCCGGCGTAAGTTTCGGGCGACATGGAGGTTGCACTTACACTGAAATACCCAAGATCCATATTGGCGACCAGATACAACTGGGCATCGGCGCTGTAACAAGGGGCGGGGGACCCGTGACCCAATGGCTCGGCGTCCTCCCAGTCGGTAAAGCTGTCCAGGCCCAGCATGGTGCGGTAGGCTTTGGCAACCTGGGCGGAATCAAACCCGTCAGCCAAACCCAGCTTTCCGTTCAAGCCGGTTAAAGTGCCGTGCTCGGTCACGGTCATGGTAAGATACGGTCCGTTCAGTTCGCGGTGAAAAGAATAGGTGGTGGTGCCGGCGGCTTCGCTGCTGGTGTAACATTCGGTGGCCTGGGCTACCAGTTCCTCGGCGGCATCCATGTAGTTATCGGGCAGCACCTGGGCGCTGCGCAGAGCCGCCAGGCAGGGGGTTACGGCTTCCTGGGCGGTGGATAACGCGGCAGGTTGGGACATAACCGCTTCGGCGGACTGCTGCCGCCAGTAATACAATTCCCGGGCCACGGCGTTCTCCCGTCCGGCGGCGCTCAAAAAGCTGCTGTCGGCGGCGGTGCTCCACTGGGCACTATCCAGCTGGCGGTCCCGGACGGCAAACCATACAAAGGGCAGGGCGGTACACAAAATCACCAGCAGGGCGGTGCCGCACAACGGCAGCCAGCGTTCACGCAGTTTCATGGTCGGCCTCCTTGGGGTTGGGCAGGGTAAAGGATACGGCGGTCCCGGCACCGGGGGAACTCTCAAAGGTCAGGTGGGTGCCATGCAGCACTGCAATGCGTTCGCACAGGGCCAACCCCATGCCGCTGCCGCCCTGCTGCCGGGCACGGGACTTGTCCACCATATAAAAGGGTTCGGTGATGTGGGGCAGGTCCCCGGCAGGGATGCCGCAGCCGGTGTCCCGTACTGTAAGGGTCACGCCGTCCGGCTGTTCGGCGGCTTCCAGGGTGATGGTGCCCTGTGGCGGGGTGGCATGCCGGGCGTTGAGTACCAGATTGTATAAAAGGTCACACAGCAGTTCCCGTTGGGCCAGCACGGTCAGGCGGCAGTCCGGCACCGTCAACACCGGCGGAGTTGTGGGCAGGGCACGGGTCAGCTGACGGAACACTCCGTCCAGCCGCACCGGTTCCAACGGGGGCGGCTCGCTGCCATTCAGCTGCATCAGTTCCATCAGGCGCCCGCTCAAGGCTTCCAGGCGTTTGCTTTCGTGGTAGATAAAGTCGGCGGCTTTCTGCCGGGTGGCGGCGGGCACTTCGGTGCCGCGCAAAAGGTCCGCGTAGCCCAGCATGCTGGTCATGGGGGTTTTCAACTCGTGGGTAAAGGCGGCGATAAAATCCTCCCGCTGCTGCAAGTGCTCCTGCAAGGCATTCACTTTGTCCTGCACGGCGGCGGCCATCTCGTCAAAACTGCGGCTCAACCCGGCAATTTCGTCGTTGCCGGGCAACGCGGTGCGCCGGTCATAGGCTCCGGCGGCAATCTGGCGGCTGGCAGCGTTCAGCTGTTCCAGCGGGCGCACCATACGGCGGCAGAGCAGCAACGCCAACAAGGCGGCCACTGCCAGTGCCAGGGTCTGTCCCATCAGGGCATCCCGCAGGCGCAGGGCGCGGTCTGCGAACAGCCCACCCAGGCTTTGAGCGCTTACAAAGGTCAGACACTGTTCCGGGCAGACGATTAACCCGCTGCACACCAGGTACCGGGTACCATCCACGGCAGTGAGAATACGCATCTGCGTTCCCTCACTGCCCGGCACCACCCGGGCCAGTTCGCTCTGGGAGAGGGTCGTGGGCATGGTGGAGGCCAGGGACCGGCCCTCCTGGTCATACACTGCCAGCAGACTGTGGTTGCCCTGGCGGGACAGGTCTCCCAGGTAACCCCATGCCCGGAATTGCAGCATGGTCTGGTCATCGGAACGCAGCCCCCGCTGAAACGCGGCGGATTCCCGCTGCCATTCCTCCTGGGCGGTCTGGCGCAGGTCGGTCAGAGCGCGGCTGAACTGCCGCTCCTGGGTCCACAGGGTACTCAGGCTCAATACCAGGGCCAGTACCCCCAGCAATACAAGGGTCAGTTTGTGGCCGAATTTCATGGGGCGGTTCCCTCCTTTTCCAATCGGTAGCCTACACGGAATACGGTACAGATCTCTTGCTTCCAGCCCAGCTTTTTCCGCAGCCGGGTAATGCACAGGTCCAGGGGACGGGTATCGAAGGCTTCATCGTCCCCCCACAACCGTTCGTACAATACTTCCCGGTACAGCGTCATGCCCCGGTTGCGCATCAGCAGTTCCAGCAGTTCAAATTCCCGGGGCGAAAGATGCACCGGTTTGCCGTTCTGTTCTACGGTGCGGGCGGCGGGGTCCAGCGTCACCCCGAAGGCTTGCAAAACCACGTTGGCCCGCCCGGTGCGGCGCAGCACGCTCTCCACACGGGCTACCAGTTCCAACGGTTCAAAGGGCTTGGTCAGGTAGTCGTCGGCGCCCAGACGCAGCCCCCGCACCCGGTCATTCAGGGTGGTTTTGGCAGTCACAAAAATTACCGGCGTGCCCACGTTGCGCAGGTAACCCAGCAATTCATATCCGTCTACCTTGGGTAGCATAATATCCAAAATGGCCAGCTCGTAATCCCGCTCGGCAATCAGGTCGGCGGCGGTCTCTCCGTCGTTGGCCTGTTCACAGGTGTATCCGGCGCCGGTCAGCGTCAGTTCAATCAGGTCCGCAATGGGACGTTCGTCTTCTGCAATCAAAATGGGGTGCATGCAGATCCCTCCTTATTGGGTGCTCTTAGTTTACTGTACACTTCTTTCCGAGTTCTATCAATGAGTAAAAAGAAAGTACATTCACAAATTGTTTTCAATTTTCCTATTGACACCTGCAATGGAAGTGATACAATATTAGCAGTCGGATGCATAGAGTGCTAATTCAAACAGAACGGTGCCTATACCGCGCCGTCATAGAGGTAGACGGGAAAAGGAAGCACTCGATGGCGTCCGTTGCTAATAGATGAATTTGCGTGTATCTGCACAGTAAGGAGGTACGCACTATGAACATGAATCAAATGACGCAAAAAACCATCGAGGCCCTGCAAAATGCGCAGCGCCTTGCGGTAGAATATTCCAATCAGGCCGTGGAGCAGGAACATGTGCTGGCGGCCCTGGCCCAGCAGCAGGACGGGCTTATCCCGCAGCTGCTGACCAAACTGGGGGCAGACCCCAACGCCTTCGCCCAGGCAGCCCTGCAAAAGGTGGAGGCCTTGCCCCGGGTGACCGGCTCCGGCCGTGACCCCGAGAAGGTGTATATTTCCGGTGACTTGGACCGCGCTTTCAATGCGGCGGAGGAACAGGCCCGGCAGATGAAAGATGAATATATCAGTGTGGAGCATGTGTTCCTGGGCATTTTGCAGCGGCCCGGCAAGGCAGCTGCGGAGCTGTTCAAGATGTTCGGCATCACCCAGGAAAGCTTCATGCAGCAGCTGTCGGCGGTGCGCGGCAATCAGCGCGTCACCAGCGATAACCCCGAATCCACCTACGACGCCCTGAAAAAGTACGGCCAGGATCTGGTGGAGATGGCCCGTGCCAACAAGCTGGACCCGGTCATCGGCCGTGACAGCGAGATCCGCAATGTGATCCGCATCCTGTCCCGTAAACGCAAGAATAACCCGGTGCTTATCGGTGAGGCTGGCGTCGGCAAAACGGCCATCGCCGAGGGTCTGGCCCAGCGGATCGTCCGGGGTGACGTGCCGGAAAACCTCAAGGACCGCACGGTGTTCAGCCTGGATATGGGCGCGCTGGTGGCGGGTGCCAAGTACCGCGGCGAGTTCGAGGAACGGCTGAAATCGGTCCTGAACGAAGTGAAAAAATCCGAGGGCAAAATCATCCTCTTTATCGATGAGCTGCATACCATTGTGGGCGCTGGCAAGACCGACGGCGCCATGGATGCGGGCAACCTGCTCAAACCCATGCTGGCCCGCGGTGAGCTGCACTGCATCGGTGCCACCACCCTGGACGAGTACCGGGAATATATCGAGAAAGACCCTGCTCTGGAGCGCCGTTTCCAGCCGGTCATGGTCAACGAACCCACGGTGGAAGACACCATTTCCATCCTTCGCGGCCTGAAAGAGCGGTACGAGGTGTTCCACGGTGTCAAGATCCAGGACCCGGCGCTGATCGCGGCGGCTACTTTGTCTGACCGGTATATCACCGACCGTTTCCTGCCTGATAAGGCCATCGACCTGGTGGACGAAGCCTGTGCCATGGTCAAGACGGAGCTGGATTCCATGCCCGCTGAACTGGACGAAATGGACCACCGTATCACCCAGCTGCAGATCGAGGAAGCCTCCCTGAAGAAGGAAACCGACGAACTTTCCAAGCAGCGTCTGGCCGCTCTGGAAAAGGAGATGGCGGAACTGCGGGATAGCTTCAACAGCAAGAAGGCCCAGTGGGAGAACGAGAAGAACGCCATCAACAAGGTGCAGAGCCTGCGCGCCGAGGTGGAAACCACCAAAGCGGAAATCGAAAAGGCCACTCGTACCGGCGATTATGCCAAGGCCGGTGAACTGCAATACGGCAAACTGCCCAACCTGCAAAAAGAGCTGGAAGCAGAGGAAAAACTGGCCAACGAAAAGAAGGAAAACAGCTTGCTTCGCGACCGCGTCACTGATGAGGAGATCGCCCGTATCGTGGCCCGTTGGACCGGCATCCCGGTAGCTAAACTGGTGGAAGGGGAGCGGGAAAAGCTGCTCCGTCTGCCCGATGTGCTCCATCAGCGGGTCATCGGTCAGGACGAGGCGGTGCAGAAGGTGTCCGACGCCATTCTGCGTTCCCGCGCCGGTATCGCAAACCCCAACCGGCCCATCGGCAGTTTCCTGTTCCTGGGCCCCACGGGCGTCGGCAAGACCGAACTGGCCAAAGCCCTGGCTCAGGCCCTGTTCGACGATGAGAAGAACCTGGTCCGTATCGACATGACCGAGTATATGGAGAAGTTCAGCGTTTCTCGTCTGATCGGCGCGCCTCCGGGATACGTGGGGTATGAGGAAGGCGGCCAACTCACCGAGGCTGTGCGCCGCCATCCCTACAGCGTGGTGCTCTTCGACGAGGTGGAAAAAGCCCATCCCGATGTGTTCAACATCCTGCTGCAGGTGCTGGACGACGGCCGTATCACCGATAGCCAGGGCCGCACGGTGGACTTCAAGAACACCGTTATCATCCTCACCTCCAACCTGGGTTCCGACCTGATTCTGGAGGATCTGGAAAAGAGCCGTGCCAACGGCAGCAACGATCTTTCTGCCGAAGCCCAGGAGGCCATCGGCCAGCTGCTCAAGCGGCAGTTCCGGCCCGAGTTCCTCAACCGTCTGGACGACATCGTCTATTACAAGAGCCTGACCAAACAGGAGATCGGTTCCATTGTGGATCTGATGCTGGCCGACCTGCGCCATCGTCTGGCCGACAAGCAGCTGCATCTGGAAGTGACCGAGGCGGCCAAGAACGCCATCATCGATGGCGGTTACGACCCCATCTACGGTGCCCGCCCGTTGAAGCGGTATATCCAGGCTCATGTGGAAACCATGATCGCCAAGGAAATCATCGCCGGGGCCCATGCTGCAGGGGATACCCTGACTGTGGACGCCGACGAAAACGGCCACCTGTATCTGCGGTAATACTTTTATAAATGTGCGCGCCGCGCGGAGGATTTCCTCTGCGCGGCGCGTTTTTTGCCGAAAACAGTGGCTTTTGTTTGTGTGCTTTGCGGATTGACGGGAAAATTGCAGAAAGATATAATGAAAAAAGAGGAGGTGTTTCCGCCATGAAACGAATACCGGATTTTTGCCGTTCTCTGGCACTGGCCGGCGCAGCGGGAATGTTGCTGGCTGTATTGGCCGGTTGCAGTACTCTGCCCCAATCGGCTGGCGAAAGCGTAAGTTCCAGTACGGCGGAAAGCACCGCGTCTACCCAGGAAACAGCGGCAGCCGAAGAAGTGGCGTCCCCCGAAGAATCTCTGCCTGACCCGGATGGCGCGGCTGTTTTTACCTATGAGCAGTGTCAAGCGGCGGCCTTGCGGGCCCAGGAATATTGGTCTGCCGATATGATCACCGGCCCGGCAATTTATCGGTACGCAGTAGCGGAAAACGTAGCCGCGTCGGTGGTATCTTACGAAACCTGCATATACAATGAGCGGCTGCTGACACTGACGTCCTTTGGTGAGGAAGGGGAACGGCCACTGGACCGTATCTACGCCGGAACGGATATACTGGTGGAAGTCCACTTTTATGTGGAATATGAGCCGGAAATCAATTATCAGGGGCCACAGTACGGGGATGGCCTGAATGCCGTGTATGTTTTGGTACCTGTGGATACCACCCAGCCCTGTGAGGTGATCAGCGGCTGGTATAGTGACCAGAACGGAGAGAGTATGTTCCGCCCGGAACAGACCGTGGTGGCGGAAGGACTGACCCTTTACCAGTCCCGTATGCTGCTGCACCAATGCCAGGCTATGGCGGCAGCCGGGGTGCGGGAATTTACGTCGCCTGCGGACTGGACGGAGGAAGAACTGTATCGGTATCTGTACTTCCGCGGTCAGGATTTTGGCTTTGCGGAGGAAACCTGGCAGAATAACAGGTTGGCTATCGATAACGGAAATCTGCTTCTGACCATTGATTTTACAGCAGAAGATGACTGGTACGGAAACCAGCGGTTTCTGTCGGCAGAGTGGCCTGGATTCGCCTTAGAGAACCTGGAAAAGTATATCGCCGGACTGGACCGCGGTGCGGTACCGGGCTATGATGGCAAGAATACCGTCTGGCAGTTCCAGTGGGAAGGGGATACCCTGGTGGCAAGCATGAGCAATGAGAGCGGATACGCTGTGCAGGAATATCGCTTTCAGGTATATGAAGGCTTTGCCCCCTGGAACGGCCGTGCCTACTGTGTAGGAGGGCAACCGTTGAATTGATGCCCACGTTTGGCGGATGCTGTAAAATAAATGCAAAAAGGGACTTGACTTATCTGCCGGATTTATGCTAGAATATCCCTTGCAGTTAAGCTGTAAGCGGAAGTGCTGGAATCGGCAGACAGGCACGTTTGAGGTGCGTGTGTCCATGACGTGTGGGTTCAAGTCCCATCTTCCGCACCAACAAAAAGCGTTGCAACATCAGTTGCAACGCTTTTTGTTTTGTGGAAAAACCAAAGAAAAACCACGGTGCAGAATCAGAAGGCACCGTGGTTTTTCTTGTTATAAAGTTCGTTGGCAGACCGTCGGCAGCGCCTCGTCCGCCGGCGTTTTGGCGCCTGCAAAAAAGACGCAGGGCGCCAGCAGCAAAAACGGATCGGCCGAAAGCAGGAACGGCTTGTTTTCCATAAAGATATACAGCGTCAGAGCCACCAGGCACAGTACCTCGGTGGCGTGGCGGTGCTTGGCCAGCCGCCACAACAGCAACAGGAAGAAAACCGCCACCAGAATTGCCCCCAGGTACCCTTTGTTCATGGGCACCGCCAGGAACGCATTGTCTATGGCGTGGTGTTCATCGCCATCGGTAGGCAGGCCGCCCAGCAGCGAAAGATCCGAACCCCAGAAAACGTTGTGCCAGATTTCGAACCGCCCCGAAAGGAAGATGCTCAACAACAGCAACGCCATGCGCTCATACGGCCATTCCGGATTGTAAACATAGCCGGCATACAGGCTGAATGCCGCCAGCCCGATGGGCAAGGCGATGGCCAGTGCATACCAGATCTTGTTGTCGAACAGCCGGGGTAAAAAGCGCTGCACGGCAAACAACACCAGCAGCGCGGCCATGGCGCCGGCCGCTCCGCGACTGCCCGGTACTTTATAGGTAAAAACAAACAGAGCAGCAAGCCCGGTCCAGTCGAACCAGCGCATCCGGTCGTGGCGCAGCCAGGCCCAGGCAAAGAATACGCCCACCAGCCGGGCGCCGAAGCCGTTGTAATGTCCGTAACCGAAATCCCAGTTGCGGCAGTAGAAATTGTAGGGCATCAGCGGAGTGGCAAAGTGCAGCAGCTGCACAAAGATCAGTCCGGCCACGGCGGTGATCAGGTAGACCCGCAGCGCACGGTGCAGGTCGATGTCTTTGGCCCCCAGGCCTACCAGCGCTGCCAGAAAAAACCAGACATCATCCCCGTACCAGGCGGCAAATGCGGTATAACAGAGTACCAGCCCGGCCAGAACCGGCTGCCACCGCCGTTCGTAGTCGGTCAGCAGCAGGACCTTCGCGCCCAAAAGCAGTACCGCGCCGCCGGTCAGTGCCAGCCTGGCCAGGTGGCTGAGGGTGGGGAGTGTGGATTGAATATTGGAACTGAACACCTCGGACAGAATCAGCAGCAAAGCCAGTGCTGCGCAGAAAACGTGCTGCGCCAGGGCCTGCCGCCGTGCCTGGCCGGGGTCCAGCAACTTCCAGTGTTGCAACAGCATACAAGAATACCCTTTCTTTGGAATGGGCCTATTATAGCATAAAAATGCCGGCACGAAAACACCCCGCCGGAAGGACTGTAAAATCCTGGCGGCAAAGTCGTACTTTTTTCGGCGGCTTTGGTGCAAATTCCACAACTTTCCCCATCCGCGGTGCAAGAAAGATTTTCGTGAAAACTTTTGTGTTTTGTCCGCGAATGTGGTACAATCTTTCTAATCACATAATATCAATGGCAAGAAGCAATTGATCGTTTAAATCAGGAAGTCAGGAGAGTGCATTTATGGCGTATTATTTTTCTGAACCGTCCCGTACTTTTGGTGAATATCTGCTCGTTCCCGGCTATTCTTCTTCCGAGTGCGTGCCTACGGCCGTCAGCCTCAAGACCCCGCTGGTAAAGTACCGCAAGGGTGAGGAAGAATGCCCCTTGGAAATGAATATCCCCATGGTTTCGGCTATCATGCAGTCGGTGTCCGGCGAAAAGCTGGCCATTGCGCTGGCCAAACAGGGCGGCGTTTCTTTCATTTATGGTTCTCAGACCATTGAGCAGGAAGCGGATATGGTGCGCCGCGTCAAGGCTTACAAAAAGGGCTTTGTCACTTCCGACTCCAACCTCCCGCCGGAGGCTACCCTGGGTGATGTGCTGGACCTCAAGACCCGCACCGGTCACTCCACGGTGGCCATCACCGATGACGGCACGGCCCACGGCAAACTGCTGGGCATCGTGGCTTCCCGCGATTACCGTCTGTCCCGCATGACTCATGACCTGAAGGTCACCGAGTTCATGACCCCGCTGGATATGCTGGTTACGGCACCGGCCACCACCAGCCTGCATGACTGCAACGACATCATCTGGGACAATAAGATCAACTCTCTGCCCCTGGTGGATGAGGAAGGCCATCTGCAGTATATGGTTTTCCGTAAGGACTACGACTCCCACAAGGAGAACGTGAACGAACTGCTGGACGCCAACAAGAGCTATGTGGTGGGCGCCGGCATCAACACCCGTGACTTTGCCGAGCGTGTTCCCGCGCTGGTTGAGGCCGGTGTGGATGTGCTCTGCATCGACTCCTCCGAAGGCTTCAGCGAGTGGCAGTCCCGCACCATTTCCTGGATTCGGGAACATTACGGCGACAAGGTAAAGGTCGGCGCCGGCAACGTTGTGGACCGTGACGGCTTTATGTTCCTGGCCAAGGCCGGGGCCGACTTCGTCAAGATCGGTATCGGCGGCGGTTCCATCTGCATTACCCGTGAAACCAAGGGCATCGGCCGCGGCCAGGCTACGGCAGTCATCGAGGTTGCCAAGGCCCGCGACGAATACTACAAGGAAACCGGTATCTATGTGCCCATCTGCTCCGATGGCGGCATTGTGCAGGATTACCACATTACCCTGGCGCTGGCTATGGGTGCGGACTTTGTCATGCTGGGGCGTTATTTTGCCCGCTTTGATGAATCTCCCACGAACAAGCTGCGCGTCGGCGGCAACTACGTCAAGGAGTACTGGGGCGAAGGTTCCAACCGTGCCCGCAACTGGCAGCGTTATGACCTGGGCGGCGCCCAGAAGCTGAGCTTTGAGGAGGGCGTTGACTCGTACGTGCCTTACGCCGGTCCTCTGGCGGATGGTGTGCAGACCACGCTGTACAAGGTGCGCTCCACCATGTGCAACTGCGGCGCACTCTCCATTCCCGAACTGCAGGAGAAGGCCCGCCTGACGGTGGTTTCCTCCACCTCTATTGTGGAAGGCGGCAGCCATGACGTAATCCTGAAGAACAACGTGCAGAACAGCTAAAAATATAAGAAACATCACAGGGCCTTTCCCCAGGGAAAGGCTCTGTTTTTTGTTTGGGGGCGCGGAAAAGGTGCATAAAGATTTTGTAAAAATGACATAAAGATTTTGTTAAGATTTAAGGGAAATTTCTATTGCTTTTTCCCCTTACTTTGCTATAATGAACTTTATATTGTAGAAATCTGTGCCTGGGGGTTGTTTTATGGCACAGGGTGAAGGAACAACATAAGAAGGAGTATTGTTATGAGAATCGTGGTTGTCGGCCTGGGTAAGGTCGGCCGTGCCCTGGCGGCGCAGCTTGCCGGCGAGGGTCACGATCTTGTCGTCATCGATCAGAATGCCGAGATCATCGACAATATCGTCAATATCTACGATGTGCGCGGTGTGGCCGGGAACGGCGGCTGCTATGGTGTGCAGAAAGAGGCTTTTGAGGAAGGGGCGGATCTGCTGATTGCCACCACCTCCAGTGATGAGATCAACATTCTTTCCTGCCTGGTGGCCAAAAAGATCGGTACACCTCATACCATTGCCCGTATCCGGAACCCCGAATATGCCAAGCAGCTGCGCTTTATGCGCGGTGAACTGGGATTGTCCATGGTCATCAATCCTGAGCAGGCGACAGCGCGGGAAATTGCCCGCGTGCTGCGTTTCCCCAGCGCCATCAAGCGCGAACAGTTCTGCCGCCAGCGTTTTGAGCTGGTGGAGTACCGTATCGGGCGGGATAACCCGCTGGTAGGGATGCCGCTGACGGATCTGTACCGCAACATCCGCGTCAAAATTCTGATCTGCGCGGTGGCCCGCGGGCAGGAAACCATCATTCCTTCCGGTTCCTTTGAATTGCAGGAAGGGGATAAGATCTATCTGACGGCTTCGCCGCGGGATCTGGAAACCTTCTTCCGCAAGCTGAATCTGTTCAAGGAGCGCGCCAACAATATTATGATCGTGGGCGCCGGCCGCATGACCTACTACCTGGTCCGGGAGCTGCAGGATATGCAGAAGCGGATGACAGTCATCGACAACAATCTGGCCCGCTGCCAGGAGATGAGCGAAAAGTTCCCCGGTGTGCTGGTGATTCACGGCGACGGTGCCGACAGCGAGCTGCTCAGCGAGGAGCGCATCCATGAGATGGACGCCTTTGTGGCCCTGACCGGCATGGATGAAACCAATATCATCCTGGCGATGTATGCCTCCCAGTTCAATTCCTGCAAGGTCGTGGCCAAAATCAACCGCCCTTCTTTTGCGGACCTGGCTACGGCCAACAATCTGGTGGACAGCGTGGTTTCCACGGCGGCTGTCACCAGTGAAGCCATCGCCCGGTATGTCCGCGCCATGCAGAACAGCATCGACTCCGACAATATCAAGACACTGCATCGCCTGGTGGGCGGCCGTGTCGAGGCGCTGGAATTCAATGTAGGACCGGGCACGCCGTTTATCGGCAGGCCCCTCAAGGATCTGCGCCTGAAAGACGGTTTGCTCATCGTGGGGATCGTGCGGCGCAACGGCCAGACGGTCATTCCCTCCGGTGATGATGCACTTTCCGAGGGGGATGATGTTGTGGTAGTCACCACCGACACAACGCTGCACGCCCTGCGCGACATTGTAAAGTGAGGCGCCGGGCATGAACTATAAAATGGTAGGTTTTGTGCTGGGGCGCATTTTCTGGATCGAAGCGGTGCTGATGCTTTGTCCCATGGCCTGTTCTGCAATCTACGGCGAATGGAACATTGTGCTGGCCTTCTTGTGGCCGGCGCTGGGGCTTACACTGCTGGGGGTGCTGCTCAGTCACCGTCAGCCGCGTGATACCACCATCTATGCCCGGGACGGCCTGGTTATTGTGGCGCTGGTCTGGGTACTGATGTCTGTATTTGGCGCGCTGCCCTTTATGATCTCGGGGGAGATCCCGTCTTTCTTTGATGCTTTTTTTGAGATGGTATCCGGTTTTACCACCACCGGCTCCACGATCCTGACCGATGTGGAATCCATGAGCAAGGGCCTTCTGTTCTGGCGCAGTTTTTCCCACTGGATCGGCGGTATGGGCGTTCTGGTGTTTGCCATGGCCATCCTGCCCATGACCGACGGCCGGGCCATGCACCTGATGCGTGCCGAGGTGCCGGGACCGACGGTGGGCAAAATTTCCAGCAAGCTGCGGGACAGTGCCAAGATTTTGTATGAGATTTACTTCGTGCTTACCGTGGTGGAGGTTGCCATCCTGTGTGCCGGCGGGATGCCGCTTTACGATGCGCTGATCCACGCTTTCGGTACCGCTGGCACCGGCGGCTTCAGCAACAAGGCGCTCAGCGTGGGGGCCTACAACAATCCTTTCTTTGAAATCGTCATCGGCATCTTCATGCTGCTGTTCGGTATCAACTTCAATCTGTATTATTTTATTCTGCTGCGGCATTTCCGGGAGGCATTCCGCTCTGAAGAACTGCGGGTCTATCTGGGGATCGTGGCATTTTCAACGATCACCATTACCATCAACATCGCCAGCCTGTACGATAATGTGGGGACGGCGTTGCGCACGGCGTTTTTCCAGGTGGCGTCCATCGTCACGACCACCGGTTATGCCACCGCGGATTTCAACCTCTGGCCCAATTATTCCCGTGCGGTGCTGGTGCTGCTGACCTTTATGGGCGCCTGCGCCGGTTCCACTGCCGGCGGGCTGAAGGTGTCGCGCATCATCATTTTCGTCAAGGCTGCCAAACAGGACCTGAACAAGATGCTGCACAGCCACGCCATCACCTCCATCCGGTTTGAAGGCAAACCCCTGGACGAAAAGACGCTGCGGGGCGTGCACAATTACTTCAATATATATATGTTGCTGTTCTCGGTTTCGGTGTTGCTTGTGGCCATTGATGGGTTTGATCTGATCACCACATTCACAGCGGTGGCCACCTGCTTCAATAACGTGGGCCCGGGCCTGGAACTGGTGGGCCCCATGGGCTCGTTTGCCCATTTCTCCGACCCCGTCAAGCTGCTGCTCTCCTTTGATATGCTGGCGGGACGGCTGGAACTCTATCCGATTCTGGCTCTGTTCTCGCCGCGGCTCTGGCGCAAGCGTTCGACGCACATCGCGCCGGCATAATGCTGAAAACACACCCTGTCTTTCCTGGTGAAAGGCAGGGTGTTATTTTGTCCACCCGGCGCATAGGTTATAGCAAAACGCCAAGGGAGGGGAGTACCATTCGCTACAATCGCCGACAGGAGGAACTGCGCCAGAATGTACTTGCCTGGGCAGTGCTGGGGCTGCTGCTTGCCATTCTGGCTGCGGTGATCCACTTGCTGTATCATCAGGAATTTGCTGATGCCGATATCCCCAACGATTGCTTTGCCGTGGCAGCCGCAACGGGAGAAACGGCCGTTCCCAAACTGGTGTGCCTGACCTTTGACGACGGCCCCAGTCCGAACACCCAGCCGATTCTGGAAATTCTGGCGCAGGAGAAAGTCCCGGCCACCTTTTTTGTCTGTGCGCAGGACATCAACCGAGAGTACCTGCCGCTGGTACGCACTATCGCCCAGCAGGGGCATCAGGTGGCGATGCACAGTGCCACCCACCGGTATGCCAAAATCTATCAGAGCCCGGATGCCTTCTGGCAGGACATCAAGACGCTGCGGCAGGCGCTGGAACCCTATATTTCGCTGGACACGCTGACCTGGCTGCGGTTTCCCGGCGGCAGTACCAATACGGTCAGCCATAAATATGGGGGCAGTAGTATCATGAAAGAGCTGAAAGCCCAGACTGAAGAGAAGGGCTGGCACTGGATCGACTGGAATGTCTGCGGCGAGGATGCCACCGCCGCCCATCCGGATGCAGACGGCATCCTGCGCAACATCCAGGAGGATGCCAGGGATCTTTCTACCTGTGTGGTTCTGCTGCACGATACCAAAGCCACCGGACAGACGGTGCAAGCGCTGCCGCAAATCATTGGCTGGTTCCGGGAAGAGGGCTATACTTTTTGCACGGTAGAACAATTGGCGGAATTGCAAACCACCGGGGAATAGGGTATAATAGCTGCGAAAGCAGGTGAACCCCAAATGCGCAAAACCGAAAGCCAGAAAATTGCCCTCTGCGGTGTGTTGGGGGCGCTTTCGGTCGTATTGTTGCTGCTGGGGGCTGCTTTGCAGATCGGTACCTACGCAGCGCCGATGCTGGCTTCCTTTTTGCTGGTGCCGGTGCTGGAAGAATACGGCTCCCGCTACGCGCTGCTGCTGTATGCAGCAACGGCGATCCTGGCCGTGCTGGTGGTGCCGGAAACAGAACTGGCGCTGTTTTATGCACTGGTTATCGGGTATTATCCCGTTTTGCGCTATGCTTTGCGCAAGATAAAACCGACGCTGCTGCGCTGGGCCATCAAATTTGAGGTGTTCAATACGGCAACGGTACTGGTCTACCTTTTGCTGTTCGCGCTGCTGGGGCCGGCTATATGGCAGGAACTCACAGCCGATGGCACGGGTATGCTGGTTGTGTTGCTGGCACTGGGCAACCTTTCCTTCTTTTTGTGTGACCGCGCGCTGGGGGCCGTGACCCGGTATTACCGGCTGGTCCTTCGCAGGCGTCTGAAACACTTTTTTTGACGGTACGGCGGGGCAAATGCCCGCTGAAAATATTAGGAGGACAAACTATGTGGTACAATGAAGCTGTGGTCTATCAGATCTATCCGCTGGGACTTTGCGGTGCGCCGCTGCAAAACGAGGGTGACACAGCCCAGGCGGAACAGCATCGCCTGCTGCGGGTGCTGGACTGGGTGGATCACATCCGGGAACTGGGAGCAACCTGTGTACTTTTCAACCCGCTGTTTGAGAGCGATGCCCACGGTTATGATACCCGGGATTACACCAAGGTGGATTGCCGGCTCGGCACCAACGAGGACCTGAAAACAGTGGTCGAAGCGCTGCACAAGGCAGGCATCCGGGTGCTGCTGGATGGCGTGTTCAACCATGTGGGCCGCGGTTTCTGGGCGTTCCGGGACGTGCAGGAAAAAAAGTGGGACAGCCCGTACAAGGACTGGTTCCATATCAGCTTTGACGGCAACACCAACTACAACGACGGTTTCTGGTACGAAGCCTGGGAAGGCTGCAATGAGCTGGTGAAGCTCAATCTGCAGAATCCGGCGGTCAAGCAGTATCTGTTCGACGTGGTGCGCGGCTGGGTCAAAGACTATGACATCGACGGCCTGCGGCTGGACGTGGCCTATTGCCTGGACCTGGGTTTCCTGGCGGAACTGCGCGCCCTGGCCAATGAGGTCAAGCCGGAGTTCGTACTGGTGGGCGAAACCCTTCACGGCGACTACAACCGCTGGATGAATGACCATGCCTGCCACAGCGTGACAAACTACGAGTGCTATAAGGGGCTGTATTCCAGCTTCAACACCGGCAATATGCACGAGATCAGCTACAGCCTGAACCGGCAGTTTGGTTCGGAACCCTGGTGCCTGTACACCGGCAAGCATCTGCTCTCCTTTGTGGATAACCACGATGTCACCCGTGTGGCAACGATCCTGATGGATAAGGCGTGCAGCAAGCCGCTGTACGGTCTGCTGTTCGGTATGCCGGGTGTTCCGGCG
The DNA here is from genome assembly GCA_019116445.1 of Candidatus Gemmiger excrementigallinarum. Taxonomy (GTDB): domain Bacteria; phylum Bacillota; class Clostridia; order Oscillospirales; family Ruminococcaceae; genus Gemmiger; species Gemmiger excrementigallinarum. The sequence goes on from DXBP01000059.1 coordinate 35,462, forward strand.
GTTTACTACGGCAGCGAATGGGGCGTGGAAGGGGACAAGAAAAACGGCGATCCCACGCTGCGCCCGGCCATCGAGAAGCCGGAAGAAAATGATCTGACCCAGTGGATTTCGCTGCTGGCCCAGGCACGCACATCCAGCCCGGCGCTGTGCAACGGCAGCTACCGCAATGTGCTGGTGCAGCCCAAACAGTTGATCTTTGAGCGCCGCACCGGCGACGAGCGGGTGCTGGTAGCCATCAATGCCGACAGTGCACCCTATATGGCCCACTTTGATGCAGGCTGCGGGATGGCCATGGACCTGATCACCGGCGAACCCCATGATTTTGGCGGCGGCAGCGAACTGCCTGCCTACAGCTGCGCATTCTGGAAGATGGAGCGCTGAGCTTTTTCTGAATAACAAAACCGCCCCGCGGAGAGATCGTTCTCTCTGCGGGGCGGTTTGTTTTTGGTAAAATTACAGGTTGGTGTAGCCCATCAGGCTGTTATCCACTACGGCGGCGGTGTCACGTCCTTCCCGCAGCGCCCAGACTACCAGGCTCTGGCCGCGGCGCATATCGCCGCAGACAAACACATGGGGGACGTTGGTGGTGTAGTGGTCGTCGGCCACCGTGCCGCGGGCCGTCAGGTCCACGCCGAAGGCATCGGCCACATAGGACTCACAGCCCACGAAACCGGCGGCAATGAGCACCAGGTCGCAGTCTACGGTGAATTCCTCGCCGGTGGGTACCATCTGGCGGCGTCCATCGATGACCTGGCTCTCCAGCTTTTCCAGCAGCGCACCGCAGACCTGGCCGGCGTCGTTCTTGTAGAACTCCTTGACCGTGGTCTGGTAAACCCGCGGATCGCTGCCGAATCTGACGATGGCTTCCTGCTGGCCGTAATCGGTTTTCAGCACACGGGGCCACTCCGGCCAGTCGTTGCCGGGGGCGCGTTCCGCGGGCGGGCAGGGCATCATTTCCAGCTGCAGCACACTCTCGCAGCCCTGGCGGATGGCCGTACCTACACAGTCGTTGCCGGTGTCGCCGCCGCCGATGACCAGTACTCGTTTGCCTGCGGCGCTGATGGCCTTGCCGTCGGCAAAATCCGAATCCAGCAGGCTGCGGGTCACGCTGGTCAGGTAATCCACCGCAAAGTAGATGCCGTTGGCATCCCGGCCCGGCGCGCTGATGTCCCGGGGCTGTTTGGCACCGCAGCAGAGCACCACGGCGTCATACTGGGATTTCAGCTCCTCGGCGCTGACGTTGCCGCCTACATTGGCGTTGAGCACAAACTCGATGCCCTCATCCTGCAGGATCTTGACCCGGCGGTCGATGACCCATTTTTCCAGCTTCATGTTGGGGATGCCGTACATCAAAAGACCGCCTACGCGATCCTCGCGCTCGTAGATGGTCACGCTATGGCCGCGCTTGTTCAGAAGGTCCGCCACCGAAAGCCCCGCAGGCCCGGCCCCCACCACGGCTACCTTTTTGCCGGTGCGGGTGGGAGGCGGCACGGCGTGGATGGCTCCATTCTCGTAGCCGTATTCCACGATGGCGCGTTCGTTCTCCTTGACGGTGACCGGATCGCCGGTAGTCATGCCGCAGGTGCAGGCCGCCTCGCACAGAGCGGGGCAGACGCGGCTGGTAAATTCCGGAAAGCGGTTGGTGGCGATCAGGCGGTGTACCGCCAGATTCCATTTGCCCTGATAGATCAGATCATTCCACTCGGGAATCAGGTTGTTCAGCGGGCAGCCGCTGTACATGCCGCCCAGCAGCATACCGCTCTGGCAGAACGGCACGCCGCAATCCATGCAGCGGGCGCCCTGGGCCTGTTGTTCTTCTGTCAGCAGCGGCAGATGAAACTCCTTGAAATTCTGAATCCGTTCTTCGGGCGGCAGTTCCAGGCTGGTCTGCCGTTCGATCTCCATAAATCCTGTCGGTTTACCCATTGTTGCTGCCTCCCTTACTTGGCGTTTTTCATCGCATAGAATGCTTCGATCTGGGCCTGCTCGCTGTCCTCGCCTTTTTCTTCCATCTGGGCAATCAGACGCAGCATCTTGTCGTAGTCGTGGGGCAGGACCTTCTTGAACTTGGGCAGATATTCACCGAAGTTTTCCAGAATCTCCTTGCCGCGGGGGGAACCGGTCAGCTCTACGTGCTCCCGGATCAGGTCTTTCAGCAGCGAAACATCATACTTGTGTTCCACAGGCTCCAGGCTGACCATATCCTTGTTGACGCGCTGGTAGAAATCCCAGTCCTCGTCCAGCACATAGGCGATGCCGCCGCTCATGCCGGCCGCAAAGTTTTTACCGGTCTTGCCCAGCACCACCACGGTGCCGCCGGTCATATATTCGCAGCCGTGGTCGCCCACGCCTTCCACAACGGCAGTGGCGCCGGAGTTACGCACGCAGAAGCGCTCGCCGGCCACACCGTTGATGAAGGCTTTGCCGCCGGTGGCACCGTACAGGGCCACGTTGCCGATCACGATGTTGTCGCTGCGGTCAAAGGTGACGTCCTTGGGCGGGTAAACGATCAGCTTGCCGCCGCTCAGACCCTTGCCCATGTAGTCGTTGGAGTCGCCGATCAGTTCCAGCGTCAGGCCCTTGGGCAGGAAGGCACCAAAACTCTGGCCGCCGTAGCCGTGGCATACCACGTGGAAGGTGTCATCCGGCAGGGTGTTGCCGAACTTGGCGGTGATCTCGCTGCCAAAAATGGTGCCGAAAGCGCGGTCGGTGTTGCCGACGTCCAGCGTAACGGTCATGGGCTTGGGCTCCGCCATCTCGAAGGACTTCTTGAACTTCTTCATCAGTACCCGCATATCAGGGGTCTTTTCCAGGCCAAAATTATAGACGGCCTTGGGATCAAAGTGGATGCAGGAATCCTCAATCAGGGGATTCTTCAGCAGGGCGGTCAGATTCAGCTCACTGGCGCGGGAACCGGCGGGTACATCCTTGACCTTCAGCAGGTCGGTGCGGCCGACGAGTTCGTCCACGGAGTGTACGCCCAGTTTTGCCATATATTCCCGCAGTTCCTCCGCCATGAAGCGCATGAAGTTCATGACGTATTCCGGTTTGCCCTTGAACCGCTTGCGCAGTTCGGGGTTCTGGGTGCAGATGCCCATGGGGCAGGTGTCCAGGTTGCATACGCGCATCATCACGCAGCCCATAGCCACCAGCGGGCCGGTACCAAAGCCGAATTCCTCGGCGCCCAGCATCGCGGCAATGGCTACATCGCGGCCGCTCATCAGCTTGCTGTCGGCTTCAATGCGTACGCGGCTGCGCAGACCGTTCATGATCAGGCACTGATGGGCCTCGGCAATGCCCAACTCCCAGGGCAGACCGGCGTTGTGGATGGAATTGCGGGGGGCCGCACCGGTGCCGCCATCAAAGCCGGAAATCAGGATGACCTCAGCACCGGCCTTGGCAACACCGGCAGCGATGGTACCTACGCCGGCCTCGCTGACCAGTTTGACGTTGATGGCCGCCTTGCGGTTGGCACATTTCAGGTCGTAGATCAGCTGGGCCAGGTCCTCGATGGAGTAAACATCGTGGTGGGGCGGGGGAGAGATGAGTCCCACACCGGTGGTGGAGTTGCGGGTTTTGGCAACCCAGGGGTAGACCTTGGCACCGGGCAGCTGGCCGCCCTCGCCGGGCTTGGCGCCCTGGGCCATTTTGATCTGGATTTCGCTGGCGGATACCAGGTATTTGCTGGTGACGCCGAAGCGGGCGGAGGCCACCTGCTTGATGGCGGAATTGCGCTCGGTGCCGTAGCGGTCCTCGGCTTCGCCACCCTCGCCGGTGTTGGACTTGCCGCCCAGACGGTTCATGGCAACGGCCATGCACTCGTGGGCTTCTTCCGAAAGCGCACCGTAACTCATAGCCGCAGTCTTGAAGCGCTTGACGATGGATGCTACGCTTTCCACTTCGTCCAGGGGCACACCCTGCTCGGGATAGTTGAACTCCAGCAGGCTGCGCAGATGCATCTCGTCGCCGCCCTCGTTGGCTACCGCCTTGGTGTACTGCTTGAAGGTATCGTAGTTGCCGGTCCAGCAGGCCTGCTGCAGCAGGTGGATGGTCTGGGGATTGTACAGGTGCTGCTCGGCAGCGGGGCCGCTGCGGAACTTGTGGGCGCCCAGGCTGGGCAGTTCACGGTTGATATCCAGCCCCAGCGGATCGAAGGCTTCCTGGTGGCGGGCTTCCAGATCGTTCTGGATGTCATGGATGGTAATACCGCCCACACGGGTGATGGTATTGGTGAAGTACTTGTCGACCACTTCCTGGCTCAGGCCCAGGGCTTCAAAAATCTGGCTGCCCGCGTAGGACTGAATGGTGGAAATGCCCATCTTGGAGGCGATCTTCACGATGCCCGCCAGAACGGCTTTGTTGTAGTCCTGCACGGCGGCGTAGTAGTCCTTATCCAGCAGACCTTCGTCGATGAGGCTGCCGATGGTCTGCTGCGCCAGATAGGGATTGATGGCACTGGCGCCGTAGCCCAGCAGGGTGGCAAAGTCATGTACCAGCCGCGGTTCGCCGCTTTCCAGAATCAGTGCCATGGCCGTGCGCTTGCGGGTGCGGACCAGGTACTTGCTCACGGCGCCCACAGCCAGCAGGCTGGGGATGGCCACGTGGTATTCGTCGATCTCCCGGTCCGAGAGGATCAGGATGTTGGCGCCGTCCCGGTAGGCACGGTCCACATCCACGAACAGACGCTCGATGGCTTTCTCCAGATCGGTGTTCTTGTAGTAGCAGATGGACAGGGTTTCAACTTTAAAACCGGGCACATCCATCGTCTTGATCTTCAAAAGATCGGTTTCGGTCAGGATGGGGTTGTCGATCTTGAGGACCTTGCAGTTGTCGGCCTGTTCTTCCAGCAGGTTGCCCTGGGCGCCTACATAGACGGTGGTGGAGGTAACGACCTTCTCACGCAGGGCGTCAATGGGCGGGTTGGTGACCTGGGCGAACATCTGCTTGAAGTATTCAAACAGGGAAGGCCGGGTGTGGCTCAGCACAGCCAGCGGGGTATCGCTGCCCATGGCACCGGCCGGCTCACCGCCGTTCTTGGCCATGGGCAAAATGATGGTGGAAACATCCTCGTAGCGGTAGCCGAAAGCCTTCTGCAGCTGCACCAGCTGCTCTTTGTCGTAGCTGGGGGCGCGCTTGTTGGGCACTTTCAGGGCGGACAGATTCACAAGGTTGCGGTCCAGCCACTCGCCGTAGGGCTGACGGCTGGCGTAATCGTTCTTCAGCTTTTCGTCGTCCACAAGTTCGCCCTTCTGCGTATCCACCAGCAGCATCTTGCCGGGGCGCAGTCGGTCTTTGCGCACGACCTGGTCGGCGGGAATATCCAGTACGCCTACCTCACTGGAAAGGATCAGCCGGCCATCCTTGGTGATGTAGTAACGGCTGGGGCGCAGACCGTTGCGGTCCAGCACGGCGCCCATCACATCGCCGTCGCTGAACAGAATGCTGGCGGGGCCGTCCCAGGGTTCCAGCATGGTGGCGTAGTACTGGTAAAAATCCCGCTTCTTGGCGTCCATGGCCTGGTTGTTGCTCCAGGGCTCGGGGATGGTCACCATCACCGCCAGCGGCAGATCCATGCCGTTCATGACCATGAATTCCAGAGTGTTATCCAGCATGGCCGAGTCCGAACCGCCCTGGTTGACGATGGGCAGTACCTTGGTCATGTCGTCTTTCAGATAGTTGGAGCCGATGGTCTCCTCCCGGGCCAGCATGGTGTCCACATTGCCGCGGATGGTGTTGATCTCGCCGTTGTGCAGAATCAGGCGGTTGGGGTGTGCCCGGTTCCAGCTGGGCGCCGTGTTGGTGGAGAAGCGGCTGTGCACCATGCCGATGGCGGATTCGTAATCGCTGTCCTGCAGATCGGGGTAGAACAGGCGCAGTTCGTTGACCAGGAACATACCCTTGTAGACGATGGTCCGGCTGGACAGGCTGCAGACATAGGTATTGGGGCTGGACTGTTCAAACACGCGGCGGGCTACATACAGGCGGCGGTCAAAGGCAATGCCGGACTCCAGACGGGCCGGTTTGCCCACAAAGCCCTGCCAGATGCTGGGCATGCAGTCCCGGGCTTTGTGGCCCAGAACTTCGGGGCAGACGGGAACTTCGCGCCACCCCAGGAACGGCAACCCCTCTTTTTTGCAGACGATCTCAAACAGTTTCTTGGCTTGGTTGCGGCGCAGTTCATCCTGCGGGAAGAAGAACATACCAATGCCGTATTCCCGCTCCTTGCCCAGGTCGATGCCAAGGGCAGCGGCAGCTTTCTGGAAAAACTTGTCGCTGATCTGCGTCAGGATGCCAACACCGTCGCCGGTTTTTCCCTCGGCGTCCTTGCCGGCGCGATGCTCCAGATGCTCCACGATCTGCAGCGCATCCTCGATGGTTTTATGGGTCTTGCGGCCCTTGATGTCCACCACCGCGCCGATACCGCAGTTGTCATGTTCCAAGTGCGGGTCATACAGGCCGGCAGGCTTTTGCATCGTAGTAAAGTCTTGCACTGTAAACTCTCCTTCCTGGTATTCCACCATGCTGCAACGGGGAAAATCCCTTTTGCAGCAAAAAAAGGACGTCCGCCTGCCGGGAGCGCACGGCTCCGGCGGGTGAACGTCCTTGTTCTTGCCTACACTATACCATAGAAAACGTTGGTTGACAATCGCAAAACAAAAATATTTTACGAAATTAACGTAAAAATGGCATCAAAATTAAATCTTGACGGATTGAACTTAATTTAATTATGCATCCCGGTGGTTTTGCGCCTGCAATTCTGCCAGGATCTTGGCCAGCAGCTCTTCCTGAGTGGGGCCGGCCGGTTTGGCGGCCGCTTCCGCAGCCTCCTTTTTTCGCTGACCAATGCGCATCAGTCTGCCCATGAATTTGACCAGGCAGAACAGCACAAAGGCCATGATAACGAAATTGATCACGGCAGACAGGAAGGCACCGATGCGCAGCGGGTCTGCGCCGTTGGGCAGGGGAATCACCACATTGCTGAAATCGGTCGAAAAAGCAATGCCCAGCAACGGGTTCAGGATATCCCCGGTGAGGGAAGCAACGATGGACTGGAACGAGGCACCGATGATGACGCCGATGGCCATATCCATCACGTTGCCTTTCAGGGCAAAGGCCCGGAACTCGTCCAGAAATTTGCGGGAGTGTTCCAGACCCTGTTTAACATGATTCTGGTTCATGGTCAGGTCCTTCCGGTACAAATCACTGCTTCAGCAGTTTGGCTACCGTGTCGGCGGCGCCGTTCAGGAAGTCGCCCGCATACATCTCGATCATACCGGCGTCGGCTTCTTTGGACAGCTCGGGGTCGATGGGCATTTTAGCCAGAACGGGCAGCTGATATTTGGCGGCGATCTCATCCACATGGCTGTCGCCGAAAACCTGGATGTGCTTGCCGCAGTCGGGGCAGACGGCATAGCTCATGTTTTCCACCAGGCCGAGGATGGGAATGTTCATCATCTTGGCCATCTGCACCGCCTTGCCGACGATCATGCCCACCAGTTCCTGCGGGCTGGACACGATGATGATGCCATCCACCGGCAGCGTCTGGAAGACGGTCAGCGGCACGTCGCCGGTTCCCGGAGGCATATCCACGAACAGGAAATCCACATCCCAGATGACCTCCTGCCAGAACTGCTTGACAGCACCGGCAATGACGGGGCCACGCCAGACAACGGGGGCTTCGGGGTCATCCAGCAGCAGGTTGATGCTCATGATCTCCACGCCGGTGCGGCTGGGGATAGGATTGATGGATTCACCGTCACCGGTGGCAGGACCCTTCACGCCGAACAGACGGGGGATGGACGGACCGGTGATATCGGCATCCAGAACGCCGGCTTTATAGCCAAGACGGCGCATGGCAACGGCCAGCATGGCGCTGGTCATGCTTTTACCGACACCGCCCTTGCCGGAAACAACGCCGATCACCTTTTTGATGTGGCTTCTCGGGTGGGGCGGCTCGTGCTGCGGTGCACGGTGATCACAATTCGCACTGCACGTGCTGCAATCGTGGGTACATTCTTCACTCATGATGTTTTGCTCCTTACCATAAAAATGCGCTCAGGCAACGTATAGTATACCAAAAATACCTTGCCATTGCAAGGTTCCGGTCCCCTTTACATTGCCTCGACGATGCCGCGCACCAGCTGCTGGAATACCGCCCCGCGCTGGTTGGCGATTTCGATGACCTCGTCACCGGAAAGCCGCTTGCCTGCCATACCGGCAGCCATGTTGGTGATCAGGCTCAGGCCCAGCACCGGCAGGCCACAGTGGCTGGCGGCAATGGCTTCTGGCACGGTGCTCATGCCCACGGCATCGGCCCCCAGAGTACGGAAGGCCCGAATCTCAGCCGGGGTTTCAAAGCTGGGGCCCATGTAGCCCAGATATACGCCTTTCTGCAGCACCAGGTTGTGGCGGGCGGCTACTTGCAGGGCAATTTCCTGCAATTCCGGGGTGTAAACATGGGTCATATCGCAGAAGCGGGGGCCGATGCTGTCATCGTTGGCACCCCGCAGCGGGTTGGCACCCATAAAGTTGATATGATCGGTGATGAGCATAAAATCGCCCACGTTGAAATCCCAGTTTACACCCCCGGCGGCATTGGTCAGAACGAGAGCGCGGCAGCCCAACGCCTTGAACACCCGTACGGGCAGGGCGATGGCCATCATGTCATGCCCTTCGTAATAGTGGAACCGTCCCTGCATACAGAGCACGTTTTTGCCGCCCAGGCGTCCCGCCACAAAGCGGCCGGCATGGCCCGGTGCGGTGGAAACCGGGAACCCGGGTACATCGCGATAGGGGATGATGACGGCATCTTCGATCTCGTCGGCCAGCCCGCCCAGACCGGAACCCAGTACCAGGGCCAGGTCGGGGGTAAAGGGAAGCTGCGCGCGCAGATAGGCGGCAGCGGTATCGACTTCTTTCATAGATAACCTCCTGCGAGTTGTTGCCACCATTGTACCACCGGCCTGCCCGGCGCGCAAGGAATAATGCACCCGCCGGTCACATAGGCATACAAGAGGGAAAGGGGGACGGCATCGTGACAAGACGCAAGGTGTATTTGCAGAATGCAATGCTGCTCACGGCATCGGGACTGGTGCTGCGTATGCTGGGCATGGGGTTCCGGGTCGTCCTCTCGGCCTATTTAGGCGGCGAGGGCATGGGTCTGTACCAGTTGATTCTGGCGCTGTATATGGTGTTTGTTTCGCTGGCAACCGCGGGGGTCAATGTGGCGGCTACCCGGCTGGCGGCGCAAAGCCTGGCGCGGGGGCAAGGCATGGCAGCCACTTTGCGGGGGCTGTGCGCAGCGGCACTGGCCTTTGGTACAACGGCCATGGTGGCTCAGGCCGCGCTGGCAGGCCCGGCCGCACGATTTTTGCTGCACGATGCCCGGGCCGAAACGGCTCTGCGGGTCCTGGCACCCAGTCTGCCGTTTATGGCGGTGGCGGGGGCGCTGCGCGGATGTTTTCTGGCAGCGCGCCGGGTAACGCCCAATGTGATCGCCCAGCTGATCGAACAGTTGGTGCGTATGGCGGTGGCGGTGGCAGGGCTGCGGGTGATGGCCCAATGGGGAGCCGGTTATGGCTGTGCGGCGGTGGTGTTGGGCAATACAGTTTCGGAAAGTGTATCCTGCTGCCTGATGCTGGTATTTGCGGCCCGTATGCCGGAATTCGCCCGGCGCGGCCGGGAACCGTTGCACCCCTATACACAGCGGGAACTCTATGAAATTGTGCTGCCGGTAACGGGCAGCCGCCTGCTGAGCAGCGGCTTGCAGGCGGCAGAGAGCAGTCTGATTCCGCTGACGCTTTCGTTGTATACCGGCAGCCGGGCGGTGGCCATGACTCAGTATGGTAACTTCAAGGGCATGGCCCTGCCGCTGCTGTTTTTTCCGTTTTCGGTGTTGTCGGCGCTCTCGGGCCTGCTGATGCCGGAAATCACCCGTGCCTATACCCGCGGGGATGGGCCGGGGACCCGGCGGCTGATTCTGACGATGCTGAAATTGACAGGGGCTTTCTCTTTGGCGGCGGGGGCCTGCTTTGTGGTTTTTGGGCCGCAGCTGGCACAGATCGTCTACCGGGATGCCGAGGTGGGGCGGTATGTGCAGGTGCTGGGGTTTGTGGCCCCCTTCATGTACCTGGAAAGCATGGTGGATGGTGTGCTGAAGGGGCTGGGGGAGCAGCTGGCGACGTTCCGGTATTCACTGGCGGATTCCATATTGCGGATTGCTGCCATTGCACTGCTGTTGCCGCGGTACGGCATTGCCGCCTTCCTTGCCATCATGATCGCCTCCAACCTATTCACCTTTACCCTCAATACCCGCCGTATGCTGAAAGTGGCTGCCGCGGCATAGCAAAAAGCCCCGCCGAAGCGGGGCTTTTTGCAGGGAAAGCAGCGGTCACAGAGTCTGCCCGCTGACAAGGCCGTTCCACAAACGATAGTAGATGCCTTTCTTTGCCAGCAGTTCGGTGTGGTTGCCTTCCTCCTCGATGCCGTCCTTACCCAGCACCAGAATCCGGTCGGCGTTCTGGATGGTGGTCAGCCGGTGGGCGATGGTCAGCGTGGTGCGGCCTTTGGCCAGTTTGTCCAGACTTTGTCCCACCAGGATCTCACTCTCGTTGTCCAGGGCGCTGGTGGCTTCATCCAGCAGCAGGATCGGCGGATTTTTCAAAAAGACCCGCGCAATGGCAATGCGCTGTTTCTGCCCGCCGCTGAGCTTGACGCCGCGCTCTCCCACATAGGTGTCGTAGCCGTCTTTCAGGGCGCGCACAAAGCCGTCGGCACCGGCCAGCCGGGCAGCCTGTTCGATTTCCGCCTGGGAGGCACCGGGTTTGCCGTAGGCAATGTTTTCGGCCACCGTACCGCTGAACAGGTAGACGTCCTGCTGCACCACACCGATGGCGTCGCGCAGGCTGTGCAGGGTGACATCCCGCACGTTTTGCCCGTCGATGAGAATTTCACCGCCGGTAACATCATAAAACCGGGGGATTAGATTGCACAGCGTGGTTTTGCCACCGCCCGAAGGGCCTACCAACGCCAGACTCTCCCCGGGACGGATGCGCAGATTTACATGACGCAACACCTGGTTGTGGTCGTCGGGATATTCAAAACTCACATCCCGGAACTCAATGCCGCCTTCCCGCACCACAAGGGGCTTGGCATGGGGGGCATCGGCAATGGCTACCGGAGTGTCCATGATTTCAAGGAAACGTTCGATGCCAGTCATGCCGCGCTGGAACTGTTCGGCAAATTCCACGATGCGGCGAATGGTGGCAATCAAGGTGGAAACGTACAGCACGTATGCCACCAGATCGCCGGCGTTGATGGCGCCATAGACCAGCGCCAGACCGCCGGCCAGGATGACCACCAGATACATCAGGCCGTCGAACAGGCGGGTGGAGGTATTGAAAGCAGCCATGGCATGGTAGGTCAGCGTTTTGATGTTTTCAAAAGCGCGGTTGCCCTCGGCAAATTTTTCCCGCTCCTGTTCTTCGGCGGCAAAGGCTTTGACGACGCGCTGGCCCAGCAGGCTGTCCTCAATGGTGGCGTTCAGCTCGCCGATCTGGAAGCGCTGCTGACGGAAGCGGGCCCGGAGTTTCAGATTCAGGTATACCGAAACCACGCCCATCAGCGGCACACAAGCGAACACTACCAGGGTCAGCGGCACACTGGCCTGGCACAGGATCACGAAGGAAGCCACGATTTTGATAAAGGCAATAAAAAACTCCTCAGGGCAATGGTGGGCGAATTCGGTCACATCAAACAGGTCATTGGTAATGCGGCCCATGATCTGGCCGACCTTCGTATTATTGTAGTAGGTGTGATCCAGCCGCAGCAGATGGTCGAAAGCGTCCCGGCGCATATCAGTTTCGATGTGCACGCCCATGATGTGGCCGATGCCCGACATAAAATAGCTGGCCGCACCGTCAATGATGCGCAGTACAAAGTACAGCAGCGCCAGCTTCAGCACCGCCTGGACGGTCAGGGCAGCGGCCTGGCCGGAGGCGGCGTTGGTCAGTACACCCATGATTTTGGGCAAAACGATATCGCACAGGGTGGTGAGTGCGGCACAGAACAGGTCAAAGAACAAAATGCCCTTATACTTCATCAGATAAGGCAGAAAACGGCGCAGCAGTTCACGGCTGCCGCCGTGTTGGTTCCGGGTGGTATCCATACAAAAATAACCTCTCTTTTACTTTGGCAATACACAAAACGACCGCTCCCGCAGGGGAGCGGTTAGAGAAAAATCCATCGTAGCCGGAAAAAATTCCGATCAAAAGGGATTTACGCTGTCGGCGCAAGTGCACCTGCCGCGCTGGTATTTTCAACAGAAGTTCCGTCTTCAACGGTGGGATCAGAAGCGGGTGTGGCCTCCGGTACCGGCGTGGCAGGGGATTCCGTCGGCTGCACAGGGGTGGGGTCCGGTGTGGGGACAGGTGTGTTCTCCGCCGGAGGATCCACAGGCGGTGTGGATGGCTCGACGGGAGGCGTAGTCGGCTGTTCTGTCGGCTGCGGCGTGGCGGGGGCAGCTTGCAGCAACACACCGCAGCGGCTGCATACGATGCTGCCATCCCCCTGGGTTGCGGGGGCGTGGCCCAGCGCCTGCTGACCATTGGTGGTGGTCTGCGCACCGCAGGAACACTGCAGCACAATGACTTCCGCTTCGGTGCAGGTAGCGGGGGTGTCACTGACGACCTGACTGTAGTTGTGAGTGTGCGCAATCGTTTCGCTCTTGGTCTGGCCGCAGCGGCGGCAGGTGTAAACCATCTGATCGCCTTGCTGGCTGCCGCCGTCCCAGTCGTGACCCAGGGCGGGAATGTCTTTTTCGATGATCTCGCCGCAGATGCTGCACTTGTATTTGGCACTGCCCGCCGTCAGGCAGGTGGCGGCCACTTTGGTGTCGCTCATTTCCACATAATTGTGCTCGTGGGCGTCAGCCTTGAAATGGGCGGTCAGCACCACGCCGCCGGCATTGGCGTCGGCCGGCATGGTGAACTGGATGGTGGCGCTGCTGTAGCTGCCGCCGGTACTGGCGGTCCATCCCGCAAAGACGAAGCCTTCATCCGGTACCGCGGTCACGGCGCTGGCCGTACCGCCCTTCTTGACCAGCTGGCTGGTGGAACCGGAGAGCGTGCCGCCGTTGGTAGCTACAAACTCCAGGGGCACTTTGGCGCCGCGCACGGCGATGGGATCTTGTGTGATCAGGTTGGCCGGCACGCCGTCCGGCGTGGGAATGTTGCCCAGCGGCTGCGGACGGCGGTCTTCCGTAACATAAGCATGGGTGCGCACATAATTGAAGTATGCCGTGACCGCCGTTTTGGAAAGATGCACGCCATCCGACAAAGTGTAGTCAGTTTTGGCCCAACCGGTGGTGCTGTCGCGCAGTACTTCGGCGCTGTTCAAAAACTTGAATCCGTTTTCCTCACACATTTTGACCAGGGCGGCGTTGTAGGCATCCACCTGGGTCATGGTCAGGTTGGTGTTTTCCCGCTGCTTGTCCAGCGGAGGAATTGCGCTGACGATGATGTCACAGTACGGCCAGGAGGATTGAATGGCTTTCAATCCCGTTAAGTAAGTGGAAATAAAGCCGGAGGCGTCGGTGGAGGAACCGCCCAGGTTGTTGGTACCGAAGCAGATGATGATGCGTTTGGGTTTGAGCATCGCAACTGCTTCCGGTATGGTATGCATGGTGGAGGAACCTTTGAATTTCTCGCATTTCAACGAGGTGATGGCACCCGCGCCCATGCTGACAACACCGATGTTGTTGTTCAGTGAGGTAAAGGCCTGCCCGGTTTCATCGGCGTACATCATATACCGCGCGGTGTTGGAGTCGCCGATGAACAGTGTTTCGTCCACATAACTCCGCCCGGCGTCGGTGCCCTGGGGAAGTACCGTTCCCACCGCCGCAGTCTGTACAGCCAGGTCGGCTGTGTTGGGAACTTCCGCGGTTTCCGAAGATGCGCTTTCGGCCGTTTCGGCGGTGGCCTGCGGAGTGGGGCTGTCGCTGTCGGTGCGGCCGCTGAGGGCAATCACCAGCAGACAGCAGAACACAACAATGGCAGCTGCACAGCCTGCGGCAATCAAAAGCAGCTTCCGGTTCCATTCTTCAAAAGGTGGAAAGGACGGTATTTTCATGCAAAAACACTCCTCACAAAACCGATATAGCTTATCATACAACATTTTATAGAACTGCGCAAACGGAAAAGGCGGGAAAAAGGCGCCTGAGTCGATCTTTTTACAACTTTTAGAGGGATTTTTCACTTTTTTGTGCGCAACCCTTGACTTTTTGCGGGGAATGCGGTAGACTAATCAGGTCAGAAAAATATGGGCCTGTAGCTCAGTTGGGAGAGCGTTCGGTTCGCATCCGAGAGGTCAAGGGTTCGAATCCCTCCAGGTCCACCAGAAAAGATCCGCACTGTATGCAGTGCGGATCTTTTTTCTTTGTTTCTTTGTCATATAGCGTATATTTTCACCGAATTTTCGCATAAATCGTTCCCATTTTGCACTTTTTGTGCTATACTGAACCAAAACAGACGTTTCTTGCGCTGCGCGTAGGAAAACGTAGGTCCCGTGTGGATTGAATCCTTTCTCAGTATGCCCTATAGTACCTTATTAAAGAGGGACTGTACCGCGGCAGGCTCTCCGGACAATTCGGTTTTGTTGATTGGAGAGGATGAAGGAGTTATGGAAGAAGCCGGACGGGAATATCTGGCCGTTTACCGGCGGGATTTTTCAGAGCTGGAAGGCCTGCAGCAGGCCGAGCAGGTGACGTATGCCCTGCAGCGCGTGAAAAATGCCCTGTGTTTTTATGCAAAGCGGCGAACGACTGCCCGGGAGGTTTCCTGCTGTCTGCGCGGCGTGGACGAAGCGTTTGCGGGACGTTTGCTGTGCTATATGTATGAAAATGCCGTGGCGCCGGAGCAGGTCCCCGACGTTCTGCGGGATCTGTGCGGAACGGCGGTGTAAAAACCATGCAAGGGACGTTGGAAAGGAGCTGCAGCGCTCTGGAAAATGGGAGGACAGCGATGCAGCCGCTGACACAAAAGAAAACGGTCGTGGCGGTTTTTGTCACCGATGCCCGCATGGAACGGGATTGCATCCGGCTGTACGCGCAGACGCACCCTGAAGTCCGCGCGGCGGCGGTTTTGCCCGGTGGGCGGGAACTGCTGCAGCAGCTGCACCGCGGATTGTCGCCCCAGGTGTTGGTGCTGGATGTCCTGCTGGCGGATATGGGGATCTTTTCCCTCATCGAAGCGGTGCATGAACTGCATCTGGACCCGGAACCGGTCATTCTGCTGACAGCGCCGGTGCCGGAACAGACAGCAGCTCGCCGTGCCATGCAGGTATTCGGTGATTGTCAGATCCTGCTCAAGCCCTATCGGCTGAAAGAACTGTTTGATCAGGTCTATCTGCTGGGCGCCGGGGCAGACCAGTATCGTTTGTACCGCGCGCGGGGGTTCTGCCGGCGCTGCCTGCAGCAGATGCACGCCGACCCGGCGATGAGCGGGTGTGATTATCTGGAACAGATGCTGCTTTGCGCCTATACGGCAGAGCGCCCCTACACGGGTGCGGCGCTGTATCAGATGGTTGCGCAGGAAAATGATACCCAGGAGGCCAGTGTGGCGGCGGCTGTTATGCGGTTGTCCCGCAAAATGTGGCAGCAGGCAACCCCGTTGTACCGGTCGCTTTGCCTGCGATGCGGGCTGCCGGCAGATGCGGTATTGCCCAACGGCAAACTTTTAAAGGGAATGTTGGAACTGCTCCGGCAGGAGATCGTATAGGCAGCGGCAAAGGGAGGAACGCGGTATGCAGCCAAACGAACAGGAACTGATGATGGCCCTGCGCGGTGGTCTGCGCGGGCGTTTCCGCCAGTCTTTTCACCTGCTGGAAGCTGCGTTTGAAGTGTTGGACGATCGGATGGCCCACTGTGTGACGCCGGAGGAATACGAAACCATGCAGCCGATTTTGCGGCAGATCACCGAGCAGCTGCTGAGCCTTCAGCGGCTGGGGGAACATGCGGCGGATGCGGCCATTGCGCCGGTGCTGCACCAGGCGTGTGCGCCGCGTGCCATGGATTTGCTGGGCCAGCTGCGGGAACTGGCGGAACTGCTCAATGAAATTCTGCTGCAGGAATCTGTGGAAGCCTCGGTACGGGTAGAAGCTGCCGAAAACCTTGGCGTTTTGCTCACCATGGGGGACGATACGCTGCTCAACGGTCTGCTGGCGAACCTGGTTTCCAACTCTTTGGCGGCGGGCCTGCCGGTGCAGATCACGTTGTCCTGCGAGCCGGGGCGGCTGTACTACCGGGATAACGGCCCCGGTCTGCCGGAAGATGCAGCAGCGCTGCTGGAAAGCGGCGTCTGGAGCGACCGGCTGCTGGAACAGGGCGGGTTGGGCCTGCCGCTGATCCGGGCCTATGCGGCTGCCATGGGCTGGACGTTGACAGTGGAACGGGAAGCCGGTATCTGTGTGTGTTTCTCGCTGCCTCCCTGCACGCTGGATCTGGGCAGCATGGTGCTGGAATCAACAGCCGGTACCCCGTCCCAGCGCCAGCGCCGCCGGCAGGATCTTTGGAGGGAACTGCATCCGGTTTTGCCGCAAACCCCGGAAACATAATCTTTACGGGCACCACCCAGGCGGGCGGTGCTCTTTTTTTTCGGGGGCGCTTTACTTTACCTGCAATCTATTGTAAAATACTATCAACTAAGAATGGTTTATTGTGCCCATCTGGCACAATACCGCACAAAACAACAGGTGGTGTTATATTTATGGGGATTCAATACAAACGCATCCTGCTGAAAGTCAGCGGCGAAGCACTTTCCGGCCCCAAGGGAACCGGCTTTGATGAAGCAACCATCGCTTCCATCTGCGCCGGCATCAAAGCCGCACATGAACTCGGTGCCCAGATCGGCATTGTGGTGGGCGGCGGCAACTTCTGGCGCGGCCGCTCCAGCGGCAAGATGGACCGTATGGATGCCGATAAGATCGGTATGCTGGCAACCGTGATGAACGCTCTGGCCGTCAAGGACGCATTGCGTCAGCAGGGAGTACCGGCAGTGGTGATGACCAGCTCTTTCATGCCCCAGGTGGCGGAAGTGTTCACCAGCGATAAAGCCATTGCCGCACTGGAAAGCGGCCAGATCGTCGTGTTCGGCGGCGGTACCGGCAACCCGATCTTCTCCACCGATACGGCTTCCGCGCTGCGTGCGCTGGAGATCGGTGCCGATGCCATGTTCAAGGCCACGATGGTGGACGGCGTCTATGATAAGGACCCGCACAAATACCCTGATGCGGTTCGCTACGATACGTTGACTTTCACCCGGGTGCTGGATGAGCGCCTGGCGGTGATGGATTCCACCGCGGCGACCCTCTGCCGTGATAACGGCCTGCCCATCCTGGTGTTTGACCTGGGCGAACCTGCCAACATCGCGAAGGCTGTGCAGGGCGAAACGGTGGGCACCCTCGTAAAAGAATAAGAAAAATTCATAAAATCTGCTTATACTAATCATGATGAAGGAGAAATTGCCATGAGCAGCACGACCAAACCCTATGAAGAAAAGATGAATGCCAGCGTGGACCATCTGGTCCGGGAACTGGCTGCGATCCGCGCCGGCCGCGCCAACCCTGCCGTCCTGGATAAGGTTACGGTGGACTACTACGGCAGCCCCACGCCCATCAACCAGATTGCTGCGGTGTCTGTGGCGGAAGCCCGTATCCTGACCATCACCCCCTGGGACCGCCAGATGCTCAAGCCCATTTCCAAGGCGATCCAGACCAGTGATATCGGCATCAACCCCATTGATGACGGCCAGGTCATCCGTCTGGTGTTCCCGGCTCCCACCGAGGAACGCCGCAAGCAGCTGACCAAGGACGTGCAGAAGCAGGGCGAGGAGGCCAAAGTTGCTGTGCGTAACGTCCGCCGTGACGCCATGGATAAGTTCAAGGCCATGAAGAAAGCCGGCGAACTGACCGAGGATGACCAGAAGAAACTGGAAGAAGAAACCCAGAAGCTGACCGACAAGTACGTCAAGATGATCGACGATACCTGTGCGGCCAAAAACAAGGAAATCATGGAAGTCTGATTCCGGTCAGCGCTTCCTCATCGTCTGTGCGGGCATGCCGATCGGCACGCCCGCATAGGCTGTTATGAGTACACTATTCCATCCGTGAAAGGGAACCACCGTATGAAGACCCGCGTCATTACCGCCGTAGTCGGCCTGGCCCTGTTGGCCGTTGTGCTGGCGTTTTTCAACACCATCCTGTTTGATCTGGTGCTCAGCGCCGTTTGCCTGATCGCCATTCACGAGGTATTTTCCGCAATGGGATTCGGCAAAAAGCAATGGTATCTGTATGCCGTGGCCGTGCCGTATACGCTGCTGATCATGCTTACCACCACCCAGGCCGCCCGCGCGCTGGTGTTGCCGGTCAGTTTCCTGGTGGTGCTGTTTTTCAATGTCTGCCAGATCACCCATGTGCAGAAACTGGATTTCGGCAAACTCGCGGGATACGTCTATTTTTCCGGTGTGATCATCTTCTGCTTTTACTCGCTCATTCACCTCAAACGGATGCTTCCTTTTGAAAACTATCGCTACGACGCGGTATATTTCATCCTGCTCACACTCTGCTTCGCCTGGGGCGGCGATACGGCGGCCTATTTTGTCGGCCGTGCCTTCGGCAAGCATAAGCTGGCGCCTGTTGTCAGCCCGCACAAGACGGTGGAAGGTGCCATCGGCGGAATCGTGGGCAGTGTTGCAGCCGGTATGCTGCTGACGGCGGCCTATACGCTTCTGTCCTCTGCCTTCAATGTCATCAGCATCCAGATGCGTCCCAAACATTACCTGGTCCTGCTGTTCATGGGCGCCATTGCTTCGGTGCTGGGCATTCTCGGCGACCTGTTTGCCTCGGCGGTCAAGCGCCAGGTGGGCATCAAGGATTACGGCACGATCTTCCCGGGGCACGGCGGTATCCTGGACCGCTTTGACAGCGTTATGTTCATCGCGCCTTTTGTAGCCATCGTCGTGCGCTATTTCTTCTATGTACTGTAAGATAAAGGATGGAAACGTATGAATAAAACCATCACCTTGCTGGGCTCCACGGGTTCCATCGGCACCCAGAGCCTGGATGTCTGCCGTATGCACGGCTATTCGGTGTTCGGTCTGGCGGCAAACGCCCGTGTGGACAAACTGCTGGAACAGATCCGGGAGTTTCATCCCCGCTATGCGGTGGTTGTGGACCCGGATGCCTTCCGCAAACTGGAGGCGGAACTGGCCGGGCAGTCCGATGCGCCGCAGCTGCTGCAGGGGCCGGAAGGCTTGCGGGAACTGGCCGCTATGGAAGGCCCGGACGTAGTGCTCAATGCGGTGGTCGGCATTGCCGGTCTGGATGCGTCGCTTGCGGCCATCGAGAGCGGTCATGACCTGGCGCTGGCCAATAAAGAGAGCCTTGTTACCGGCGGTCACCTTGTCACCGATGTGGTGAAACAGCACGGTGTGCACCTTTTGCCGGTGGACAGTGAGCACAGCGCCATTTTCCAATGTCTGCAGGATGCCCACAGCGCCAAAACGCTGGAAAAAATCCTGCTCACGGCGTCGGGCGGCCCGTTCTTCGGAATGACTACCGAGGAACTGCGCGGCAAAACCAAGGCTGATGCCCTGCGCCATCCCAACTGGAATATGGGTGCCAAAATCACCATTGATTCCGCTACCCTGATGAACAAGGGCCTGGAACTGATCGAAGCGGCGTGGCTGTTCGGCCTGCCGGAGGATAAGATCCAGATCGTTGTGCAGCGGGAAAGCATCATTCACTCGGCGGTGCAGTTTGCCGACCATTCCATCATTGCCCAGCTGGGCGTGCCGGATATGCGCATTCCCATTCAGTATGCGCTGACCTGGCCGGAACGTCTGCCCAGCCCGGTGCCGGAACTGGATTTCACGGCCCTGACCAAGCTGAGCATCGCCACAGCGGACGAGGAAACCTTCCGCTGCCTGGCAGCCTGCAAAAAAGCCATCCGCAAGGGCGGCCTGGCCCCCTGTGCGGCCAACGGTGCCAACGAGGCCGCCGTTGCTCATTTTCTGCGGGATGAAATTGGTTTCCTGGACATCGGCCGTCTGGTGGAAGGCATTGTGGACAGCGACAGCTTCGGCGGTGACTACACACTGGCCGATGTACATGAATGTGACCGTATGGCCCGCGCTTATGTGGAAGCGCATATCTGAGATTTGAGAGGTGCCTATGACTGCAATACTGACCGGGCTGGTATCCCTGCTCGTGTTCGGGGTTGTCATTTTGGTGCATGAACTGGGTCACTTTTGGGCGGCCCGGCATTGCGGCATCCGGGTGGAGGAGTTCTCCATCGGATTTGGTCCGAAACTGTTCGCCTGGAACCGCGGCGGTACACGGTATACCCTGCGGCTGATCCCGCTGGGCGGCTACAATCTGTTTTCCAACCCGCCGGACCCGGAGGACGGGGAAGAAATTCCGCCGGTCCGTCCGCCGGAACGGAAGAAGGGGCTGTTCCCTGTAGTGATGCGGGGCCTGGAGTTTGAGCAGGCCGGTGCATGGCAGCGCTTTTTTGTTACGTTGTGGGGCGCGGTGATGAATTTCCTGCTGGGGCTCATCGTTTTGCTGATTCTGGTGTTCAGCATGGGCAGCCTTGGCGGTACCACCATTGCCCAGTTTGTGGATGGCGCTTCCAGCAGCCAGACCGGGCTGCAGCTGGGGGATACCCTTGTGGAAGTGGACGGCAAGCGGGTGCATACGGCCAACTCCCTGGCGCAGCTGTTTGATGGAACCGCTCGGCAGCACACCATGACGGTGCTGCGCGGTGACGAAATCGTGACCCTTCCTGCGGTCACCGTCGCGCCGACGGAAGATGCAGAGGGCAATATTATCAGCAGTGTGGATTTCCGCGTGGCGGCTGTGCCCAAAACGCTGCGCAATGTGCTGGTACAGACCGGGGAATTCTTCCAGTATTACAGTACCGCCATTCTGGGCGGCTTCTGGGATCTGGCCACCGGGCAGGTGGGGGTCGATCAGCTTTCGGGTCCCATCGGTACGGTATCGGCAGTCAGCCAGGCTGTGCAGTATGGCTGGCGGGATGTCCTTTCCCTGATGGCGCTGCTGACCATCAACGTGGGAATTTTCAATTTGCTGCCGGTCCCGGCGCTGGACGGCTGCAAACTGCTGTTTTTGTTGTTTGAAGGGCTGACCGGGCACGCGGTGCCCCAGCGCTTCCAGATGGCGGTGAATACCGCCGGCATGGTTCTTTTGCTGTGGCTGATGCTGCTGGTGACCATGCAGGATATTACCAGGATTTTGTAAGGAGGAGCAGCTATGACGCGCCAACTGAAACGGGAAGTCAAGATCGGAAACATCACCATTGGCGGTACCAACCCCATCGCCGTGCAGACGATGCTCAATGTGCCGGTCAAGGATATTGCGGGCAATGTGGCCCAGGCCAGGCAGGTGGCGGCAGCCGGCTGCCAGATCGTGCGCGTTACGGTTCCCACGCCCGAGGATGCGGCGGTGGTGTCTGCCATCAAAGAAGCGGTGGATATTCCGGTAGTGGCGGACATCCATTTTGATTACCGCGCTGCGCTGGCCGCGTTGGATGCCGGCGCAGATAAAATCCGGATCAATCCCGGCAATATTGGCTCCGACGACCGCGTGAAGGCGGTGGCCGATGCCTGCAACGCCAAAAATGTGCCTATCCGCATTGGCGTCAATGGCGGCAGCCTGGAAAAACATATCCTGGCCAAGTATGGCGCTCCGGTGCCCGAAGCCATGGTGGAAAGTGCCCTGTATCACGTGCGCCTGCTGGAAAAGCATGATTTTGACAACATCGTCATCTCCATCAAGTCCAGCAATGTTCCCCGCATGATGGCGGCCTACCGGATGCTCTCTGCCCAGACGAACTACCCGCTGCACGTGGGTGTCACCGAAGCGGGGGGCAACCGTATGGGGCTCATCAAGTCCGGTATGGGCATCGGCGGTCTGCTGCTGGAAGGTATCGGCGATACGCTGCGTGTTTCCCTCACCGAGGACCCTGAAAACGAGGTCTATGCGGGCTATGATATTCTGCGTGCGGTGGGCTATGCTGTGGCAGGGCCCGAAATCATCAGCTGCCCCACCTGCGGCCGTACCCAGTACCCCATGATCGAGATTGCCAACGAGGTGGAGCGTCGTCTGCGGGATGAGGGCTTCAAGAAGCCGCTGAAGATCGCCATTATGGGCTGCGTGGTCAATGGACCCGGTGAGGCGTCGGATGCCGATATCGGTATTGCCGGCGGCAAGGACGAGGCATTGCTCTTCATCCGCGGCGAAAAGGTCCGTATGCTCAAGGGGGATATTGTCGGTCAGTTCATCGACGAGATCCACAAGCTGTAAGCCTTCCGGGCAGGGAGGGAGCGTGACGGTTATGGAGGTTCTGTTCGAGATCGTCGGGGAAGTTCTGCTGGAAATTCTGCAGGAGATCTGGCCGCCGGTTCTGGCTGTCGTAGACGGCGCGCTGGTTCTGTTGTTTGGCTTTCTGACCTGGCTGTTCTTCTCGCAAGGGGAAGCCGCCAGGGCAGTTATCAGTCTGCTGGCAGCGGGGCTGTTTTTGGCTGTGGGCATCACAGGATTCAAAACAGGCCTGTATACCCGCAAAGGCCGCGACAACCGTTGCCGGAAGAAATAAAAACGCCCCCGTTTTTTCATCTGCAAAGGAGTCACTTTGAAACCACTTGTAACCCAGGTCTGGCCGCAGTTTACGGCAGACCAGCAGTTCTGTGCCGCTTTCGGCAACGTTCTTGTGGAGCGTGTGGAACTGTACCGTACAAAACGTCAGGTTATTATCTGCCTGCGCAGCGCCGAACCCCTGGATCAGGCGCTGTGCGGGCGCCTTTGTGCTTCCCTGCAGGAAGTATTCGCGGGGTACGAGCTGCATCTGCGCAACTATTTTGCCTATCCGAATATTACGCCGGAATCGGTCTGCCTGATGATCCAGGAACTCAAGGAAAAAGGTATGCCGGTCAATGGCTTTCTGGATAAGGAACAGCCCGTGGTCTTCGGGGAAGACGGCATCACCATCCGGGTCAATGCAGGCCGCACGATTCTGGAAAGCGTGGAACTGCCCCGGGTGCTGGCGGAACTGATCCAGGAACGCACCGGTTCATTGCCCATTGTTCGTCTGGCGGATACTGGTCATGCCCGTTCGGAGGAAGAATTCGAGCAGTACCTGCAGGAAAAAGCGCCGGTGGTCAAGTTCGAAGCCAAGGAAACGCCCCCGGACTTTACCATCGAAGGGATGGCACTCACCAACAAGCCGGTCAAGGTATTCTACGGCAAGAACTTCAAACCCACCGAAACCCGTCACCTCAACGATCTGGGCGACGGCGGCAAGGTGGTGGTCTGGGGCGACGTCTTTGCCACCGAGGTCAAGGGCAGCCGCCGCAAGATTTATTTCACTTCCATTACCGACTATACGGGTTCCGTCAACCTAAAAATTCTGGGGGACGAGGACGCCGATATGTCCAAGTGGGAAGGGCTCAAGCCCGGTACTACACTTATCGTGCGCGGTAACTATATGTACGATAAGTATGAGCATGATTTCGTCATCATGCCTTACGATGTATTGCAGGTGGAACGGGAACCCCGCCAGGATACCGCCCCGGAAGGACAGAAGCGGGTGGAACTGCATCTGCACACCAAGTCCAGTTCCATGGACGGTTTCAACGATCCCGGCAAAATCGTACGTCTGGCCCACCGCATGGGACATCGGGCCATTGCCATTACCGACCACGGCGTCTGCCAGGGGTATCCCGAAGCCATGCTGGCTACCGACGATATCCACCAGAACGATCCCGACTTCAAGCTGATTTACGGCTGCGAAGCCTACTTTGTGGACGATATGATCCCGGCTGTCTACGGCGGGGCCAGAATGCCGTTGTCCGGTTCCTTTGTGGTCTTTGATACCGAAACCACCGGCCTGGACTCCAACGTGGAGGCCCTCACCGAGATCGGTGCCGTCTTTGTGGAAAACGGCAAGATCAACGAGGAAAAGAAATTCTGTACCTTCGTCAATCCCGGCAAGCCCATTCCCCAGCGGGTGGTGGAACTCACCGGCATCAATGATGCTATGGTGGCAGACGCCCCCACGCCGGAGGAAGCCATCCGCGCTTTCAAGGAATTCTGTGGGGATAATGTGCTGGTAGCCCATAACGCCCACAGCTTTGATATGCTGTTTATCCGTAAGGCGGGGGAGAAGGCAGGCGTCAGCTTTGACGAAAACACCTACATTGATACCCTGCCCATGGGCCAGGCCCTGTTCCCGGGACTGCGCAACTATAAGCTGGATACCATCAACAAACATCTGGAAATCCCGCCCTTCAACCATCACCGGGCGGTGGACGATGCCATGGCCCTGGCCCGCATCTTCGAGGTCATGCTGAACGACCTGGAAGAAAAGGATATCCATACTCTGGAAGCGATCAACACCGGTCTGGGCGGAAATAAAGAGGTTTTAAAGAAGAAATACTACCATCTGATCATTCTGGTACAGAATCAGGTGGGCCTCAAAAACCTCTACCGTATTGTCAGTGCGGCCCACACCCAGTATTTCTTCAAAAAGCCCCGGGTGCCCCGCAGCCTGCTCAACCGGTACCGCGAAGGTCTGCTGCTCTCGCCGGCCTGTGAAGCGGGCGAACTGTACCGTGCCATCGTGGCCGGTCAGCCTTACGAGCAGCTGCTGCGCATTGCCGACTACTATGACTATCTCGAAGTGCAGCCCCTGGGCAACAACGAGTTTATGGTCCGCAACGGCCAGGTGGATTCCATTGAGGCCATCAAGAACTTCAACCGCACGGTCATTCAGCTGGGCGAGGACCTGCACAAGCCCGTTGTCGCCACCGGCGACTCCCACTTCCAGGAGCCGGAGGACTGGATCTACCGCGCCGTGCTCCAGGCGGGCAATGGATTCAAGGACGCCGACAATCAGGCGCCCCTGTATTACCATACCACCACCGAGATGCTGGAAGATTTCAGCTACCTGCCCCAGGATAAGGCCTTCGAGATCGTAGTCACCAATCCCAACAAGATTGCTGCCACCATCGACAACAATCTGCGGGCTATCCCCAAAGGCACCTACCCGCCCAGCATCCCCGGCGCCGAACAGGAATTGCGGGATGATACCTGGAAACACGCAGCTCGGGACTATGGCACGCCGCTGCCCGATGTGCTGCAAAAGCGCCTGAAAAAGGAACTGGATTCCATCTGCGGCCATGGCTACGCGGTTTTGTATGTCATTGCGGTGCGTCTGGTGGCTTACTCCAACGCAGGCGGCTACCAGGTAGGCAGCCGTGGTTCGGTCGGTTCCTCGGCTGTGGCCCACTTCTCGGGCATTTCGGAGGTCAACTCCATGCCGCCCCACTATTTGTGCCCTGAGTGTAAGCACAGTGAGTGGATCGACGATGGCGTTCACATGGACGGCTTCGACCTGCCCGACAAAAAGTGCCCGGTCTGCGGCCATCCCATGATTGTGGAAGGCCACGACATTCCCTTTGAAACCTTCCTGGGCTTCTACGGCGACAAGGAACCGGATATCGACCTGAACTTCTCGGGTATGTACCAGTCCCACGTGCACCGCTATACCGAGGAACTCTTCGGCAAGGAAAACGTGTTCAAAGCGGGTACGGTTTCCGGTCTGCAGGATAAGACGGCCTACGGCTATGTCAAAAAATATCTGGAAGAGCGGGGCAAGACCGTCAACCGCGCCGAGGAAAACCGCCTGGTTATTGGCTGCACCGGTGTCAAGCGTACCACCGGCCAGCACCCCGGCGGCATGGTCGTTGTACCCGATACCTTTGATATTTATGACTTCTGTGCCATCCAGCACCCGGCGGACGATGTGAAGGGCGGCCTGCTGACCACCCACTTTGAATTCAAATACCTCCACGATACGCTGCTCAAGCTGGACGAGCTGGGCCACGATGTGCCTACCTTCTATAAATACTTCGAGGAATATTCCGGTATCCCCATCGACTCGGTGCCCATGAACGACGAGAAGGTGTACAGCCTGCTCACCAGCCCGGCGGCCCTGGGGGTGACCGAGGAACAGATCGGCTCCAAGACCGGAACCTTCGGTATCCCGGAAATGGGTACGAACTTTGTGCGCCAGATGTTGCTGGACGCGCAGCCCAAGAATTTCTCGGAACTGATTCAGATTTCCGGCCTGTCCCACGGCACCGACGTCTGGACGAACAATGCCGACGAGCTGATCCGTTCGGGCACCTGTACCATCGCGGAAGTCATCGGCTGCCGTGACAGTATCATGCTGTACCTGCTGCGCAAGGGCCTGGAACCCAAAATGGCCTTTGACATTATGGAAGCTGTGCGTAAAGGCAAGGTGGCCAAGGGCGGTTTCAAGCCCGGCTGGGAGGAAGCTATGCGGGAGCACGAGGTACCGGACTGGTACATCGAATCCTGCCGCAAGATCAAGTATATGTTCCCCAAAGCCCATGCGGTGGCCTACCTGATGGCGGCCATTCGTCTGATGTGGTTCAAGGTCTATCATCCCGCCATTTTCTACGCGGTGTACTTCACGGTACGCGGTGCGGACATCGACTATGAAGCTGCAGTGGGCGGTGTGCGAGTGGCTAAAGAACACCTGCGGGATAACGAGCGCATCCCCAAGGAGGAACGCACCGCCAAGGATGATGATGCACTGGTCAGCTTGCAGCTGGAAAATGAGATGCTGCAGCGCGGGTGCCAGTTCCTGCCCATTGAACTGGGCAAAAGCCACGCCAGCAAATACGTGGTGGAGGATGGCAAGGTCCGTCTGCCCTTTACGGCGCTGCGCGGTCTGGGCGAAGCCGCAGCCGTGGCGCTGGAGGAAGCAACGATCCACGGCCAGGAGTATATTTCCATCGAGGAACTGCAGCAGGCCAGCGGTGTGGCCGGCTCGGTGTTCGATAAACTCCGTTCGGTGGGCGCTTTGGGCAATCTGCCCGAAACCAGCCAGGTGGACCTGTTCAGCCTGATGTGAAACCGGACGGCTGCCGGAAATAAATCACAAAAAATGCTTGCACCATCGGCATATCTGTGTTATACTATACCCCGCATGAGAAGTTAAAGGAGTGCTATTCAATGAACTGGTATGAGATCGCTCTGGGTTGCGTTCTGATTGCAGTGTCGCTTTTGATCATCGTTTTCACCCTCGCACAGGAGCAGAAGGGCCAGGGCCTCTCTGCCGCAATCATGGGCGAGAACAGCCATATGGCGGCCGGCCGTGAGCGCGGTATCGACGCCAAACTCGCCAAATGGACCAAGGTCTTTGGCGGCGTGTTTTTCGTGGTCGCGCTGGTCATCTGCGTGCTCAGCGCCCGCCTGTAATCGGAGAAAGCAGCAATCACAAAACAAAAGGGTCCGCCAAGCGCGTTGAAGTAAAGTCTATGCGCCCCGGCGGGCCGTTTTTTGTGGGAAAGTGGCGGGGAAGATGTGCCCCGCATTGGAAGGGCTGCACCGGACGGTGCGGCGACGTAAATTAAAGGAGAAATTATGACACCGTTACAAAAAAGCATCCTCTCTGCGGTCAAGCGCCGTCCCATGACGCTGCGCGAACTGCAGAACAATCTGCAGGTGGACAACTCCCGTCTGCGCACTACGGTTTCGGCCATGGTGGCTACCGGGGAACTGTCCCTGCGCAATGGCGCCTATGTGCCGGGCTTTGCCACGTATGAGAATGAGGCCAACCCCAATACCATCCCCTGCACGCTGGTCAAGCTGGCGGCCCGGTTCGGTTTTGCCAGCCGGGATGACGGTCAGGGAGATATCTTTATCCCGGGCCGTGCGCTGCACGGTGCCATGCCCCAGGACAAGATTGACGTGAAACTCTTCGATCATCCTCGTGTGGAAGGTTCCTCGGAGGGCGAAGTTGTGGAGGTCAAGGTCCCCAACAACCGTTTTGCGGGCACAGTCTGCCTGTCTGATGACGGACGCCTTGCCGTGGAACCCGATGGCTGCCGCGATGTGAAGTTCCTGCTGGCCAAGCAGGGGAGTGAGGGCGTGCACATCGGGGATAAAGTCGGCATCCTCATCACCCATCGCGGTGGACGCCACAGCGACCATCGTGCTGCCGTGGTGGAAAAGTTCGGCTCTTCCGATCGTGCTTCGGAGTGTGCCAAGGCCATTTTGTACGGCCGCAATGTCCGTCAGGAATTCCCGCCCGAAGTGTTGGCCGAGGCGCATACCTACGATGATGCCGCCATCGACCCGACCGAAGCGGCCCGCCGCATGGACCTGCGCAGCATTCCCATCTTCACCATTGACTCGGCCGAAACCAAGGACATTGACGACGCCATCAGCCTGCAGAAGCTGGAGGACGGCGGTTACGAGCTGGGCGTGCATATCGCGGATGTCAGCCATTACGTCCGTCCCGGTTCGGCCCTGGACGAAGAAGCCTTTGAACGTGCCACCAGCATTTATTATGCCGATAAGGTCATCCCGATGCTGCCTACCCAGCTGTCCAACGGTATCTGCTCGCTGAATCCCAAGGAGGAGCGGCTGGCGTTTTCCTGCCTGATGCGTCTGGATGGGGAAGGCAATATCCATAGCTACCATTTTGTCAAAACGGTCATCTGCAGCCGGGTCAAGGGCGTGTACAAAGAGATCAACGCCCTGCTGGAGCCGGAAGAGGGGGCCGACCTGACGGAACTGAAAGAAAAATATACCGATGTGCTGGACCAGCTGCCCGTGATGGATGAGCTGTACCGCAAGCGTGTGGAACTGCGCCGTAAGCGCGGTGCCATGGAGATTGAATCCGATGAGGCCAAACTGGTCATTGATGAGAGCGGCCGCTGTGTGGATATCGTCAAGCGGGGGCGTGGTACGTCGGAGTGCATGATCGAGGAGTTCATGCTGCTGGCCAACCAGTGCGCTGCCAACGCCGGACGCACCAACAAGGTGCCTTTTGTGTACCGTGTGCACGAGGCCCCGGATGCCGAAAAGATGGAAAAGCTGTCGGCTACACTGCTGGCCTGCGGCTTGAACGCCAAGTTCAAGAATCCCATCCCCACCCAGCTGGAACTGGCTGCGCTGCTGGACGAAACCCGGGGGCAGCCCATCCAGACTCCGGTGCATACCGGCATCCTGCGCAGTATGCAGAAAGCCCGCTACGCGCCGCAACCCCTGGGCCACTACGGCCTGGTGCTGGCGGACTATGCCCACTTTACCAGCCCAATCCGCCGGTATCCCGACCTGGCGATCCATCGCATTCTCAGCGAGATGCTGCTGGGGGCGTCGGC
Organism: Candidatus Gemmiger excrementigallinarum; assembly: GCA_019116445.1. Taxonomy (GTDB): domain Bacteria; phylum Bacillota; class Clostridia; order Oscillospirales; family Ruminococcaceae; genus Gemmiger; species Gemmiger excrementigallinarum. The sequence goes on from DXBP01000059.1 coordinate 64,732, forward strand.
GGAACGGGTGAGCAAAGACTTCAACGAGTTTGCGCAGCGTGCCAGTGAGCAGTCCAGCAAGAAGGAAGTGGACGCGGTCCGCATCGAGCGAGATGTGGAGGACCTGTATAAGGCGGAGTATATGCACGAGCACCTGGGTGAGGTGTACACCGGTACGGTGGCAGGCATCACGCCCCGCGGCGTCTTTGTGGAACTGGAAAACACCGTCGAAGGCTTTGTGCCTGCCGCACAGCTGTGCAAAGGCGAAGCTCAGGTGGTGGATGGTGTCAGCATGCTGGACCCGCTGACGGGCCGCAGCTGGATGCTGGGCACTTCCATGAAAATCCGGGTGGCCGGTGCCGATGTGGCCCTGGGCCGGATTGACTTCGATTATATGGTGGAATAAACCAAACAAGCCCGCGCAAGGCGTTGCCTTGCGCGGGCTTTCTTGATGCAGAAAAGGGTTAAAAAGACAAAATAAAAAAGCACCCGCAGCCGAAGCCGTTGGTGCTCTTTTATGGCGGAAAGAGAGGGATTCGAACCCTCGAGGGCTTTAGGGGCCCTACACGATTTCCAGTCGTGCGCCTTAGACCAGCTCAGCCATCTTTCCATGGCAGTCGTTTGACTGCATGGGCTATTATAGCAAGGAATGGCGGAGATGTCAAGTAAATTTTCAAAAAAAGTTTTTTCGGCATTCTGTACAAAGAAAATCGGCAGAAGTAACAAAAACCGCCAAAGCTCTTGCAAGCGCAAGGGGAAAAGTGTTAAAACTATAACTAAGTTGCGGTTTGAGCGGTTTTGAAAGGAGTTGCGTTTTTGTGTATTCGGTATTTCGTGATTTGGCGATCATTATATTGAGTGCCAAGTTCTTTGCCCTTGTTGCACGCAAATGTAAAGCACCCCAGGTAGTGGGCGAGATCATTGCGGGTTTGTTGATTGGCCCCTGCCTGTTCAACCTTGTGCAAAGCAATGATACGATCTCGGTTTTTGCTGAAATCGGTGTTGTGCTGCTGATGTTCACCACCGGCCTGGGTACCAACCTCAAGGAATTGATGAAGGCCGGGCCGATCGCTACGCTCATTGCCTGTGTGGGCGTGGCGGTGCCTTTGGCGGGCGGTACGCTTCTGTACGGCCTGTTTTACGGCTTTGGCGCTGTCGGCAGTCAGGAGTTCTACCGGGCGCTGTTCATTGGTACCATTATGACGGCTACCAGCGTTTCTATTACCGTTGCCACGCTGCAGGAACTGGGCCATTTGAAGAGCTTCCTGGGTACTACCATCGTCAGCGCAGCTGTAATCGACGATGTTATCGGTATTGTAGTGCTGACCTGCGTCATCGGCGCCAGCTCCGGCACCGGAACGGACCTTGGCCAGGTGCTGCTCAACACCGTGCTCTTCTTCGTGGTGGCCATCGTGGTAGGCATTGTGATCCACTACGCCATGCAGTGGCTGGATAAACGCAACCCCCATACCCAGCGCATCACCATCATCAGTATTGCGTTCTGCTTCGCACTGGCTTATGTTGCTGAGCAATATTTCGGCATTGCAGATATTACCGGTGCGTATATCGCGGGTATTGTGCTCTGCACCATGGAGGATGCTTCCTACGTGGAGCGCCGCGTGGACATCAGCAACTATGTGATTTTTGCGCCGGTCTTTTTCGCCAGTATCGGTCTGAAAACCGATGTCAGCGGCCTTACCCCGGATATCCTGCTCTTCTGCGTCTGCTTTGTGATCGTGGCTCTGGCTACCAAAATTATGGGCTGCGGGCTGGCGGCCAAGGCGTGCCGGTTCAATTGGGGCGATTCGCTGAAAGTCGGCGTGGGTATGATGACCCGCGGCGAGGTGGCCCTGATCGTTGCGCAGAAAGGTCTGGAGGTCGGCGTGGTCGATCCCGTGTATTTTACGGCGGTCATTCTGTTGATCGTGGTTTCCTCGGTTGCCACACCGCTGGGGTTGAAGAATCTCTTCGTGAAGATGCCTCCCCAGCCGCACCCCACACAGGTGCAGGCATAAAAAATTCCCGGTCCGTACAGGACCGGGAATTTTTGTTGCGTTGCAATCAGAAACCGGGCGCTTCGTGGCGAACAAAGCCGCCCAGTTCTTCGGTGGTGGTCAGCCCACGTGCCAGTGCCTTGGCACGCATGGCAGCATAGAATTCCGCATAGGTGGCAGACGTGTAGGGAACAAGGAAGAAACTTCCGATGCCAAAGGTCAGTACGGAGAGGAGAATCCACCCCAGGAAAGAAAGATGCAGAACAAAATAATGGAACTTTTCACCGTACATCATTTCTTTGCTCAGCTCCATCGCACGGGTCGTGGTGAGATAGGGGTTCTCGGCCAGCAGATAGGGTACCATGGCATAGGAGTAAGTCCAGTAGATGCCGGGAACCACAAACAGCAGCAACCCGACGCTGATTTTCAGGGGCGTCAGGAAGGAAACCTTCACAACGTTCAGATAGGGCGTCTGGAAAACACTGAAAAGGGTGCTGATGGGGGTGGGGCTTTGCCGGCTTTCCATAAAATAGCGGCAGCGGCCCACCATCAGCGGCGAAACCAGGAAAATATCCCAAAGCGCGGCGATGACAATGGCAATCAAAAGCCAGACCAGGAGCGTAAGCAGTGCATAGAGCGGCAGTGTATTCAGATATTCTTCGATCCAATCGGAAGAAACCATCCAGCTCCAGTTTACGTAGCTTCCGCCACCCAAGAGAGATACGATGAAGCATCCCCAGAAAGATCGCCAGTACCGCCCACGCAGGGCTTCACGGGCGTTGCTTTTCAGCATGGAACAGGTCCACATGAGTTTACACCTCCATTTTCTAAGCCCATTATACCAAGCCCGGCCGGAAAAGCAAGAGAAGCAAAAGATAAAACAACGTAAAAACGACGCTTTTTTGAAAAACAAAAATAAATTGGATTTTTTTCAATTTTTTTGAAAAAAGTGCTTGACATTTGGGGGCACTATGGCTATAATAATACACGTCGCCCGGGTCACGAGGCAAACGAAAGACACGGAAACGACAGCAAATATGCGGATGTGGCGGAACTGGCAGACGCGCTAGATTCAGGTTCTAGTTCCCTTAAAAGAGTGTGGGTTCAAATCCCTTCATCCGCACCAAATCCCGAACACGAAAGTGTTCGGGATTTTTCTTTTTGCAAAAAACTGCCCATAGTCTTTTTGGCTTGTCTGACCGAAGATGAGCTTCCGGCAGAATTTGCCGGTAGGGGGCAGCAGTAATAATTGACTCCTCTTCTGCACAGTCTAGGTTGCAGGAGGGGATTTTTTATGCCCAAACATCGTGTGCGGCGCGCCGTGTTGGCCGTGCTGCTGCTTTTGGCGGTCCTGGCAGGATGTCTGCTGTCGGCTCTGCGCGCCGCGTTGCCGGATACTTTTTATAGGAGCGCTCAGGAAGCGAAGGAAACGTTTCAAATTGCTTCCATGCCATGGATCACAGTACAACAGGATTCCGGGGAAGTGGCCCGGGCCGATAATACCAATCCGGACAAAAGCCGGAACGTGACGTTGGCTCTGTTTGGCACCATTCCGATTAAAACCGTGCGTACGGTGGATACGCAAAGCCGCAGCGTGCAGGTATGTGGTACGCCTTTTGGCATCAAGATGTTTTCCGACGGGGCACTGGTAGTGGCATTCTCCGATCAGTATACGGTGCTGGGAACCGAGAATCCCGCAAAGGAAGCGGGGCTTAAACTGGGGGATCTGATCGTTTCTGCGGGAGGGCAGGCGATTCGCAGCAACGAAGAACTGACCCGGGCAATCACAGCTGCGGGCGGTGCGCCCCTCAGCCTGGTCTACCGGCGGGATGGCCGACAATACACAACGACCCTGACCCCGGTGGCGGATGCGGCAACGGGGGCGTATCGTGCCGGCATCTGGGTACGGGATTCCAGCGCGGGAATCGGCACCATGACCTTTCTCGACCCGCAGAACGGTACATTTGCCGGGTTGGGCCATGCGATCAGTGATACCGATACCGGCGCGGATATTACGCTGCTTTCGGGGGAAATTGTGCCGGTGGTGATTACAGGCTGCGTCAGCGGTACGGCAGGAAGTCCCGGAGAATTGCGGGGCGAATTCTCGGCGGCTGCGGCAGGTACGGTTCTGGCCAATGATTCTACGGGCGTATACGGGGCTTACAGCGGTACACCGGCGGGGGAAAGCCATGAGGTGGCACAGCCCCAGCAAATCGCCCTGGGGGATGCGGAAATCTGGACAACGGTTTCCGGCGGCACACCGCGGCGGTACAGCGTGCGGATCGAACGTGTGAATATGACCAGCAGCGACCCGAACCGGAATCTGCTTCTCAAAGTGACGGACCCGGAACTGTTAGCGGAAACCGGCGGCATTGTACAGGGAATGAGCGGTAGTCCCATCGTACAGAATGGCAGACTGGTGGGGGCTGTTACCCACGTCCTTGTCAACGATCCCACCCGCGGGTACGGTATTTTCGCCACCACCATGCTGGAAAAAGCGGATGCGCTTACTTGGTAGGCTGGCGTTCTTCTAAAAGAAGGAAAAGGCGTGCTGCATTGTGGCGAAACTGGAAGAATTGGAAATGTATTCCAGACAAATGGGGCGCGTTTGGACAAAAAACTTGCCAAAATGGTATAAAAATTCGCGAAGAGAAGGAAAAAACGAAAAAAATACAAAAAATGAGTCGAACGAAACTTGCTCGAAGGCGAAAAAAAACTGGAAAATCCTCTTGCGATAGCTGGAAAAATATGGTAAAATTTCCATCGTAAACGAAACCCGGCAGGCGGAACGCCCGTGCACAGATCGCACGCCATCGCCAAAAATGCCCGGGACCCGAGATATGTCTGGAGGATATGATGATGGAAAAGATCAAGTTCGTGATGACCGATACCGGCGCGCAGGTGTCTGCTCTGTGCCGCCAGGCATTGGAAGCCAAAGGGGTCGCGGTGACTGTATGCGAGAAGAACGGCGACAAAGCACTGGAAACGCTGCTGAACGTCCACCCGCAGGCGGTGCTGCTGGATGCCTTTATGCCGGACCTGGATGCGATCACGGTGAAGCAGCGCTATGAGGCGCAGAACACCAGCGGCACGCGGACTACCTTCTTTGTGACGGGAGCCTTCCAGAGTGAGGAAATCGAACAGGAATTGCTGGATAACGGCTTTTCCTTTTTCTTTGTCAAACCCTTTGACGAAAGCGTGCTGGTCAGCCGGGTGCTCAAAGCTGCCGGCGGCAATACCCGGCCGGCCGCCAGTTCCCAGGATTCAGACGAACTTACGGTCACCGAGATCCTGCATCAGATCGGTGTGCCCGCACATATCAAAGGGTATCAGTTCCTGCGTGACGCGATCCTGCTGACCACCGAGGATCACGGGTACATCAATGCCGTTACCAAGCGCCTGTATCCGGAAATTGCCAAGCGCAACGGCACAACGGCCAGCCGTGTGGAGCGTGCCATCCGTCATGCCATTGAAGTGGCCTGGGACCGTGGCGATGTGGATACCCTCAACAGCTATTTCGGGTATACGATTCATAACCTGCGGGGCAAGCCCACCAACAGTGAATTCATTGCCATGATCGCGGATAAAATCCGGCTGGATAAAAAACGCCGTGCATAATGCAAAGGGCCAGGCAGTCTTTGGGGACCGCCTGGTGTTTTGCTGCCTGTGGGATGCAGTGCGGGAAAAAGCCGGAAGGATGGGAAAAGTGAAAAACAGACTTGCTGTCGGGGCTTGGGGACCGGCAGCAATTTTTTTCGCTGTGCACAAAAAATCATGGGGATTTTAGTGGATTTTTTCCTGGGGACCCTGTATAATAAACTTAATACTGTAAGAGGGGAAGTGTACTCCATGCCGGAACAACTGCCGGAAGTTACGGCCATTGTGGTTGCCGCAGGCGCCTCGCGCCGCATGGGTTTTGATAAACTCAGCTATCGTTTGCCGGACGGGCAGACGGTGCTGGAAAAAAGCTGTGCCGCCCTGGCATCCAACCCGGCTGTGACACGGCTGGTGCTGGTGGCGGGGGGCAACCGTGCACTCTGTGAGGAAATCGCTGCAACCTGCCCCAAGCCCTGCACGGTGGTCGGCGGGGGAGAAACCCGGGCGGACAGTGTCCGCAACGGCCTGGCAGCGGCTGATGGAGAACTCGTGGCGATCCATGATGCGGCGCGCCCCTTTGTGAGCCAGACAGTGATCACCGAAGCCCTGCGGGCTGCCGCGCGTACCGGTGCGGCAGCGCCTGCGGTTCCGGTAAAGGATACGATCAAGGTGGCCCACAGTGATGGTATTGTGGATCACACGCCGGACCGTGCCACACTGTACGCCGTACAGACGCCGCAATGCTTCTCCCGCAAACTGTATGAGAAAGCGCTGCAGGCGGTGGATGGCGACAAAATTTCCCAGGTGACCGACGACTGCAGCCTGTTTGAACTGGCGGGAATGCCGGTGACATTGACAGCCGGCGACTATGAAAATTATAAGATCACCACGAAAGACGATCTGCAAAAGGAGAAGACAATGCGCATCGGACATGGATATGACGTTCATCGGCTGGTGGAAGGCCGCAAGCTGATCCTGGGCGGGGTGGAGATCCCGTACGAAAAAGGGCTTCTGGGCCACTCCGATGCGGACGTGCTGCTGCATGCCATTATGGACGCAGTGCTGGGCGCTGCGGCCCTGGGGGACATCGGCAAACATTTCCCGGATAACGACCCTGCTTATAAAGGGGCTGATTCGCTGGCGCTGACACGTGCTGTGGCAGAACTTGTGCGCCAGCATGGGTATACCGTTGGCAACATTGACTCCACGATCCTTTGCCAGACCCCCAAGCTGGCGCCGCACATCCAGGCGATGCGCCAAAACATTGCCGAGGCTTTCGGCGTGCCGGTGGAGGCAATCAGTATTAAAGCCACCACAGAGGAACACCTGGGATTTACGGGGGAAGGCCTGGGCATTGCCGCCCATGCGGTGGCACTGCTGGAAAACTGAGAGTACCGCATCCGCGGTCGTACACGTTACATAGGCGGGGAAGGAGGCCCGGCGCTTCATGCTGCAAAACCAGTTGATCTCTACCATCGCAAGCACGCTGCGTGCATTTGACCCGATATCCGATACCCTGGATATTCTGATCATCTCGTTTGCGTTCTATCAGCTCATCCAATTCGCGCGGAAATCCCGTGCCGGTCAGCTTGTCAAAGGCATTCTGCTGATCGTGGTCTTTTACGGTCTGGCGTATGTGCTCAATCTGCGTACGGTGACCTGGGTCCTCAACAATGTGCTCACGATCGGCTTCACGGCGGCGGTAGTCATTTTCCAGCCGGAACTGCGCCGTACGCTGGAGCGCATGGGCCAGACGACGGTCTGGGCGGGGCGCCTTTTCGGCAACCGTCGGGCAGACCCTTCGCTGCGCGGTGTGTGGCAGAGTGCGGTTGTGGCCATCTGCGATGCGGCGGAACAGCTTTCGGATACCCGCACCGGCGCCCTGATGGTACTGGAGCGCAACAACAATCTGGAGGAAATTATCCGTACCGGTACGCCGATGCACGCCGACGTGATTCCGGAAATGCTGGGCACGATCTTCTACGAGGGCACCCCCCTTCATGACGGTGCGGTGGTAATCCGTGACGGTGTGATCGTGGCGGCGGGGTGCGTGTTGCCGCTGTCCAATAACCTGGAAATGGGCAAAGACATGGGTACCCGCCATCGTGCGGGCCTCGGCATGAGCGAAAACTCCGATGCCATTGTGGTGATCGTCAGTGAGGAAACCGGTATTATTTCAATGGCTAAAAACGGTGTGCTGATCCGTCGGCTGGACCGGCAGAATCTGTTCAATCTGCTGCAGGAGGAGATCGTCCCTCCGGAAGAAACCGCTGAAACCGGTGTGCCCACCCTGAAAAAACTGCTGCGCAAAGGAGGCGCACAAAGCCATGCGAAAGCCGACTAACGCTGTACCGCAATCGCCAGCGGGCCCCACTTCGCCCTGGAATCATCCGGCGTTCACGTTGCTGCTGGCCTTGCTGTTTGGTATCATAGCCTGGATGGTCGTGACGATTTACGTGGACCCGCAAGGCAACTATACCGTACAGAACGTTCCTATCAACTATGCTTATTCTGCATCTACCTATACATCCCAGGGACTGGATATAGTGGAAAAACCCGATCTCGAAACGGTGGACGTCAAGGTATCCGGCAACAGTACGATCATCGGCAATATCCAGAACTCCGATATCATGGTGTACCCCAGTTATTCCGGAGTGAGCGGCCCGGGCAAAGTGACGCTGCGCCTGCAGGCACGCCTGGTCAACACCACGGATTTCCCGGGGGACATTGAGTGCACAGTGGAAAACCCGAAAACCATTGATGTGGTTTTTGACGAGGTGAGCGAAAAGACGCTGCCGATCACAGTGGATGCCTCCGGTGTATCGGTGGCGGACGGCTATATGCTCAATAAAACCACTGCCGTCCCGGCCGAGATCACGCTGCGCGGTCCCACAAGCGAACTGGACCGGATTTCTTCGGTCGTGGCAACGGTGAGCAGCGACAGTCAGTTGTCTGACACTACCACGGTACCGGCTACGCTGGAACTCCGGGATGAAAACGGTGCGCCCTTTACCACACAATATACAACGATGGACAGCGAAACCGCCAACATCACGCTGACCATTTATCAGGTGCGGGAGTTGCCGTTGACGGTGGATTTCATTGGTGCGCCCACGAATTTTGATGCGGACAGCCTGAAATATTCGCTGAGCCAGGAAACCTTGCGGGTGGCAGGACCGGCGCGCACCGTCAGCACACTGGAATCTCTCACGGTGACGGACTTTGACCTTGCCCAGGAATTTGAGATGGGCCGTGACTATCAGCGACTGGTGGAACTGCCGGCCGGTATCGTTTCGCTGGACGGTGTTACCAGTGTGACCCTGAGCTTTGATACCGAGAACATGGAATCCAAAAAGTTGAATATCTCCAATATCAAAGCCATCAACGTGCCCAGCAATTATGAGATCGAGATTCTCTCCAGCCTTGTGTCGGGCGTTACGCTTTACGGCCCGGCGGATGAGATCGAGGCACTCTCGGCAGATAGCGTGGTCGCGCAGATCGACTGCCAGAGCGTGAATCTGACGGTGGGGCAGCAGACCATTCCCGTCACCATCCAGATTCCCTCCTCCACGCGCATCTTTGCCACCGGCAGCTACACCGTCCAGTGCGAAGTTGTCGCCAAATAATAACTTCCAAAGGAATTTGTCTATGCTTTTGGTCCGCAATATCCGCCTGCCGCTGTCCTGCTCCGACCCGGATGCCGAAGCGACAGCACAGGCCCTGCACATTCTGGGTGTGCCGCCTCACCGGTCGGCACATACCGGCGTGGCAAAACTTTCGGTGGATGCCCGGCACGGCAAGCCCGTTCTGGTGTACACCATAGCAGTCACACTCAACGACGAGGGTGAGGAATCGGCTTTGGCCGGGGCCTCGCCCTGTGTCTGTTTCACCCGTCCGCCCCGGTTTGACTTCCCGACCGGTGATGGGCCGCTGACCCACCGCCCGGTGGTGGTGGGCTTGGGACCGGCAGGTCTTTTTGCGGCGCTGTTGCTGGCGCGTTCCGGATACCGTCCGCTGGTACTGGAACGTGGCCCGGACCTGACCCGCCGTATCGAAGCGGTGGAACGCTTTGAAAAAACCGGCATCCTGGACACCAACGCCAACATTCAGTTCGGGGAAGGTGGCGCCGGAACTTTCTCTGACGGCAAGCTGACCACCCGGGTGGGAGATCCGCTCTGTGCTTTTGTCACACAGGCGTTCCTGGAACACGGTGCCCCGGCAGATATTGCCTGGCGGCAAAAGCCCCACGTCGGTACCGACCTGCTGCGGGGGATCATCCGCAGCATCCGGGGCGAGATTGAATCCCTGGGCGGGGAAGTGCGCTTTGATACGGCCCTTACCGGGCTGCAAAGCCGCGGTGGCGTGCTGACCGGTATCAGCACCACGGCGGGGGATATTCCCTGCGACCGGCTGATTCTTGCCGTGGGGCATAGCGCGCGGGATACCTTCGCCATGCTGCACCAGGCGGTGCTGCCGCTGGAGTGCAAGCCTTTTTCCGTAGGGTTCCGCGCCGAGCACCTGCAATCTGAAATTGACAGAAGTCTGTATCATGCTGCTGCAGGCCATCCTTCGCTGCCCCGTGGCGAGTACCAGCTCAGCCAGCACGTGCGCGGCGGGCGTTGTGTATATACCTTCTGTATGTGCCCGGGCGGCACGGTCTGTGCCGCTGCCAGCGAGGAGGGCGGAGTGGTTACCAACGGCATGAGTCTGCACGCACGGGACGGCCGCAACGCCAATGCGGCGGTGGTGGTCAGTTTGGATGGCCGGGACTTTGCCAATGACCCGGCCCGGGCGGTGGCTTTCCAGCGCCGTTTGGAGCAGGCGGCTTTCCGGGCAGGCGGTGGCCAATACCAGGGGCCGGCTGAAACGGTAGGCAGCTTTTTGCAGGGCCGCGGCCGTCTGGAACTGGACCGCGTACAGCCCACATATCCGCGGGGCGTGACGCCTGCCGATCTTGGCGCTTTGCTGCCGGAGGAACTTTCCGGCGCACTGCGGGAAGGCATTACGGCGTTTGGCCGCAAGCTGGCTGCCTATCGCGCGCCGGATGCGGTTCTGACCGGGTTGGAAACGCGTACCAGCAGCCCGGTACGGCTGCTGCGGGATGGAGAATCGCTGCAGTGCACCGGTTTGTCAGGACTGTACCCATGCGGCGAAGGGGCCGGTTATGCGGGCGGCATCATGACGGCAGCAGTGGACGGTGTCCGCTGCGCGGCTGCTTTGATGCGGGATTGCAGACCCGTGGAACAGTAACAATGGAAAGAGGAATCTGAGAAAAGTATGGCAACACATCCCTACAAACCGTCGGACCCTTCCGAGGATGTACCCCGCTACACGGGAATTTCCGACCTGGACGACATTCTGGACCAGACCGTCAGCGCTGCGTCGGGTATCGGCGCCAGAGTGCTGGCGGGGATCTCCGGTGTGCTGGAGCAGGTGGGGGATGCTATTGATGCCGCCCGGAACCAGGAAACGGAACAGCCATTCTCCAAATGGAAGCGCCGCCTGGACCGGCGCCTGCAAAACGGCAAACAGGGCAGTGCCCTGTCTATTGCGGTTACCGGCTGGACTTTGTGTGCAGGGTTCGGTATTGCGGCACTGGTTATGTTTATTCTGTCGGCGGTAGGTCCCGAGAGTCTGGGTGTTACCCAAGAGGAATTTATGGTCTTTCCCATCCTGATGGCTTGTTTTACACCGTTTTCGGTGGGATTTGGAATCATGGGCGGCGTCGGGGTACGGCAGTACCGCTATTTTGGGCGGCTGCGCCAGTATCTGCGGGTGGCCCGGGACTGGGTCAGTGATGTGGCAGCCCTGGCGCACCAAACCATGATCGACCGGCGTCAGGTGGACAAGGACTTGCACCGCGCCGTGGCCAACGGCGATCTGCCCGATGCTTTGCTGGATGAAGCGGCGAATACCCTGTACTGGGATGAGGCGCGGTATGTGCAGCCTGCGGCAGAAGCCCGGCAGGAAGAAACACCTTCCGCCGCGGAGGAAACGGACCACCTGCGGGGGGAAGGCCAGGACTTTCTGGCATATCTGGATGCCTGTGCAGGGCGCCTGGGACCGGATGCAGACGAGGAACTTGCGCAGATGCGCAAGAGCTGTGCGGCCATTCTGGGCTTTGTGCACAACCATCCCGAACAGATGGGCAAGGTGCGGCGTTTTCAGGAATATTATCTGCCCACCACACGCAAACTCCTGGATACGGCGCAAGGGCTGGGGGAGGCGGATGTGCAGCACGCGCAGGAGATCCGCAGGGATATTACCGGGATTCTGCATACGCTGAACCAGGCTTACAGCAAACTCTATGATACATTGCTGCAGGATATAAGCCTGGATGTTTCCACCGAGATCGATACGCTGGAAACCATGCTGCGTCAGGATGGACTGACCCATGATTTTGAAACAGATTTTAAAAACGGCTGACCGCTGATGCGGCGGCCTTTACCCTGGATAAGGAGCGAACTACCATGAAATATCCCGCCTGGCAGATCAAGACCGCGGAAGCGGGGGCCGAAGAAAAGCTGGCCTCCGCCGGTTGCGGTGTACTGCTGCGCCGGGTGCTGGCGGCCCGCGGCTGCAAAGATGCCGCGGCGGCACACCAGTTGCTGGAACCTTCCGTTGACCTTTCGGACCCTTTTCTGCTGCGTGATATGGACAAAGCGGTGGCACGTATCGAGCAGGCCATTGAAGCCGAAGAACCGATTGTGATTTATGGTGACTATGACGTGGACGGCATTTCGGCTACGGCCATCCTCTATGAATGTCTGTCCAGTCAGGGCGCTCACGTGCGGTGCAAACTGCCCACGCGCGGCAGCGGCTATGGCCTGACCCGTCCGGCCTTAGAGGCTCTGGCCCGGAAAGGCTTCACCCTGGTAATTACGGTGGATAATGGCATTTCGGCGGTGGAGGAAGCCGCCTGTGCCAAAGAGTTGGGGCTGGATCTTGTCATCACCGACCATCACCTGCCCGGGGAAACGCTGCCCGATGCGGTGGCTGTGGTAGACCCCAAGCGGGCGGATGATGAAAGCCCTTTCAAAAACCTGTGCGGTGCCGGGGTGGCTTTCAAGCTGTGCGCTGCCCTGGAAGGCTGCGATCCCGCCGAACTGCTGGAGATGTACGGCGAGTTTGTGGCGCTGGGCACTGTGGCGGATGTGATGCCGCTGGTAGGTGAAAACCGCGTTCTGGTGCGGGAAGGTCTGGCTTTGCTGCAGGATACCATGCGCCCCGGTCTGCACGCACTGCTGGAAAGCGGCGGCTATGCGGGAAAGCCGGTCACTACGGACACAGTCAGCTACGGCCTGGCCCCGCGCCTGAACGCAGCAGGGCGTATGGACAATGCCTCTGTGGCCCTCAAACTGCTTTTGTGCGGGGATGAGGAACAGGCAACAGGCATTGCTGCCCGCCTGGCGGAGATCAACACCGAGCGGCAGCAGACCGAGCAGGATGTGTTTGCCGCTGCCTGCCGTACGCTGGAAACCGACCCGGCACGTCTGCAGGACCGTGTGCTGGTGGTTTCGGGGGAGGACTGGCATCCCGGTGTCATCGGAATTGTGGCGGCCCGGCTGATGGAACGTTACAGCCGCCCGGTGTTAGTCATCTCCCTGCATGAGGGGGAAGGGCGCGGCAGCGGCCGTGCCCCGGATGCCTTCGACCTGCACAGTGCGCTGGCTGCCTGCGCCGGGCATCTGACCCGGTTCGGCGGTCATGCTGCGGCAGCGGGTATCGAAATCGAAGAAGAAAAGCTGCCGGCTTTCCGGCAGGCTATCAATGAATGGGCGGCGCAGCATGCGGCACGGCCGGCACCGGCTACCCTGCAGCTGGATGCAGTGGTCACGCTGGAAGAGCTTGACCTGCCCAACGTCCAGGAACTGACCCGGCTGGCTCCCTTCGGACGGGAAAATCCCACCCCGGTTCTGCTGGTGCAGAACGCCGTCGTGGACGGTGTGTGGGCTATGGGGGCCGAGGGACGCCACACCCGTGTACGCTTGCGGCAGGGCAATCATACGTTGTTTGCCTCTCTGTTCGGGATACCGCCGCAGCAGTTTGCCTACCCGGTGGGGGCGGCGGTGGAAGCCGCCCTGGAAGTTTCTGTTTTTACCGGGCGCAGCGGGCCTATGGTGTCGGCCCATCTGAAAGGAATCCGGCCTGCAAACCTGAGCAATACGCCCAGTGAACAGGCCGCCTGGTTTGAAGCATTCCGTACCGGTGCGGTACTGGAACCGGTACGGGCGGAAGCCTTGCTGCCGGAGCGCAATGATACCGTGATGCTGTATAAGCGTATCCGGAGCGGCCAGGTATTTACGTCGGATCTGCAGCCGGTCTTTGCGGCACAAGGGCCGGAAAACACAGGCAAAACCCTGGCCAGCCTGCTGGCGCTGCAGGAACTGGGCCTGATCGAAGAGCAAAACGGCCGGTGGCTGCCGGTCCCTGTCAGCCAGAAACAGGATCTGGCTTCCGCCCCGGTGCTGAAAAAACTGGCACAGCAGGCGGCACAAGGTTAAATCCAGAAAAAGGGGGAGAAATTCTTATGGGGAACACCGAAGCGACGAAGGAAACCAATGCGATGGAAAACGTCGCAGCTGAGGAAGTCAAAGTGCCCATCACCTACGAGGATCTGAAAAAGAACATGGTCGATAGCGGGCGCCCCTATGATTTTGATATGATCGACCGCGCGTACACGCTGGCGGCACAAGCCCATGGGGGACAGCGCCGCCGCAGCGGCGAACCGTACATCTGTCATCCGCTTTCGGTAGCGCAGATCCTGGTGGAACTGGGCATGGACAGTGAAAGCATTGCGGCGGCCCTCATGCACGATGTGGCCGAGGATACGCCGGTATCCGTGGCGGAAATCAAACAAAAATTCGGCCCCGAAGTGTCCTTGCTGGTGGATGGCGTTACCAAGTTGACGCAGATCAAGTTTTCCAACGTGGAGGACCGCCAGGCAGAGAACCTGCGTAAGATGCTGCTGGCCATGAGCCAGGACGTCCGCGTTATGATCATCAAGCTCTGCGACCGTCTGCACAATATGCGCACGGGGGATGCCTGGCCGGAACAGAAGCGCCGGGACAAAGCCCTGGAAACCATGGAAGTTTACGCGCCCATTGCGCACCGGCTGGGCATCTCCAACATCAAGGAAGAACTGGAAGACCGCAGCCTGCATTATCTGGACCCCATCGGATACGAAACCATCCGCGATCTGCTCAACAAACATGGGGATGAATTCCTGCACAAGGTCTGCCATACCATTGCCCGGCACCTGGCGGAAAACGGTATCCCCAAAGCGACCATCCGTCACCGCGTCAAGAGCATCTACGGTATCTACCGCAAGATGTATATGCAGAACAAGGACTTTGAGGAAATTTACGATGTTTACGCGGTGCGCATCATTCTGGAAAACGTTCCCGAATGTTATACGGCGCTGGGCCTGATCCACGATATGTATCACCCACTGCCCAACCGCTTCAAGGACTATATTTCCACGCCCAAACCCAACGGCTACCAGAGTCTGCATACCACAGTCATCGGTCGGGAAGCCATTCCGTTTGAAGTGCAGATCCGCACCTGGGATATGGACCGCATGGCGGAATACGGCATTGCTGCCCACTGGAAGTACAAGGCCGGCATCACCGGCAGTTCCAACGACAAGCTGGATGAACGCCTGGCCTGGGTGCGCCAGCTGTTGGAAAGTCAGCGTTCCAGCGCTGATGCCACCGATCTGCTCAGCGATATCAAGAGCGACCTTCTGCCGGAGGAAGTGTTTGCCTTCACGCCCCGGGGGGATGTGATCAACCTCCCGGCGGGAGCCACCGTCATCGACTTTGCCTACGCCATTCATTCAGCGGTAGGTAACCGGATGATCGGCGCCAAGGTCAACAACCGGATCGTTTCCATCGACCATAAGGTCCAGACCGGCGAGATCATTGAGATCCTGACTGGACCGGAGAACCGTGGCCCCAGCCGGGACTGGCTCAATATCGTCAAAACCAGCGAAGCCAAAAACAAGATCCGCAACTGGTTCAAAAAGGAACGCCGGGAAGAAAACATCGAGGAAGGCCGCAACGCCCTGGAACGGGAGCTGCGCCGCAATATGATCGTACTCACCGAGGAACAGCGGGAGCCCTTCATGGGCAACCTGGCCCGGCGCAACCACTGCAATACGGTGGACGAAATGTATGCTGCCATCGGTTACGGCGGTCTGCAGATTTCGCGGATGCTCTCCAAAATCAAGGAGGAATACGCCAAACTCAAAGAAACCGAGCCCAAACCCGTTACGGTGGAGCTCAAGCACGTGCACTCTTCCGACGGCGTTGTGGTGGAGGGCATCGACAATTGCCCCATCAAGTTCGCCAAGTGCTGTTCACCGCTGCCCGGGGATGACATCATCGGGTTTGTGACCCGTGGATTTGGTGTTTCCATCCATAAGCGGGATTGTGCCAATGTGCGGGAAAGTATGCGCCATCCCGAAAATGCCGACCGCTGGGTGCGGGCTTACTGGGCAGACGATGCCCGGGAAAACTACAAGGCCTCGCTGGAACTCACCTGTATGGACCGCGCAAACCTGGTTTCGGATATTGCGCTGGCGCTGGGAGATATGCGTGTGCCCATCTATTCCCTGATGGCCCGCGCGGCGGAACAGGGCCGGGCCCGCATGAGCCTGACCGTTGGTATTACCAACACCGAACACCTGAACAGCGTGGTGGCACGGCTGAAAAAAGTCAAGGATGTCATCAGTGTCATCCGCAGCTGAATTCACGATACAAGGAGAAAAAATATGCGAGCAGTGATCCAGCGCGTCACCGGGGCGTCTGTTACCGTCAACGGCGGTCCGGAACGTGCCATCGGGCCCGGTCTTGTGATTCTGCTGGGCGTGCGGGATACCGATGACCCGGCCATCGTGCCGAAGCTGGCTGAAAAATGCGCCCATCTTCGGATTTTTGAAGATGACGCAGGCAAACTCAACCGCAGTGCGGTGGAACTGGGGTACGAAGCCCTGGTGGTTTCCAACTTTACGCTGTACGGCGATACGACAAAAGGAAAACGGCCGAGTTTTATCCATGCCGCCAAGGCGGATCTGGCGGTGCCCTGCTATGAACAGTTTCTCGAAGAGATGGGCAAGCAGGGACTTAAGGCCGTACAGCACGGGGAATTCGGTGCCGATATGCAGATCCGTCTGCTCAATGACGGCCCCGTCACCATTGTCATCGATACCGACGAATGGAAAAAATAGGAGGTCCCATGAAGATCCAACACATGCACGGGCTTGCCCCGCTGTATACCAATACGTTTCTGATTACCACCGATGCAGGCCACGGCATCATCGTGGACCCGGCGGCTGCGCCCGAAACCTATCTGCAGGCACTGGAAAAGGAAGGTGCCCGGCTCACACATATCTTGCTTACCCATGGCCATTATGATCATGTGGGAGCCGTGGCGGCGCTGCGCAAGGCCACCGGCTGCAAGGTGTATATGGATCCGGTGGACGCTGTGGGCAGCCAGATGCTGCCGCTGACCAAAGATCTGGTGGATGAAAACTGGCCCGCCGATAATGCTCTGAAAATCGACGATCTTACGTTTACTGTCTACCATACACCTGGCCATACCCCTGGCAGTGTCTGCCTGGTCTGCGGTCAGATCATGTTCAGCGGAGATACGCTGTTTGCCGGGTCCTGCGGTCGTACCGATCTGCCCGGCGGCAGTGTGCGGCAGATGCAGCAGAGCCTTTCCATGCTGGCTGCGCTGCCGCTGTCGGACGAGGTGCAGGTGCGGCCCGGGCATGAGTCCTTCACCACACTGGGGCAGGAACGTCGCTCCAACCCCTACCTGAACGGTATGTGGTTCTGATAGGCCAAGCAAAATAACAAGGAGACTTTACGCTATGCAGATCGTTTTGCGCGGCACGGCAGCGGGATATGAAGCGGAGCATACCGCCCGCCTCTTTTTCCCTGGTGCCGAAAAGGCGGTACAGCTCCCGGAATCCGGGGATTATGTGCTGGCCGTCAGCCATGAAAAAACTGATTTTGTGCTGCTTCGTCTGGGGCAGGAACTTTGCTGGCGCACGGCGCTTCGTGGTCCCGAAGCAGACGCGGAATATACGCTGTGCTGCCTGATGTATGATCTTCTGCGGGAAAAAACCGGCCAGAACCCGCCCTGGGGCATGATGACCGGTGTGCGCCCGGTGCGCATCATTCATGATCTGCGGGCGATGGGGGCGACAGAGGCGGAAGTCGAGGACCGTTTCCTGCGCCATTTTGCCTGCACGCCGGAAAAATTTGCGCTGGCCCGGGGCATTGCCGATCTGCAGCGCCCGGTGCTGGAGGCGGCAGATCCCATGGATTGCAGTGTCTATGCGGGGATACCGTTCTGCCCTACGCGGTGCAGTTATTGCAGTTTTGTTTCCCGCACCGTGGGGGACAAAGCGACGCGGGCACTGGTTCAGCCCTATGTGGACAAACTCTGTGAGGAACTTACGGCTATCCGGCAGACGGCTGACCGGTGCGGGCTGCGCATCCGTACTTTTTATATTGGCGGCGGCACGCCCACCAGCCTTACGGCAGCGCAGCTGGAACAGCTGATGTCCCATATCGCCCGCACGTTTGACCTGAGTGCCCTGGACGAGTACACCGTCGAGGCCGGTCGCCCGGATTGTACCGATCTTGAAAAACTGCGTATTATCAAACAGTATGGCGCTACCCGTATCTCCATCAATCCCCAGACTTTTTCGGACGAGGTGCTCCGCAATATCGGCCGACGCCACACGGCGCAGGACATCATTGACTGCTTTGCCGCAGCGCGCTCTGCGGGGCACGACAACATCAATATGGACCTGATTGCAGGCCTGCCCGGTGATACGGTGGAGGGGTTCGCGCATAGTCTGGAACAGGCCATTGCCCTGGACCCCGAGAATATCACCGTGCACACACTTACGCTGAAACGCGCCTCCAATCTGGTGGTGGAACACCGTGCGGCAGACTATGACGATGTGGCGGCCATGCTGGACCGCTGCAATCTGCTGCAGCAGGCCGGGTACCGCCCCTATTATCTGTACCGCCAGAAGGGAACGCTGCAGAATCTTGAAAATACCGGTTGGGCCAAACCCGGTAAGGAGTGCCTGTATAACATTTACATTATGGAGGAAGTACACACCATCCTCTCGGCGGGGGCGGGCGGTTCCACCAAGCTCGTGATCCCCGGCAAACGCCATGGTAAAATCGAGCGTATCTTCAATTTCAAATATCCCACCGAATATATTGACCGTTTCGGGGAGATACTGGCCCGTAAACAGGGCGTGGAGGATTTCTATGAACGTTACGCAACGCAAACGCTTCGTCAGCCGTGAACTGGTTGCGCTGGCGGCCGCGCAGCCGCAGCCGTTTGCGACTTTGTGTGAACAGCAGTATCGGGAACGGATCGATTCCATTGCCCGGGAAATTCTCACCGGTGGACGGCATATCGTCATGCT
Organism: Candidatus Gemmiger excrementigallinarum; assembly: GCA_019116445.1. Classification (GTDB taxonomy): domain Bacteria; phylum Bacillota; class Clostridia; order Oscillospirales; family Ruminococcaceae; genus Gemmiger; species Gemmiger excrementigallinarum. Next base: position 83,764 of record DXBP01000059.1, read on the forward strand.
GACGGGGGCTTCGGCCGCCGGTAAAACGACATCGGCCCACAAACTGGCAGCCGCTATCGCAGCCAGGGGACGCCGCAGTGTGGTGCTCAGTCTGGATGATTTTTATGCCGGGGCGGGGCGCTATCCCAAGAACCCCGACGGCAGCGATGACTATGAGAGCTTGCAGTCTTTGGACCTGCCGGTGCTGCGCCGCTGCCTGGAGGAACTGCACCGCGACGGTATCTGCCAGGCGCCGGTGTTTGACTTTAAACTCCAGCAGCCCAACGGTGTGCAGACCATTGACTGCCGCGACGGTGTCGTGATTATTGAGGGCCTGCATGCCCTCAACCCGGCGTTGACGGAAAATCTGCCGGAAAACGCCGTTTTCTGCCTGTACGCCGGTCTGCGGGAAGAATATGCCGACCCGGACGGCAACCGTTGCCTGGCTACGCGGGACATCCGTCTGGCCCGGCGCCTGGTACGGGATTACCTGTTCCGCGGGCACGGAGCTTCTTTTACGCTGGGGTTGTGGGGGCATGTCTGCGATGGGGAGGACCGGTATATCAAACCGTTCAAACCCCGTGCCGACCTGCTGTTGGATACGACCCATTCCTATGAGGTCTGCCTGTGGCACAATGTGCTGGACAGTATGCCGGCGGACCCGGAACTCACCATCTCCCAGGAGCGGCAGCTCCAGGCCCTTTGCCGCAAATTCATGCCTTTCCCGGCACTGGGGACGGAACTGGTACCGCAAGATAGTATGCTTCGTGAATTTATCGGCCCCAAAGCCCCGTAAATTCACGGAAAATATACATTTGCGCGTTGCAAAGCCTGCGGAAATTCGCTATAATAAGCGTAAAGAGCGCGGCGGAGCGAAAGCTGCGCACGTTTAAAGAAAGAGGTGTTTCCTATGTTTGAACTGGATATTGAAATGCTGAAGGAACAGGGCCTGCAGCTGGTGGACACCGCCAAAAAGACAGCCCAGGATCTGGCGGATAAAGGCAAAAACCAGCTGGATCTGATGAACCAGCAGGCGCGGCTGTCCAAGGCACAGCGTCAGCTGGGGGCGCTTGTTTACAGCCTGCATAAAGCGGGGGAGGAGAATCAGCCCCTGGTCGATAAATATATCGAAGCCGTTGCCGAGGTGGAAAAGACCATCGAGGAAATCAAGGCAAACATGAGCCCGGAAGAGTACATGGAAGCCGAAGCTGAAGCGGAGTCGCCGCTGGAAGAAGCCGAAGAGGCAGTTGAGGACGAGGAAAAGATCGAGGAAGAGCCCGTGCAGCTGCGCGGCGAGACCAAGATCTGCCCGGTCTGTAAGGCGGAAGTGGATGGCGACGCGCTGTTCTGCAACCACTGCGGCGCACAGCTGTAACCCCGGCAGCAGATGGCACGGCTGAAAAGGCCGTTGAGATGTAAAAAGATCTGTCTGCGGGCGGTGCTGCGGCTGTGGCACCGCCCGCAAGGCTTGACAAATTCCGGATTGGGAGTAAAATATTGCGTACTGCGCCAAGCGCGGAACGCAGCGAAGCCTATGAAAGCATTTCCTGAAAAAGAAATCTATACAGCCGATGATCTTACGGCCATCATTGCCCTGCTGCGTGATCCCGAAAACGGCTGCCCCTGGGACAAAGTCCAGACGCACCAGTCCATCCGCATGAATTTCCTGGAAGAAGCCTACGAGGCCGTGGATGCGATTGATCTGCAGGACCCGGAATTGCTGTGTGAGGAACTGGGCGATGTGCTGATGCAGGTCGTGTTCCACACACAGATAGAGCAGGAGGCCGGGCATTTTACCTGGCAGCAGGTCTGTGACGGCGTTTGCCGCAAACTGATCGAGCGCCACCCGCATATTTTTGGCGGGGATACAAGCATAAAAGATTGGGATGCGCTCAAAAATAAGGAAAAGGGCCGCCTCACACTGCAGGATGATCTTTCCAGCGTGCCCAACGCCCTGCCGGCGCTGATGCGCGCCGGCAAACTGCAGAAGCGTGCTGCCCGGTATGGGGTACAAACCCGGGCCGATGCCCGGTGCGTGGCAGACTGTGCCATGGCGCTGGAAAGGGCGCCGGACCCTGGCACTGCCGAGCAGGCGGCGGGCGAACTGCTGTTTGCCACAGTGGCGCTGGCCCGGCAGGCGGGCATCGATCCGGAACAGGCGCTGCAAAAACGCAATGCCGCCTTTCAGGCGGCGCCCGAATCTAACTGAGCTGAGAAGCTGGCATTTGGGGTGGGACACCCTGCGCCGCTTTTAGCAGATAAATTACTTTGGAGGTACAAACCATGACGAAAGTTGAATTGATCGCCGCTGTTGCGAACGAAGCCAACCTGACCAAGAAGGACGCCGAGCAGGCTGTCAACACCGCTCTCAATGCCATTACCGAGGCTCTGAAGAACGGCGATAAGGTCACCCTGGTGGGCTTTGGCACGTTCGAAGTCCGTGAGCGTCCGGCCCGCAAAGGCCGCAACCCCCAGACCGGCGCCGAGATCACCATCGAGGCGTCCAAGCTGCCCGCTTTCAAGGCCGGCAAGGCTCTGAAGGACGCTGTGCAGTAAGAAGTTGTACCTTGCTTGCCCCGTCGCCGCTGGCGATGGGGTATTTTTCGTAGGAGGAACCTATGCGTTTAGACAAATACCTGAAAGTCAGCCGCCTGATCAAACGTCGCACACTGGCCAATGAGGTGGCGGATGCAGGCCGTGTGCTTGTGAATGACAAACCCGCCAAGGCAAGTTATGCGGTCAAAGTGGGCGATGTGATCGAAATTACCTTCGGGAACCGCCCCATCAAAGTGCGTGTCCTCTCCACCGAGGAACCTAAGGGCAAGGATGTTGCCCGGGAATTGTTTGAAGTGGTGGATTTGCAGTCATAATTTTTCGCCTCCCCGCATATTGTATGGATGTACACCCAATTGCGGAGGAGGGGACAACCGCCATGGCGGAACTGAAAAATGAATCGCCTCGTACCAGAACCGGCGCAGCGGAAACACCGCCGCGCAGCCATAGCCTGGCACTGAAAGACCGCCGCCATCTGGCAGTGACCGGGGTAAGCCGGATCATCAGCTGTGACGAATCGGCCGCGGTGCTGGAAACCCCGCTGGGCAATCTGACCATCGGCGGCCAGGAACTGCAGGTCAGTGAACTGTCGGTGCAAAGCGGGCAGGTGCAGCTTTCCGGCAAGATCGAGTACATGCAATATGCCGAGAACCGGCAGTCAAACGGCGGCCTGCTGGCCCGCCTGTTCCGCTGAGATGGCGGCGGCACCGGCCGCTGCGGCGGTTTTGTCGGATCTTTTGTGGTGTCTGGGACTGGGGTGCCTGTTGGGGATGGCACGGCAGATACTGGGGCTTGTTCTGGGGGAAGGCCCGGTGCGCTGTTTTTGCTGGGATGTTCTGACTTTTGCCGCTGCCGCGGTACTGGTCTGCGGTTTTGCAGCGGGGGTCAGTGCCAGCGGTCTGGCCCGCTGGTATATGGCGGCAGGGGTGCTGGCCGGTGTTCTGGCCTGGTATGCTACCATTGGCCCGGCTCTCAGCCGGCTGCTGCGTGGACTGCTCCGGCTGTTGCTGTGGCCGCTGCGTATATTGGAACAGCGGTGCCTGGGACCTTTGCGCAGGGCCACAACACGTCGGTTGCGGAAAAATCGCCCCTGCCTCGTTCAGAAAAAAGCGGGAAAAAAGCCAAAAAACGGAAAAAACCAGTTGCAAAAGCCGTCGAAAATATTATATAATTAGCCATACGTAGTGCTGTGCGCCGTATACGCACCAAACCGCGCCATTTTTTAGGAAAGGGGGCATCCCGATTATGCACAAGCGTCATGGGCTGCTCCCGCGGTGGCTGTTGGTAGCAGCGTTTCTGGCTCTTTGCGGGTACCTGTTTGTCAGCCTGATCCACTATCAGGTTTCCATCGGTTCCAAACAGCAGGAACTGCTCAGCGTCCAGAACCAGCTCAGTAACCAGCTGACAGAAAACGCGGAACTTTCCAACACACTGGAACAGGGCGATGATGCCATCATCGAACGCTATGCCCGTGAACAGGGGTACGCCAAGCCCAACGAGCGTGTTTTTGTGGATATCAGCGGCAAATAAGTGCAATCATTCAGTTTCAGCGGGGGCGCTTTGCGGCAACCCCTCTGCATAAATCAATCAAAAGAAAAAGGGGTATTCTAGTTTGGCATTACAAGTTGGGGATATCGTCGAGGGCAAGGTAACCGGAATCAAGCCGTTCGGCGCGTTCGTCTCTCTGCCGGAGGGCAAGACCGGTCTTGTCCATATTTCCGAGGTTTCCTACGAGTTTGTGCAGGATCTCTCGGCCGTGCTCGAGGACGGTCAGACGGTTTCGGTCAAGGTGCTCTCCATTGCGCCGGATGGCAAAATTGCCTTGTCCATCAAGCGCACGCAGCCCGCGCCGGAACGCGGCGCCCGTCCGCAGCAGGGCGGTGCCCGTCCCGCGCATCGTCCCAAGCGTGAGGAGAAGCCCCGCGTCTGGCAGCCCAAGCCGGCCGCACCGCAGGGCGAGATGAGCTTTGAGGACATGATGGCGCGTTACAAATCCCGCAGCGAAGAAAAAATTGCCGACCTCAAGCGGGTGACGGAAAACCACCGTGGTGGGTATTCCCGTCGCCGCGGTTGATCCGGCACACAACGATTTTCTGAAACACAGCTCTACCCTGACGGCATTTTTACCGCCGGGGTTAGAGCTTTTTTGCAAAAAATTCAAAGGGAAAGGAACACTATGCCCACACTGTATACCTTGGTGGCGCCCTGCTTTTTTGGCACCGAGTCCACCCTGCATTTTGAGATCAAGCGCCTTGGTGCGCAAAATATCCAGGTCACGGATGGCCGTATTGCGTTTCAGGGCGGGGCGGACCTGATCGCTGCAGCAAACCTGAATCTGCGTACGGCAGAGCGCGTGCTTGTGCAGCTGGCGTCCTATAAGGCCACTACGTTTGATGAACTGTTTGACGGCTGCTATCAGATCCCCTGGGAGGAACTGCTGCCGGCAGATGCCGCGTTCCCGGTCAAAGGGTCCAGTCTGTCCAGCCAGCTTTCCAGTGTACCGGCGTGTCAGAGCATTGTCAAAAAAGCCATTGTCAAGCGTCTTATGGCCGGGCATGGTACAAGCACGCTGCCGGAAAGCGGAAACATCTATAAAGTTCGCTTTGCGCTGCGTAAAAATGTGGTAGAAATCTATCTGGACACCTCCGGGGATGGTCTGCATAAGCGCGGTTACCGCAGAAATGCCACACTGGCCCCCATCAAGGAAACTCTGGCCGCCGCGATTGCCGACCTGGGCCGTGTGCGCCGGGACAGCCTGGTGCAGGACCCTTTCTGTGGTTCCGGTACCCTGGTGATCGAAGCTGCCCAGAAGGCACTGAATCTGGCACCGGGGCTGCGCCGCCGTTTTGCCGCGGAACATTTTGACTTTGTTCCTGCGGAAGTCTGGGCCGAGCAGCGCCAGAAAGCGTTGGCGGAAGTGCGCCGGGATGCAGCTTTTGAGGGCGTCGGCTACGATATTGACCCCGCTGCGGTGGCTCTGGCCAACGCCAACGCCAAACTGGCCGGGGTGGGGGACCGCTGCCGGTTCGAGGTGGCGGATGTGAAAGATTTCGTCCCCGACCGAAACGCCACGGTGCTGACCAACCCGCCCTACGGCGAACGCCTGGGCGACAGTACGGAAGCTGCCTCTCTTGCCCGTACTTTGGGACAGGTATGGCAGCGCAACCCGGCACAGGGATTGTATGCTATCACGGCGGATGCGGATTTTGAGCAGCACTTCGGCAAGAAAGCTGCGCGCCGCCGTAAGATTTACAACGGTATGATTCCCTGCCAGCTGTATATGTATTACGAGCAGCCCAAGAGGTAACAACCATGGAAGATTTGAAACTGGCCATTCTGATTGATGCGGACAACATCTCGCCTAAATATGTCAAGGTGATTCTGGATGAAGCGGCGTCCTTCGGTGTGGCGGCCTGCAAGCGCATTTACGGTGACTGGTCGGACGCACGGCTGAAAAGCTGGAAAGATGCCCTGCTGAATAACTCCATCATTCCGATCCAGCAGTACAGCTACACCACCGGCAAAAATGCTACCGATTCTGCCATGATCATTGACGCCATGGACCTGCTCTATGGGGGCAATCTGGATGGATTCTGCATTGTTTCCTCGGATAGTGACTTTACCCGTCTGGCGGCGCGGCTGCGGGAAGCCGGCAAACTGGTCATCGGCATGGGCGAAAGCAAGGCCCTTGGCCCCTTTGTGAAAGCCTGCGACCAGTTCAAATATCTCGACCTCATTCTGGATCATGGAGAAACCGAACCCTCTGATCCGGTGGCTCCGGCGACAGAAACCGATGCACGGGCCAATGCGGGGGATGATACGGCCATCAACCGGGAATCCATCGAGCGCATTGTGCACGGCCTGATCGGTGAGATGGACGACGGTACCGGCTGGGTCCGCACCTCCCGGGTGGGGGATCAGCTGATTAAGCGGTATCCGGACTTTGACGTGCGAAACTTCGGCTCCAAGAGTCTGAACAAATTCCTGGCATCGTTGCCGGAAATGGAAGTGGAGGAACGCATCCTCTCCAACGGCAACCCGATCCAGTTCGTGCGGATTCGTCCTGCCCCCAAAAAGCCCGCTCCCCGGCGCCCGGCTTCCAAAAAAGCACCCCGGCGTACCAACAAGAGAAAATAAAAAGAAGCGCAGTCAACCGACTGCGCTTCTTTTGTATAGCTTTTCAGATGACCAGACCGCCGTTCTGGCCAATGACCTGCCCGGTGATATAACCGGAACGCTCATCCGCAAGAAAAACCAGCGTTCGGGCAATTTCCTGGGGCGTGCCCAGGCGACCGACCGGCGTATCTTCCGCCAATACCGCGCGGTCTTCTTCGGAAAATCCCGACATCATATCGGTATCGATGACACCCGGGGCAACCACGTTGACGGTGATCCCGCTGGGGCCTTCCTCCTTGGCCAATGCCTTGCCAAGGCCAATCAGCCCAGCTTTGGCGGCACTGTAGGCAACCTCGCAGCTGCCACCGGTCTGCCCCCACATACTGCTGACCAGCAGGATACGCCCGTATTTGCGATGGATCATACCGGGCAGGGCGGCCCGGCAGGCGAAAAAGGCGCCGTCCAGGTCTACCGACATGATGCGCCGCCAGTCCTCGTCCGTGGTATCGGTAAACAATTTCTGCTGGGCGATACCGGCATTGCAAACCAGTACCTGCAATCCGCCCAGTTCCTGCTCTGCCCGGCGCACAGCGGTGGTAACCTGTGCGGCATCGGCAGCGTCTGCCTGCAGTGCCAGGAACCGGCAACCGGGGGCAACCTTTTGGGCCTGTTCCAATACCTGCTCGGCGGCCTTGCCGTGATTGTTCCAGGTGAACGCTACGTTATAACCGGCGGCAGCGAAGGCCAGTACCGCCGCCGCGCCGATACCACGGCTGCCGCCGGTGATCAGTACACTTTGTTTCATCTTATTTCTTCTTTCGCTTCTCGCGCAGCATCACAAAAAAATCCTGCAAAAGGGCCTGCGCTTCATCTTGCAGCAATCCCTGTTCAATTACCGGATGGTGATTGAACGGTAAGGCGAACAGATCGGTCAGGCTGCCGCAGCAGCCGGCCTTCGGGTCCTTCGCACCGTAGACCACCCGGCGCAGCCGGCTGTTGATGATGGCGCCGCTGCACATGGGGCAAGGCTCCAGCGTCACAAACAGTTCGCATTGCCACAGCCGCCAGCCGCCCAGGACCTTGCAGGCAGCGTCAATAGCCATCAATTCGGCGTGGTAGGTGGCATTTTTGCCGCTTTCCCGCAGGTTGTGGGCCCGGGCAATGATCTCGCCGTCCTTGGCAATGACGGCACCTACCGGTACTTCCCCTAGGGCGGCAGCAATGCGGGCCTCTTCCAGTGCGGCCTGCATCAGTTGTTCATCGGTCATGGTACAATCCTCAATGGCTTAAAAACACGGTGTATACCAACAAAAACAACACCGTTACCAGATAGGCGGGGCTTGTGAATACATCCAGAACATCTACACCGGGACGCAGCCCGGCAGAAAAACGGAACCCCTGCTGGCGGGCATGGTAAACCAGCCACAGGCTGAACAGCGGGAAAAACAGCAACAGGAACAGTTCCACGGCAAAGGAAACGTTGTTGGGGGCGTAGAACCGCAGATACAGACTCAGGAATGCCAGGCAGTTGTTTGTGAAATGCAGCAGAATACCGGGCAGGATGCTGCCGGACCGTTCGGCCAGCCAACCGAGAAAGACACCGCATACCAGTGCGGTGAGTCCCTGAACAGGGTCCAGATGCAGCAGGGCAAACAACAGCGCCGGGCCAAAGATGGCGACCGCACTGCCGCAGGGACGCATAAGCCCCTGCAGAGCGCCCCGGAAAAACAGCTCTTCCACGATGGCCGGCATCACACACAAAACAAGAAACTGCACAAACAGCTCCAGGCCGCCGCTGGGCAAGATGCTGGTGGTTGTTTCAATGCCAAGCCAGGTGGTCAGCAGTGCACCTGCCAGATTGGCGGTGTTGGCCAATCCAAGAAACACCGGCAGACAGAATGCCGGGCTCCAGGGGGCAGGCAGTACAATGCGCAGATCCCGGACTTCCAGTCGGGTCAGACGCAGCATACACCACAGCGGGATGGCAATGGCGCCGATCCCGATAAAAAGCTGCAGCAATCCGATGGTAGTGTCGCTGACCCCCACCGGTTTGCTAAGACTGGCGCCCGGCTGCAGCAGACCCAGCAAAGCACTGACTCCGGCGTATAGCAGGGAGCGCACCAACAAATAAAACAGCGCGGCAATTGCACACCAGCTGGCGGCACCGCGCACTCCGCGTGATTTTGCCATTCCCTCATCCCTTACACAAACACTTCATTTATAGAATATCATAACACACCGGCGTCTTTGGTGCAATAAAAAAAGACCCAACCGGTGTGCGGGCCGGTAAGGTCGTGGAGGGAGAGAGGAGCCAATGTGGTTCCTGCAATGTGCGTTGCAGGCATTGACTTTCTTTTACTATCATAATACAGTATAGACGTGAAGTAAAGCACAATTTTTTCATACAAAAGATGAAAGAAATTCACCAAAAGGAGAAGTTCTATGACCCTGACGGATTGCCAGATTCTGGTAATGGTAGCCCAGTTGGGCACCTTTGCGGCGGCGGCAGAGCAGATGCATCTGACGCCTTCGGCCATCAGTCATGCGGTGTCCGGGATGGAGGCGGAATGCGGATTCCCGCTGTTTACCCGCACCAAAAGCGGCGTTACTATGACTGCTGCGGGGGAAAGTCTTTTCCCGTCCATCCGGCAGATGCTCAACAGCAGCGAGTTGCTGGATCAGTCCATTGCCCAGATCAACGGTATGCACAAAGGCGTGCTGCGCCTGGGCGTGTTCAACTCGGCCTGTGTGACCTGGATGCCGCAGCTGGTGCCACCGTTCCAGAGGGAATTCCCCGGCATTGATGTGCAGATCTACCAGGGGTCTTACGCCGATATTGCGGCCTGGCTCAGAAACGGCGTGGTGGAACTGGGCTTCCTTTCCAATTCCAGCGCCAAGGACCTGGACTTTGAACCGTTGTATGAAGACCCGCTGATCTGCCTCGCGCCGGCGTCCTACAAGCCACGGCGCCCGGGGTGTGTCTGGGCGGAAGAACTGCAGGGTCAGCCCTTTGTCAGCCAACAGGCGGACGTGGATGCCGACATACAAAGCTACTTTAAAAAGAACGATCTGCATGTGAACAGCCGCTGCTACATTGTGGACGACCAGTCCATGATTGCGATGGTTTCCTGTGGGCAGGGACTGGCCATTATGCCGGAACTGATGTTCAAGATGGGCACCGATTACAGCGGCTGCCAGGTTCTGCGGCTGGAGCCGGCCGCAGGGCGCAGCATCGGCGTAGCCTGCCTTTCCCGCAGTGGGCTGTCCCCGGCGGCCAGCCGGTTTATCGAGCACGCCCGCAGCTATGCGCAGACTATGAAGTAAGGAAGCGGGCGGCGCAAACCCGGCAAAGGTCTTTTCAAAACCGGGGAAAAAGAGTATAATAGGATGTTAAAGAGCCAAAAGGGGGAAATGCTATGCCAGGCGATCTGCATACCCATACTACTTTCTCCGACGGGTCTACCCCGGCGGAAAAGATGCCGTTTTTGGCCAGCTGTGCGGGCATGACCCATCTGGCCATCTCGGACCATGATTCCATGCTCGGTGTACGGTATGCGTATGCCCATCCCAAACAGGAGGGGGTCCATCTGATCCCCGCATTGGAGATGACTGCGTACGATTACGAGCGTGCTCACCGTGTGCACCTTTTGTGCTACTGGCCGGATGACTGCGCGCCGCTGGCGGAATTCTGTGATATGATGGCGGAACGCCGCCGGGTGGCCGTTTTGCAGAGCTGCCGGGAACTGGAAGAGATTTGCCCGCAGTTTCGTACTGAGGAAGCACTGGAACTGGCCAAAGACAGTGGGACACTGTTCAAGGCCCATGTGATGCGGGTGCTGTGGCAGTACGGTCTGGCTGATGGTATGTACAACGATGTCTACCGTTCGCTGTTCGGGCTCAAGCCGGTACGCGGGCGGATTCTGCACACGCCACGGTATGAACCGGTGGATGATGTGCTGGCGCTCATCAAAGCGTGCCGCGGAGTGGTGGTGCTTGCGCATCCCAGCGTGTATCACAGCATGGAATTGGCCCGGGAACTGATTGCGGCAGGGCGTCTGGATGGTGTGGAGATCGACCATCCCCGCAATACACCGGAAGATAAAGCCGAGCTGCTGCGCCTGGCCAAGGAAAATGATCTGCTGATCACTGGCGGTACCGACTACCATGGTCTGAATACGGTCACGCCCAGGCCGGTGGGGGCTTTCTCTACCCGGGATGAACAGATCACCCGGCTGCAGACCCTTGCCAAGGCCCGCAAAATATCCAACAAAAAGGCACAATGATAACAAAAGGAGCATGAACGATCATGATGTATGTATACAACAATAAGGGTACCTGCTCGGTGCGCACCGAAGTGGAACTGAATCCCGATCATACCATTGCCGCTGTCCGTGTGCTGGGCGGCTGCAACGGCAACCTCAAAGGCATTTCCAGCCTGCTGACCGGCATGAAGGCGGAGGACGCCATCGCCCGGATGGAGGGCACGACCTGCGGCAATAAGCCCACCAGCTGCCCGGACCAGATCGCGCAGGCGCTCAAAGGTGCCCTGGCTGAACTGTGATTGCGTAAAGGAGTTGCTCATGGAGTGCTTCCATTATCCGCTGGATACGGAAACCTTGCTGCGCAAAAAGCGCCGTCTGCGCCGGGAACTGCTGGCGCAGAATCCCCATCCGCTGCATAAAAAAATTGCGATTCTCGGCGGTTCCACCACCAATGAAGTGGCGGATCAGCTGGGGCTTTTTTTGCTGCAATACGGGATCGAAGGGGAATTTTATCAGAGTGAGTATGGCCAGTACTGGCAGGATGCCATGTTCGGTACGCCGGAACTGGATGCTTTTGCGCCGGATGTGATTTATATTCATACCAACTGGCGCAACCTGACGGCGCTGCCGACGACAGCTGACAGCCCGGAGCAGATTGAAGAAATGCTGGAAGCGGAGTATGCCCATTTTGAAACGATGTGGCAGGCGCTGGAACAGAAGTTTGCCTGCCCCGTCATCCAGAACAACTTCGACCGCCCCAATTATCGTCTGATGGGCAACCGGGATATCTGGGATGTGCACGGCCGCTCCAATTTTATCAGCCGCCTGAACCAGAAATTCTATGCCTACGCCGCCGCTCATGAGAACTTTTACATCAATGACCTGGATTATCTCTCGGCGGATTACGGCCTGACGGCCTGGGGTGACGCATTCTACTGGCACATGTACAAATATGCCATGTGCCTGGATGCCATCCCGTCGCTGGCAAACAGCGTTGCCAATATTATCAAATCCCTGTATGGGCGCAACAAGAAGGCGCTGGTGCTGGATCTGGACAATACCCTGTGGGGCGGCATTGTGGGGGATGACGGGGTAGATGGCCTGGCCATTGGTCCCGAAGTACCGGAAGGGCAGGTCTATGCCGAGTTCCAGAGCTACTGCAAAGCCCTCAAGAGCATCGGCGTGATTCTGGCGGTGGACTCAAAGAATGAGGAAGCCAACGCATTGGCGGGACTCAACCATCCCGACGGTGTGCTGCGTCCCGATGATTTTGTGGCTATCAAAGCCAACTGGGACCCCAAGGACCAGAATCTCAAAGCCATCGCATCGGAGTTGAGCCTGGGCGTGGACAGCTTTGTGTTTGCCGACGATAACCCGGCGGAGCGTGCCATTGTGGAAGCACAGGTGCCGGGCGTGGCCGTGCCTGTACTGGATGGTGCCGAAAACTATATCAAGATGCTGGACCACGGCGGTTACTTTGAGGTGACTACTCTTTCCCAGGAGGACCTGAAAAAGACGGAACTCTACCACCAGAATGCGCAGCGTGCGGCTGCCCAGGCTGCTTTTGGAGATTACGGTGAATACCTGGACAGCCTGGAGATGACCGCCACCATTCGCGGTTTTGAACCGCTGTATATTCAGCGGATCGCTCAGCTCACCAACAAATCCAATCAGTTCAACCTGACGACGCTGCGCTGCTCCGAGGATGACATCCGTGCCATGGCACAGGATGAAAACCGGATCTGTCTGTGCGGCAAACTGGTGGATAAATTCGGCGATAACGGTATTGTTACGGTGGTGTCCGGGGAACAGCAGGGCAGTGCTCTGCATCTGCGCCTGTGGCTGATGAGCTGCCGCGTGCTCAAGCGCGGTATGGAAGATGCCATGATGGATACTTTGGTGTCGGAGGCTGCCGCCCGGGGCGTGACCGCCGTATACGGCTACTATTATCCTACGGCCAAAAATGCCATGGTCCGTGAATTTTATGCGGGTTATGGTTTTACCAAGGTGGAGGAAGAGGAAACGGGGAATACGGTGTGGAAGCTGGATATCGCTTCCTACCAGCCGCGGCATCCGCACATGAAAATTGAACGCTGATCGAAAGGAGATTCCATGAAGAAAACCGCCCTGCGAAAAATCCTGTATGCAGTTGCCTTTGTGCTGCTCACAGCGGTTTTGTTGGTTGCGGCCCGGTTTTTGCTGGTGGATGATGTGCACTCCTATTCTCGTGTGATGCTGCAGGAACTGTACGCACAAGCGGGGCAGATCGATACGCTTTTTTTGGGCTCTTCCCATTGCTATCGCAGCGTGGACCCCGCCGAAGTGGATGAAACTTTGGGTACGCACAGCTTCAATGCGGGTTCCTCCCAGCAGCTGCCGGATGGCTCCTACTATATGCTGCAGGAGGCGGCGTCCCAAAATCCTCTGAAGACGGTGTATCTGGAAATGTTTTATACCGGGTACAATCAAAGCGCCTCCAGTGATATTCCCATGGCCTGTTACCTGCTGACCGACCATATGCAGTGGAACTCTCCGCAGCGGTACCGGTATCTGTGGGAGATGGGCGGCATGGCCGCTTTTGCGGACCTGCTTCTTCCGGCCCGGCATGGTATGGTGGTGCCGGGGGATATGCCGGCGCTGTGGAAAGCCAAACTCACCGATGGGTACGAGTTGGGAAACTATGCCTATGTGACCTATCCGGAGGAGGGAGAGGCTTACCGGGGCAATGGTTTTGTGTACACGGAAGGAACGGCACAGGACGGCTATGCAACGCTGCTGAACGTGGACCCGGAAGAACCTCTTTCCGTTTTTGGGCAGACCTATCTGGAAAAAATTGCAGAGTACTGCGAAGAAAATGGAATCCGCCTTGTGCTGTTTACAGCACCGCTGCCCAGCGCCTATGTTTCCAACACGGCACAGTACCAGGCTTATGTGGATGCGGTCAATGCCTTCGCCCGGGAACATGATACCGTGTATTGGGATTTTTCGCTGTATCGTGATCCGCGTGCTATGGATTTGGGCGGCGGAGATTTTTCGGATGCCCATCATCTCAATGGTATTGGTGCAGAAAAGTTTACAGCGGTACTGTGCGATGTGATCGCGCGGGATGCCGCAGGGGAAGACGTGTCTTCTCTGTTCTGCGATACGGTTGAGGATAAACTCGAAAATCATGCAGACAATACCATTTTTATGGCTGATGCATACATTCATTCCTAAAAGGAGGTCCTGCCATGCTGGCTGTTTCTTCGCCGGGATTTGTCGTATTTGCGGCATTGCTGGTGGGGCTTTGGTATCTTTGCGTGCCTTCAAAACGCTGGCTGCTGATGCTGGCTGCCAGTGCGGTATTCTACATTTCCCTGGACTGGCAGGGATTCCTGGTGCTTCTGGCGGGGACGCTGGTCGTCTGGGCCTGTGCGCTGCATGCCCGTGAAAAGAACGGCTTTTTTGCGCTTGGTCTGGCAGGTGCCCTGGCACCGATTGTATTGCTGAAATACTATGTGGCGGCTGCCGGCGGGTTACAAGCCATGCTGGGATTGCGCTTGTGGCAGCCGGAAATTCTGCAGCCTCTGGGAATCGGCTATTTTACACTGCAGCTTGTGAGTTACCTGGTGGATGTTCGCCGCGGGGTACTGTTGCCCCAGCGCAGCTTTGCCCGGGTGATTTGCTTCTCTTCGTTTTTTCTATCCATAACCCAGGGACCATTCAACCGCTATAATGAATTGATGCCGCAGTTGGATGCGGATACCCGCTGGGACAGTAACCGTGCCTGGCGGGGGGCCATCCGCTGCTTTTGGGGGTACTTCAAAAAAATTGCAGTGGCGGATCGTGCGGCGGTGGTCGTGGGGGTCGTGTTTGCAGATCCGGCTTCCTTTGACCGCACGCAGCTGCTGTTGGCAACGACGTTGTATTCCTTCCAGTTGTATGCGGATTTCTCCGGGTACACGGATATTGTGCTGGGAATCGGGCAGGTGTTGGGCCTTGAACTCCCTGAAAATTTCCGGCAGCCGTACCTTTCCGCCACTGTCAAGGAAGTCTGGTCCCGCTGGCACATGAGTCTGTCCCGCTGGCTGAAAGACTATGTGTACATCCCGCTGGGGGGCAGCCGTTGCAGTACAGCCCGCAGGGATGTGAATCTGATCGCGACGTTTCTTGTCAGCGGTTTGTGGCACGGTGCGGGTTTGACCTATCTCCTCTGGGGATTTCTACACGGCGCATTTCAGGCGCTGGAAAATCATCTCCCCTGGCGTCACGCCATCACCAAAGGATGGGCACGCCTGGTGGGAATCGCCGGGACATTCTGTGTCATGACGTTTGCTTTTACGATTTTCCGCTCTGCCAGCCTTACTGATGCCGCACAATATTTTTATGGGATTTTGCATAACGGCGGGCACAAGGCCCTCAGCAACTATTGGGAGCTTGGGCTGACCACCCGGCAGGAACAGGTTTTCCTGTTTGCGGGGGTGGCGATCCTGATTGCGGGGGATTTGTTGCAGGAATATCATGTTCCACTGCTGGATAAACTGGCTGCGGCGCCGCGGTTGCTTCGCTGGGCGGCTTACGAAGTTGCCATTTTTGCATTTTTGCTAATGGGATATTTCCTGAGTGGCGGCGGCTTCCTGTATGCCCGCTACTGAAAACAGAAAAAACGGCATTGTACCACTTCGGTACAATGCCGTTTTTGTATAAGGCGCGTTCAGCGGTCGGGTTCACAATCCAGAATGGAGGGAATGTTTTCCCAGCGTTCCGATTCGGCTGTGTATCGCTCATGGAACCAGGCAACGGCAGCGTCCAAACCTTGCTGGTTGCCCTCGAATTCCCGGGACTGGATTTTCTCCTCTGCGGTATGCTCGATGCTCCAGGGGCCGGGCCAGATATAGGCAGTCAGATATTCAACTTTTTTCTTGCCGCTTTCATCGGCAGGATCAGGCTTTTTGCCGGGGACGATCACATATCGCATACCGCCCTCGGCACCGGAATAAGAATTGCCGTTATGGAACCAGTGGTAAATGGGGAATGCATCCAACATGGAAAAGTCTCCTTTCAAAAGCCATGAAACACGCTGTAAGAAAAACGGCATACACAGCGCACGACGAGTCGGAACCGTAAAAGGTCCTTGCCCGCCGGGGCGACAGGCGGGGAATGGTCCTATTATAACGAATTCGGGAACAATTGACAATAGAAGCCGCAAAACGGCATTGACAAAGCAGCGGCTTTGCGGTACAATAACTAAGTCATGCGGGATTAGCTCATCCGGTAGAGTGACTGCTTCCCAAGCAGTAGGTGGCGAGTTCGAGACTCGTATCCCGCTCCAAAAACGCCTTGAATTGTACGATGATTCGTTGATTCAAGGCGTTTTCTTTTTTTGACGTGCAACATTTTCACCACCTAAAAATCGGGATAAGACCGCGTAAACCTGTACGTAAGCCTGTACAGAAAAACAGGTGGTGAAACATTTCCTGAAGTTAAATACTCCATAAATAGAAAATCCCCCAGCCTGTAAGGATTCCTTACAAGCTGGGGGATTACTGTTATCGGTTGAAAATATCGTCGGTGTCGTCCGTATCGTCGGGCAGATCAATCTGGCTTTCGGCCAGCTGTTTGCCGGCGGCCAGGAGTTTGGTGAGCCAGGCGGGGACGGGGGCACCCATGTCGGTAGCGTTCTCTGCAATAGAGCCCAACTCAGTAAAGATGTACCACACCAGGATCACCGGCAAGACCAGTACCGTGTAGTCAATGCCCAGGACAGGAAGGTGGTCCACGGCCATACCCAGAACACAGTCGGCCACAGCAGCCACCAGAACCACCACGATCATGCCGGCCTTGTGCCAGATGCCGGCGCGGGCCACGGCACTGGACCAATTGCCCTGTGCCGCCGCTGCGGCGCTGCCGCTGATCCAGTCCAGAACCATGCAGCCCACCCAGGCCAGGATCAGCCAGCCAAGCCAGCCGAATGCGGCGCTAAATGCACCTGCAAAGGCCACAAGTGCGGCTTTGATTGCGAGAAAAATATTGCTGTTGTCCATATATGTACTCCTTTACCGTTACGCAGCGTACTTGCTGAAATAGAGTTTCTGTTCGGTCAGCTGCAACCGCTCACACAGCCGCATGATGTACCAAGCATCACCAGAGCTGACCGGGCCGATGGTAATGGTCTGCAGGGTTTTCTCGGCGTTGTTCCAGTCGCTGCTGTACAGCTTGTTTTCGCTGGTGATTCCCAGGCTGGTGCAGAGCGACTGGATCTGAAGCGCGTCTCCCATGGTCACCGGTCCGATGGTCAGGATCTGGCGCATGGTACTCAAATCCGGCGCCGGGTTGGGATCCGGGGCCGTAAAGCCATTGAGGCCCGCCGCCTGGATGATAGAGGGATAGTCTTTATAGACGTGGTTACAGTCCAGACTTTTGCCGTAACCAGGGATTCCCAGCGGATTGCTGGAGCTGTACTGCCAGATGCCGTAGGGCAGCGGGCAGGTGCAGGTGCTGCCGTACTGGGCTGCCCAGACATCATAGCAGGCCAGTTCCTGGTAGTTGAGCTTCGTCTGGATGAAGTTGGTTGAGGCGTAGAGGATACCGTAGTAGCCGGCGGCCTCAACTTCCTCCAGAAAAGCCTTGACCATCGCCGTGCGGGTGGCGTTGTCCAGCGCCAGGATGCCGGGTTCGTACTCGATGTCATAAGCCACCGGCATGGTCGGTTTCAGTCCCTTGATAACCTCCAAGCAGCAGCGGGCCTCCTGGCGGGCCTGCTCAGGGCTGGTGGCGTAGCTGTACCAGTAGACGCCCCAGTCGATGCCCAGCGCAATGCACTGGGCGGCGTTGCGCATAAACTGCGGGTCGGTCTGGCGGACCGAGTTTCCATACCCGGCCCGGATCATAGCGTGCTTTACGCCTGCGCTTTTGACAGTGGCCCAGTTGATGGTCCCCTGCCATTTGCTTACGTCGATTGCATCAAACATTTTTACCTCCGTGATTGAGTATTCAGCTTATTGCATTGAAGATCCATGCCACCCGTACCACGTTGAAGCGCCCATGTCGTAGGTGTTTCCCCATATTCTTCCAGCGATCGGGTAGGTTTCCAGTAAAAGCACTGTGACAAGGTGTATAGTGCCACCCTGGTTCTTACTCATAAACACCTGGCGGTAACCGTAGAACGGCCCGCTTTTGTAAGGCGCGTTTATCAGTTGAGTGCTTGGGCTGTCCGAACCGAAGAACATGGGGGTGTTAGCCTCTCCGGTGGGGTCGGAAGCATCCACATCCAGTAGATTTACCTTAGTGTACGCCAAATTGCGAATGCCCGGCAGCCCCGCCACCAGTACGTTTGGAAGAACATTTGCAGGCGCAGCTGCTCCAATATCAGACGGTGCAAGCGTGACAGTGCTACCGGTTTTACCGTTTATGGATTGTACCGCGGATTGTGCAAGCTGGCCTTGTGCAGCGGTTGCAAATGCCGCGTCGGCTTGCTGCTTTGTGTAGTAGTCGGACGGATTGACACCGGCCGCAGCTTCGGCCCGCTTGGCTGCATCCTCGGCGTCAGAAGCGCTTTGGCTGGCGGCCGATGCAGACGCGGCTGCGCTTGTTGCCGCATTTTTTGCGTCTGCGGCATTTTGTGCGGCGCCCTGGACGTCGGACAGGTTGTCCTCGATGGCTTGGATGGCCGCCTGGTTCTGCTGTACGATGGTTCCGTAATGCTCCGCCGTTTGGGCATACCCGGCAGCCTTTTCAATGTTGGCCTGGACTTTTCCGATGTTGCGGAACGCCTCATCCACTTCCTGCGGTGTGAGGGTGCTTTTGTAGATGTTCAGCCCATCAGGCATCTGCATCATCTCCTTTCTTGGCGTTCAGTTCGGCGAGTTGGATACGCAGCAGTACGTTTTCCAACGCCAGCGCCTTTACGGCTAGTGGTAAGCATGAGCCATTCACCGTCTTCACCACGTTCGCAACGAGTTCTTTTACGAGTTGATTGTCGTCCATGTCATTCTCCTTTACTGGCTGGTTGACAGCACATAAGCGTTCAAACTGGGATCCCATTTCCAGTACACCTTTTGAATGGCGCCGCCGTTCACCCCCAGGTTGGTGATGGCTAGGCTCCCGATGCTGCCGTAATTTGCTTGTACGCCATGCTGCCCGCGAACATCAAGACCGCCAGCAAACCAACTAACGCTTGTTTCGCCTGAAGTCAAATAGACCTGCTCGGTGCCAAATGCGTTATATATGTGGATGGAGCCGTCGGTGGTGCTGCCCCTGAGCCGCACCTGGGCGTTGACGGCCCCGGTGGCCGACCGGCCGTAGACATCCAGCCAGCCGCTGGGGTTGGCCCCGGCGGTGCGGGTGATGATGGTGGTTGGATAGCTTTCGCCCGAGGAATCCCGGGCATAGAACGCTGCGATGCCGTCCGCCAGGTTCACCGAATTGCCGTTGCTGTTTTTGGAATAGAAGGAACCGGTGATCTGCACGTTGCCGCTCTTGTC
>DXBP01000060.1 GCA_019116445.1 Candidatus Gemmiger excrementigallinarum
CTCCCTTTGCTTGGTTGTGCAGTTGGCAGACCGCACTTCTATTTTAGCAAAGGGAGTTTTTTGTTTCCATAATCGGCACAAGCCTTCTTTTGAACCACTCGCCTAGCGAGTGGTTTTCGGCATACAAAAAATCCCCTCGCACCCAAAGGGTACGAGGGGATGGATTCCGTAAAGCTATCTATTAGCTCTGGTAATCAACAGTCACGTTGGTAACAGCCGGCGTGACGGCAGTATCAAAGCTGTCGTCCACAACGAGGGTGCCGTCGACGATTTCCTGATACAGGGTATCGTACTGCTCCTGCGTGAAGTTGGTGAACTTGCTGGTCTCCATGGGCAGGCCAACACAATCCTCGGCAGCGCCCAGGACGGTCTGCTTGCCGGCGTAGGCCTCGCTGAACTTCCAGCCATTGTTCATGGCGTCGGTCAGCGCAACGTTGACGGAGTTAGCCAGTGCCTTCATGGCAGAGGTGATAACGGTATCAAACTGACCGGACTGGTCAACGTCAACACCGATCATCTTGCCGCCGTTGGCCTGAGCCGCAGCGTCACAGCTCTGGCAGACAGGGCCGCCGCAAGCAAAGACAACCTCGGTACCCTCAGAATACCAGCCGTCCATCTTGTTCTTGACCTCGTCGGTAGCAGCAAAGCCGCCGGAGTACCAGTACTTGATATTGACGTCATTCACGCCCAGCTCTTTGGCAGCGGCGTCAGCGCCCTGCACGAAGCCGTAGCCATAGCGGATAACAGCGGGAACAGCCATGCCGCCCAGGAAGCCCAATTCCTTATAGCCGTCGTACACAGCGGCGTAACCAGCCAGATAACCAGCCTGCTCTTCTTTGTAGGTGATCAGAGCGGTGTTGGTGCCGGGCTGGGCGCTGCCGTCAGCGCTCAGGTCGGTCGTGGCAACGTCCAGGGCCAGGAACTGCACATCGGGATACTTGGTCTGCGCTTCCGTAATGGAAGTACCGAACAGGTAACCGGCAACCACAATTGCCTTGGCGCCATCGTTGACGGCGTTGTCCATCTGCTCCAGACGGGCAGCGTCAGAGTCCTCGGTAGGACGATAGTAGTTGGCATTCAGACCGTTGGCATTGCAGAAGTCCTGCACGCCCTGCCAGGTGTACTGGTTGAAAGACTGGTCGTCGATGTTACCGACGTCCGTTACGAACGCAACATCCGTCTTGCTGCCGCTGCTGGATTCAGCGGTAGCCTCGGTGCTGGTAGACTCAGCAGTGGCAGCCGAAGAAGCGGAAGCACCGCCGCAGGCAGCCAGAGAGAGTGCCATGCAACCGGCCATAACCAATGCAAGGAACTTTTTCATGGTTTTGATCTCCTTACTATTAAACTTCGGGCGAGGCGTTTCCCCGCCGCATTGTCTTCAGTATAACGGATTTTCGTTTGTTTTGCAATGGATAAACCCACGCAAATCCATTACAAAAATTTAACAAAATATCAAATTTCAGTTCTGGATCTGCACTGTAACCGACGGCGTATCCGGCAACGTATCCATATCGGAATAGGTTTCCACCTTCAAATCGCTGTTCCGCAACTGTTCGTACAAACGTTCATATTCTTTCTGGGTAAAGTTATTGAAACGCCAGACGGAACCAGCAAGCGCCACACTGCCGTCAGTATAGCCTACCTTCTCTGTTTTTCCGGCGGAATCCTGATCCCAGGTGCTGTTTGCCGAAAAGAACCCGTACAGCTGCCGTTGAACAGCCGCATTATAGCATTTTACCGCACTGCCGAGCACGCGATCGCCCAGTGCATTCTGGTCCCAATCCGTAGCAAAGATTTTTCCGCCGGTCTGGTTGGCTGCGTCCATGGCGCGCTGGACCAGATCTCCGCCGTTTGCCAGAATCAGACCGGTGCCATTCTCGTACCATTCCACCAGGCGGGATTTCACAAGTTCTGTATCCTCAATATTACCAGTATACCAGACCTGAAGCGTCACTTCCTCGCCCTGCTGTTCCGCCGCATCCTCGGCCCCCTGCAGGAATCCCGTGCAGTAGCGAACCACATCCGGCATCTCATCGCTTCCTGCAAATCCCAGGGAGGTATACCCTTCCATTACGGTTGCATATCCCGCAAGATAACCGGCCTGTTCCTCCTGGAACTGCACACAGTGTACATTGGATTCGGTGGTATATACCGTGTAATCCTCATTGTGGGGTTCTGCATCGAACAGCAGATAGTGCACGCCAGGGAAATTTGCCTGAACCTGAAACAGCGCTTTTGCCATTTCTTCCCCACGGCAAACCACAAGCGTAGCCCCACTCTGTGCCGCATTGCGAAGGGCCTCCTCTGCGGATGCCGCTTCGCCATCCCCATACGTGAAGGACTGTGCTGTATATCCAAAATTGGTCGCAAAAGTCTGGATGCCTTTCCACAACAGCGATTCCGCACCGGACTCCATGCCGCTGCCATCTGCCGCCAAGGCGATCGTAGCCTCTCCAGGCAGCGGTGTCGCGTCCGCAGGTGCCTGGAGCACATAGGACGCATCATCCAACGGCACCGCAAACTCGGTCGACTCCTGATTTTCCACCTCCGGCATGCAGGCTGTAAAAATCAGCAGCATGGCAAAAGAGAGAAACAGTGCAACAACTTTTTTCATGAACAACGGGAACTCCTTACATTGGGGATTGGGATTCATCGATTTCCAGATTGGCCGGGCCAAAACCGTAGGGCAACAGTTCACCTAAAGTGGTTACTATGTAATCGTCTTCGGTCTTGGCCATGATCACGGTCAGCGCCGGGCCGCCGAACTCATAGAGTGCCTGACGGCATACACCGCAGGGCCCGGTAACCAGCGTGTTTACCGTCCCCTGCATACTGCCCACAATGGCAATGGCGGAGAACTGCCGTTCTCCCTCGCTGACAGCCTTGAACAACGCCGTACGCTCTGCACAGTTTGTAGGCGTATAGCCTGCGTTTTCAATATTGCATCCGGTGTACACCTTGCCATTCTGCGCCAGCAGTGCTGCCCCCACCTGAAAGTGTGAATACGGTGTATAGGCAAACTTCCGGGCCGCAAACGCTTGGCGAATCAGCGACTGAATCTGCGCTTTTTCCATGCCTTACTTCTCCAGGTAGGCTTCTGCGCCCAGCGCCACCTTCATCATCGCCGTAAAGCTGGTCTGGCGCTGTTCTGCCGTAGTGATTTCCGGCGAAACAAAGCTGTCCGAGATTGTCAGCAGGCAAGCCGCCCGTTTGCCCAGCACCTTGGCATTGTGGAACAGAGCAAAACTTTCCATCTCCACCGCCAGGCAGCCCTTTTCATCCCGCAGCTTTTCCCAATATACAGGCTTCTCATCGCTCGGTTCGCGATAGAACACGTCTGAAGAATGAATATTGCCCTCAATCAGAGGAATGCCCTGCGCCGCAGCGCTGGCCTTCAGGGCCGCATTCAGTTCGGCATTCGGCTTCTGAATATCGTCGGTATCGCCGCTCTGGGTGGCGGCATAGTTACTCTCGGAATAAGCACCGGAAGCCAGCACCACGTCAAACAGCTTGGCCTTCTCGGTATACGAACCGGCCGATCCGATGCGGATGATATTTTCCACGCCATACTGGCTGTACAGCTCATAGGAATAAATACCGATGGACGGCATACCCATCCCGCTGCCCATGACACTGATGGGCCGTCCCTGATACGTGCCGGTATAACCGAGCATACCGCGCACATCCGTTACCAGGCGCGGATTCTCCAGGAAAGTTTCGGCAATGAATTTGGCGCGCAGCGGATCGCCGGGCATCAGAACAGTTTTGGCGAAATCGCCTTTTTCGGCGCGGTTATGCGGTGTAGACATGATCGCACACTCCTTTATTTTTGAGATTGGTCCTTATAGTATACCACATTTACCGCGATTGTGGTAAAATGAAACGGAAAAATTTGTGAAAGTGAGAAATTTTATGTCCTTACCGCATCGTTGCACTTTATGTCCCCGTGCCTGCGGTGCCGATCGCGCCGCAGGTCATCCGGGCTATTGCGGAGCCGATGACAGGCTGATGGTTGCACGCGCCGCGCTGCACCACTGGGAGGAGCCATGCCTCAGCGGGACACCGGAGGATGAACGCGGCAGCGGCACGGTCTTTTTCAGCGGCTGTTCCCTGCGCTGCTGTTACTGCCAGAACTATCCGATCAGCCAGGAGGGTGTCGGCAAGGCCATCAGCACCGAACATCTGGCGGAAATATTCCTTCGTCTGCAGCGGGATGGCGCCCGCAACCTCAATCTGGTAACCGCAACCCAGTATTTGCCCCAGGTTCGGGCGGCTCTGGACACCGCCAAGGCAGCCGGTTTCCTGTTGCCCGTCGTATACAATACTGGCGGATACGAAACCGTGGAAACTGTCAAAGCCCTGGAAGGCTATGTGGATATATGGCTCACGGATTTCAAATACGCTTCTCCGGATCTGGCCGCCCGCCTTTCCTCGGCGAAAGACTATCCTGCCGTAGCCGAAGCAGCACTGCGGCAGATGCTCCGGCAGACAGGGGCACCTTTCTTTGATTCCGAGGGCTTTTTGCAGCGCGGCGTTATTGTGCGGCACCTGGCGCTGCCCGGGCACGTACAGGACAGTCAGGCGGTTCTCCGTCTTCTGGTCCGGATCCAAAATGAAACAGGTGTGCCGTTTATCCCCAGTCTGATGAGCCAGTTTACACCTTTTTATAAAGCCGCCGAAAACGGATTGGGGCGCCGGATCACTACCTACGAATACCGTCAGGTCATTGACGAGGCCATCCGCCTGGGTCTGACCGACGGCTATATGCAGGAAAAAAGCAGCGCCCGTGAAGAATATACACCGCCGTTTGATCTGGAGGGCGTATAATGCTGCTGAGTTTCGCGTATCTGCTTTTGTTTCTGACTGCCGGTTTCTTGGCCGCCCGCTATTTTTTGCCTGACAGTGACCTTTCCTTGCTGATTCCCTTAGGATGCAGTTACGGTATTTCCCTGCTGGCCGCCCTCCCTGCCCTTTTTGCTTTGGTGTTCGGCTTCGGGAAAGTCGCGGCTGTCTGCGCAGCAGCCGTGGTACTTGTACTTTTGCTGTACACGTTGTATCACAGCACGTCTTTACACCGCCCGCAGCGGGATGCAGACCACAGTGCCATGTGGCTTTGCCTGCTCCCGGTGCTGTTGATCACCTTTTATCTTCTGCATACACACATCTTGCACGAAGTAAACGGCACCATTCACACCGGGCAAAGCTGCTATGGCGATTTGCCCATGCACCTGGGGTTCATTGAGTACATCGCGCAAAGCGGAGAGTTTCCGCCAACCTATCCCCTTCTGGGCGGCGAACACCGCTTCGGGTATCCGTTTCTCTGCGAAACCGTATCCAGCGTCTTTCGCGTGCTGGGTGCCGATCTTCGCACCGCATATCTGCTGCCGGTCGTTCCGGCCGTCGTTGCCGTTTTCGGAATGATCTGGCAGCTGGCCCGCCGGGTTCTGGGCAACGCAAAGAAAGCCTGTCTGGCCTTTTATCTGTTTTTTATAGGCAGCGGTTTCGGATTTGTATATTTTCTGGGAAGCCGGAATGATTTTCTGGGCATTTTTACCGGCTTCTACACCACTCCCACCAACTACACCGAAAAAAACATCATCTGGGTCAACCCTATTGTCGACCTGATGATTCCACAGCGCGCCACCCTGTTCGGATGGTGTCTGCTGTTGCCTGCCCTGTATCTGTTATGGCGCTTTTGTTATGAGGGGCAACGGCGGCTCTGGTTGCCGCTGGCTCTACTGGTTTTGCCTTTGCCGTTGATGCATACGCACAGTGCGCTTGCCCTGGTACTTCTTTGTCTGGTTGGCGGCATTTATACGCTGGTGTATTATCCCCGGACGCGCTCGGTATTGCTGCCTTGGGGTGGACTGGCGCTGCTGTGCGGGCTTGCCTGGCTTGGGCAGATGCTGCCTACCGTACTGGCCCAGAGTGTGGATGGCCAAAATATGATGCGGCTGCATTTCAATTGGGTGAACAATTCCGGCGGCGCGCTCAAGGACAATTATTTCTGGTTTTATATCAAAAATATCGGTATCGTGTACCTGTTGCTGATTCCTGCCTGGCTGCACGCTTCCCGCAAACAGCGCTGGTTGTATGGCGGTGGCTTGCTGATCTGGGCGCTGGCAGAAATCGTTGTCTTCCAGCCCAACACCTACGACAATAACAAACTCCTGTATGTCTGGCACATGCTGGGATGCCTTCTGGTCGCACAGCTTTTGGGGGATGTCATCTCCCGTTTGCAGCATCAGTCAATCCGGGCAGTTGCTGTGGGTCTCGTATGTTTTCTGGGGATGTTCGGCAGCGTCCTGACAGTCGGACGCGAAATCGTCAGTGATTACCAACACTGGAGCGCCGATGAAGTGGCGCTGGCCGACTATGTTTCGGAACACGCCGCCCATGACGCATTGTTTCTGACCAGTGACCGGCATACCAATCCGGTCTTTTCCCTGGCAGGGCGCCGTATTCTTTGCGGTTCCGGAAGTTATGTCTACTATCACGGCATGGACTACACCAACGAGGCCGCAGCCATGCGAATTCTGTATGAAGCTCCTGATGAAAGTACCCTGGCGGCCTGGGGTATTGACTACGTGGTGTTCGACGCTTCCGTATCTGCAGAATTTTCTTCCCAGGAAGAATGGTATGCGGCCCGTTATCCTGTGTGGTATCAAAACGAAAGCTGCCGCGTATATCAGATTTTTGCCTAGTACCATCCCCCGCCCTTGGTGCATACTATGCAGCAAAGGGAGGGGGCTTTTTTATGGCTGTGTTTCAGAACGGCATCGATGTTTCCCGCTACCAGGGCAATGTAAACTGGTCCAAAGTAGCTGCCGCCGGCAAGGATTTCGTGATTGTTCGTCTTGGCTCCAGTAACAGCGGTGGATTATATGTGGACCCGTATTTTTTGCAAAACGTCAAC
The DNA here is from genome assembly GCA_019116445.1 of Candidatus Gemmiger excrementigallinarum. Lineage (GTDB taxonomy): Bacteria > Bacillota > Clostridia > Oscillospirales > Ruminococcaceae > Gemmiger > Gemmiger excrementigallinarum. The sequence continues at coordinate 6,917 of DXBP01000060.1, forward strand.
GGCGCTCACGCAGCCGGCCTGCGCGTCGGCGCTTACTACTATACCTACGCCCGTACACAGACGGCCGTAGCTAATGAGCTTTCCCTGTTTATGAACGCAATGCAGGGGCTTCAGTTTGAATACCCCATCTTTGTGAATGTAGAGGATTCCAGCCTGACCAGCCTGGGGCGCACACAGCTCACCAGCCTGGTTCGCTACGCGATGGATATTCTGTACCAGCAAAAATGGTACGCCGGGTGGTACAGCTATACCAATTATATCAACAACTACCTCAACGCCGCCGAACTCAGCGGCTACCCGCTTTGGGTCGCGGATTACCGGTCCACTTTAGGGTATACCGGACCATACACCATGTGGCAATACTCCGGCAGCGGCACAGTCAACGGCATCTCCGGCGCCTGCGATCTCAACTATAGTTATAAGGATTTTCTGCCCGATATTCAGGCCGGTGGTTTCAACAACTACGGCCCCACCGGTCCTTTGATGCAAAACGTCAGTGGCCAGACCCTTGTGGTATTCAATGCCCGCACTGAGTATTTCTATACCCCGAACTTCAACGATGTTGTAGGGTATCTGCCCCTGGGCCGTTATACCGTCACCCAGCGCAGCACCCAGAAATACAACGGTTATGACTGGGTAATTTTCGATTACAACGGCGGCTCCTACTGGACCGCCGTGCTGGGAGATCGCAACCGTCTGGAAAGAACCGGCTGATCCGCAATTCAACTACAAAAAGCACCTGTACGACAACTATTAGTTGTGTTATAATGGAGTTGTCATTTGACAAAGACTTCCAGTTTATGGTTTAATAATTTTATATGTGTAAATCAACGATTCGTGTTATGTTACCGCAGGGGGACCCAACGCATGGCAAAAAAACAGCAGGAATACGGCAATGACAGTATCCGCCAACTGAAAGGTGCCGACCGTGTACGCAAACGTCCGGCCGTCATTTTCGGTTCGGACGGTGTGGAAGGTTGTGCCCATTCCATTTTTGAAATCATTTCCAACTCTATCGACGAAGCTCGCGACGGCTATGGCAACCGGATCAATGTGACGCTGTTCCCCGACCACGTGGTTGAGGTCGAGGACTTTGGCCGCGGAATACCGGTGGATTACAACAAAGCCGAGCAGCGCTGGAACTGGGATCTTGTATTCTGCGAACTGTATGCCGGCGGCAAATATGCGGAAGGCAGCGGCAACTATGACTTCAGCCTGGGACTCAACGGTCTGGGCCTTTGCGCAACACAATACGCCAGCGAATGGATGACTGCGGATATTTACCGGGACGGATTCCATTATCACCTGGATTTCAAAAAAGGCGAAAATGTGGGCGGTTTGCAGAAGGAAGAGTACAAGGGCCGCCGCACCGGATCGGTGATTCGCTGGAAGCCGGATTCCGAAGTATTTACCGACATTGCCGTGCCGGCCGATGCCTTCCAGGATATGCTGCGCCGCCAGGCTGTTGTCAATGACGGTGTAACGTTGGTGTTCACCGACAAGTCCGGCAGCGAAACTCAAAAATACGAGTATCTGTACGAGCATGGCATTACCGACTATGCCAACGAGATTGTGGGCGACAAAGCTCTGACCCCAGTGTATTTCTGCTCCGGTGCCTCTACCGGCCGCGACCGCGCCGACCAGCCGGATTATCAGGTCAAGATGAATGTTGCCTTCGCCTTCTCCAATACAGTGCAGGCCTTGGAATACTACCACAACTCCAGCTGGCTGGAGCATGGCGGCAGTCCCGACCGGGCAGTACGCACGGCTTTTGTCAGTCAGATCAACGCCTGGCTCAAAAGCAAAGGGCTTTACAAGAAAAACGAGAGCGCCATCACCTTCTCCGACGTGCAGGATTGCCTGGTGCTGGTTTCCTCCAGCTTCTCCACCCGTACCAGCTACGAGAACCAGACCAAAAAAGCCATCACCAACAAGTTTGTGGCGCAGGCCATGACGGAATTCCTCAAACATCAGTTGGAGGTCTACTTCATCGAGCATCCCGACGAGGCAGAAAAGGCCTGCAAACAGGTGCTAATCAACAAGCAAAGCCGGGAACACGCTGAAAAGGCTCGCATCACCATCAAAAAGACCATGACCCAGCAGATGGATCTGGCCAACCGGGTGCAGAAGTTTGTGGACTGCCGTACCAAGGATGCCTCCCGCCGCGAACTGTATATCGTGGAGGGCGACTCGGCTATGGGTGCTGTCAAACAGAGCCGGGATTCCGAGTTCCAGGCTATCATGCCCATTCGCGGCAAGATCCTCAACTGTCTGAAAGCGGACTACGCCCGTATCTTCAAGTCCGACATCATCACGGACCTGATCCGGGTGATGGGCTGCGGTGTGGAACTGGGCGGCAGTCATAACAAGGACCTGGCCAGCTTCAACCTGGAGAATCTGCGCTTCAACAAAGTTGTCATCTGTACCGATGCCGACGTGGACGGCTACCAGATCCGTACGCTGGTGCTGACCATGCTCTACCGCCTGACGCCCACCCTCATCAATAAAGGGTATGTGTATATTGCGGAATCTCCGCTGTACGAGATCAACACAAAAAATAAAACCTACTTTGCCTATACCGAGCCGGAGAAAGCCGACATTCTGCGGCGCATTGAGGGCGAGAAATATACGATCCAGCGCTCCAAAGGTTTGGGTGAGAACGACCCCGAGATGATGTGGCTGACCACCATGAGCCCCGAGAGCCGTCGCCTGATCAAAGTGCTGCCCACCGACGCCGAACGTACTGCCCAGGTATTTGACCTGCTGTTGGGCGACAACCTGCAGGGACGTAAGGAGCATATTGCCGAACACGGTGCCGAATACCTGGACGACCTGGATGTAAGCTGATACGAGGAAGATTATGGCAAAAAAACGCGAAAAGAAAATCACCCCGGCGCGCCCCCAGCTGGGCGATAACGTGGAGATCCTGTCGGCTGGCGAGATCATCGAAACGCCCATCACCGATACGCTGGAAACCAACTATATGCCCTACGCCATGAGCGTCATCGTTTCCCGCGCGCTGCCGGAAATCGACGGTTTCAAGCCCGCCCACCGCAAACTGCTGTACACCATGTACGGCATGGGGCTGCTGAAAGGCGCCCGCACCAAGAGCGCCAACATTGTGGGCAGTACCATGCACCTGAACCCCCACGGCGATGCCGCCATCTATGATACCATGGTGCGCATGGGCCGTTCCAACGAAAGCCTGTTGGTCCCCTTTGTGGATTCCAAAGGCAACTTCGGCAAAGCCTACAGCCGGGACATGGCCTATGCCGCCGCCCGTTATACGGAAGCCAAGCTGGAACCGGTGTGTGAGGAACTGTTCCGGGACATTGACAAGGATACCGTGGATTTTGTGCCCAACTACGACGGCACCACCACCGAGCCCACACTGTTGCCAGTGACCTTCCCCACCATTCTGGCCAACAACACGCTGGGCATCGCCGTTGGTATGGCCTCCAACATCTGCTCTTTCAACCTGGAAGAACTGTGCAATGCCACCATCGCCCTGATGAAGGACCCCCAGGCGGAACTCAAGGAGATCATTCCCGCTCCGGACTTTGTGGGGGGCGGGACCATCCTGTATGATGCCGCCGAAATGGAAAATGTGCTGGAGCATGGCCGCGGCAGCGTCCGGGTACGGGCTCAGTGGAGTTATGACAAAGCCAACAACTGCATTGACGTGACGCATATCCCCCCCACCACCACGGTGGAGGCCATCATGGACAAGATCACCGAGCTGGTAAAGCTGGGCAAGATCCGTGAAATCAGTGATATGCGGGACGAAACCGACCTGAACGGCCTTAAACTGACCATTGACCTGAAACGCGGTCAGGACCCCGACAAACTGATGGCCCGGCTGTTCAAAGCCACTCCGTTGGAGGACAGCTTTGCCTGCAATTTCAATGTGCTGATTGCCGGCCAGCCCAAGGTTTTGGGTGTGCGCGACATTCTGCTGGAGTGGATTGCCTTCCGGGCAGAGTGTGTGCGACGCCGCACCTATTACGACCTGCAGGGCAAGCAGAAACGCCTGCACCTGCTCCAGGGCCTGAAAGCCATTTTGCTGGACATCGACAAGGCCATCGAGATTGTGCGCAACACCGCTGAAGAATCGGAGGTCGTTCCCAACCTGATGATCGGTTTCGGCATCGACGAGATTCAGGCTGAATATGTAGCCGAAATCAAACTGCGTCACTTGAACCGGGAATACATTCTCAAGCGTACCGCTGAGATTGAGGAGTTGGAGGATGCCATTGCCGATTTGGAGGACGTACTGAAACGCCCGGCGCGCATCAATAAGATTATCATGACCGAATTGGCCGAAGTCGCCAAAAAGTACGGTAAGCCCCGCCGTTGTGAGATTTTGTACGAACTGCCCGCCAGCGAGGCCGAGGAGCCAGAGCAACAGATTCCCGACTATCCTGTGCACCTGTTCTTTACCCGGGACGGTTACTTTAAAAAGATCACGCCTCAGAGCCTGCGCATGAGCGGTGAGCAGAAGCTGAAAGACGGCGACGAGGTGTTGTTCACCTGCGAGAGCACCAACAGTGTGGAACTGCTGTTCTTTACCAACCATCACCAGGTGTACAAATCCCACGCCTACGACTTTGGCGATAGCAAAGCCAGCGTGCTGGGCGATTATGTAGCCTCGGCGCTGGGCATGGACGACGGCGAAGTGCCGCTGTATATGGTGGTAACGCCCAATTACAAGGGTTGGATGCTCTTCTTCTTCCAGAACGGCAAATGTGCCAAAGTCCCCTTGAGCAGCTACGAAACCAAGCAGAACCGCCGCAAACTGCTGAAAGCCTACAGCGACAAGGCTGAACTGGCCTGTATGCGTTACCTGCCAGAGGAAACGGAACTGGCCATTTTTACCACCAACAACCGTCTGCTGCTGGCCGGCAGCGCCCTGATTCCCGAAAAGAGCACGCGGGATACCGCCGGCGTCAACGTGGTGAGCCTGAAAAAGAACGCCCGCATTGCCCGTGTGACCCTTTCTGAGGGTCTGGAACTGGCCGAAGCCCACCGCTATCGGGTGCGCACCCTGCCTGCGGCAGGTGCCATTCTGCGAGCGGATGACAGCATGGAACAGCTGACGCTGTAATCCGTATCCTTTTACGTTTTTTCAAACAGAAAGCCCCTCCGGGCGCTGTACAGTATCCGCAAAAGTGGATCTGTCAGCGTGGCGAAGGGGCTTTTATGTGTTTCTCAGGGCTTAAAATTCAGCCTTTCGGGCCGACACCAATAGCATCATGGGGCGTCGCCATTCTTCCTGCATACCGGGCAGGTCCCGCAGGGATTCCGGCGGCTGGGGTTCCACAACGTGCTGCAGAACAAAACCATTTTGCAACAGCGTTTCCAGACAGGTGGTCAAGGTCCTGTGGTATTTGGTAACCGTTTCCCCCAAAAAGACTGCCTCTCGAGAGCCTTCCTCGAAGTAGCGGTCCACCGGAAAATGCAGAATGCTCCCGTCCGGGGCGTAGTACCAATCCTGCGTGCCGTAGGCGGTAAAAACCGGGTGTTCGGTGGAAAAGACCAGTTCCCCACCAGGCTTGAGCCAATGAGAGATTCTTTGCACCAGCGGCCCGAAATCCTGCACATAGTGAAACGCCAAAGAACTGATGACCACATCAAAACTTCCGGGAAGAAAGTCCAGGTCCTCCATGGCAGCACAGCGGTATTCTACGTTGGCCACCTGGTTCCGGGTGCGGGCCACTTCCAGCATTTTGTGGGAAATATCAGTCCCCAATACCTGCGCCGCTCCTTGCTCGGCTGCGTAGCGGCAATGCCAACCGTATCCGCACCCCAGGTCCAGCACCCGTTTGCCGGTAAAATCCGGCAGTAATTTTTTCAGTTCCGACCACTCCCCTGCGGCCTGCAGCCCCTGACGGGAACGGTCCATCCGACTGTATTTTTCAAAGAAAATTTCTTCATCGTACTTGTTTTCTTTCATTTCGGTTTCCTCCCATGCAAATTTCCTGTAATGTATAGGCAATCCGCATGGGTACCGGCAATTTTCTGACCGAAAACCCCGCGTTGCATAGTTTCTCCCTCCCCTTGTGCCAAATCGATAAAGAAAATCCCCGCAGCCCCGAGATGGATTCGGGACCTGCGGGGAAAATTCATTCTAATGAATCAGGGCATCAGGCCAGCAGCGGCTTGCAGGCTTCGGCAAGTTTGTCCTTCTGGGCTTGGGCCTCAGCCAGATCTTTACCCTTCGTGGTAAAGTAAGTCTTGATCTTAGGCTCGGTACCGGAGGGGCGCACCACCACCGTGGCACCGCTTTCCAGCGTGTAAATCAACACATTGGCGGCGGGAAGTCCCGTTTCCTCGGACTTTTCATAGTCCACCACTTTGACCACCTTATCCCCGTCAAAGTCCTTCGGCGGGTTGGTGCGCAGGTTGGCCATGATTCCGGCCATCTTGTCCATGCCGGACAGGCCGGGGAACTCAAAGCTGTCCACCTTGTTCAGATAGCGGCCATACTGGGCATAGATGCGTTCCAGTTCTTCCTTGATGGAGGAACCCTGAGCACGGTAATAGGCGGCCATTTCACAGATCAGCATGGAACCGATGATGGCGTCCTTATCACGCACATAGGGGCCAGCCAGATAACCGTAACTTTCCTCAAATCCGAAGATAAAGCGCTCCACTTCACCGGCGGCTTCCAGCTTGGCGATCTGGTCGCCAATCCATTTGAAGCCGGTGAGCACATTGCGGCATTCCACACCATAATGCTCGGCAACTTTATCTGCCAGCGGAGTGGAAACAATGGACTTGCACATAACGGCGTTCTTCGGCATAGTTCCCTGCTCAATGCGACCTGCGCAGATATAATCCAGCAGCAGCACACCCACTTCGTTGCCGGAGAGCAATTCATAGCTGCCGTCCTTGCACTTAACAGCAATGCCCACACGGTCGGCGTCGGGGTCGGTAGCCAGCATCAGGTCCGCGCCGGATTTTTCGGCCAGTTCCAGCCCCAGGCGCAGCGCCTCGAAGATTTCGGGATTGGGATACGGGCAGGTGGGGAAATTTCCGTCCGGGTCCTTCTGCTCGGGCACGATGGTGATATCGGTAATGCCGATGTCCTGCAGCACATGGGTAACAGGCACCAGACCGGAACCATTCAGCGGGCTGTACACCAGTTTAAGACCGGCAGTCTTGCAGATACCCGGGCGGATGGCACGGGCTTCAATGGCCTGGTACAGGGCATTGATGCAGTCATCCCCCACATACTCGATAAGCCCCTGGGCCAGTCCCTCTTCAAAAGAGATGAGCTTGGCACCGGTGAGCACATCGGTCTTCTGGATCTCAGCGTAGACGATGTCGGCGGCTTCATCCGTCATCTGGCAGCCATCCGGGCCATAGGCCTTGTAACCATTGTACTTGGCCGGGTTGTGGCTGGCGGTGACCATGATACCCGCATTGCAGTTGTAATACCGGGTGGCAAAGGAAAGCGCAGGCACCGGCATCAGCGCCTGATAGATACGGACCTTGATGCCGTTGGCAGCCAGAACCTGGGCCGCCGTGCGGGCAAAGAGATCGCTCTTGATTCGGCTGTCGTAGCTGATGGCTACCGTCTGTGTGCCGCCCTGGGTCTTGACCCAGTTGGCCAGACCCTGCGTCGCCTGACGAACCACATAAATATTCATACGGTTGGTGCCGGCGCCGATCACTCCGCGCAGACCGGCAGTGCCGAACTTCAGCGCTACGGCAAAACGATCCTGGATTGCTGCGTCATCACCCTTGACACTTTCCAGCTCGGGCTTGAGATCGGGGTCATCAAGGTCGGCAGCAAGCCAACGTTCATACATATCCTGATACATAAGTATACACCTACACTTTCCATATAAATGCAGTAAGCATATACTAAATATACCAACTCAAACCGGCGCTGTCAATGAAATTTTAGGCAAAATAGCCTGTTCTTCCGGTGAACCGCTTGTGAAACCGCTCACAGCGCGCTATACTTGTCATAGAATGTCAAGCGGGAGGGAAATCTATGTTTGCAAAGGTAACGAGCCTGGGCGTTACAGGACTTGCCGGCTATATCGTGCAGGTAGAAGCCGATCTATCCGGAGGGTTGCCGCAATTCAATCTGGTGGGATTGCCGGATTCCGCCGTTAAGGAAAGCAGCGAACGCGTCAGGAGTGCCGTCAAAAATCTGCAATACCAATGGCCAGCCAGCCGTATCACCATCAACCTTGCTCCCGCTGATGTCCGCAAAACAGGGCCCGTCTATGATCTGCCTGTCTTTATCGGCATTCTTGCCGCACAGGGGAAACTCCCCCCTCCCGGAGGTGAGCGGGCCTTTTTGGGCGAGTTGGGACTGGACGGAACGCTGCGTCCCGTGACAGGTGTGCTGCCCATGGCTCTTGCTGCCGTAAAGCAGGGTATAAAAGAACTGTTTTTGCCCGCCGAAAACGCGGCGGAAGCCGCTGTTGCCGAAGGTCTTACCGTTTATCCGGTGCGCAACGCCCAGGAAGTAGTCCTGCATTTGTGCGGCGCCGAAGCAATCAGCCCCGCTCATGCGGACGGCTACGATGAAAATGGGACATGGTTAGGCCCTGACATGGCGGACGTGCGCGGACAGAGCGAAGCGCGCCGTGCCCTGGAAGTAGCCGCCGCCGGCGGACACAATCTGCTGTTGGTCGGCCCGCCGGGAACCGGAAAGAGTATGCTGGCCAAACGCCTGCCCGGGATTCTGCCGCCACTGACTTACGAGGAAGCGTTGGAAACCAGTGCCATCTATTCCGTTGCCGGTCTGCTGCGCGGCGGAGAAGGTCTGCTGAAAACCCGTCCCTTCCGCAGCCCCCACCATAGCGTCAGTGCCACAGCCATCGTGGGCGGCGGTACGTTTCCCCGCCCGGGTGAAGTAAGCCTTGCCCACAACGGGGTACTGTTCCTGGACGAACTGCCGGAGTTCTCCCGTGATACACTGGAAGTTCTTCGCCAACCGTTGGAAGACGGTCTTGTAACGGTCAGCCGTGTGCACGGCACAGCATCCTACCCTTGCAAGTTCATGCTGGTAGCTGCCATGAACCCCTGTAAATGCGGATATCTGGGTCACCCCACACGCGAGTGTACCTGTACTCCCAGCGCCATCGAACAGTACCGGCGCCGCATTTCCGGGCCACTGCTCGACCGTATTGACCTTCACGTGGAGGCTCTCCCGGTAGAATATGAAGAACTGGCTGCCGAGCAAGGCGGTGAGTCCAGCGCAACTGTACGAGCCCGCGTGGTGGCAGCCCGCACATTGCAAAAAGAGCGGTACCGGAATCTGGCCGGCGTACGGTGCAACGCCCAGCTGCCCGGCGGCGCATTGCGCCGTTACTGCCGCATGACCCCGGACGCCGAAAAAATTCTGCGGGCCGCCTTTGAACGTTTAGGCTACAGCGCACGTGCCTATGACAGGATTTTACGGGTCGCACGCACGATTGCCGACCTGGATGGCAGTGAAGTTCTGAACAGCGCCCATCTGTCCGAAGCGCTGCAGTATCGCAGTCTGGACCGAAAATTCAATATCCGATAATCCGATAGCAAAGAGCCTCGTGGTTTTCCGCCACGAGGCTCTTTGTTCATACGCTTTGTTGTTCCAGAACTTCCAGAAAGTCTTTTGCGCTCTTTTCCCAGCTGTATCGTGCCAGCAGCTGCGCCGCATCCTGTTTTGGGGGAATCACGTCATCCACATATCCGCGGTTGGTTTTGAGGTCGATATATCCCGCACAGTCCCCGTACACTTCCCGCATACAGGGTGTATCACTCACATAAATCCGCGGTGCGCCGCAAGCCACCGCTTCCAGTGGCGGAATGCCAAAGCCTTCATAGAGCGTCGGAAAAAGGAACGCTTTGCAATGGTGCATCAGTGCCTTAGCCTCGCCGTCAGAAACATAGCCGAGATATACCACGTTCGGCAGGTCGGCCAGCCCCAGGCGTTTGGCTTCCGCTTCCAGGCTGCCGCCCCCTGCAATGGCAAATACCGCATCCGGCTTATTGCGGGCAGCCCGGAGCACCCAGGGGAAGTTCTTGTTTTTCAGCAGGTTGGCCATACTGAAATAATATTCCCCTCGCCGGAGCAGGGGCACCTTTTCAAAAATCCGTTCGTCCGGGGCAATGCGCTGCATCTGCTGCCATGCATTGTACACCACCGAAATCCGGTCCGGTTCCACGCCATAATACCGGGTAAGCTCCTGTTTGGAAAACTGCGAAACGGCAATAATGTGCTCAGCCGTCCGGGCAATCCGGCGATACTGCAAACGATGCCACGCGGCGCTCAAGCGACCGCGAAAATCCGTATAAAAGTCCGGCCTTGCGCGGTAGCAGACATCGTGGACCACCGCAATCCCCCGGAACCCGAACAGGGGTATCACATTGCAGGTGGCAAGGCCCCTGGCACCGCGCTGTTTCAAATACGCAGGATAATCCCGCTGCTGCCAGGCAACGCCTTTCCGGGTACCGAAGGTTACCGTTTTGATGTTTTCATAGACCGGTGCACGCACACCGGGCGGCGTAACCACTTCGACCAACCCCGGCGGCACAATGGCATCCAATGCAGAAAGAAGCTCTATAGAATAACGCTGGATTCCTGAAATGCGCTGTCCAAAAAAAGAGCCATCTACAGCCCATACAATATTTTCCATACTGTCCCCTACTGTCCCGCGGCGGTTTACAGCCCCGCGTATTGTTGTTTGAAACGCAGAATCCTTGCCACGCTCTCGTCAAGGCGCTCTTCACTGATGGTTTCGTCCTCCACGGCGGCCAGGACAGCCTCAAACGCCTCGGCCAAACCGTCCGGCATCAGAATCATGTCATTTCCTGCCAAGACCGCCTCTACGGCTGCCTGCCCCGGCGTATACTGCTCGGTAATAGCCCCCATTGCCAGGGAATCCGTGATCACAAGTACGTCTTCATTCTCCAGGAGTTCTTCACGTAGCAGTTTTGTGACCATTTGCCAGGAAAGCGAAGCCGGAGTATCGCCGGTCCCCAGTTCCGGAGCCGCAATATGACCTACCATGACAGCGCGGAACCCATCCTCGCTGTCACCGCCCGAGGAGGACAAGAACGGCAAAAACTCACACTGCGCCATTTCCTCTTTCGTTCGGTAGGTATAGGCAAGCCCGCTGTGGCTGTCCTCTGCGGTATTGCCATGTCCTGGGAAATGCTTGAAGGTCGGCAAAATGCCTGCCTCCCGCAGCCCCCGCGCCATGGAATCCGCCATCGCCGCTGCCATAGAGGCATCCTGAGAAAAGGCTCTTGTACCAATCACCGTATTCCCGGGATTTGTCCATACATCGGCGACAGGCGCAAAATCCATTGTAAAGCCGTAAGACTTCAGATAACTTCCGATGGTACACCCCATCTGCCGGGCGTCCTCCGGATTTCCCGTGGCACCTACCGCATCCGCACTTTCATACTGCGGCAGTTCAAATCCTGGATGGTTGGCCAGCCGCGCCACGCTGCCCCCCTCTTCGTCCACCGCAATCAGCAGCGGAACGTCGCTTGCTTCCTGCAGGGATGCGTTGAACGTTGTGATCTGCTGCGGGTCCGTGATATTTTTGCCAAACTGGCAGATTCCGCCCACCGGATATTCTTCCAACGTCTGCCGCATTGCATCGCTAAGGTATGTGACACCACCGGCCTTTTCATCGTCGATGGTTTCCTGTTCCAAAGTCAGATCCAGGGCATCCGGCCGTACCATGAACAGCTGCCCTACTTTTTGGCGCAGTGCCATTTGCCGCATCAACTCCTCAACGGCATCCCCGGAAGTTGATTCTTCGACCACCTCAACTTGCGGAGCGGGTGTTGCGGCTGCCGTTTGTGCAGTGGCTTGCGTTTTGCAGGCAGACAGAAACAACGGTACTGCCAAAAGCGCCGCAAAGTGCTGAAGCACCGTTGGTTTCATCCGTCTTCGCCCCCTTTGTTTTGTATTATATCATGGGCTGTCTGCCAGGGCAAGCATCTGCCCGTACGGAAAAAGCCCCTGGCCCTTGCAGGGTCAGAGGCTTTTCCTTCTTGTCATTCGCTTTGTGCAACGTCTGCAAAGTCATCCTTGCCGCCCACAGGATGCTCTGCCACAATATTGTCCTCCGCCGCAGATTCCGCGGTGGCGGTTTCCTCATACAGGCTCTCTTTGGTTACGGCAAAGGCCGCTTTATAGTCGGCATTCACTTCGTAGACAACCGTAGGCGTTTCACTGGAGGCCAGATAGCACAACGCATCATCCTCCGCTTTCAGGTT
>DXBP01000061.1 GCA_019116445.1 Candidatus Gemmiger excrementigallinarum
TCAAACTCGTACAGGGCGGTGGCTTTGGCCTTCTTGGGGGTGGCGTCCGGGTCGTGGTAGTTGCACACGGCGATCTCCTGGTTCTGCTTGATGACGCCCCGCTCGATGCGGCCGATGGCGATGCGGCCCACGAACTCGTTGTAGTCGATGGAGCTCACCAGCATCTGGAAGGGGGCCTCCACGTCCGCCTCGGGGGCGGGGATATACTCCAGGATGGTGTCAAACAGGGGCTTGAGGTCGACGCCCGGCTGGTCGGGGTGGAGGGAGGCGGTGCCCTGGCGGCCGGAGCAGAACAGCATGGGGGAGTCCAGCTGCTCGTCGGTGGCGTTCAGGTCCATGAGCAGCTCCAGCACCTCGTCGATGACCTCGTACACCCGCTGGTCGGGGCGGTCGATCTTGTTGACCACCACGATGACCCGGTGGCCCAGCTCCAGGGCCTTGCTGAGGACGAAGCGGGTCTGGGGCATGGGGCCCTCGGCGGCGTCCACCAGCAGGATGACGCCGTTGACCATCTTCAAAATGCGCTCCACCTCGCCGCCGAAGTCGGCGTGGCCCGGGGTGTCCACGATGTTGATCTTTACGTCCTTGTAGTGGACGGCGGTATTCTTGGCCAGAATGGTGATGCCCCGCTCCCGCTCCAGGTCGTTGGAGTCCATCACCCGCTCCACGGTGGCCTGGTTCTCCCGGTAGATACCCCCCTGCTTGAGCATCTCATCCACCAGGGTGGTCTTGCCGTGGTCTACATGGGCAATAATGGCGACATTTCTCAGCTTCTCGTTTCGCATATTGATCTCCTTCACAGTACGGCAAGACCACGCGGGGCCCCGCATAAGCGGGGCGCGCCGGGCGGCGCGTACAAGTATTTTACGCAGTAAAATCTTGGCGCAAGGCGGAATTCATTTCCGCCGCGCAAAATCGATCATGGGGTCCCCGCAGGGCGTCAGTCCTGTGGGGCAGTCTTGCCGTGGTCCACGTGGGCGATGATGGCGACGTTTCTCAGTTTCTCGTTTCGCACAATAAAACCCTCTATTCTCAAAGAATCGGTCTTTCCGTATAAAGCACAACAAAATATTATAGCGGCTCGCCCGCCGGAATGCAATGGACGGATGACTGAATCCGGGGACTTTTTGGGATTTTCCTTGTGCGCCGTTGACAGATGGGCCGAGATTGGTTAAAATAATACCCATCGGCCCGGAGCGGCTGCCCGCGGAGGCCGCCGGCGGGCCCGCCCGGCTTGCCGGAAAGACGGCAGGGTTCGGCTGAAAGCCTTGTGCTTGCCGATGCGGCAAGGGAATGCTTGATATACGCCCCCGTACCTCACCGGGATAGAGGGTCCGCCTCCTAAGCGGCAGTTCGTTCGAATCCTGCTGGACCAGAAAATTGAATATTTTTTGTATAAGCCCCCGTAGCTCAGTTGGATAGAGCGGTCGCCTCCTAAGCGACAGGCCACTGGTTCGAACCCAGCCGGGGGTGCCAAAAGCACCGCTGCAAGCCATTTTTTGCTGGTTTGCAGCGTTTTTTTGTTTTGCTTCTCCCGGTCTCTTGCTCGTTTGGGACCGGGAGAATTTTATGTGCTGCAATGTATATCCTGCTAAGAAGAAACGAACGATTTCCACGTTCCTGCTAAGGAAAATCCCATCTTTGCTAATTGGAGTTTTCGGACTTACCTGCCGCCTGGTGCCGCCGAGAGCAGCGCAGCCAGGGTATTTGCCAGTTCCGGCGACTGCCGGAGCTGTTCCACCAGGGCCTCCAGGTCGAGCGTCGCCGGTGCCGGTTCCTTCGGCTCCTCCGGCGGACGGACCGCCCGAAGATCCGGCTTGGCATAGAAGGCGCTCTCAAACTTCTGGGCGTTGATCTTGCGGTCCTCGTCCAGGATATGGGCATACACGCTGGTAATCATGTCAATCTCCGCATGGCCCGTGTCGCCCTGGGTGGCCTTCAGGTCGCCGTGGTTCAGTTTCAGCTTGTAGGTGGTGCTGGAATGACGGAGGGAATGAAAGACCACCCTGGGCAGCCCTGCCTTCTCCCGCAGCTTCTCAAACTCTTTCAGGATGATGCGGTCCTCGCAGGGTCGGCCGTTGGGCAGCGCCACTACCAGGTCATAATCCTGATACTCGTCACCGAGAAAGCCCCGCAGCTCATCCTGGGCTTTCTTCCATTCCCGCAGGATGTAGGCCAGCGTCTTGGGCAGCCACACCTTGCGGATACTGGAGTCCGTCTTGGGCTTTTTCAGAATCACCCTGGTGCTGGTGTTGGGAAACAGCGGCGTAAAGATGTGGTAGACATCCTTCTGCCCCAGCATCTCAATGGCCCGCTTGGAGGCCCGCGCCAGCTCCTTGTCGATGAAAACATAGGCGTTGTCATCGGCAATATCGTCATCGGAGATGTGGACATTGTTCCAGGTCAGCCCCAGGATCTCACCCATCCGCAGGGAGCAGGCAAAGGACAGGTTCATCGCTACATAGAGCTTGCTGTCCGTACACTGATCCAGGGCGGTGCGGATCATATCGGCGGTCCAGATGTCCCGCTTCTTATACTCCGTCTTGGGCAG
>DXBP01000006.1 GCA_019116445.1 Candidatus Gemmiger excrementigallinarum
CGCTTGATATAACGGGTCATGGCAACACGGGCCGCCTCGATCTGGTTGGAGGTGATCCAGGCCGGCTCCAGGGCGACCAGGCCGTACTGGCCCTGGTTGACCTTGTTGCCGCGCATGGCCTTGCCGGTCATGCGGCCGCGCTGAACGCGGCGGTATTTAACACGCTTCGGCAGTAACATTACTGTTTGCCTCCTTCCTTCTTGGCAGCAGGCTTCGCACCCTTCAGGATCTCACCCTTGTAGATCCAGACCTTGACGCCAACCTTGCCGTAGGTGGTGTTGGCCTCGGCAAAGCCGTAGTCGATGTCGGCACGCAGGGTCTGCAGGGGGATGGTGCCCTCGTGATAGCTCTCGGTGCGGGCGATGTCAGCGCCAGCCAGACGGCCGGAGCAGGTGACCTTGATGCCCTTGGCGGGAACGCCGTTGCGGGGCTGCATGGCGTTGCGGATGACCTGCTTCATAGCACGGCGGAACGCGATGCGGCGCTCCAGCTGAGAAGCGACATCCTCAGCAACCAGCTGAGCATTGGTGGTGACGCCCTTGACCTCGACGATGTTGAGGTTGACGTTCTTGCCGGTCATCTTGGCGAGCTGAGCCTCGAGCTTGGTGCTCTCAGCGCCGCCCTTGCCGATGACGATGCCCGGCTTGGAGCAGAAGACGCTGACCTTGATGCGGGGCGCGCCGGACTGGCTGTCAACGGTACGCTCGATCTCGATCTTGGGAACGCCGGCAGCGTAGAGCTGCTTCTTCAGGGTCTTGCGGATCTTGTAATCCTCGACCAGGGTGTCGCCGAATTCCTGCTTAGAGGTAAACCAGCGGCTGTCCCAATCTTTGATGACGCCCACGCGCATGCCGTGGGGATTGACTTTCTGGCCCATTTGTTTACCTCCTTACTCTTTCTCTTTGAGGACGACGGTCATGTGGCTGGTCCTCTTGAGGATACGGAACGCACGGCCCTGTGCGCGGGGCATGATACGCTTGAGCGTGGGGCCGGGGCAGACATAGCACTCTGCCACATACAGGTTGTTGCGATCCATGTTGAAGTTGTTTTCCGCATTCGCGGCAGCAGAATTCACCAGCTTGAGAAGGGGCTCACAGGCGGCCTTCGGGGTGTACTGCAGGATAGCCAGCGCTTCGTCCAGGGGCTTGTTACGGATGAGATCCATCACGATAGAAACCTTGCGAGGACTGATGCGGGCGTAACGGAGAATTGCCCGAGCTTCCATTTATAAGTTCCTCCTCTCTTACTTACCGGTGGTCTTGCCGCCGGTATGGCCGGTGAACTTGCGGGTGGGAGCAAACTCACCGAGCTTGTGACCAACCATATCCTCGGTCACGTACACAGGCACGTGCTTGCGGCCGTCATGCACAGCAAAGGTGTGGCCGACAAAATCGGGGAAGATGGTGGAGGAACGGCTCCAGGTCTTGATAACGCTCTTTTTGCCGCTCTCGTTCATAGCTTCGACTTTCTTCAGCAGAGAAGGCAGGACGTAAGGGCCCTTTTTCGTGCTTCTGGACATATTTCGTTTCCTCCCTTAACCGTTGGCGCGCTTGACGATGAACTTGTCGGAGCGGGCATGATGTTTGCGGGTCTTGAGGCCCAGAGCCGGCTTGCCCCACGGGGTACGCGGGCTGCTGTGGCCGACAGGTGCGCGGCCCTCGCCGCCGCCGTGCGGGTGATCGCAGGGGTTCATGACGGTGCCGCGGCTGCCCGGGCGAACGCCCATGTGACGCTTGCGGCCGGCCTTGCCCAGGTTGACGTTCTCATGGTCAACGTTGGAAACGACGCCGATGGTGGCGATGCAGTTCAGACGAACGTTGCGCATCTCACCGGAAGGCAGACGAACCAGAGCGTAGCCGTTCTCCTTCGCCATCAGCTGAGCCATGACGCCAGCGGAACGGACCAGCTGGCCGCCCTTGCCGGGGTAGAGCTCAATGTTGTGGATCATGGTACCAACGGGGATGTTCTCGAAGGGCAGAGCGTTGCCGGGCTTGATGTCCGCGTTGGGGCCAGCCATAACGGTGTCGCCGACCTTCAGGCCGTCGGGAGCCAGGATGTAGCTCTTGACGCCGTCGGTGTACTCGACCAGAGCGATGAAAGCAGAACGGTTGGGATCGTACTCCAGGGTCTTGACGGTCGCGGGGACGTCAAACTTGTTGCGCTTGAAGTCGATCACACGGTACTTGGTGCGGTTGCCGCCGCCGTGATGACGGACGGTGATGCGGCCGGTGTTGTTACGGCCGGAATGCTTCTTCATAGGCTCCAGCAGGCTGCGCTCGGGCTCGACCTTGGACAGCACGCTGTAATCGGTGACAGTCATGCCACGGCGGCCCGGGGTAGTCGGCTTGTACTTTTTGATAGCCATCGTGTTACTCCTTTGTTTATCTTATGAATTATTCTCGGGGTCATATCCCCATAGGCGAACCCTCGGCGGGTTCTTGACGGAATGCTCAGCAGAATCAGGTCATGCTGGTGAAGAACTCGATCTCCTTGGAGTCGGGGGTCAGCGTGACGATTGCCTTCTTGCTGGCGGCGGTGTAACCGCCGTGCATTCCCTGACGGCGCCAACGGCCACGAACGTTCATGGTGTTGACCTTGGCGACCTTAACGCCGAACAGTTCCTCGACCGCCTGAGCGATCTCGACCTTGGTGGCGTCGGTAGCGACCTTGAAGGTGTACTTCTTGTCAGCGATACCGGCCATGGAGTTCTCGGTGATGACGGGCGCGAGAACGATATCCTGTGCAAATTTCATCAGCCCAGTACCTCCTCAAGTTTCTTGGCGGCTTCCAGGCTGATGATCATCTTGTCGGCGTTGACAACGTCGTAGGTGTTCACGCTGGAAGCGGTGGTGGTTTTTACGCCCGGGATGTTGGCGGCGCTCTTGACGAACTTGGTGTCGACAACGTCGTTGACGATCAGGTTCTTCTTGCCGGCGCCGACAGCAGCGAGCATGGCAACAACGGCCTTGGTCTTGTATTCCTCAGAAGCCATCTTGTCGACAACGATCATGTTGCCGGAAACAGCCTTGTCGGACAGAGCGGAGAGAACCGCCAGACGCTTGACCTTCTTGTTGATGCGGTAGCTGTAGTCGCGGGGCTTGGGGCCCAGGGCGACACCGCCGTGCGTCCACTGGGGAGCGCGGATGGAGCCCTGACGAGCGTGGCCGGTGCCCTTCTGGCGCCAAGGCTTTTTGCCGCCGCCGCGGACTTCCTTGCGGATCTTGGTGTTCTGAGTGCCCTGGCGCTGGTTGGCCAGGAAGTTGACGACTGCCTCGTGGACAGCCTTCTCGTTCGGCGTAATGCCGAAGACGGCATCGGAAAGCTCAACGGTGGAAACCTTCTTGCCGTTCATATCGACGACATCAAACTGTGCCATTGTGTTTTCCTCCTTTACGCTTTCACGCTGTCGTGGATGGTCACGACCGAGCCCTTGGGGCCGGGGATCGCACCCTTGATGGCGATGAGATTATTCTCAGCGTCGACCTTGACGACGCTCAGGTTCTGCACGGTGACACGCACAGCGCCCATGTGGCCGGGCAGACGCTTGCCCTTGAACACGCGGGACGGGGTGGAAGTGGAACCGTTAGAACCGGCATGACGGGCAACGGGGCCGGTGCCGTGGCTCTCGCGCAGGCGATGCTGGCCGAAGCGCTTGATAACGCCCTGGTAGCCCTTGCCCTTGCTGGTGCCGACCACGTCGACCTTGTCGCCCTCAGCGAAGACGTCCGCCTTGAGGATGTCGCCGACGTTCAGGGCGGCGATGTCATCGAAACGGAACTCACGCAGGGTGCGCTTGGGAGCGACGTCGGCCTTGTCGAAGTGACCCTTGGCGGCCTTGTTGACCTTCTTGGCGCTCACTTCGCCGTAGCCCATCTGGACGGCCTGGTAACCGTCGGACTCGACGGTTTTCTTCTGCACGACAGTGCAGGGGCCGGCCTCAATGATGGTGACCGGAACGACCTTGCCGTTGGCGTCGAACAACTGGGTCATGCCCAGCTTCTTGCCGATGATACCTTTTTGCATTGTTTTGTCCTCCTGTAAAGGTTATTGGTTGGTGGTTTCCCATCAACATGACCTCTCCGCTGTTTGTTCACAGCGAGATCGGTGTTTTCGATTCTCACATCGGGTGCCGGCGGTTCGCAGATCACGGCTGCGCGTACCGGCTATTATAATGTAAGAGGTTCGATCACAGCTTGATCTCGATGTCAACGCCCGCGGGGAGCTGCAGGCTCATGAGAGCCTCGACCGTCTTGTTGGACGGCTTCAGAATGTCGATCAGACGCTTGTGGGTGCGGGTCTCGAACTGCTCACGGCTGTCCTTGTACTTGTGGACAGCGCGCAGGATCGTGACGACTTCCTTGTCGGTGGGCAGAGGGATCGGGCCGGACACGCGGGCGCCGGTGCGCTTCGCGGTCTCCACGATCTTCTGTGCTGCAGCATCGATCAGGGATGCATCATAGCTCTTCAAACGAATTCTGATTTTCTCTTTGACTGCCATTGCTTTCGCCTCCTAATAAAATTTGTGCCTTAGGCGAGCCGATAAATCACACACGTTTCCGGGCGTTCAACCTTCCCGCATGACAAAATCCGGTGAACCGTATTTACACAGTTCTCCCGGAAAGAATCATCACAAAGTCAGCCGAACATTGGTCCGTGCCGCAGAATGCAGCGCCGTACATATCCCTTTGTTTCCGTAATTCTTTCGCCCGGTTCTAAGATCGGACATACTCCGCGGAAAAACCCGTCTGCCTATTGGCGGACGGCAACCTCCCGCATCAACGCATATCGTGGCTTGCGCAGAACGCTTGTGACATTCCGCCCAAGCCTTTCGCAGCCGAGAATGATTATAGCACACGTTTCCCGGCGTTGCAAGTGTTTTTTGGGCGATTTTCTAAATTTTTTTGAAAAAATTCTGCGTTTTGCCGAAAGAAGATGACCCCTGCCTTAAAACGGCGTACTCATGGTTTGTACCCGCCAGTCATCCTCCGTTTCTACCAGCACAGTGGGCGCATAGTAAAGTCGACCTTCCCCTGCCGGGAGTGGTTCTCCCACCTCATCCGTCACAACAATGCAGATGCCTGCAAATTTCAGGCTGCCATCAGGCTGTTCTTCCGGTTCGGTATGGGTATAGCCGGATTGCGGAATGATATGGTCAAAAGGATAGCCCTGGATAAGCAGAGTATCCCCTTCCCCCTCTGCGTAATAGGCTGCGGGAACCTCTCCGCGCCAGGGCAGCGGTTCCATCATCGTCCCGAGGGCTTCTTCTGTAAAGATCGTGGAGAAATACGTTTCTGCTTCAGAGAAGGTCGCAAAGCGCGCGCCTGACACCACCTGTCGATAGTCGCCTTCCGCGGACGGTTCGCATATAAAGCCCTGCCCTGTGGTTTCTATATTATAATAGGAAAGCGCCAGTGCTGTGGCGGCACCGCGCGGCAAAGACGCCGGCACCTGATAACTGCGTTCCCGGTACGCTTCCGGCATGGAGTGAACTGTAACCGTAAGCAGGGCTTCCTGCGTTTGCGGGATGGTATAGGTTTGAGAAAGCAGCAGCTCCGGTGCATCCCCTGACAAGGTCCCGTCCGCCGCTTCTCTCACCTGGGGATTGAGGGCCCGAAGATCCGACTCAGCAAAGCCTGTTTCCTCCGCCAGGGAAGCCCACGTCTGTCCGTGCCAGTTACCTTTATAATACAACGGCAATGTTTTTGCAGGAATGGGACTGCCGTCCAGTAAGGAGGCAGTATGCTCCTGTTCAATACCGATATGCTCTATCCACCCGGATGCCTCCTCCGGTGTGGACGGAGATGACACGACCCCCTCATTGGATTCCACATCCTCCGGGGCCCCGGATTCCGCCGGAGCACAAGCTGTCAACAGCAAAAGAGCCAGAGAAAGAGAACACCAGGTTTTCCGCATAGCAGTCCCCCCGTCGTAATGCAGTTCTTCATTGTGTGCAGATCGTATTTTGTTATACAAGCCACATCTCAACAGGAACATATCCGCAAGCAAATCTTTTTTTCGGGAAACAGCTCAGCCCCGCCAGATGTGTCCCGCTCCGGTCACAGGCAAAAGCAGCAGTTTTGTTTCAGAGAGAATATTTTCCTTAGTATAACACAAAAACCACACGCCGCACAGTGGGCGTGTGGTTTCCTGATAAAATTTATAGATCAGCGCTTTTTCAGCTGTTCTTCCAGACCAGGACGCGGCGTCACGTAGACCGTGGTGTAGACGGTATAGAGTACCATGCCGGGTTTGGCACCGTTAGCCTTCCAGATGTTTTTCACCTCGGTGGTATCTACCGCTACCTTGGCCCCGCCATTCTGGCTGGAATGGAGCACCGCCAGTTCGGCGGCCTCCTGTTTGGTGGTATCGGGAATATCTTCGCCGCGGCTCATGACCACACAGTGGCTGCCCGGTGCTTTCTGCACATGGAACCACAGGTCCTTGCCCCGGGCGGTGTGCAGGGTGAGTTTATCGTTCTGCAGGTTGTTGCGGCCCACCAGAATCTCGAATCCGTCGCTGGACATATACCGCAGGAAATCCGCCGGTTTCTGTTTGCGGTCCCGCTGCTTATAGTATTTGAGGTAACCCTGGCTTTTCAGCTCGGCCCGGATCTCATTGAGAGCAGCTTCCCCGGGGGCGGACTCCACCTCGTACAGAACCGTGGCCAGATACTCGATCTCGGCCTCCCCTTCCACCAGCAGCTTCTGCAGCATGGCATGGGCGGTCTGCTTCTTTTTATAATCCCGAAAATACTTCTGGGCATTTTCGTTGGGGCCAAGACGAGGGTCCAGGCGGATGGTCACATCTTCGCCGGTGTAGTAATTCTGTACCGTTACCTGGCGATCCCCCTTGTGCATAGCCCACAGGTTTGCCTGCAGCAGTTCCCCGTACAGGCGCAGTGTATCGGCCT
Organism: Candidatus Gemmiger excrementigallinarum; assembly: GCA_019116445.1. GTDB lineage: Bacteria > Bacillota > Clostridia > Oscillospirales > Ruminococcaceae > Gemmiger > Gemmiger excrementigallinarum. The sequence goes on from DXBP01000006.1 coordinate 6,911, forward strand.
TAGCCGACTGAGCCAGTTCCTCTTTGCGGGCAGCCTGTTTACGCACGGCACGTTCGTGCATATTATGTACAGCCTTGTACAGTTCACGGCTCTTCTGGCGCAGACGTTCGGCGCGATCCTTCGTGGCGTAGTAATCTTCCAGCATCTCGCTGTAAGTGGGATACTGGGTCAGAATGGCTTCAGCCCCGTACTGGCGCGGGATAAAGAAACTGAACTCCACCGGTTTGGCTGCACCATCCGGCTGCGGCAGACGCACGGCCGTAGGCGTTCCGCCCGCTCCATGTTCGTCCTTCAGTTCATCCAGGGCTGCCGCCAGACGGGCACGTTCCTCGTTGCTAAGATCGCAGGCCAAAGCGGGTGTTTCCCCCAAAGCACGGCAGACAGCTTCCCGCACCACAATGGGCCCCACACCTGCCACCACTTTGCCAAGGGCCGAAGCTACCGGCAGGTCTTTTTCACAGGCGGCTGCTACCAGGGAAGCGGTGCTCACCGCCAGAAAATCCGGGCGGTTGGGCTTAGGCGGCAAGGTGTAAGGCAAACCGGGAAGCAACTGCCGGACTTCGCTATCCTCAAAATCCACCCGTTTCAATGCATCAATGATACGGCCATCCTGTACCAGTACCAGGTTGGAGTATCGACCCATCAGTTCGGCCGCCAGCGTATTGGTGACCAGGTCCCCCATCTCGTTGGTGCAGCGGAAATCAAAATAGACGATGCGGTCGCCGGGTTCCCGGCGCAGGTCGATGAGCCGTCCACCCGTCAGATGTTTGCGCAGCAGCATACAAAAGCCCGGAGGCGTCAGCGGATTCTCAAAAGATTCCTTCGTCAGGCAGACACGAGCCGAACCACTGCGGGCCGACAGCAGCAGCCGGTGGGTATCGGTGCGGGTGCGCAGCGTTACCAGCACCTCGTCGCGGGTAGGCTCAAAGATCTTGTCGATCTTGGCATCCAACAGCGTCGCCTTCAATTCGTCGGCGACCAGCGCCAGCGTTGCAGCATCCAAAGACATACTGTCTCTCCTTCCGGCCCGGTAGCCGGGCTCAAACGTTCAGATAAGTATAAGGATCGGTGTCAGCCACGGCATGGCGGACTTCCAACTGCGGGAAAGCCGCAAGCAGCCGGGCAGCCAGCACATCGGCAATGCCCTGTTCGGTACCCCAATGACCGGCTACAACAAGCCCGACACCCTTCTGTTTGGCCAACAGAGCGATATGATGGGCCGCTTCGCCGGTGACCAGGCAATCGGCCCCCTCGTCAATTGCTTCTTGCAGATAGCTTCCACCGCCGCCGCTGACTTCCGCCAGGCGGGTTACCGGTTTGCCGCTGTCCACAAATTTGACGCCGCTGTGCAGCGTTTCCGCACAGAATTTTGCGATGGCTGCCGTGGTGGTGGGCTGTACGCTGCCGATACGGCCGCAATTTTCCGCAAAATTACGCCGGTCTTCCCGGGAAATACCCAGCAGATCTGCCAGCGTATCATTGACGCCTCCCGGCGCCGCATCCAGATTCGTATGCATACAGATGCCCGAAATGCCGTTTTGCAGCAGCACGGCAGGCACATCATCCGCCGCGATCCGCTTCATGGGATCAAAAATCACCGGATGATGGCTAACGATCAGCTGGCAGCCTGCGGCAGCGGCTTCCCGTACCACATCCGCCGTGATGTCCAGCGCCGTGAGCACTTTATCCACCGGGCGGCCCGCATCTACCAGCAGCCCTACATTATCCCAGCTGCAGGCCAGTTCCGGCGGAGCAAAGGCCTTCAATTCCTGCAAGATTTCCTGTACTGTTACAGACATGAGCGTTTCTCCAATTCTTGTATCAGGCCATCCACCGCGTCGGCTTCCGCACCGGGCGCCAGACCCAAACGATATTTTTTGAGCTTGATGTTCTGCTGGGCACAGTAGGCCCCAAAACCAGGTTGGCCTTCGGTTTTGCCGCACAGGCACTCCAGACCCTCCGGCTCGTGTTCGGTACCGGCATACCGCGCATTCATGACAGCATACCACCGTCCTGCTGCCTGGCAGAGAGTTTCCCCTACCAGGGCAAAACCGCGGCGCGCCAGCCAGCGGCGCAAAACGCTGTGTTTGGTGGCCGGCACCAATACCAGATTGTACCGTGGGTCAAATACCCAAGGGGCAGCTTCCAGTATTTCCATAATGGTTTCTGCTCCCATCCCGGCAATGACAATGTCATCCACCTCACCGGGCTGTACCACCGAAAGTCCACTGCCCAGACGGCATTGGACCCGTTCTCCATAAGGCGCACAGCGCCGACGGGCTTTATTCAACGGATCGGGACGCAGGTCACAAGCCAAAACAAGCGGGCAGCGACCGCTGCCCGCCAGTGCGGCGCTTAATTTGCCGTGGTCGCAGCCGATATCCGCTGCGGCGTGCCCCGGCCGTACATAGGCAAAGGCAGCCGACAGACGGGCATCCAGCTGCGGCAGATTACTGGTGTGCAAAGTAATCGTTGAGCTGTGCCACGAGAGCGTCGGCATCCACACCGTGGACGGCGCAAGCCTGCTCAACGGTTTCGCCGTGGGCAGCCATGCAGCCCAGGCAATGCATACCGGTAGCCAGGAAGATGGGCACGCAGCCCTGAGCGGGATCGTTGTTGAGGATTTCAGCAATGATAGTATCTTTCGTAACAGTCATGGGAAATGTTCCTTTCTGATTTTGATTTTTTATGAAACCGGCTGCCAGGACGCATACAGACTGAAGCCCTGGAGCTGGGTCAACAAGGTGAGTACTGCCACTGTCAGCACTGCCCCGTGGGCAGCACTGCGGCGCAAGGCAACCAGACGGTTGTTGTGAACAAGCAGCAGTGCCAGCGGCAGAACCGGCAGCAGATAGCGGCCCTGCATACCGAACAGGGTCTGATAGTTGATGGGGGTCCAGTTGAGTGCCGCCGCAAAAACAGCCAAGACCACGCAAGCCAGGATGCCCACCGTCCCCCACGCGGTACGCCGGGCAAGAAGGGACTTTTGCTCCTGTATCGGCAGGGCTGCCACCAGCAGTGCCAGCAGTAAGCCGATCCCAAGGAGCCAGCTCACATCAATGCGATAGACGATGGGTTCGCCCAAGGTTGTGCCCAGCAACCCCTGCAGCCACAACCCGGCCTGTTCCGGCAGGGTGCGCAGCAGCAGTTTGACGGTGGCGGGCAGGTTACGGCAGATATACCCGAAGGAGAAGGTCCAGATGGAGTCCCCGTTGGGATGTACCTGCAACAGTTGATCCGGTGCCAGGCCGCCGCCCATGTGGGAAAGGGTGTACACGCCCCCCACAGCCGCCACCAAGATCACGGCAGCTGTGCCACCATAGAACCAGCGCAGGCCATGGGGCGTTTTGCGCAGGCGAAGGTACAGCGCACAGGCCAGTACCAGCAAAACAACCACCGCTACGCCGCCGGCCAGCAACAACAGGCGATTCATATCACGGGCCGCATAGGCCAATTCCGACAGGTTGGTGATCGTCCACAGCACAGCAGCCACAAGCAGAATAGCGATCTGTACCAGGCGCCCGGGGCGAACCGTTGCACCGCGCAAGGAAATCACCGGGGAAATTGCATTGCGGCGCGGGTCCAGATGCTCGGCCGGTATAGCCAGACAGAGCAGAATGACCGGGAGATAGATTGCTTTGGCGGGGGCAACCGCGGCAGCCAACACTGCCAGCAAAACCAGCTGCCAGCGGGTTGCCGGGCGGGTACGCAATGCCATGCACAGTGCCGTAAACAGGAATACCGTTCCCAGCACGCCTCCGTCCGGAGACAGGCTGCCCGCCAGCTGCAGGGACATGGGCAGCAGTGCCACACAGGCAAACAGACCGCGCAATGCGGCAGGAGCCAACGCCACAGCCGCCGTGACCAGGATCAGATAGAGCAGCAGATTGGCCAGGCGGCCATAAGACAGCATGGTATAGAAGTTTTTCCCCTGCAAACGCGCCAGCCAGATGCCCAATGCCTGGGCCCAATAATTACCACTGCCCTGGCCGGCGTCCGCTTCACTGACTTCCGTCAGTTCGTTGGGTCCGCCCGCATCATCCTGGGCAGCCTGTACCTGAGCTTTATAGGCAAACACACCGATTTCACCGGTCTTGGTGGCAAAATACGGGGCATCGCACGCCCGCACCAGCAGCTTTCCATTTTCATCAGTGGTCTGCTGGCCGCTCCATACCCCGGCCAGTTCATAAGCCGCCGCCAGATGCGTATATTCATCCGGCGCAACAAGGGCAGGAGTAACCCGGGTAAAGCTGAATCCCAGTGCCAGACCAACCACGGCCACCAGCAAAGCCAGCGGCACATGCAACAGTGCCAGCAGCACCGCTGCAAAGGCCGCAACAGCCAATGGCAGCGCCAGGCGCTGCGCCAACACCGTCGGCCATTGGCCGGAGTAATTCGCTACCAATTGTACCGCCAGCGTAGCATCCAGCGGCGTGTTCTCGCCTTTGCCGCTGTACAGCGGCATACCGTCCACTTCGCCTTCGCTGGCCCAAAGGCCCAGCGGGCCGTCCCAGGGAACCGCGTTGTACAAGTGGATCGTCAGCGTTTCGTCCTGTTCCGGAATATAGGGTGTTTCCACCGTAAAGGCCGTGAAAGTATCATCAAAAATGTTCAGGAAATTGCCGGCTGTCTGGGCGATCTGCGTGCCGTCCTCGGCAAAAACGTCCACCATGATCATTCCGGACTTATACAGTTGTCCGTGTGTGCTGAAATTGAGGCGCACACCATAAAATGCCTGTCCGGCCCGCAGTGGAATTTCCTGGGTCAGGCCTTCTTCCGGCAGGTCGATGATCTGACTGTAGTCATCGTTCAGGATCTCGTAAACCGGTTGATTGCCCAGACGTTCCTGCAGATCATAGCCAACCCACCGGCACAGCATCCACACGGCAGCCGCCGCCAGCAACGCAGCCAACAGGGCGACAAGACCCCGGCGCAAGGGATGAGAATTCGGCATCAGGATCGCCGCCTTTCTTACAGGATTTACAGGGACCGCTGCTATTATACCGCAACCGCGCCAAAAGCGCAAATGGCTTATTGCCGTTGGTAGAGATACCAGGTGACCGTGCCTTCTCCCCCATCGTAGCTGCACTGGTCAATGCAGCGGTAGTGCGGGAACCGCTCGGCCAGATCATCCACCAGCGCTACCACGTACGTCACCGCACCCTGTTCCAGCAAGCCGTTCTGTTCTGTCCACTGCTCTTCCAGCGGCATATTACTTATATAAAAGTAGCGTCCACGCGGCAGCAGACCGGTGGCTGTATAAAATCCACCGTCCAGTGTGCCGTAGTTGAGCAGGCTTGCCTGCGGGTCTGCCGTGATTGTCCGGGCAAAGCGCAGTTGAGGCAATGTGTCCGGGTCACGTCCCCGCAGATTTTTGTTGGGGCTCAGGCACCAGCAAGAAAGGAAAGCTGCCCCAAGGCCCAGCCAGGGTGCCGCCTTGGCGAGGGGGCGCGACTGCAGGCGTACCGCAATCTGCGCCAGCAGTGCAAGGCCCAACGGTGCGAACACTGAAAAAATCAACCCGTAATACTGATAGTAGCCCCCTGCAAGACTGGTACAGGCCAGCCCGGCTCCCAGCACCAGCACCGCACCGGCTTCAGCATAGCGTCGTCCGATCAGGCACCACACAAGGAACAGGGCGGCCAGCACCGCTACCGGTGCCGCATCCCGCGCAGCCCACCACAGGTGTTGTATCAAAGTCAGGGGCCCGCCGCCGTTGCCGGAGTACAGAAAGAGATTATCATAAAAATAGCAGATGAACCAGTCATCCAGGGCAGCGTGTATACCAAAGTACACCACCCAGGGCAGCGTAGCCAGTGCCATGCCTGCCAGATACGCCCCGCAGCTCTGCGCCAGTTCCCGGTACATTCTGCGTTTCAAATACAGCACGGTAAGCACCAGCACCCAGCCAAGGTAGAATCCCAGCACCGTATATTTGAGCCAAAGCGCACAACCTGCCAGAAATCCCTGGAGCAAAACAGAAGGCAGGCTCATGGGGTGTTTCTTACACAGCGTTTTCAGCAGTCCATACAGCGCCGCCGCCAACAACGGAAGCATGAATTCCTCCGCGCTGCCACCGTGGGAAAAAGCCCTGCTGGCCGCAATGCCCGCTGCCGGAACCACAACCCAGGCCGGGTGCAGCGATCGCCCGGCAAGCAGGGAGGCCGTACGCAGTCCCAGAGCCAGAACTACCGCCAAGGCTGCAATTTCCAGCAAAAAGATGCCGGTAAAACCCGTATGGTCCAGAAGAAATCCGATCCCATAGATCAAATGCAGCACCGGACCTTTGTGGTCAAACACGTCCCGGTACAGGACTTTACCGCTGAACAGGGATTTGCCCATGGTGAAAAAGGCGTTGGCATCCATCCAGTCATTGAATACAAACAAAGGGGACGATTTGCTGCAAAGCAACAGTACAACGGCGGCAATGCCCACACACCACAATACCGTTTTCCATTTGGCCCCACGAGCCATAGGCGTACCTCCCAAAAACAAACCGCGCCCCAGTCGGAAGCGACCGGGGCGCGGAGTGGAAATTCAAACTCGTGTTACACGTTTACACGCGCAAAATCAGCCGTTCTCTTTCATCTTCGCAAAGCACTCGCTGCAGTAGACCGGGCGGTCCTCACGCGGCTGGAAGGGAACTTTGCAGGCCTTGCCGCAGCTGGCGCAAACGGCATCAAACATCTGGCGCTCACCGCGGGTAGCGTTCTTGCGGGCATCGCGGCAGGGCTTGCAGCGCTGGGGCTGGTTTTCAAAACCACGGCTGGCATAGAACTCCTGCTCGCCGGCGGTCCAGACGAACTCCTTGCCGCATTCCTTGCATACCAAAGTCTTGTCTTCGAACATAATGGGTATCTCCTCTGTTTGTATTTGCCCGCGGAAGAATCTAAACCAACACATATGGAATGGACCAACGAACTGATTTTAGGCGCTACTGGGGGCAGGTTTAATATATGACCAGGCAAGATGCCTGAATCCAAATGAGGCTCATCCGCCGCGGAGTTTGCGGCGGGCGCGGGCCAGTGCATTGGCCACTGCTTTGGGGGTGGTGCCCAGGTGCTGCGCGGTCTGGGCAACCGGCTGCCCATGCAGGGTTGCTACCAGTGCGCGGCGTTCCAGCACCGAAAGTTCGGTCTGCATACGCTGCAGGGTGTCCGCATACCGTTCCCCGGCGATGGCCAGCTCCTCCGGCCCCGGCTGGGGAATGTTCTCAGCATCCGGCAAAGGCACGCTGAAATTCAGCGGCGCATGCTTTTTGCGCAGAGCCGCACGCTGCGCATCCTGCTGGGCATGATGGATACAGGCGGCTGCATAGGAGGCAAAAGGCGTGCCGGCGGCGGGTTTGTACCCCCGCACTGCCTGAAACAGGCCAATCAAACCTTCCTGTACGGAGTCCTCGAAGTCCAGGCCGGGCGCCCGGTATTGGGCAGCCCCTTTGCGAATTGCCGGCATCATCCGGGCAATCAACGCGGCCAGTGCCGTTTCATCCCCCTGCTGTGCTCTTGCAAGCAGGTCATCGTCCATTTTTTGCATGAAAAATTCTCCGTCGGGCCGATGCGAACACCTTTATAATACCCGTAATGGTAGCATTTGTCAACATTTTTTATGCAGCTTGCCGAAACCCTCCCTTCTTGTTTTGTGCAATCCGGGGGCTTGTAATTCCAAGGGCAAACTGCTATACTGAAAAATACAGGTAAAAGGGAGTAAGCGGCACGTTCTGTTACTTACAGACCGTGCGTTTGGCCTCGTCATCACGGGCGCGTGGGGCGCTCCGGGGTCCTACCCAAGCACTGAGACTTTTGCCGCAGTCGGAATGCTGCGGCAAAGGTCTTTTTTATTGCTCCCTGCCAAAAACAAAGGAGGAATTCCCCGTATGAACGTTCTGGAAACCTTCGCCGGACTGTTTGCCAACTTCGGCAATCTAACCTGGCAGATGGTGGTCATGTGGGCCATCGGTGGTCTGCTGATCTATCTGGGCATTGCCAAAAAAATGGAGCCCAGTCTGCTCCTGCCCATGGGCTTCGGCGCCATTCTCGTGAACCTGCCCCTTTCCGGTGCCATCACCCAGGGCGACACCGAAGGCCCCATCACTGCCCTGTTTGAAGCGGGTATGTCCAATGAGTTGTTCCCGCTGCTGCTCTTCATCGGCATCGGGGCTATGATCGACTTCGGCCCGCTGCTGGAAAAGCCCTGGCTGATGCTCTTCGGCGCTGCGGCTCAGTTCGGCATTTTCTTCACGCTGGCAGTCGCAGGTCTGTTCTTCGATCTGCCCGATGCCGCTTCCATCGCAATAATCGGCGCCGCCGACGGCCCCACCGCGATTTTTGTTGCCAATACACTGGGCAGTAAATACCTGGGTGCCATCATGGTAGCCGCCTACAGCTACATGGCCCTGGTGCCCATTGTGCAGCCGCCGGTCATCCGCCTGTGCACCACCAAAAAGGAACGCCTGATCCGGATACCTTACCAAAAAGGCAGCGTGACCAAGACGACCAAGATTCTCTTCCCCATTGTAGTTACCGTGCTGGCCGGTCTGGTGGCCCCCGCCAGTGTGGCGCTGGTGGGTTTCCTGATGTTCGGCAACCTGATCCGCGAGTGCGGTGTGCTGAATTCGCTGTCCGAAACCGCCCAGAATGTGCTGGCCAACCTGATCACCATTGTGCTGGGCCTGACCGTTGCCGGCCAGATGACTGCCGACAAGTTTGTGAAGCCTGACACCCTGCTGATCCTGGCACTGGGCCTGGTTGCCTTCATCTTTGACACCGCAGGCGGTGTGATGTTTGCCAAGTTCCTGAATCTTTTCCTGCCGGAAGGCAAGAAGATCAACCCGATGATCGGCGCCGCCGGTATTTCGGCCTTCCCCATGAGCGGACGTGTGGTCAACCAGATGGGACTGGCTGAAGACAACCAGAACTTCTTGCTGATGTACTCCATCAGCGTCAACGTTTCGGGCCAGATCGCGTCGGTTATCGCCGGCGGTTTGATCCTGACCCTGATGGGTATGTAAGGAGGAAATCCGTATGAATTTTGCATCGCTTGCCACCACCCTGCCGATGCTGCTGGTGGGGATGCTGGGCATCTTTCTTGTGATCGGTGTGATCATTCTGGCCGTTTACCTTTTAAATAAGGTCACCCGCCACAGCGACAAAACCTGAAACACAGCATAAAAGAGCCCTGCGGCGTATACCGCAGGGCTCTTTTTGTAGATCAGAAAATCAGACTGTTTCTTTGGCAACAAAGACGATGCCGGCGGCACGAGGGCCTACGTGGGTACCGATGGTAGCGCCGATCTGGCAGGTACGCACACCTTCCAGCTTGAGGTTTTGGGTCAGATAGTGGTGCACCGGGCTGGCCACCGCTTTGTCATCGCTGTAAAGCACAACGCAAGGATAATCCGTATCCACGCCGCCCAGTTCATCGAGCTGCTTGAACAGGGCCACCAGGGCACCGGGACGGCCACGGCCTTTGCCCGCCAGCTTGACGGCACTTTCATACAGGGAAATTACCGGCTTGATGCCCAGGGCACCGCCGACCAGGGCGACAGCCGCCGAAACGCGGCCGCCTTTCTGCAGGTGCTTGAGGCTGTCCACCACGGCCACGATGCGCACCCGCTTTTTGAAGCGTTCCAGCACATCGACGATCTGCTGAGCGGAAAGTCCCATCGCCCGCAGACGCAGCGCCTCACGCAGAATCATGGCCTCGCCCTGGGTGGCCGTTTCGGAATCCACCACATACACCGGTGTATCCACCTCGCCGGAAGCCATCACGGCACACTGGTACGTGCCGGAAAGTTTCTGGCCGACGGTGATGACAATGGCTTCGTCCCCGGCCAGTTCCGCATCGGCAAAGGCTTCGATAAAAGCCGCCGGGCTGGGCTGGCTGGTACGCGGCAGCTTACTGTCGGTGGCCAGGCGCTGGAAAAATTCATCCTTGGTCATCCGGCCGTCATCTTCCACAGAGGAGCCATCCTCAAAAGTAATGGACATCGGCACAACGTATACGCCGGGCTGCGCCAGGTCCTGGGCAGTCAGATCGGCGGCGGAATCGGTAATGATACGGATCATAGTTGTTCCCTCACTTTATATCGTTGAGATAAAGCGGCGCGGGGCCGCTTTTACGGCGTGGAATCTTCCTGGATACCCAGCAGACCGGCGGCGGTTTCGGGGTCCAGCTGCTGCACGGCTTCCAGCTTACGGGTGATGGCACGACTGCGCGGGCCGATAAGTTCTTCCAGATCGGAACCGGTCTGATTCAGGTGACGCTGCATCTGCTGCAATCCGGCACCGAACTTTTCAAATTCCGTTTTCACTGCGCCCAGGACCGTCCACACTTCACCGGACCGTTTCTGGATCGCCAGCGTGCGGAAGCCCATCTGCAGGGCGTTGAGCAGCGCTGCCATGGTGGAGGGACCGGCTACCGTGATCTGGTAATCCCGCTGCAGTGTTTCGGTCACACCGCTGGAAACCACCTCGGCGTACAATCCCTCAAAGGGCAAAAACAGAATACCGAAGCTCGTGGTGTACGGCACTTCGATGTATTTGTCGTGAATATCCTTGGCTTCCTGCCGCAGCACACTGTACAGCGCTTTGCGCATGGCGTTGGTGGCGGCTGCATCCCCCCGCTGCTGGGCCGCCTGCAGGTGAGCGTAAGTATCGCCAGGGAATTTGGCGTCGATGGGAAGCCAGACGGTGCCGCTCTGCCCCGGCAGCTTGACCGCAAATTCCACGCGGTTGTTGCTGCCCGGTACCGTGACCACGTTGGTTTCATACTGTCCGGGTGCCAGAATCTGTTCCAGAATGGCGCCCAGCTGGACTTCGCCCAGAATACCACGGGTCTTGACGCCCGAAAGCACCTGTTTAAGGCTGCCCACATCGGCCGCCAGGTTCTGCATCTCGCCCAAGCCCTTATAGACCTGTTCCAGCTGCGCGCTGACGGTGCGGAAAGAATCGTTGATACGCTTTTGCAGCGTATCCTGCAGTTTTTCCTCCACCGTGCCGCGGATCTCGTCCAGTTTTTTATTGTTGTCGGCCCGGATGACGTTGAGCCCCTGCACCAGTGCCCCACGTACCCCGTCCAGGCGGGTAGCGTTGGAGTCCTCCAGGTTTTTCAGGCGGTTTTCCAGCATCGTAAGCTGGGCCAGCAGTGCATCGTTGGCCGCCTTCTGGCGGGCAGCCCCGGCCCGGTCGATGGACTCCAGCCGGGCCGTACTGGCGGAAGCATTCTGCCGCTGATTTTCTGCCAGCACCGCCGAGAAATCCCGCAAGCTGGCCGTAGTCGTACGGGCGGTTTCGCCCTGCATGGCGCGCAGCTGTTCGGCCAGCAGGTCAGTTTCCCCTTGCAGAACCGGCGTCATGGCGCGCACAAAATCATCCGCTGTGTCCCCTCGCGGTGCCTTGCGGCTGCTGCGTACCAGCAGCACCGCCAGCAGTACATCTCCGATCAGGGCAAGCACCAGCAGCACATACAAAATCCATTCCATTCCTGTTAGATCCTTCCGGCTGCCTTGCGCTCAGTATACCACATCCGGCAACCATATTCCAAGTACATGTGTTCAATCTTTTGGTCGTTCACGCGCGCATTTTCGCCGCCCAATCAGTGAATCAGCAGCAACGCCACACCGACCGCCGCCATAGCGACTGCGAGCAGTTCCGTTCCAAGGCTTTTGCGTTCCAGCACCGGACGTTCCGGGTTGTACCAGACCAGCACCGTTTTCCCTTTCTGTGTATCGTGGTCGAACCAGAAGGAATCATTGGTTTCCAGTTCCAGACGCTGCCCGTTGGCATAAATCTCCACCAGATACCGGTACCCGCCTGCTCCCGCCCGCGGATTGGTGCGGGCAGCCTTGCGGCATTCCAGAATCCGGCCGGGCAGCAGCGAAGCCCCCCGCACCGTGCGGTACTTTTCCCACAGGGCCGCCCCTGCCAGCACCAGCAGCAACACACCCAGCACACGGTAAAAGATCATCAGTTGTATCGGCATGATCTGTGTTTCCTTTCCCACGTGAATATATGGTATATATCATACCCTGCTTTGGCAAAAGGTGCAAGGGGGGTCAGCGGTGAATATCCCATAGAGCGGACTTTCAAAAACGCAAGGGGGTGCTTTTCCCGTTTAAAGTATTGACTAAGTTGGGCACATTTGCTAGAATGAACTTAACAACAGCCCAAACTTAAAACAAATGTAACAAAAAACAAAAGGAGGCGCCTATGCGCCCGCAAACTCCACAGCAAAATGAACGCAGCACCGCCCTGTATGAGGCAATTCTGCGACTGAACGATCTGGATGAATGCATCCGCTTTTTTGACGATCTGTGCGCCGTGACCGAGCTGCGCACCCTGGAACAGCGATACGCCGTAGCCGGGTGCCTGCTGCAGGGCAAGGTGTACAGCGAGATCCGGCGGGAGACCGGCGCTTCCAGCGCCACCGTCAGCCGGGTGAATCGTATGCTCAACTACGGCACCGGCAGCGTTGCGGCCAGTGTTCGTGAGGACCTGGCCCGGCAGAAGCCGGACGATGAAGCCTAAGGAGGAAGTGCCATGTCCGTTTCCATCACCGCTTTCGGTAAAACGACGAGCGGCGTTCCCGTACAGCTTGCCGTGCTGAAGAACGACCAGCTGGAAGTCCATCTGCTGACCTACGCCGCACTGATCCATAAGATCATCGTGCCCGACCGCAAAGGCAATCCCGTGGATGTCGTGCTGGGCTACCCCACCGTGACCGACTATGAGCTGAACACCGACAGCATGGGGGCTGCCGTGGGCCGCTTTGCCAACCGCATTGGCGGCGCGCAGTTCCCGCTGTACGAGGAGATCGTTCACGTGACCCCCAATGAAAACGGGAACTGCCTGCACAGCGGTCTGCACGGGTTCAACCACACCGTTTTTGATGTGGAGCCCACTCCCGGTGAGAGCGACAGCGTCACCATGACGGCCCGCAGCCCCGACGGTACCGATGGATTCCCCGGCAATCTGGAGCTGGAGATTCAGTACAAACTGGTCCGGAGCGGCCTGATGATCCGCTATAGTGCTTCCACGGACGCTCCCACCGTCTGCAATCTGACCAACCACAGCTACTTCAACCTCAACGGTCATGCCAGCGGCACGGCACTGGGGCATCGCATCAGCGTGGACGCCGACGCCTATCTGGAAACAGATGACACCAGCGTTCCCACCGGGCGCAAAATCCCGGTAGCCGGTACGCCGATGAACTTCACCGAAGAAAAGACGCTGGGCCTGGACATCGAGGCCGATTACCCCACCCTGAAACAGGCCCTTGGGTACGATCACTGCTACATCATCCGGGATACCGGCCTGCGCCATGCTGCCTGGGCCACCGGTCCGCTGACCGGCATCCGGATGGAGGTGCTCACCACCCTGCCCGGCATGCACCTGTATTCCGCCAATTACCTGGAGCCGCTGACCGACTGCAAGGACGGTGCCCATTACCAGAAGCGGGATGCCATCTGCTTTGAAACGGAGGAGTTTCCGGACGCTCCCAACCATCCGGAATTCCCGGATACCACGGTGCTGCCCAACACGCCTTACAGTTCCACAACGATTTACCGTTTTGACCTGGCGCCCCAATAAAAACAGCAAACGCCTGCCCGATTTCGGGCAGGCGATTTTTTCTTATTCAGCCGGTTCCAGGCGGTAGAGTTTGCCGCTGTAGGGCGGCATCGTGACGCAGAACGGCTTTTCCTTTTTGATCGTCACCGAAGATCGGCGATGCGGTTTCTCCGTTGTGCCGCCCCAGCACTGCCAGTCGGTGTCCAGCAGCAAGGTCAGCTTGCCCGCAGGCAGATCCAGGGTATACTTCTGGCGTGCTTCATCGCCAAAATTGAACACCGCCAGCACCATACTCTCCCGGCCTTCCCGCAGGATGGCACAGACGTTCCATTCGCCATGGTCGCAGTCAGCCCAGCGGAACGCCGCCGGGTCATACTCCCGTGACCAGAAGGCTTCGTTTTGCAGATAGGCTTCGTTCAGTGCTGCGCGGAAATGCCGGAACGCATCGTGGTTGGGATAACTCAGGATCATCCAGTCCTGTTCCCGGCCTTCGTCCCATTCCCGCAGCTGGGCAAACTCATTGCCCATGAAATCCAACTTTTTGCCGGGATGGATGGCCATATACAGATACAGTGCCCGGGCCTGGGGGAACTTGCCCTCATAGTCGCCGTACATCTTTTGTGCAATGGTGGCTTTGCCGTGGACATTCTCGTCATGGCTGAACGGCAGGATATAATGCTCGTTCCAGGCATACATCATCGAGAACGTCAGTTTTCCCAGATTTTCCTTGCGCTCCTCACTGGTCTTTTTGAAATAGTCCAGCGTATCGTTCATCCAGCCCAGGTCCCATTTGTAGTCAAATCCCAGACCGCCGTACTCCACCGGGGCGGTCACCTTGGGATAGTTGCTGGAATCCTCGGTAATGAGCACCGCCGTGGGATGCCGCTGCTGCAGGCCCTGGTTCATGTTTTTGAGGAATTCCAGCGTGGAACCATTGACCCCGCGGGCAGGTTCTCCCTGCCAGTAAATCAGACGGGAAACGGCATCCATCCGCAGACCGTCGGCGTGGAACACCCGAAGCCAATAGTCGGCGCAAGATTGCAGGAAGCAACGGATCTCCCCCCGGGAATGCATAAAGTTACAGCTGCCCCACTCGCTCTGCCCTACCGCGGCTGCCGGATATTCATACAGCGGGGTTCCGTCAAACTCCCGCAGACCATAGTCATCCACCGCAAAGTGGACCGGCACAAAGTCCAGAATCACGCCGATGCCCTGCAAGTGGCAGGCATTGATGAACTGCACCAGTTCCGCCGGCGTGCCGTAACGGCTGGTGGGGGCATAGAAACCGGTGACCTGGTAGCCCCAGCTGCCGTCGAAGGGATGCTCGGCCAGGGGCATAAGTTCAATGTGGGTGAAGCCGTTTTCCTTGCAGTAGGCAGGCAGCAGTTCGGCCAGTTCCGCGTAGGAATACCAGCTGCCATCCGGCTTGCGCTGCCAGCTGCCGGCGTGTACTTCATAGATGTTCAGCGGCCGATCAAAACATTTGCTGCGGGTGTTCATCCAGGCGTCGTCGGTAAAACCGCCGGGCTGCTTGGTAATGATACTACGGCCATCGGGGCGCAGCGTCATGGCAAAACCGTAAGGATCACAGTGGGCTACCGTCCAGCCCTGGGCTCCGGTAACCAGGTACTGATAGGCCATGCCCGGCTCCGCGCCGGGGACGTCGACCTCCCAGACGGCGGACCGGGTCTGGACAAGGTCCGCGGAACCGAAGGGGCCCTCCACCTGTACGCGGCGGGCTGCCGGAGCCCACACCGCAAACCGGGTGCCGCCTACATAAGGGTGCGCCCCGAAAAACGTGTAGGCGTCAAAAGCACGCCCGGTGTAAAAATCCTGCAGCTCCATGCAGAAACCTCCTGTTGCGTTGTCTTGTAAATGCCGATGTTACATATAAAAATTGTACCATACCCCGGGGTATGGTACAAGCACAAATTTGAACACCGTGTTCAAGATTTTCAGATTTTCAGGATCAGCTTGGCGACATTGAAATAGACCAGCAGCGTGGTGGTATCCACGATGGTAGTAATGAGGGGCGACGCCATGACCGCCGGGTCGATCTTGATTTTTTCCGCCAGAACCGGCAGAAGACCGCCGATCAGCTGGGACAACAGCACCGTGCAGACCAGCGTCAGGCAGACTACCAGCGCCACCGGAGGCGACACCTGATCAAACAGAAGCAGCTTGGCGAAGTTGCACACCGCCAGCGTCAGGCCGCACAGCAGCGCCACGCGGCATTCCCGCCAGAGGATACGCGGCAGATCATGGGGTTCGATGTCCCCTACCGCCATACCGCGGATGATGGTGGAGGTACTCTGGCTGCCGGCATTACCACCGGTGTCGGTCAGCATGGGGATGTAAGCCGTCAGCACCGTGACGGCGGCCAGGGCGCTCTCGTACCCGCGGATGACCAGGCTGGAGAAGGTGGCACTGATCATCAGGAACACCAGCCAGGGGGCACGGCTCTTGTAGAGGTCCCACATGGACTGTTTGAAGTAGGGCTTGTCGGAGGGGCCGATGGCGTTCATCTTGGCGAAGTCTTCGCTGGCCTCATCCTGCAAAATCGAGATGGCATCGTCGATGGTTACGATGCCTACCAGGCGCTTTTCGGCGTCCACCACGGGAATGGCCAGGAAACCGTACTTTTCGAACAGCTGGGAAACATCCTCCTGGTCGGTGGTGGTGGATACGCTTACCACGTTGGCATCCATCATATCCCGGATGGGACGGGCGGGTTCTTTTTCCAGCACCAGGGCACGCAGAGAAACCACACCGATCAGCGTACGGTCCTTGTCGGTAACATAGCAGTTGTTGACGGTTTCCTTGTCGATGCCGTTGGCGCGGATGGAGTCCATTGCCTGCGTGACCGTCATATCGGGACGCAGTTCCATAAACTCGGTAGTCATCACGCCGCCGGCAGAATCCTCGGGATATTTGAGCAGTTCGTTGATCATGCGGCGGGTCGCGGGGTCGGCCTGGGCCAGAATACGCTTGACGACGCTGGCGGGCATTTCCTCGACCAGATCCGTCGCATCGTCGACGAACAATTCATCCACCACAGCCTTGAGTTCCTTATCGGTCAGGCCGTCGATCAGATTCTGCTGGGTCTCGGGGGTAAGTTCGGCAAAAATTTCCGCAGCCAGATCCTTGGGGCACAGACGGAACAGCACCGGCAACTTCTCCGGCGGCAGGTCCTCAAACACAGCAGCAAGGTCGGGGGCGGGCAGGGTTTCCATAACGTCGCGCAGGCTCTGGTACTTTTTCGCATCGTCCAGATTGGCCAGCATCGTTTTCAAGGTCATGATTGCAGTATCAGACATAAAAAAACTGCCTCCTTTTCGGCGGCAGCACATTCCACTTTATTCAGGGCAATGCAAAGCACAGCCCAACCCTGCGGGATTTACCACGCACGGCAAGGCTTGCCCCAATACAACAACGGAGTGGCTGCCATATTGATACATCGGTACACAGGACTGGGACTACTGGGCGTATCCATGACAACCACCTCTCTTTTTGTTATATTCTCATAGGGCTTTCTGACCCGACTTTACTTTACCACCCCTTCCCCCGTTTCGTCAACCCCAACCATCACAATTTTGTACAAAAAATTACCCGCGCCGGTTTTCGGCACGGGCAATTGTGATTTTTTGCTTTTACCAACGCTGCTGCGCAACATTTTACATGACCAGTTCCCGGAAGCAGGTGGTATTCACGCTCTTGTCCTGCTCAGCCAGTTTAGCAATGCAGCCATCCAGCGTGTGGGCCACGTCATCCAGGCTGCGCCATGCAGAAGCCTGGGGTTTGACTTCCCCTTCCAGCCAGGGGCCGATTTCGGTATGGGAGCAGGCGCCTTCTATCAGGTAGGCCCCGGCGCGGGCGGGCTGAGTCTGGGGAACATACTGTTCGGCACTGCCCAGGGTGGTGAGGACAAACTGCCCTTTGCGGTTGCGGCCGCCTACCAGCAACCGCACCCCTACCGGCTGTACGCGCACCGACGGCGCCTTCTGGCAAAGAATCTTGACGATTTTTTCCAGGGTAAGGTATTGGGTATTGTATTCATCCAGAGCATTGATGATCTGTACAGCGGCCAGGGCATCCCCCGCAAAACCAACCAGTACATTACGGTTGACTTTGCGGACCTTGGGCACATCCTCACTGATGACTTTGGGCTGCTGACCGGAGATGGGTTCTTCCACCATACGGCCGTCACTGACCATGGCGCAGAAAGCCTCGCCGCAGACGGCTAAAATCGCACTCATAAGGCAACTTCCTTTACTTGAGGTTTGGCGCGGCTGCTGCCCCGCCGTCTGGTATTGTACCACAAAAACAGGACGCACCGCAAGGTGCGCCCTGAAAGACACGGATTTACTTGCTGATCTTGAGCAGATCGGCACCTGCTTCCACGGAACCGGAAGCCACCAACTCCACATCCTTGAAGTCGTCGGTGTTGGTGATGACGGTGATGACCACTGCCGGATGGTTGGCCGCAGCGATCTTATCAAGATCCATCTCCAGCAGCAGCTGGCCCTTCTTGATCTTGTCGCCTTCCTTGACCTTGGGGCTGAAGCCGTCGCCCTTCATCTCGACGGTATCCACGCCTACATGGATCAGCACTTCCACGCCGCCTTCGCCCTGGATGCCCAGCGCATGGCCGCTGTCAGGTGCCTGGGTGATGGTGCCGTCCACCGGCGCAAAAACCTTGCCCTCGGTGGGGTCAATGCCGCAGCACTTGCCCAGAATGCCCTGTGCAAACACTTCGTCGGGGATCTGCTCCATCGGAACCACGGTGCCTTTGGCATCCGCCGCCAGCGTCATCGGAAAGGCAGGGGCTGCCGGAGCCTCTTCCGGCTTCTTTTTCAGAAAATCAAAAAATCCCATGATGTATCTTCTCCTTTGTCTGACCCGCGGCGCGGGCAAATGATATGTGCTTATTATAGCGCACACCGGCGCAGAAAGCAACGAAAATTTGCTGCATTACAACAGTTCTTTCACCACGCGGATCGCCTGCCAGGTCACAGCCGCCATCTCGGCCGGCGGGGGCTGATAGCCTGCGGTCTGCCAGGCAGCAATGCTGCCGAAGCAACCGTTGATGGCGAAAGCCAGCAAATACTGCTGACGAGGCGTTCCCCCATCGGGCGTAAGCTGCCCCAGGCAGCGCTTGGCAATCATTTCCTTGGCGCTGCGGGTAAATTCCGACTCCCAGCTTTTGCCGTACAAAGCCCGGCATACGTCCGGGTTGTCGTTCAGGTAGCTGAACAGTGCCACCAGGGCCGGCGGCACGTCATCCTGGGAAATGTTGGGCACCAAAGCGTCCATCAATTCACACAGATGATCCAGCTGCGCGGCCTCCATCTGCTCCATCAGAGCATAAATATCGGCATAATGGAAATAGAACGTTCCGCGGCTGATCCCGGCCAGTTCGGTCAACTCCCGAACCGTGATCTCCCGCAAATCCTTTTTCTGCAGCAAGTTGATGAGTGCCTGATACAACCGCTGTTTGGTCATGCGCACACTGCGATTTGCATCGCCTTTGGCGTTCATCGCATGCACCACCTTTCAAGGGAACTTCCGGGGCAGGTTATTTATACATAAAGCATAGCGTTTTTTGACAAAAATGTCAAGTTTTTTCATCAAATTGCTTGATTTATGTGCATTTTGTCGGATGTTGGGTGTATGTTTTGCAGTTTTGAAAATTCGTGGTACAATGACAAAAAAGATCGGTTGTTCCTGATACGGTTTTTCCCTGAAAAAGGAGGTTTCGGTCATGTTTCTGGACCGTTCCCGCGCCCTGCGGGCTTTTGCCGG
The DNA here is from genome assembly GCA_019116445.1 of Candidatus Gemmiger excrementigallinarum. Classification (GTDB taxonomy): domain Bacteria; phylum Bacillota; class Clostridia; order Oscillospirales; family Ruminococcaceae; genus Gemmiger; species Gemmiger excrementigallinarum. The sequence goes on from DXBP01000006.1 coordinate 26,281, forward strand.
CTACGCTGCCGGGTATAATGCTGCCGACCCCAAGGTCAAGCTGAAGATCGACCACACCTACCGCGTGGCGGCGCTGTGCGAACGCATTGCCGTGAGCCTTGCATTGCCAAAAACAGAAGTGGATCTGGCCTGGCTGTGCGGTTTGCTCCACGATGTAGGCCGCTTTGAGCAGCTGCGGCAGTACGGCACCTTCAACGACGCCCAATCCATCGACCATGCCGCCATGAGCGCCCGGGTCCTCTTTGAGGAAGGGCACATCCGGGAATATCTGGACGATTACAGCCAGGACGAATTGCTGCGCACGGCGGTAGCCTGGCACAGCGCTTACCGGCTGCCCGACGACCTGGATGAGCGCACACTGCAATTCTGCCAGATCCTGCGCGACGCGGACAAAATCGACATTTTGCGGGTCAACGTGGAGGTCCCCATGGAGGAGATCTACAACGTCACCACCGAAGCGCTGCGGCAAAGCCCCGTCAGCCCGGCAGTACTGCAATCCTTTTACGAGCACCATTGTGTGCTGCGTAGCCTGAAGCAGTTCCCTGCCGATAACGCCGTAGGGCACGCCTCGCTGGTATATGAACTGTGCTACCCCGAAAGCCTGCGTGCCGTGGCAGAACAGGGGTGGCTGTGGAAGCTGCTGAACTTCCCCTCCGACAATGCCGACACGGCAGCCGCTTTTGCTGCCATGCGGCAGGAGATGCACCACTGGCTGGAACAGAAACTGGCCTGAGATTTTTCCCTTATACAAAGAAAAAAGCAGTCGCCCGCAGGCGGCTGCTTTTGTTTTGCGGTTCAGATCAGTCCCTGAACCAGGATCACAACGATCAGAATGGGCAGTACAAACTGGAAGTAGGGTTTGAAGATCCGGGGCATCTTCAGGCCCTTGCCGGTGTTGCACTCCTCCATGTACTTGTCGTAGCCCCAGCCCCAGCGGCTGACGCAGAACAACAGGTAAACCAGGCTGCCGATGGGCAACAGCAGGTTGGAAACAATGAAGTCCTCGATATCGAGAATCTGGCCGCCTGCGGGAGCATTGGGCAGCGGCAGAGAGAAATACCACTGGTTATACCCCAGCACGCAGGGCAGGCTGGCCACCAGGATGAACAGGCAGCAGACCACGGTAGCCTTCTTGCGGGTCCAGCCAAAGCAGTCGATGCAGCTGGCCATGATGTTCTCAAAAACCGCCAGGACAGTGGTGAAGCTGGCAAAGGTCATGAACAGGAAGAACAGCGCACCCCAGATCCGACCGCCTACCATGTTGACAAAGACGCGGGGCAGGGTCATAAAAATCAGAGAGGGACCGGCGTCGGGCTGCACACCGAAAGCGAAGCAGGCCGGGAAAATGATCAAGCCGGACATCAAAGCCACAAACGTGTCCAGCGCACAGATGCGAACGGCTTCGCCGGGGAGCGTGTGTTCCTTGGTCATGTAGCTGCCGAAGATCTCCATAGCCGCAATGCCGAGGCTCAGGGTAAAGAAGGCCTGGTTCATGGCCGCCGTAATCACGTTGCCCAGACCCACTTCGGAAGCACGCTCGATGTCAGGCAGCAGGTAGAAGGCAAGGCCCTCTTTGCTGCCCTCCAGCATAACGCTGTTGACAGCCAGCACCACGATCAGAAGCAGCAGCGCCAGCATCATCCACTTGGAGATGCGTTCCAGGCCCTTCTGCAGTCCGAAGGAGCAGACCAGGAAGCCGCCCAGGGTAATGATGGCCATAAAAATGGTCATCTCCCCGGGGTTGGCCAGCATAGCACTGAAAACCCCATCCACGGCACTGTTTTCAATGCCTTCAAAGGTGCCGGTGGCGAACTTGTAGAAGTAATCCAGCATCCAGCCGGCCACCGTGGTGTAGTACATCATCAGCAGGCAGCAGCCGATAATGCAGAACCAGCCGTGGATATGCCACTTGCTGGCCTTGGGTTCCAGTGCCTTATAGGCCCCCACCGCACTCTGGAGGCTGGCACGGCCCACCGCAAGTTCCATCGTCAGTACCGGTACACCCATAATGACCAGAAACAGCAGATAGAACAGAACAAAGATGCCGCCGCCGTTGGCACCGGCCATCCAGGGAAATTTCCAGACGTTGCCGATGCCGATGGCACAGCCGGCGCTGACCAGAATAAATCCGAGGCGGGAGGCAAAGCGCTCCCGTGGTTTTTGGGAATCCATAAACTTCCTTCCTTTCTCACACAAGTATGAAACATTATAGCTTATTTCGACTGTCATTGCAAGCTTCGCAGCCCCGTGCTATAATAAATAACATGCAAAAAAGAAGGAGATGCCAACGATGCTTCGCTTTGAATGTGACTACGGCGAGGGCGCAGCCCAACCCGTATTGGACCTGCTGCAAAAAACCAATCTGGAACAGACCCCCGGCTACGGTGAGGATGACTATTGTGCCGCGGCCGCCGATAAGATCCGCGCGCTGTGTGATGCCCCTGATGCTGCCGTGCATTTCTTTGTCGGCGCCACCCAGGCCAATTTGACCGTCATTGATGCCGCCCTGAAGCCCTGGCAGGGGGTGCTTTGTGCCGATACCGGCCACATTCATGTCCATGAAACCGGTTCTGTGGAAGCCACCGGCCACAAGTGCCTGGCCCTGCCCGCCACCGCCGGCAAGATCACCGCCGAGCAAATTCGCGCCGCTGTGGAGGAGCACCGCGCCAATCCCAGCCATGAACACGAAGTACAGCCGGGCATGGTGTATCTTTCCAATCCCACCGAGGTGGGCACCCTCTATTCCAAGGAAGAACTGACCGACATTTCCGCCACCTGCTATGAACTGGGCCTGTATCTGTTTGTGGACGGTGCCCGCATGGCTTACGGCCTGATGAGCCCTGCCAACGACCTGAACCTGCAGGACTACGCAGCGCTGTGCGACGTGTTCTACCTGGGCGGCACCAAATGCGGTGCCCTGTTCGGGGAAGCTGTGGTGATCACCAATGATGACCTGAAGGAAGACTTCCGGTACGCCATCAAACAGCACGGCGGTATGCTGGCCAAGGGCCGCCTGCTGGGGCTTCAGTTCCTGGCACTGCTGGACGGCGAGGATGGCAGCGGCTGCAGCCCCTACTTCACCATGGCTGCCGAAGCAGACCGGCAGGCGCTGGAGATTCGGGACGCCTTTAGTGCCAAGGGCATTGCACTGCTGCACGACTCCCCCACAAACCAGCAGTTCTTTGTACTGCCCGATGCCTGGTATGAAGCCTTGGCCAAAGAATATGCCATGAGCGGTATGGGAAAACCCGATGCCGACCACACCGCTGTGCGCATCTGCACCAGCTGGGCCACCCGTCCCGAGGCGGTAGCGCAGCTGATTGCCGACGTGCAAAAGCTGTAACCGTTCCATAAAAAGCAAAACGCACCTCAGCAGGAAATCCTGCCGGGGTGCTTTTTTTGCATCTATTCAAATGGCGTGGGGCGCCTTGTTTGTTGTCTGCGCCGGACCGAGGCCATTGCCTCTCGCATGGTCCGACGACAGTGGATGGGTCTTTGGTTGCTTACCTTGACTTCGTTTATAGTATACGCCCCGATTGTGTCCGAGTTGTCACACCATTTTGAACCTTTTATGAACTCGCAAAATTCCGGAACCGATATTTCAGCGCTGGACCCGTTTGTCGCAGCGGATGGCCAGACGGGTGCCCACGGTCTGCAGAATCTGTACCAGAATGACTAGCAGCGCGGTGGCGAAGAGTTCCAATACACCATTAAAGCGGTAGTAGCCATAGTTGATGGCTATTTTGCCCAGACCGCCGCCGCCGATGATGCCCGCCATGGCACCGTAGCCCATAATGGTGGTGGTGGCGATGGTCACATTGGAGATCAGGCTGGGCATGCTCTCGGGAATCATAACCTTGGTGATGATCTGCAGCGGCGTGGCCCCCATACTCTGGGCAGCCTCAATGACGCCGGCATCCACTTCCCGGATGCTGGTTTCCACCAGACGGGAAACAAAGGGGAAGGACGCAATGACCAGCGGCACGATAGAGGCCGGCGTACCGATGGAAGTGCCGACAATCAGCCGAGACAACGGGATGACAATGATCATCAGGATCAGGAACGGTACACTGCGCAGCAGGTTGATAAAGGCGTTGAGCACACGCATGAGCCAGCGCGGCAGCGGGCGGATACCGCCCTGCTCACCGGTGACCAGGCAGACGCCCAGAGGCAGGCCGATCACCAGCGACAACAGCGTGGCAACGGCCGTGGACCAGATGGTTTCCCAGGTTTCAAAGGGGATGGTGGGCAACACCTGCAAAAAGGTAGTCCATTCTTTGCTTGCCAGAAATTCTGCCATCAGCCCTTCACCTCCTCATACGTGATTCCGGGATAGTTCTTGATATAGTCGATGGCCTTGGCGGCATTCTCGTCGTCAGGCAGAGCCAGCAGCATACTGCCCAGGGTCTGGCCGTTGACAATACGGGTATCCGCCGCCAGAATGGACACCAACGCGCCGCACTGGATCGCCAGGCTTGCCACCAGCGGTTTATCGGTGGTTTGGGTACCGTTGAAGGCTACGCGCACCAGTTTGTGACCGGGTAACGCCTCCGCTTTGGGGGCACCCGCCGGATAAACCAGACGCCGGGCAGCCGCCGAGGTGGGATGGCTGAAAATCGCCTGTACCTCCCCTTCCTCCACCACGGTGCCTTCATCCAGAATGGCGACCCGGTTGCAGACTTCCTCCACAACGCTCATCTGGTGGGTGATGATCACCACCGTGATGCCCAGTTCCCGGTTGATCTTCTGGATCAGCTGCAGGATAGCATGGGTGGTGTTGGGATCCAGGGCGCTGGTAGCTTCGTCGCACAGCAGAACCTTGGGATCGGTCGCCAGGGCACGGGCAATGGCGATGCGCTGCTTCTGCCCGCCGGAAAGCTGAGCCGGGTAGGCGTCCGCCTTGTCAGGCAGACCTACCAGTTCCAGCAGTTCCCGGGCGCGGGCCTCGGCTTTGTCCCGGGGGACTTTGGCCAGTTCCATCGGGAACATGATATTGCGTAGACAGGTGCGCTGCATCAGCAGATTGAACTGCTGAAAGATCATGGTAATATCCCGCCGGGCTTCCCGCAGTTCGGCGGCGCTGAGTGCTTCCATCTGGCGGCCTTCCACCACCACGTTGCCCTCGTCGGGACGTTCCAGCATATTGATGCAGCGTACCAGCGTGGACTTGCCGGCGCCGGACATACCGATGATGCCGTAAATATCCCCGTCCCGGATGGTCAGGTTGATGTCGTTGAGCGCGACCACCGTGCCGCCCTTGGTGGCAAAGCGCTTGGTCAGGTGTTGCAATTGGATCATGGGTTTTCCCCCTCATTCTACAATAGGGAACGGGTTGCGCGCCCGTTCCCTATTGATTGTACCTTACCCACCGTGCGGTTGCAAGGTATTTTGCTGTTTTTTATCAGAAAAGAGCTACCACGGCACCGTCATAGGTTTCGCTGATGTAGTCCTTGACTTCCTGACTCTGCAGCGCCTTCAGCAGGGCCTGGATGGCAGGGTCATTCTCGCGGCCTTCTTTGACCACCAGCACGTTGGCGTAGGTCTGGGCAGCCTCAGAGTCTGCATCCTCGGTAGCCAGGGCATCGTTGCCCACCGAGAAACCGGCCTCCAGCGCGTAGTTGCCGTTCATGACCGCGTAGTCTACATCGGCCAGGGTACGGGGCAGCTGTGCCGCTTCCAGTTCTTCCACCTGGACGTTGTGGGGGTTCTCGGTGATGTCGTTGACGGTAGCCGTCAGACCGGCATCCTCCCGGATGGTGATGATGCCCTGAGAGGCCAGCAGCTGCAGGGCGCGGGCCTCATTGGTGGTATCGTTGGGCACCGCGATGACGGCACCGTCCGGAATTTCCTCCAGGCTCTGGCTCTTGCCCGGGTAGATGCCCAGGGGCTCGTAATGGATGGTGCCCACGCTCACCAGGCTGGTGCCGTTCTCCTCATTGAAAGAATCCAGATACGGCTGATGCTGGAAATAGTTGGCGTCGACCTCGCCGCTTTCGGTCACCATGTTGGGCTGCACATAGTCGCTGAATTCCACGATGTCCAGCGTGATTCCCTGCTCGGCCAGCAGGTCTTTGGCCACATTGAGGATTTCGGCATGGGGCGTGGGAGATGCGGCCACCTTGATGGTGGTGCCGGCCAGGTCACTGCCGGTTTCGGCGGTGGAGGCGGCCTCAGAGGAAGCCGAAGCAGCGGCAGATTCGGAAACGGAAGCGGTAGAACCGCAGGCGGCCAGGCTCAGGGCCAGGGCGCCGGCCAGAGCAGCAGAAATCAACTTTTTCATACAGAAAATCTCCTTTGTTTGTGTTTGGTTGGTGGTGTGTTTTCGTACGGGCAGGTCCCTCAACCTGCCGTCACATTCGTACACCGGGCTGTTTGTACACCGGACCACGTTCCATGACAAATTTCCTCCTTATCGGTTGGAAGCCAAAAGAAAAGCGGGGCGTCGAACTGCTTCGACACCCCGCTGTGTTTCTTTCTTACGCGTCCAGATTTGCGCATGAGAAAGCAGGCACAGGCTGCCGAAGCAAACTGCACATGCACATCATCATGCCAAAGCGGCTGCTGCGGTTCATAGTCGTGTACCCCTTTCTTTGGAAATCGGACAAGCCCAGCGGCTTCTCTGGCTATGAGTATAGCCCCCTCGAACCCGTATGTCAACACTTTTTGCATAAAAAGCCACATTTTTCAGAATTTTATACAAACAAGGGCAAAAATTCGCAAAGGGGTTGCCAATTTCCTACAAATATGGTATGTTAATAGCAAGATATTGTACAGAAAGAGGAACGCCGCATGAAATTTTCGACCCGCGATCGCTATGCTCTGCGCCTGATGGTAGAGCTGGCCAACCACGGGGACGCTCTGGTCCCCTTGAAGGAGATCAGTGACACCCAGCAGATCAGCCTGAAATATCTGGAACAGATCATCACACCGCTGGCCAAAGCCGGACTGGTGCTCAGTGTGCGCGGTGCCCAGGGCGGATATCGCCTGGCGCGCCCCGAAACAGAGATCACGGCCGGAGAGATCCTGCGTGCCGTGGAGGGGGAACTGACTGCCATCCCCTGCTTGGGGGCCAACATGGAGTGTCCCCGCCGCAACCAGTGCCAGACGCTGGATTTCTGGTGCGGGCTCAATGACCTGATCAATCAATATGTGGACAGCATTACGCTGGCACAACTGCGCGTGAAAAACGAACCGGCCAACGGCTGAGTTTTGCCGCCGTTTTTCCCTGCAAAAAAGCCCCCTGCCTGCAGGCTCTTTTACAAGCCGAGGCATGGGGGCTTTGCATGTATGTAGGGGCCGATCAGGCGGTTGCGCCGTCATTCCCAGTTGTCTGGGCGGTACCTGCATCTTGTGCCGGTGTTTCCTGAGGCTGCTCTGTGGCAGCCGGGGCCTGGGTGGCTGTGGGCTCCGGAACCGGGGTAGGCGTTGCCGGGACCGGGGTAGCAGGGGCGGGGGTTGGGGTAGCCGGGCTCGGCTCCTGGGTCGGCTGTTCTGTCGGAACCGGCGTGGCCGGTTCAGGCGTGGGTTCCGGGGTTGGCGCTTGTGTCGGGGCTTGCGTGGGCGCCACTGTGGGAACCGGAGTTTCCACTACCTCCTCCTGAGAAGTGGATTCCGAGGAAGTGGAACTGGCCGACGAAGTGTTTGTAACATTGGACGCAGTGGAAACCGAAACGTCCTTATCCCCGATATGCTTGGCAACATTTTTCACGGTGGGACGATCATCCTCCGTGATATAGCTATGGGTGCGCACATACTCAAACAGGGCTTCCATAGCCGCCTTGGTCAGATGGATACCGTCGCTGGATTCCACATAACCGCTCTTGGCATAGCCCGTGGAAGAATCCTTGAGAACCTCCGCGCTGTTGAGGAACTTCCAGTCGTTTTCCTTGCACATTTCGACAAGGGCCTTATTGTATTCATCCACCTGGGTCTGTGTCAGGTTCTGGTTGGAATGTACCTGCCCCAACGGCGGAATGGCGTTGACGATGATATCTACGCTGGGATAGGCTTCTACAATGGTTTTGATGCCTTCCTCATAGTTTTCTACAAAACTGTCTGCTGAGTAGCTGGGGCTCAGATCGTTGGTACCAAAGGTCAGGATCACGCGCTGGGGCTGCATCAGGAAAACCGCTTTGGCCATGGTGACGTAGTTGGAATACCCTTGCAGCTGCACACACGCATAAGTCGCCAACGACCGGGCGCTCATGCCCACCGAACCGATGGCATTATCATAGCTGCAGTAGTCAAACATACGGTACATACGGGCCGTGTTGCTGTCCCCCAGGAACAGCGTTTCATCCACGTAATCCTGTCCGGCGTCCTCGCTTTCCTCCAGAATTGTGGAGGAATACTGCGACTGGTCAATGGTATTCTGATCTTTGTCGTAACCACTCTCTGTAACCAGGGAATCGCTCTCCGCAGAAGAGTCGCCCTCGGCGCTGCCGCTCAGAAGATCACCGCCGCCCACCAGAACAAAGGATATGATCACACTGATCAGCAGCATCAAACTGCACAATCCCATCACAAGATACATCTTGCTGCGTATATCCAATGGCTTTTTCGCCGTTGTATTCTTTCTTTTGCCTGCCATTGCGTTTCCTTTCGCGCAAAAAGTTCTGTCCTACCCAATATTTCTATGCATACAGCAGTTATTGTACACTATTTTTTGTCTGAGCGCCAGTGTTTTCTCAATTTTTACATATTTTAGGCTCAAAAAAGCAGTTTCCCGTCAGGACAGGAAACTGCTTTTTCGTTTATTCCTTGGGCAGAAGGTGCGCACGCCGCAGCGCCGGTTCCAGCGCCAGATAGAGTGCCACCGCGCATACTGTGGAGAGCAGCGAATTCACCAGCGTGACACCGCCGGCAATTTTGATGAACACCGAAGCCACTTCCACCGGTTGGCCGAAAATGTAGCGGTCCCGGAAATACCCGACCAGCGGATCGGTAAAGACATTTACCAACAGACCGCTGAAGGCGCTGGCGGCGACCAGTGCCAGATACCGCGCTTTACCATCGTTTTTGTGGCGGCGCAGATGCAGAATCCGGTGGGCTGTAACGCCGCAAACCACGCCGATGATAAACTTCAGGATAAACGTTGTAAAGGCGTAGCCCGGATCCCCGGCGATCACATCGGCCAATGCCAGACCGATGGCACCTGCCAGACCGCCCGAAACGCCGTCCAGCAGCATAGCGGTCAATGCCGTAAAGGTATTGCCGAGGTGAAACGAAGACCCGCCCGCGAAGGGGATGCGGAAAAATTCATAGGCCACAAAGCTGAGCGCCGCCATGACACCAACAATGCTGATGCGCTGCACCGTAAACTCGGTTTTGGTCAGCGCCGCAATAAGCAGCGCCAGCGCTACAGCTCCGAACAGCAACAGCCACATGGTTGCCGTATCCATAATGAAACCACTCCTTTATGTCTTTTGCAACCGTCCTTGTACCAATGGCGGTTGACAAATTCTTTCCTGCAGGGTATGCTCCTATTATAGCGTTTTCTGGCTCCGGATAAATGCCCAGTTTTTGATTTTTTTATGGTGCCAGTTTGGAGGGCTTCTTCATGATCGAATTGAAAAACGACGAAAAAGCACCCTTGTACGAGCAGCTTTACACGGCCCTGGCGGACGAGATCCGAAGCGGTCAGCGAGCCCCCGGAACCGCACTGCCGGGGCGGCGGACGATGGCTGCCCAGTTGGGAGTCAGCATCAACACCGTGGATGCCGCCTACCAGATGCTGGCTGCCGAGGGTCTGGCCGAAGCACGGCCGCGCAGCGGCTTCTATGTGCAAAAAACCTATGGTATGCTGCACAGCCGCACCGCCCGGCCCGACGACACGCCTGCAGCCGCCCAAGCCCCGGTCCCTGAGGGAGCACGGTTTGATCTTTCCACCGGCAGCGTGGACACCGCCCTCTTCCCTGCCCGCAGCTGGGGACGCATCCAACGGGAGCTGCTCTACCAGCGGCCGGAACTGTTACAACGCGGCGAGATGCAGGGCGACGATGCACTGCGAATCCAGATTGCCCGGTATCTTTCGGCGTATCGCGGCGTAGACTGTACCCCCGAACAGATCGTTGTGGGGGCAGGCAGCGAATATCTGCTGGGCTGCCTGGCCCATCTGTTTGCCGGCGGGACGGCTGCCGTGGAAAATCCAGGCTATTCCCGTACGCGGGCAGTTTTGCAAAACAACGCCCTGTCCTGCACACTGGTGGACATCGATCAGGATGGCCTGTCGGCGGAAGCGTTGGAAAAAAGTGGTGCCAACTTGTGCTATCTGACGCCAAGCCACCACTTCCCCACCGGCGTAACCATGCCTGCCCCGCGCCGGGCCCAGATTCTGGCCTGGGCAGCCGCCAGGCCCGGGCGCTATATTCTGGAGGATGACTACGACTCGGAATTTCGCTTTGACACCCGCCCTCTGCCCAGTTTACAGGGCATGGCCGGTCCCGACGGTCCGGTGGTGTATCTGACCACCTTTTCCAAAAGTCTGGCGCCCGGCATCCGCATCGCCTGTATGGTCCTGCCCCGCCGTCTGCTGGCACAATACCAAAGGGATTTTGCGGTCTATGCCAATACCGTAGGACGGTTTGAGCAGCAGACGTTGGCTGCCTTTATGGCCGGTGGCTACTTTACAAGGCACCTGGCCCGGATGCGCCTGGTTTACAAGCGGCGTATGGAAGCCTTTGCCACAGCTCTGCGCCGGGAACTGCCCGGCGTTACGCTGGGCAGCGTACACAGCGGCCTGCATTTTTTACTGACACTGCCCGGTGCCGGCGGCGAAGCAGCCATGGTAGAGGCTGCCGCCCGGGAAGGGGTACGGCTGCGCGGTCTGCGCGAATACTATCTGGCACGGCCGGAGCTCTGCCCGCCCGATACCGTTGTGGCGGGCTATTCAGCACTGAAAGAGGAGGATATTCCGGCAGTGGCGGCCGCCCTGGCACGGGCCTGGATCCGCTGACAGAAGAAAAAGAGGGACGACTCTCGTCGTCCCTCTTTGCTGTTGCGGGGAATGTTTACTTGGCAGCGGCTCCACCGGAGATTTCCTGGATGGCAGCCACCGTTGCGGCCAGGTTCTGCATATCGCTGGGCACAATGAGTTTGGTTGCCTTGCCGTCGGCCACCTTTTCCATGGCTTCCATACTGCGCAGGGCCAGGAAATTGTGGTTGGGGTTGGCTTCATTGATCAGACGGATGGCATCGGCCTGGGCTTTCTGCACCGTAAGCAGCGCCTGGGCTTCACCTTCGGCCTCCCGGATGCGCTGCTGCTTGACGGCTTCTGCGCGCAGGATGGCCGATTCTTTTTCGCCTTCGGCGCGGGTGATGGCGGCCTGCTTCTCACCTTCTGCCAACAGAATGGAAGCCCGCTTTTCGCGGTCCGCCTTCATCTGTTTTTCCATAGCCTGGCGGATTTCCAGCGGCGGTTCGATGTTTTTCAGCTCCACGCGGTTCACCTTGATACCCCAGCGGTCGGTGGATTCGTCCAGGCTGGCGGTGATGCGGGTGTTGATGGCATCCCGGCTGGTCAGGGTTTCGTCCAGGGTCATGGAACCGATGATATCACGCAGGGTCGTGGCAGACAGGTTCTCGATGGCCTGAATGGGGCGATTGACGCCGTAAGCGTACAGCTTGGCATCAAACACCTGGAAAAACACCACCGTGTCGATCATCATAGTGACGTTATCGCGGGTGATGACCGGCTGAGGCGGGAAATCGGCAGCTTCCTCCTTGAGGGAAACCTTGCGGGCCACACGCTCCACGAAGGGGGTGCGGATGTGCAGGCCTGCACCCCAGGTGTCTTTGTACACGCCAAGCCACTCAGTCACATAGGCATTGGACTGGGGCACAATGACGATGCAGCGCACCAGAATAATCAGGACTACCACCAGAAGAATTGCAAAAATCAGCAGCGGCATAGGGACCTCCTTTTCTCTTTTCCAACAATCAGGCGGTGGCTGTTTCCACAGTCACCGGGGATACAATCAGAATCGCACCGTCCACATCCAGTACCCGGCAAGGTGTGCCTTTGGGCATCGCTGCATCCGCGCGGGCCTGCCAGTCCAGACCATCTACACGTACGCGCCCCAGGTAACCGGGGTTGATATCCACAAGCACGACCCCTTGCTTGCCGATCGTCAACGGCGAACCGTTGGTGACCGGAGCCTTGCGCTCTTTACGGCGCTTGGCCAGTGTAGGGACCATGAGGATGAGCGCCACCGCCGAAACAACGGCAAAAACCGCCGCTTCCACCGACAGGGATTGGGTGAAGAAACTGACGATCAGTGCTGCCGCAGCACCGACGGCAAACCAGATGGAAACCAGCGCTGTGGTGGATGCTTCCAGCACCACGAACGCGATCACCGCGATAAGCCAGAATAAAGTATCAGGCGACATAAGACGGAACCTCCTTCCGTGTGTACCATCTTTGTCAACACTTTAACATGAGAACCCTGCACTGTCAAGATTATGTGATGTAAAATCTGCAAATCACGCGTCAAATTCTGTATAATTTGCACGCATTCTACCAGATTCGAGAGCGGAACGCCCGATAGCTTACAAATACAAAAGGCCTCCGCTGCCAAATTTGGCAGCGAAGGCCGGAATGTGATCCATCAATAAATTGAAAAATACCCTACATGTTCGGGGACGTTATCTTCCACCAAAACCGTAAAGCCACCGGGATTGACTTCCGTAGATTTGCCGAAAGCCGTTTCCGCCAGCAGATGCGGTCCGCGGTTGAGGATAATCTCCGCCGTCTGGGTCTTGCCCACCCGGCGATAATGCAGCACATCCCCTTCGGCACGCACGATTTCCAGGCGGCCGCCGTCAAAAGCATCACAGGTCTTGCGCAGCCGGGCCAGATTCCTCATAGGCCCGCGCAGCCGTTCCTCGGTAGAGTTCCAGTCAAAGAAGGCGCGGTTGAAGGGGTCCCGATACCCCTGCATACCGATTTCGTCGCCATAATACACACAGGGCACACCGGGCAGCGTGAAAATCATTGCATAGCCCAGCAGCAGTTTACGCAGGCCTTCCTCCACCTTGTTGGGCGAAATACGGCGCCCGCTCTGCCAGAAGCGATCCCGACCGTTGGCCGGTTCCCCGGCAATTGCCGTCAAGGCACGCTCGGTGTCATGGGTGGAGAGGAAGTTCATCAGGCAGTGCAGCGCCGGCGGCGGATAGTTTTCACAGATGGTCAGGATCTGTTCACTGACCGCCGATACGTCAGCGCCACGGATATAATCCAGTACCGCGTTGCGGAAGGGATAGTTCATCACCGCATCCAGCCCTTTGCCCCGCAGATAGGTACGGCGCTCGCCAAAAGCCTCTTTGGTGGTCGCATCCTCCCACACTTCCCCGATCAGGAGCTTGTCCTCCCCGTGGGATTTCACGGCCTGACGAATTTTTTCGATGAAGGAATCCGGCAGTTCATCAGCCACATCCAACCGGAAGCCGGAAGCCCCCAGGTTCAGCCAGGTGTCGATGACGCCGCCTTTGCCACAGACAAATTCCTCATAGGAGGGCGAATCCTCCTGGACTTCGGGCAATGTTTCAAAGCCCCACCAGCAGCGGTAGCCGCTGGGATAGCCGGAATCGAAATCATACCAGCTGCGGTAAGGGGAATGGCGGTCACGGTAAGCACCGCCGGGGCCGTAGCGTCCCTCCCGGTTGAAGTAGACGGAATCCGAGCCGGTATGGCTGAACACACCGTCCAGAATGATGCGGATACCTTCCTTTTTGGCAGCGGCACACAGAGCGGCAAAATCCTCGTTGGTACCCAGCAGCGGGTCGGCTTTGAGATAGTCGGCCGTGTTGTAGCGGTGGTTGGCGTGGGCTTCAAAAATCGGATTCAGATAGATGCAGGTCACACCCAGATCGCGCAGGTACGGCAGTTTTTTCTGGATGCCTGCAAAGTCACCGCCGTAATAGTCCATGTTGAGGTAGCCGTCATCCTGATCCGTAGGCCAGAAGTAGGGTTCCCCCGTTTTATCTGCCCGGTAGATGCGATCGGCAAAGGGCATGGGCTTGTTGGGCACGCCTTCGCAGAAGCGATCCGGGAAAATCTGGTACATCGTACCGTTACGGAACCACTCCGGCGTTTTGAAGCCTTTTTCATAAACGGTCAGCTGCCAGCTGGCGCCGCCGGTCCAGCTGAGCACCCCTTCCCCGCCGTTGCCGCGGTAGATTTTGCGGAAGTCGGTGTACAGGTCAAAATAGTAGAAGTACAGTCCCGGCGTGGTGGGCGCGATAGAAAAGGTAAAATGATTGACCTGCGGTGTCTGGCCGTCAAAGTTCATCCGGTAATGGACGGGGTCCTCCTTGTCCTTGGTCAGGACCAGGTGCGGGTCCACATACCCCAGATGTTCCGGCACGGTCAGATGAAAGGTCACTTCCTGCCCGGCTTCGATTGCACCGAACGGTGCCTTGCAGGCAGGGTCAAAACTGTTGTAGTAGGTATGCACCATACAAAGCCCCCAGTGTTCAGAGTAAAAACTGCCGCGGTCAGACGGCCGCGGCAGCAAAATCACACAGGGAAATTATTTGACCGGCGCAGCGCCCCAGATGTCGCGCGCGTAGTCCATGATGGAACGGTCGGCGCTGAAGATGCCCGCATTGGCAATGTTCATCAGGCTCATGTGGTTCCACTTCTTCTTGTCCTTGTACAGCTGCTGGACAGTCTGCTGGGCACGGCGGTAATCCTTGAAGTCCGCCATAACCATATACGGATCAGAGTTGCGCAGGTTGTTGGTCACTTCGCTGAAGTTCTCGCCGTTCCAGCCCTTTTCCAGCAGATCCAGCACCGCCATGGCGGTGTTATCGCCGGAGATGAAGGCGTTGGGATGGTAGCCCATACCCTTGAGGGCATTGACCTCGGGCGTGAGCATACCGAAGATAATCTCATTGTCATGACCGGCCGCATCGGCGATCTCCACGTTAGCGCCGTCCAGCGTGCCCAGGGTGATGGCACCATTGAGCATGAACTTCATGTTGCCGGTGCCGGAAGCCTCGGTGCCGGCCAGAGAGATCTGCTCGGACACTTCGGAGGCGGGCATCAGGCGCTCGGACAGGGTGACGCAGTAATCCTCCAGGTACACCACGCGCAGCTTCTCACGCACGGCGGGATCTTCGTCGATCATCTTGCCCAGCTTGCAGATCATGCGGATCATCTGCTTGGCCATATAGTAACCGGGGGCCGCCTTGGCACCGAAGATATAGGTCTTGGGCGTGAATTCGGCGTTGGGGTTGTTCTTCAGGTACAGGTACTCGGCCGCGATGTTCAGCGCGTTCAGGTGCTGGCGCTTGTACTCGTGCATACGCTTGACCTGGCAGTCAAAGATGGAGTTGGGATCAATGACCTGGCCGGTGGCTTTCTGCAGATAGTTGGCAAACAGGACCTTGTTCTCGTGCTTGACCTGGGCCAGTTTTTCCAACACGGCAGCATCGTCGGCGTACTTTTCGAACTTCTTCAGTTCGGAGGCGTCGGTCTTGAAGCCGTCGCCGATGGTTTCTTCCAGCAGGTTGGTCAGGCCCGGGTTGGACGCCAGCAGCCAGCGGCGGTAAGCGATGCCGTTGGTGACGTTCTTGAACGCCTTGGGCTTGAACAGATAGTAGTCGTGGAAGACGCTGTCCTTGATGATCTCACTGTGCAGCTTGGACACGCCGTTGATGGCATGGCAGACATAGGCACAGATGTTGGCGGTGCGGACCTGGTTATCGCCCAGGATCGCCATATAGTTGATCTTGCCGTAATCGCCGGGGAAGGCCTTCTCCAGCTCAATGCGGCAGCGGCGGTCCAGCTCGCAGACGATCTGCCAGATACGGGGCAGCGTGCTGCGGAAGATATCGGCATTCCACTTCTCCAGCGCCTCACTCATGACGGTGTGGTTGGTGTAGGCAAAGACCTTGCGGCAGATGTCGAAGGCGGTATCCCAGTCGTAGCTGCACTCGTCCAGCAGAATACGCATCATTTCGGGGATGGCCACCGTGGGGTGGGTATCATTCAGCTGGATGGCCACCTTATCGGGCAGGTTATCCAGAGTGCCGTACTGGTTCAGATGGTTCTGCAAAATATCGGCGATGGAAGCAGCCGAGAAGAAGTACTGCTGACGCAGACGCAGGATCTTGCCCTCGGTATGGTTATCGTTGGGGTAGAGGATCTTGGAGATCAGCTCAGCAGAAGCAGACTGGCTGATGGCCGTGTTGTAGTTGCCGGCGTTGAAGCTGCTCATGTCAAAGCTGGGTGCCTTGGCCTGCCACAGACGCAGCTTGGAAACACCCTGGCTGCCATAACCGGCCACATACATATCGTTGGGCACAGCAATGACGGAGTTGTAGTTCTCGTACTTGACGTGGTGGAAGCCGCCCTCCCAGGTTTCGATGGCCTGGCCGTCAAAGCGGATCTCCTGGGCCTGGTCGGGGTGGGACTTGATCCACACCTGACCGCCGGGCAGCCAGTTGTCAGCGGTTTCCTGCTGCCAGCCGTCCACGATCTTCTGTTTGAAGATGCCGTACTCATACAGGATGGAGTAACCGGTGCCGGGGATGCAGTCGGTAGCCATGCCATCCAGGTAGCAGGCAGCCAGACGGCCCAGACCGCCGTTGCCCAGACCGGCATCCGGCTCACGGTCATAGATGGTGTCGATCTTGATATCGGCATCGGCCAGCACGCTCTCCGCGACTTCATTCAGGCCGAGGTTGAACAGGCTCGTGCGCAGGCTGCGGCCCATCAGGAATTCCATGCAGAGGTAGTACACCTGCTTTTTGCCCTCGCCCAGGACCTTGGACTGGAACCGCTTCTGGCGGTCGGACATGATCTGGCGGGTGATGGAAGCCAGGCAGCGGTAGATCTGATCGGCAGAGGCAGTGTCCAGAGTGACATTGCATTCGCTCATCAGAGTATCTTTGAGCATCTTCTCAAACTCACGCTTGGTGTATTTCAAAATCGTTCTCTCCTTACTGTTTTGTTTTGGGATCACTGATTTTTCTGTAAAGTTTAACGGCACCTAAAATTGCCATATTATTGATTATAGCCAAATTTGTACGATTGCGCAAGAGAATTTTGCCTCTTTGACAGGTTTTTTACACTTTTCCACAAAAAGGGCTTTTGCTGATTGCCGTTTTGTATTATAATATTGGTAAGATTTTTCACACCTGTGCTTTGCGGCAGGGTTAAATTTTGAACATACAGCAGGAAGGAGCACAATTTTTATGGGAATGGCTACCTCAAAAGTGCGGCTGAACATCTGCGGGTCCAGCTACGTGGTCAATACCAGTGAGAGCGAAGACTATATGCAGAATCTGGCCGACCGGCTGAATCTGGATATGAACGAACTGATGGCCTCCTCCAATTCCGTTTCCATCACCACCGCCGCCGTCATGACGGCCCTGAACTATCGCGATGAACTGGAAAAGGCCAGCGGCAGCGCCGACAATATGCGCCGCCAGATCAAGGACTACCTCGAAGACGCCGCCAGCGCCAAGATGGCTGCCGAGGAAGTACGCCGGGAAAACGCCGCGCTGAAGCGCCGCATTGATGAGCTGGAGCGCCGTCTGCGCCGCTCCCAGAGCAGTCAGGAGTCCCTGTGAGCCGCCCGCTGGAGATTCTGGCCCCCGCGGGCAACCGTGAAATGCTTGGCGCCGCTGTGTTCAGCGGCGCTGATGCTGTTTATCTGGGGCTTACCGGCTTCAACGCCCGCCGCACGGCGGGCAACTTTACGCCCGATGAGCTGCGGGAGGCGGTTTCTTTCTGCCACGCCCGGGGCGTGCGGGTACACGTCACGCTGAACACCCTGGTGTATGCCCGGGAACTGGACGGTCTGGCTGACGCCGTGCGCGCCGTAGCCGAGGCCGGTGCCGATGCCGTCATCGCCGACGATCTGGCGACAGCGCAGCTGGTCAAGCAGATCGCACCCACACTACATCTGCACGGTTCCACCCAGATGAGCGTGCACACTGCCGCCGGTGCCAAAGAGCTGGCGGCCCTGGGGTACGACCGGGTCATTCTGGCGCGGGAGCTCTCGCTGGAAGAGATCCGGGCCATCTGCGCCGCCAGTCCCATCGAGTGCGAGGTATTCATCCACGGTGCCCTCTGCATGAGTGTCAGCGGTCAGTGCATGATGAGCGCTTTCCTGGGCGGACGCAGCGGCAACCGCGGCGCCTGTGCCGGTCCCTGCCGTCTGCCCTTTGACGCCTCTGCCGGCCTGGCCCCGGGTAAACCGGGCAAGGCCTGCCACCTGAGCCTGAAAGACATGGACCATATTCCCCACCTGCGGGAACTGATGGACGCCGGCGTGGCCAGCGTCAAGATCGAAGGCCGCCTTCGTACGCCGGAGTATGCCGCCGCCAGTGTGGCTGCCTGCCGCGCTGTGCGGGAGGGGCAACCCTATGACGAAGGGCTGGTGCGGGATATTTTCTCCCGTTCCGGTTTTACGGATGGCTACCTGACCGGGCGCAACGACGGCACCATGTTCGGCGTGCGCACCGAGGCTGATGCTGCCGCCACCCGGGCCGCCACCCCCAAAGCCCGGGAACTGTTCCGCCGGGAACTGCAGCGTATTCCGGTACATTTTGCCGTGGACTTTGACCCCGAGGGCATCAAGCTGACCGTGACCGACGAGGACGGCCACAAAGCCATCGTCTACAGCGAGGAAGCGCCGCAGCCCGCCCAGAAGGACCAGACCCCTGCTATTGAACGGGCACTGGGCAAAACCGGCGGCACACCGTTTTTCTGTGCCGGTGTTGCGATCACCGGCGTACCGGGCTTTCTGCCCGGCAGTGTCTGGAATGAACTGCGCCGGGAAGCACTGGAAACGCTGCTGGAAAAGCGTTCCATTGTAACGTCCCACACCGTGCAGCCCTATCTGCCGCCCCGTTTTGCTGTCCACACGGTGGGCAGCGTGCCCGCACTGGCCGCCCGGTTTTCTTCCGTGGAGCAGTGCCCTGCCGAATTTGTAGAAAAGCTGCAATGGCTGGTTTTCCCCATCGCCGAAGCCGATAAGGTTCCCGCCAACTGGCGCGGCAAGACCCTGCTGGAACTGCCCCGGGTCACGTTCGGCAAGCTGGAAGCCCACACTGCCGAGCGCCTGCACGCTTTGCAGGGTAGCGGTTTTGCCGGGGCGGTGGCAAACAACGCCGCCCATCTGCTGCTGGCCAAAGACTGGCCCCTGTACGGCGGGCTGGGATTGAACATCACCAACCCCATGTCCGCCGCCCGCTATGCGGAACTGGGATTGCAGGGTATGCTGATTCATCCCGAAACCGCCGTGAATGCCATGCAGGCCATTGCTCCCCTGCGGGACGGCAAGGCGCTGCCTACCGCGGCCCTGTGCTACGGGCACATTCCGCTGATGCTGACCCGTGCCTGTCCGCTGCGCAACGTGCACAGCTGTGCCCAGTGCAACGGCGACGGCACACTGCGGGACCGCAAGGGCCGGGATTTTACCGTGACCTGCTCTGCCCCCGGCGGAGCGGGCATCCGCACGGTGTTCAACCCCGTGCCGCTGTATATGGGTGACCGGATGACCGAGCTGCCGGTGGATGTGGCGGTGGCCGCCTTCACTACCGAATCCCCTGCCCGTGTTGCCCAGATTTTGGATGGGCTGGTGGCTGGCAAGCCGTTTGACAGCGAGTTCACCCGTGGGCTATACTATACCAACAACTGAGAGGTTTTTACTTTTATGCAAATGACCGTTTCCTGCAAAAAGCTGGACCCCCGGGCCAAGCTGCCCGCTTACGCCACCCCCGGCGCTGCCGCTGCCGATCTGTGCGCGCTGCTGGACGAGCCGATGACCGTTGCCCCCATGCAGCGGGTGCTGGTGCCTACCGGGCTGGCGATCGAACTGCCCAACGCCGAATGTGTGGCGCTGGTCTATGCCCGCAGCGGGCTTTCCATCAAACATGGCCTGTGCATGGCCAACGGCGTGGGCGTCATCGACAGCGACTACCGCGGCGAACTGCGGGCGCCCATGATCAACCTGGGCACCGAAGCCTACACCATTCAACCCGGGGAGCGGGTGGCTCAGCTGTGCATTGCCCCGGTGTGGCAGGCCGCCTTTGTGCAGGCGGAAGCCCTGAGCGATACCGACCGCGGCACGGGCGGCTTTGGTTCCACGGGAACGGTGTGAGGACAAGCATTTTCCAAAATTTTCCAGGCTCGTGCCGGTGCGGCAGATTTCGACGCCGGTACCCCACTATAATCGAACACGAAAGGACTTCGCTATGGCTTTGATCCTGGCCTCCGGCAGCCCGCGGCGCCGCGAGCTGATGGCACTCATCACCCCGGACTACACCGTTATCACCAGCGATGTGGACGAAAGCAAAATCGCAGCCGACACCCCTGCCCACCTGGCAAAGGCTCTGGCCACGGCCAAAGCCCGTGCCGTCGCAGCCTCTCACCCGGAGGACATCGTCTGCGGGTTTGACACGGTGGTGGACTGTGGCGGTGAGGTATTCGGCAAACCCCGGGACGAAGCCGATGCCTTGCGGATGCTGCGCGCGCTTTCCGGCTGCAGCCACAAGGTACATACCGGCGTGTGCATCTGCCGGGGAGCCCGGGCCGCTGCGACGGTGGAAACCACGCTGGTCACCTTTTCCCCCATTGAGGAGGAAGACCTGCTGGCCTACGTGCGCACGCCGGAACCCTACGACAAAGCCGGAGCCTACGCCATCCAGGGCCATGCGGCGCTGTGGTGCGCGGGCATTGCGGGGTGCTACTACAATATCATGGGGCTGCCGGTACACCGGGCGGCGCAGCTGCTGCGCCAGTTCCGGTAAAATATTGCTGTGCGCAGCCCCCAAGTGAGGGAGCTGTGCATGAGCTGGATCGGTAATTTTTTCAAAGGTTTTTTCGGGAGAATACGCGCTATGTTTACCAAGGACATTGGCATTGATTTGGGCACCGCGAACACGCTGGTGTATATGAAAGGCCGCGGCATCATCATGCGGGAACCCAGCGTGGTAGCTGTGGACCCGCGCAGCGATGAGCTGCGGGTGCGCAGCGTAGGGCACGAGGCCAAGGCCGTCATCGGCCGTGCACCGGGGTCCATCGTGGCGGTGCGGCCGCTGAAAGACGGTGTCATTGCCGATTTTGACATCACCGCCGCCATGCTGCAGAGTTTCATCCGCCAGGCGTGCGGCAACAGCCTTTTTGCCCGGCCGCGGGTGGTCATCTGTGTGCCTTCCGGTGTGACCGAGGTGGAACGCCGCGCCGTGCGGCAGGCCGCCGCCAAGGCGGGAGCCCGCCAGGTCACCGTCATTGAGGAACCCATGGCCGCCGCCATCGGCGCCGGGCTGCCCACCACCGATGCTGTGGGCAGCATGATCGTGGACATCGGCGGCGGTACGGCGGAAGTGGCGGTCATCAGCCTGTCGGGCATCGTGGCCAGCCACAGCGTCCGCTGCGCCGGGGATACCCTGGACCAGAGCATCATCGCGTTCATCAAGCGCAAATACAATCTGCTGGTGGGCGAGCGGACCGCCGAGCAGATCAAGATTGAAATCGGTTCCGCCTGCCCCCAGGACCCTGAAACCAGCATGGAGATCAAGGGCCGCAACCTGGTGGATGGTCTGCCCAAGGATATCCTGATCCGTTCCGAGGAAGTGCGGGAGGCCATGAGCGAGAGCCTGCTGCGCATCGTGGATGCCATCAAGGATACCCTGGAGCGCACCCCGCCGGAGCTTTCCAGCGACATTATCGACCGCGGCATCATGCTGTCGGGCGGCGGTGCGCTGCTGCGGGGACTGGACACCCTGATCCAGAACGAAACCGGCATCACCGTGCATGTAGCAGAAAGTCCGCTGGACTGCGTGGCCCTGGGCGCGGGCGCCGTGCTGGATAACCCCGAGCTGGTGGGCAAACGCAAGGAAGAACTCAGTTACCTGTAATGTATAGCAAAGCAAGGACGCAGCCTGCACGGCTGCGTCCTTTTTTGGCTTTCCGGACGAAAAATCGGCTTTTCTCTTGCCGTTAGGGGGCAAACGCAGTATAATAACAATGTATATTTGTAAGTATAGGCCGTTTTAAGGCGGTAACTATATAAAATGGAGGCAGTCTGTATGTCTGAGTTTATCCCCCTTTCGGTCCCGAATTTCGGCCCGCGTGAAGCGGAACTGGCCAGCGAGGCCATCACCTCCGGCTGGGTTTCCACCAGCGGCGGCAAAGTCACCGAATTTGAAGAGGCCCTGGCCCGTTACGTGGGCATGGACCGCGCCGTGGCCTGCAACGCCGGTTCCAGTGCCCTGCACCTGGCCGCTATGGCCGCCGGCATCACCCGTGGGGATGAAGTCATTGTGCCCACCCTCACCTTTATTGCCGCCGTCAACCCGCTGACCCGTTATCTGGGGGCCGAGCCCATCTTCATCGGCTGCGACGATTCCCTGTGCATCGACCCTGATGCCGTGGAGCAATTCTGCTGTACCCGCTGCGAACTGCGGGACGGCAAACTCTATAACAAGACCACCGGCGCCCATGTGAAAGCCCTGGAAGCCGTGCACGTGTTCGGCAACATGGCTGACATGGTCCGCCTGACTGAGATTGCCCGCCGGTACGGACTGATTTTGATTGAGGATGCCACCGAGGCCCTGGGCACCCGTTACACCGCCGGACCTTTCGCCGGCAAGTTTGCCGGCACCATCGGCGATATCGGCTGCTACAGCTTCAACGGCAACAAGATCATCACCACCGGTGCCGGCGGTGCCGTGGTGTCCAACCACGCCGACTGGCTGGAGCACGCCAAGCATATCTCCACCCAGGCCAAAGCGGATCTGCTGCAGTTCCTGCACGATGAAGTGGGCTACAACTACCGCATGACCAACGTGCAGGCCTGTCTGGGCCTGGCCCAGCTGGAACGGCTGGAAGGATTCATTACCCACAAAAAGGAACTGTACGATCACTATGTGGAAAAACTGGATGGCGTCAAGGGACTGCGGATTCTGCCTTTCCGCACCGAGGACGTGCGCTCCAACCACTGGTTCTTCAGCCTGTATCTGAAAGATTCCGGCCTGGACCGCGATACCGTTATTGAAAAGCTGCAGGCCCAGAAGATTCAGACCCGCCCTGTCTGGGCGTTGATTCACGAGCAGGCGGACTATCCCCGCAACGAGGCCTACGGCCTGGACAAAGCGTTGGACTACCGCAAGTACATCGTCAACCTGCCCTGCTCCACCAACCTGTCGCTGGAAGATTGCGAGCGCGTCTGCCAGGCGGTCCTGAGCCTGTAACCCACCACCGACCGAGAGGGGGATCATCGTTTGATCCAAGTAGAAGAATTGTTCCTGCCGGCAGACGCCACCGTGCTGGAAGCACTGCGCAAGCTGGATGAAACCGGCCAGCGAATCCTGTTCATTGCCCCCCAGGGCAAGCTGGAAGCCGCTCTGACCGACGGGGATATCCGCAAGTTTTTCCTGCGCGGGGGCACCCCGGACCAGGCCGCCAGTCTGGCCGCCAACTACCATCCGCTGAGTCTGCCTATTGCTGAACGCGGCCGCGCCCGGGAAGTTCTGCAGAAAAACCGCATCGACGCCCTGCCTATTCTGGATAAGCGCGGCGTCATCACCGATATTGTGTTTGCCCACGGTCTGAATGTGGACAACCGCAAGCACACCGACATTCCTGTGGTCATGATGGCCGGCGGACTGGGCACACGGCTGTACCCTTATACCAAAATTCTGCCCAAGCCGCTGATCCCGGTGGGCGAACAGCCCATTGCCGAACTGATCATGGACCGGTTCCGGGATTTCGGCTGCCGGGAATTCACCATGATCGTGAACTACAAGCGCGGGATGATCAAGTCCTATTTCAACGAACTGGAAAAGGACTACACCGTAGACTTTGCCGACGAGGATGTGTTCATGGGCACCGGCGGCGGGCTCTGCCTGCTGAAAGGCAAGGTGCATTCACCGTTTTTCTTCACCAACTGTGACACGCTGCTGGATGTGGATTTCGGTGATGTATACGAGTACCACAAAAAGAACGGCAATCTGGTGACCATGATCTGCGCGTTCAAGCATTACACTGTGCCCTACGGTGTGGTGGAGCTTGGTCCCGATGGCGGTATTGCCGCCATGCGGGAAAAGCCGGAGCTGGATTTTCTGACCAACACCGGCGTTTATGTGGTGGAGCCCCGGGTGGTGGAGGAGATGAAAGACGGCGAAGTCATCGGGTTCCCCGATGTGATCGACCGTTACCGCGCCGCCGGTGAGAAGGTCGGCGTCTATCCCATTGCCGAGAGCAGCTGGATGGATATGGGCCAGATGGAAGAACTGGAGAAAATGCGCCGCAAACTGGAAAGCCAGCCCTGACGCACAAATAAAGGAGAGAATTATGCCCGTTACGATTATTGCCGAAGCCGGGGTCAACCACAACGGTGACCTGGAAATGGCCAAGCGCATGGCGCTGGTGGCCAAGGAATGCGGTGCCGATATTGTGAAATATCAGACCGCCGTGCCCGAGCTGGTCGTAAGCAAATTTGCCGAGAAGGCAGCCTACCAGAAAGAAACCACCGATGCCGCCGAAAGCCAGCTGGAGATGATCCGCAAGCTGCACTTTTCCTTTGAGGGGCATCGGGAGCTGAAAGAGTACTGCGATTCCATCGGCATCCAGTATCTGTCGGCACCTTTTGATATTCCCAGTGTGCAGTTCCTCGGCACGCTGGACCTGCCGCTGATCAAGATTCCCTCGGGGGAAATCACCAATCTGCCCTATTTGGAGGAAGTGGCCAAGCTGCACACGCCGGTACTGCTTTCCACCGGCATGAGCAACCTCAACGAGATCACCGA
Organism: Candidatus Gemmiger excrementigallinarum; assembly: GCA_019116445.1. GTDB lineage: Bacteria > Bacillota > Clostridia > Oscillospirales > Ruminococcaceae > Gemmiger > Gemmiger excrementigallinarum. The sequence continues at coordinate 51,046 of DXBP01000006.1, forward strand.
CGCCCTGGGCATTCTGGACGACGGCGGCTGCCCCGAAGCCACCGTACTGCACTGCAACACCCAGTACCCCACCCCCTATTCCGACGCCAACCTGACGGCTATGCTGGAACTGTTTGAACAGTTCGGCCTGCCGGTGGGACTTTCGGACCATACGCCGGGCTGGGAATGTGATGTGGCCGCTGCGGTGCTGGGGGCCGCCGTCATTGAGAAGCATTTCACGCTGGACAAGACCCTGCCGGGGCCCGACCAGCAGGCCAGCCTGGACCCCACCGAATTCAAGGCCATGGTACAGGCCGTGCGCAACGTGGAAGCCGCGCTGGGCGACGGCCACAAACACCTGACCGCCAGCGAGGCCCCCAACAAGGCCGTGGCCCGCAAGAGCATCGTGGCAGCGCGGCCCATCAAGGCCGGCGAAGTGTTCACCGCCGACAACCTGACCACCAAGCGTCCCGGCGACGGCATCAGCCCCATGCGCTGGTATGATGTGCTGGGCAAGACCGCCTCGCGGGATTTTGAAGAGGACGAAAAAATCGAACTGTAACGCAGCCGCGGCGGCAAATTTTTGCCGCCGCGCTGTGCGGAAAGGACCTTGTATGCGTACCATCTGCGTCGTGACCGCCACCCGGGCGGAATACGGCCTGCTGCGTCCGGTCGTGCAGAAACTGGCGGCGGACACGGAACTGCAATTGCAGCTTGTGGTGACCGGCGCTCATCTGTGCACCCGGCTGGGGGAAACCGTGCGGGAGATCGAAGCGGACGGTTTTCCCATCGCCGCACGGCTGCCGATTTTCAGTGAGCAGGAGGAGCCGGTGGCCCGAACCATTGCCCGGACGCTGACGGTATTTGACGAGTACTTTGCCGCCCACCGCCCCGATGCTGTGCTGCTGCTGGGGGACCGGTTCGAGATTTTTGCCGTGGCAACAGCCGCCGCAGCCCGTCACATTCCCATCGCCCACATTTCCGGCGGTGATGTGACCCTGGGCGCAGCCGACGAATACTACCGCCACTGCATCAGCAAGATGGCAGCACTGCATTTCCCCTCCTGCACCGACAGTGCCGCACGCCTGGTGCGCATGGGGGAAGAACCGGGCCGCGTGTTCTGTGTGGGCGGTCTGGGGGATGAAAACATCCGCACCCTGCCTAAAATGACACGGGAAGAATTGTGCAATTCCACAGGATTCCCGCTGATGCAGCCCTTTGCGCTGGTGACCTATCACCCGGAAACCAGCGCCGATGCCCCCGATCCCGCCGACCAGGTGGACGCCCTGTGCGTTGCCATGAAAGCAGTGCCGGGCGTATTCTGGCTCATCACCGGTTCCAACGCCGATGCAGGCGGGCAGATCTGCACCCAAAAGATGCAGGCTTTTGCCGCGGCTCACCCCGACCGCGCCGGATTCATCCAGAGTCTGGGGCTGCGGCGATACCTTTCCGCAATGCAGTACGCGTCGCTGGTAGCGGGCAATTCCTCCTCGGGTGTGGTGGAAACGCCGACCTTCGGCGTGCCCACCGTGAACATCGGGCAGCGCCAGGCCGGACGGCTGATCTGTGCCAATGTGCTGTGCTGCCCGGCAGAAAAGGCAGCCATCGAAACTGCACTGCAAAAGGCACTTTCCCCGGCTTTTGCCGCCACCGCCCGTACGGCCCGAAGCCCCTACAACGGCGGCGATACCAGCGGCAAAATCTGCGAAGTGCTGTGCCGTTTCGATTTTACCCCTGTCAAGACGTTTTATGACGGCCCCGTGCCGGAATTTGATCCGCAAAGGAGCGTTTGAATATGAAACTTCTCATCGTAGGTCTGGGCAGCATGGGCAAGCGCCGTGCCCGGCTGGCCAAAGGCATGGATGCCACGGTGGAAATCGTGGGCGTGGACAGCGCTGACGCCCGCCGCGCCGAAGCCAAAGAACTGGGCCTTGTGACCGATGCCTGGGCTTCCATCGGCGAGGCGGTGGCGGCCGCCCATCCCGATGCTGCCCTGGTCTGCACCGCGCCGCTGTCCCATGCGGGTATCATCAGCGAGCTGCTGGACCATGATCTGCCGGTTTTCACCGAGCTGAACCTGGTGCGGGACGGCTATGCTGAGAACATGGCCAAGGCGGCCGAGAAACATCTGCCGCTGTTTTTGTCTTCCACCATGCTCTACCGCCGGGAAACCCAGTACATCAAAAAAGCCGTGCAGGATTTTGGCAAACCGGTCCATTACATCTATCATATCGGGCAGTATCTGCCCGACTGGCATCCCTGGGAAAATTACAAGAACTTCTTTGTGGGCAATGCCCGCACTGGCGGCGTGCGGGAAATTTTCGGCATCGACCTGCCCTGGCTGCTGGATGCCTTCGGCGATGTGGAGAATATGACAGTACAGACCGATTCCATCAGCGACCTGGGTCTGCCCTACCCCGACTGCGCCACCCTGCTGCTGCGCCACAAGAGCGGCGCCCAGGGCGTGTTGGCAGCGGATGTGGTTTCCCGCAAAGCCGTGCGCAACTTTGAATGTTTCGGTGACGGGCTGCACCTGTTCTGGGAGGGCAATCCCAAAGCCCTGTACGAGTTCCGGGACGGCGACAAGCAGTTTGTGGACACCTACAAGAGCTTTGAGCACGACAGCCGCTACAGCGACAACATCGTGGAGAACGCCTACGTGGACGAGCTGGCTAACTTCTTCGGCGTGCTGAAGGGCACCGAAACGCCCTGCTGGAGTTTTGAGAAAGACCTGGCAGCCATCGACCTAATGGATGCCGTGGAACAAGCCTGACCTATTATAAAAAGGAGGACCCGGCCATGTTTTTTGACCCGTTTTCCTTCATGTTTTCTATCTTTCCGCTGATCGTCATCGTGCTGTTCGTGGTCGTTCTGGTGCGCGGGTTGCGAGAATGGTCCCGCAACAACGCGGCTCCCCGGCTGAGCGTGCCTGCCACCGTGGTGACCAAACGGCGGGCCACCCATCCCATCGCCGGCACACATACCGTCAGCACCACCTACTACGCCACTTTCCAGTTTGGGAGCGGCGACCGGCTGGAACTGCGTCTGCCCTGGCATGACGCCGGTATGATCGCCGAAGGGGATCATGGCACGCTGCACTTCCAGGGGACCCGTTACCTGGGCTTTGACCGTGACCAAACTACCTGACAGGGAGGATTTCCCATGCAGACTTTGACCGCGCTGTTCGTGGGGCTGGGCTCCATCGGAACGCGCCACCTGAACAACCTTGCAACGCTGTGCGCCGACCGTGGCTGGACGCTGCAGGCCGATGCGCTGCGCAGCGACCTGACCCGCCCACTGCGCCCCGGTGTGGCGGAGAAACTCCGCGCCCAATATGCCGAGGCCGCCCAGCTGCCCGCCCGCTATGACCTGATTTTTATTACCAACCCCACCAGCCTGCACGCCGAGGCCCTGCGCACCGTGTACGGCCGGGGCGGGGCGCTGTTCATTGAAAAGCCGATTTTCTCAGCCGAGCAGACCGGGCTGAAACTGGCAGATTATCTGCCGGCAGGGCAAAAAGCCTATGTAGCTGCCCCCATGCGGTGGTGCGGCACCATGCTGGCACTGAAAGCTCTGCTGCCCACCCTGCGCCCCTACTGTGCCCGGGTCATCTGTTCCAGCTATCTGCCGGACTGGCGCCCCGGTGTGGACTACCGCACGGTGTACAGCGCCCACAAGGCGCTGGGCGGCGGTGTGACCATTGACCTGATCCATGAATGGGACTATCTGGTGGATCTGTTCGGTGTGCCGGAGGAACTGCACAATTTCAAGGGCACCTACTCTGACCTGGAAATTGACTCCGATGACCTGTCGGTCTACATTGCCCGGTACCCTTCCCTGCTGGCGGAGGTGCATCTCGACTACTTCGGCCGGGGCTACCGCCGTTCCATTGAACTGTTCTGCCACGATGGCAGCGTGGTGGCGGACTTTGGTGCCGGTACGCTGACCCTGCCCGACGGCACTGTGCAGCATTACGAGGAGGACATCAACCGCCGCTACCAGCGGGAGATGGAATATTTTGTGGACTACGCGCTGGGGAACACCCCGGCCAGCTGCAATTCGCCGGAACTGGCCTTGCAGGTATTACAACTGACGTTGGGAGAGAAATGACATGAATCGTCTGCTCATCACCATTTGCGGCCGTGCCGGCAGCAAGGGATTCAAGAACAAGAACCTGAAAGTTTTTTGCGGCAAGCCGCTGGTTTACTACTCTTTGAGCGCGGCGGAGCTGTTCTGCCGCAACCACCCGGAACTGCAGGTGGACATTGCCCTAAACACCGACAGCCAGGAACTGGCCGATCTGGTGGCGGCCCAATACCCGGAGGTCGTCTATCTGCCCCGGGGCGAGGAACTGGGCGGTGACAAGGTGCCCAAAATGGCAGTCTACCAGGACAGCCTGCGCCGTATGGAGGAGCGCACCGGCGCGGCCTACGACTGGCACATGGACCTGGACATTACCAGTCCCCTGCGCACCGCTGCCGATATTGAAAATGCCTTTGCCCTCAAGCAGGCCCGGGAGGACCTGGACCTGGTATTCAGTGTCTGTGAAGCCCGCCGCAACCCCTGGTTCAACATGGTCAAGACCGTGGACGACCATGTGGAGCAGGTCATCCACAGCGAGTTCACCGGCCGCCAGCAGGCGCCCGATGTCTACGACGTGAACGCCTCCATCTATGTGTTCCGCCGGGATTTTCTGGCCAGCAACACCGACGGTATGCTATGGCGGGGCAAGATCGGCGTCAGCGTCATGATGGATACCGGCATCATTGACATTGATTCAGAGCACGATTATCTGCTGATGGAAGCAATCGCTCAGCATCTGTATGCCCATTACCCCGAATTCAACGCGGTACGGGAGAACATCCGTGGCGAGTAAAACATTTGAGCAGACCCTTGACCTGATCCTGGATGCAGGCCAGACCATGCTGGAAAACGGCGGCGAAGTGTTCCGCGCCCAGCAAACCATGGAGATCATGGCCCGCAGTCTGCAGCTGCAGGAGTTCCACGTCTATGTACTCACCAACGGCATCTTTGCTTCGGCCCGGCCTGACGGCGGCGAAAGCCTGAGCATGGTACGCCATGTGCCGACGATTTCCATTCATCTGGGCCGCGTGGAGGCCGTAAACGAGTTATCCCGGGAATTGGCGGAGGGACAGCTGGATCTGTGCGGGGCACGGCAACGGCTGAACGAAGCCCAGTCCATCGGCTCCATCCCGCCCCGCGCCGAACGCCTGGCCTGTGTGGTAGGCAGCGCTTGTTTCGCCTACCTGTTCGGCGGTGCGCTGGCAGAAATGCTGGTTGCCGCCGTCGCCGGGCTGATGGAATCCGCTATCTGCCAGCAGTTCGGCAAACGGCGTATTAACCGGATTTTCACGGATATCATTGCGGCGGGGCTGTGCACCCTGTGGGCACTGGGCGTCAGCATTTTTGTGCCAACGCTGGATGTGAACACCGCTACCATCGGCGCCCTGATGGTGCTGACGCCCGGCGTTGCCCTGACCATGGGCATCCGGGATATTATCAACGCCGACTATCTTTCGGGCGCGATCCGCTTGCTGGACGCCGTGCTCATCGCCGGCAGCCTGGCCTGCGGCGTGGTACTGGCCTGGCTGATCGGACGTGGATTGGGGGCGATGCTGTAATGACGTTGTGGATGAATTATCTGATGCAGTTTCTGGTAGCCGTGGTCGCCACCATCAGCTTCGGTGTAACCTTCCGTGTTTCGCCGCGGCATTACCTTGCCTGCGGCATCACCGGCGCGGTGGGGTGGCTTGTCTATGTGCTTTGCACCGGACTGTTGAGCACCAGCGCCCCCGTTGCCACACTGGTAGCCGCTCTGCCGCTGACGGCCTGCGCGCGGCTGTTTGCCATCCGGCACAAGGCCCCCATCACCATTTTTTTGCTGTGCGGCATCTTCCCGCTGGTGCCCGGTGCCGGCATCTACTACACCGCCTATTACTTCCTGCGCGATGACCGTTCCCTGTTTGCCAACAAGGGCGTCGAAACGCTGAAAATTGCGGTAGCGCTGGCCTTGGGTATTGCCCTTGTGTGCAGTATCCCCCTCAAGCGCCATAAATCCTGAATCAAAACGCCGGAAGCTCCCGCGGGAGCTTCCGGCATCTTTTTGTTCGGGAACCCATCATTCGGTGGGATATTCGATCTCAGTTTCCGCTGCGGCGGCCTGGGTTTCCTCCTGCTGGGCAGCAGCGGCGGATTCGGCACTGGCTTTAGCCGCCGTGACCAGACCCGTCACCTCACCCGACGGCTTTTGCAACAGATAGGCGCCGATGGCCTTGGCTTTATATACCAGCAGCACACAATAGGTGTCCTGGTCCCCGGTGGAAAGCTCCGGGCACAACAACGTCCACTTTTCCACCGTCTTGCCTTTGTAGTCCGCAAGGTCCAGGTCACTTTCCTGCACCACCTGGTTGAAAGCCGTGAAACTGTCGTCCCACTTCTTGGGAATCTTCACCTTATCCACCGCCGCTGAAGAAAGGTCCGTTTCAAAACCGTATCCCGTAAAGTAGGTGCCGATGTCCTGGGTGGTTTCAATGCCCGGCGCCGCATCGGCAGCCGCCGTCACCGCATCGCCGGAAAAATGCACGGCTGCGGCAACCGTGCCGCACAGACACACTGCACACAGGGCAAGCGCGCCCGCCTGCCGCAGTCCGGGTTTCGTCACTGTAAATAAAAACATAAGCGCAGCCCCCTTGTTCTCATTCCATCGAATGATATGCGCGGGCTGCGCCTGGTATGCTTATTTGTATTTGGGTTCCGGCTCGTACCATTGGAAGATAACGGCGTCATTTTCCTGTTCCAGCCGGGCAATGTCGTGGTCCGGCAGTGCCGTCCACATGACCGTCATGGCTCCCAGCGCCGCACACAAGCGGATGGCCCAATTGCGTTTGTCGGGGCACCAGGCGATGAAATCCGGCCGGGCGATGAGATTTCCGAAACAGTGGGAAAGCAGGTATGCCGCCACCCGGGGCGTACCGATTTTCCGATGGTTGCGGTAACTGTCCGCCAGCTGTCCGCGGACTACCCCCGGCGCCAGAATCCGCACCAGCCGCACCACGCGGGGGTCAAAACTTTCGATGCAATAGGGACCGGGATAGTTTTTGAGTGCCGACAATACCGCGCGGCACAGTTCCAGCAGGTACCGGCCGCGGTACTCGTACCGACTTTTGATCTCCACGATCAGGGGCGTGGAGGGGTTGGCGGCCGCCACCGTGCGCAAAACTTCTGTAAAAAGCGGTGCGTGTTCCCCGCTGCCGGCCAGCGGCAATGCCGATACCACCGGCCACGGGGTATTACCGACGCCGCCCTTGACCGGGGTCATGCGGTCCAGGGTGTCATCATGGAACACCACCAGCTGGCGGTCCTCGGTAAACTGAACGTCCAGTTCAATGCCATACCCATTGCGGGCCGCTGCGGCAAAAGCCGGCAGGCTGTTTTCCGGCGGGCGCTGCTGGGCACCGAACAGGCCGCGGTGGGCATAGCTGCGCCCGAAAAACGGCTGCCGCAGCCTTTTGCGCGGGGCACCGGGCCACACCAGAAACAGCACCAGAACCACAAACAAAACCGGAACTGCCGCCAACAGCAGCAACAACCACAACATAGCATCACCTCTTTATTATTAATTGTATCGCACCGCCGCCAAAAATGCAATTGTTCCCCGGGAACACAACCTGTCCGACCGGGAAATTTTATAGTTTTTTTCAAAAGTTTTCACAATTTCGCCACGCCCAAAGGATATTGTGGTACAATAGAAAGTGTGATAAAGGAGGCCGACTTTATGGCAAAAATTTTGGTCGTGGACGATGAGCCGCGGATCCGGGATCTGATCCGCGAACATTTGCAATATGCCGGTTACACCTGTGAGGAGGCCGGGGACGGTGCCGCTGCCCTGAGCGCTTTGACGCAGGGCGGGATCGATCTGGTGATTCTGGACATCATGATGCCGTTCATGGACGGCATGACCTGCCTGCGGGAGATGCGCACCCGCAAAATTATGACGCCGGTGATCATGCTGACCGCCCGCAGCGAGGAATACGACAAGCTGGCCGGGCTGGAAGGCGGCGCCGACGATTATGTGGTAAAGCCTTTCTCGCCCCGGGAACTGGTGGCCCGCGTAAAGGCCGTGCTGGCCCGCACGATGCCCCGTACCGACGACAGCCAGAGCAGCTACGTCTTCGGTGACCTGAGCATTGATACCGCCAGCCACACCGTCAAGGTGGCCGGCCAGGAAGCCCCCCTTACCCCTAAGGAATTTGACCTGCTGGTGTTCCTTGTAAGTAACAAAGGCATTGCCTTGAGCCGCGAGAAAATTCTGCAGAAGGTCTGGAACTACGACTATTACGGCGAGGACCGCACCGTGGATACGCACATCAAGATGCTGCGCGGCCACCTGGGCCCCTGCCGCAACTACATTGTAACGGTGTGGGGCATCGGCTACAAGTTCGACCCCGACACCCTGTAAAAAGGAGTGCAGGCGTTTTGAAACAACACGCCCCCAAAACGCAGCGCAAATTCGTGATGAGCATTCGCTGGCAGCTGATGCTGTTCATTACCGGCATGACGCTGCTGACGCTGGCGCTGGTGTGGGGAGTCATTACCTACGCACTGGTGCCGCAGTACAACCGCACCATCCGCAACAAGCTGGAAAGCAAGGCCGCCGCCATTGTGGCCATGATCGACCAGAGCGAGCTGCCCATCTCCAACCGGGATTTTGGCGTGCTGGTACTCAACAGCGATTTCTGGAAACAGGTCAGTGATACCTTCATCAACAAAACCATCAATGTGGATGGCTGCTGCGTGGATTTCAGCGATACCACCCTGCGCTGCCTGAAAGCCTACGAGAGTATGTACCCCTGCCTTTTGCATGAGAGTACCGGTGCTTTCGGCGGGGAATTTGTCACCAACGTGAACACGGCGCTGGTGATCCAGATGCGGCAGAAACTGTTCAGCCAGGGTTCTCTGTACGAGATCGTCCGCTCCAGTTCCAGCCAGCAGATGCTGGTGGGGCATCTTTCGGCGGACGGCCAGTATGGCGTCATCGTTTCGGCCAGCCTGGCCCAGATTTCCACCGCCGCAGAGGTACTGCGTTCCATTCTGGTCCCCCTGGCGCTGATTCTGCTGGTATTGGATCTGCTCTTCGCCATGCTGTTCAGCCGCTGGTTCACCCGCCCCATTGAACGGCTTTCGGCCGGTGCCCAGGAGATTGCCTCCGGCAACTACGATGTACAGATCTCGGTGGTGCACCGGGATGAGATCGGGCGTCTGGCGGAGGATTTCAACCACATGGCTTCCGAAGTCAAACGCAGTGCCCAGCTGGAAAAAGACATTCTGGCCAATGTAAGCCACGATCTGCGCACACCGTTGACCCTGATCAAAGGCTATGCCGAAACCGTGCGGGACCTGACCGGTACCGATGATGCCAAACGCACCGAACAGTGCAACATCATCGTGGATGAAACCGACCGTCTGTCGGCCCTGGTCAACAGTGTGATGGAGCTGAGCAAGGTTCAGAACGGCTCCGAAAAGCCCAACCCCATTGATTTTGACATGAGCGAACTCTGCTTTGAAGTAGCCGGACGCTATGACGCCCTGTGCGACCAGAACCACTGGACGCTGCGCCTGGAAGCCGACCATGCCGCTCCCGTCAACGCTGACCCTGCCATGATGGAACGGGTGCTGCACAACCTGCTGGGCAACGCCTTCCATCATATCGGGGAGGACGGCGTTGTGATATTGCGGGTGATCCCGCAGGATCAGGGCTGCCGTGTGGAAGTGGTGGACCACGGCCCCGGTATTCCGCCGGAGGATCTGCCCCACCTGTTTGACCGCTACTATCGCGCCCGCCAGGATGCCGGCAAGACTGGCACCGGGCTGGGACTTTCCATCACAAAGGCGATCCTGCAGCAGCACGGATTCGCCTTCGGGGTGGACAGCGCGGTGGGCCAGGGTTCTACCTTCTGGTTCACCATGTGCGATACCCGTACCCAACCGAATCCCTGAACTGTTGGAGGAGACCGCGATGGATAAACTCAACCGCGAAATGGATGAACAACTGGAACAGCGGGTGGCCGACCTGACCGCCCACAACGACGAAACCGGTGACGGAAAGCTGGATGCTGCCGACCTGAAGGCCCAGCTCAACCGCATTGAAGCTCAGCTGGAACTGCAGGACCAGCAGAACCGCCGCATTATGCGCAACCAGCGTCTGCGCATGATGCTGAGCGTTGCGATGACCGCCGTATTGCTGATTGCTCTGGGCGTCTTCTTTTACTATGCCCGCATCGCCTACGGCCAGGTCATGCAGTCCACCGCCCAGGTCAATGAACTGGCTGTGACGCTGCAGAACAGCCTGAGTACCGTGGACCCCGAAGCCCTGGATTCCATGATGCAGGATCTGCCGGAGATCACTGAACAGCTGAAGCGCATTGACGTGGATGCCCTGAACCAGGTGCTGGACGGTCTGCCCCCCTTGATGGACAGCGTCAACCAGCTGCAGGAACAGGTAGCATCGATCAGCAATCTGTTCGGCGGGTTGGGGTCGGTATTGCGTTCCTGACTGCCGCATCTTATTCTGACACAGCAAACCGGGCCGCAGGAGGTTCCTGCGGCCCGGTTTGCGCTGTGTTCGCTTTGTTGCTCAGCGCTGACGGTAGCTCTGGCAATAATGCGGGTTGTCGACGCCCTGCACGGCGCTGTCGGCCTGCTCGGTGATCTTGATCGCATCCAGGTTGCAGGTGCAGCCGTTCTGGTTGTACGCGCAGGAGCAGACATCACAGGTAACATTGGTGTTTTCCATTTTTGCTCACCTCCTTATCCGCTAGTATGGACCACCTTGGTGGTTTTTATGCGCTCCGCCTTGCACTGGCCCGCGCCCCTGTGGTATACTGCCTGTATGGGACGCAGAACGTCCCGCGGAGGTACCCCTTATGAATCTGGCTAGCATTGTGGTTCTGGTCGTGATTTTTGTGCTGCTGGCACTGGCGATTCTCTTTATCAGCCAAAACGGCGGCTGGCAGGGCGGCTGTGGTGGAAACTGCGCCAGCTGCCACAACAAATGCGCCACGCCCAAATCCAAAGACGAACCCAAATCCTGACCGTTGCCCTCCCCTGACGGGGAGGGCTTTTTTATGCCTTGTCTTGCACAATTGCTCAAAAAAGGGTATACTGATTTTATATATATCTTAAAGCCGGGGAGGGTCTTTCATGAAAGCTGACCGATATCGTTTTGACGGCACGCACCCGTGTGATCTGCGTGCGTTGCCCTGCGACGGAAAGCGCGACGATCTGAACAAAGAGGAGATCATCGCCAAGACCGCCCGCAATCTGCAGGAAATGGCAGCCCTGCAGGATGCCCTGTATGCCGACGGCCGGGAAGGGCTGATTTTTGTGCTGCAAGCCCTGGATGCCGCCGGCAAGGACAGCACCGTCAAACACGTGATGGGCGGGCTGAACCCCCAGGGCGTACAGGTGACCAGCTTCAAGCAGCCCAACAGCGAGGAGCTCAGCCACGATTATCTGTGGCGCATCCACAAGGCGCTGCCCCCCCGCGGGTTCATTGCCATCTTCAACCGGAGCTACTATGAGGATGTACTGGTGGTTCAGGTCCACGACCTGCAAAAGACTTACAAGATGCCGCCCCGCACCCTGGAGGACGGCAAGAAATCCTTCTTCAAAAAGCGATACCGCCAGATCCGCCACTACGAAGAGTATTTGTATGACAACGGCTACCGCGTCATCAAGATTTTCCTGCACGTATCCAAGGACGAGCAGCGCAAACGGTTTCTGGAGCGGATCGACAACCCGGCCAAAAACTGGAAGTTCTCCCTCAGCGATGTGAAAGAGCGCGCCCATTTTGATGAATACATGGATGTGTTCGAGGACGTGATCAACGCCACCGCTACCAAGGAAAGCCCCTGGTATGCCATTCCGGCTGACCAGAAGTGGTACACGCGGTATCTGGTGAGTGAAATCGTGGTGGATGCGCTGCGCCGGTGCTGCCACGACTATCCCGAACTGCACGCCGACGCCAAGGCGGAACTGAAAGACTGCCGTGTCCGGCTGGAAGCGGAGGAATAACAACATGGCTCCTATTCGTGTACTGCAGGTCATGCCCGCCATGGATGCCGGCGGTATGGAAACCTTCGTGATGAATGTCTACCGTACCATCGACCGTGAACAGGTTCAGTTTGATTTTTTGTACCACTATAACAAAGCCTGCTTTTTTGATGACGAGATCCAGGCGCTGGGCGGGCAGATTTACAAGCTGACCGTCCGGCAGGACAACAACCTGCCCCGGTATCTGCGGGAACTGCGGGAGCTGTTCGCCCAACATCCCGAGTGGCGCATCCTGCACGGGCATTACAGCGGATTCGGTATGTTTTACAACACGGTGGCCCGGCGGGCCGGTATTCCGGTCCGGGTCGGGCACAGCCACAACACCGCCTATGAGCGCAACCTGGTGGGCACCCTGGACCGGCTGATGAGCCTGCGATTTTCCGCCGGGCTGACCGATCGGTTTGCCTGCAGCCAGCAGGCCGGGGAAATGCTGTTCGGCAAAGATCCCTTTACCGTGTTGCCTAATGGCATCGACACAGCATTGTTTGCCGCCCGGGACCCCCAGCGCCGCGCTTTGCTGCGGGGGGATCTGGGCGTGGCCGACAATGAGATTCTGTTCGGCCATGTAGGCCGCTTTTCTGCCCAGAAAAACCACGCCGGTCTGCTGCGCATCTTTGCGGCGGTCCGTCAGCGTCTGCCCAAAGCACGCCTGGTCCTGCTGGGGGGCGGCCCTGCTGCTTACATAGAACAAATGCAGGCCCTGGCCCGGGAATTGCACCTGGGTGACAGCGTGATTTTCGCCGGTGTGCGCAGCAACATCCAGGGCTTTTACGATGCCATGGATGCTTTCCTGCTGCCCAGCCTGTTCGAGGGCCTGCCCGTGGTGCTGGTGGAAGCCCAGACAGCCGGTCTGCCCTGTTTTGTTTCCGACACCATCGACCGCGGGGCGGCCTTTTCTGACCGGGTGCGGTTTTTGCCGTTGAACGATCCCTCTGCCTGGGCCAACAGCATTGCGGCGGCCAGCTTCCGCCGGGATCCCCAGGCGCGGCAGAAGGCCGTGGATGCCGGGTACGATATCCACACCAGCGCCCGGGCCCTGCAGGAATTTTATCTGCGCCGCTATGCGGAGGTGACGCCATGACTTCCGAAAACAAGCGCTGCGAGATTGCCGTCATTGTGCCGGTCCATAACGCCGCCCGCTTTTTGCCGGAATGTCTGTCTGCCCTGGCTGCCCAGCGGTTTGATGACTTCCGCTGCATCCTGGTGGACGATGGCTCCACCGACGACTCCCCTTCCCTTTGCGATGACATGGCCCTGAACGACCGGCGGTTTCTGGTCATCCACCAGGCCCAGAGCGGCGTGAGCGCTGCCCGCATCGCCGGTATGCGCAAGGCCCGGGAGGAAGGCGCCATCTGGCTGGCCTTCTGTGACGCCGATGACTGCTATCACCCGGATTTTTTGCGTACCCTGCATGCAGCCGCCCAGGATGCGGCGGTACCCCTGGCCTGCTGCCGTTACGACACCTTTGCCGATGCGCTCCCTGCCGAACCGGCCGCCCCGGACGCCTACCGCGTACTGCGCGCCCCCGAACATCTGGAAGCGCTGCTGCATGACCACGCCGTGGATTACGGCCTGTGGAACAAACTGTATGCCGCCGGACTGCTGACGGAAGCCATGCTGGACAACGGCCTAGCCTACAACGAAGATTTGCTGGCCAACTGGCAAGCGTTTTTGCGGGCGCCGGGCTGCGCTTTCTGCGATTTTGCCGGCTACCATTACCGGCAGCACGCCGACAGTGCCACCCACCGTGCCCTGCCACCCCAAAGTATCGACGACCAGCGCCGGGCTGCCACCCTGATCCGGGGCAGTGTGCCTGAACAGTGGCCGGAACTGCAGCAGTCCGCCAACGCCTTTTATTACGAAAAACTCGTCTATCTGGCCAGTATGATCCAGCGCCGGGCCGACGCCGATGACTACCGGGTCCATCTGGGTGAACTGAACATCGGCATCACTGCCGGGCTCAAGGACCCCCAGCTGGGCCGCAACCCCAAACTGCCCTTTGCCATCCGCGTGGCGGCATGGGCCACCGTCCGTGCCCCCAAACTCTGGCGGCGCATCTGCCGTAAATTCTTGAAGGACAGGCAATGATCCATGCGTTTTTTACTGATTCTTGACCGGGTGGAAAACCCGGCCAGCGCCAATGCTCTGCTGGGCTGCCGTCTGGCGGCGGAACTGCTGGCACAGGGCCACGACGTGCATCTGCTGGAATTGTGGGACGGCCTGCATCAGCCCCCTGCCGCCCCCCAGGGTGCCGTACAGCATACCTTGGCTTTTGCCGACGAACGGCTGATGAATACGGCATTGGAAAATGGCGCCAAAGGCGGCACGCCGGTGCCGCTGCGTCTGCTGCGGCTGGCTGCCCACCCCACGGCAGTAGCGGCCGCCTTCCGGCAGCTGGTGCTGCACGCGCCGCGCCGCACGGTGGATAGCCGCAGAGAGATGGAGCGTCTGGACGCCCAATACCACTTTGACGCCGTTTGTGCCGTATGTGCTCCGTATCGTACAGCCTTTGCGCTGGAAGCCGCCCGCATTAGCGGCAAAAAACTGTTGTGGCAGCTGGACCCCTACGCCAGCAACCGCGACTACAACGCTCCCGGCGGTTTTGCCCGGGAAGGCCAGCTGCTGGAAGCGATAGATACCGCTTTCATCACCCCTCAGGCTCTGCCCGACTATGAGGGCGGACCGCTGAGTGCCTGGCGAAGCAAAGTGCAGGTACTGGGTTTTCCGGTTTTGGTGCCCGCCCCGGAACCCCCAGCGCATCAGGGGGTGCGCTGCGTATTTTGCGGCAGCCTGTACCCCACGGTACGGGAACCCGATTTTGCCTTACAATTGTTTACGGCGCTGAACGCCCCGGATGTGACGCTGACAATGGCGGGCGGTGGCTGGCAGCGTTTTTTGGCGCAGGCCGGACAGGCGGCCGCCGTACTGGAAAACCGCTTTATTCGTCCCGGGCCGTTACCGCCCGCCGATGCTGCCGCGTTGGAAAACGAGGCAGATATCTTGCTGAGCCTGGGCAATTTCTACGACAATCAGATGCCCAGCAAACTGTTCAGCTATTTTGGCACCGGCAAGCCGGTTTTGCATCTGGCTGTCAGCGAAACGGACCCCACCTTGCCCTATC
Organism: Candidatus Gemmiger excrementigallinarum; assembly: GCA_019116445.1. Lineage (GTDB taxonomy): Bacteria > Bacillota > Clostridia > Oscillospirales > Ruminococcaceae > Gemmiger > Gemmiger excrementigallinarum. The sequence goes on from DXBP01000006.1 coordinate 66,278, forward strand.
TGGCCCGCTATCCGCTGGCCCTGGTCCTGCACAAGCAGGAGGGCGTAACGCCGGAGGTGGTTGACCGGCTGCGCCGCTGGGTGGACCGTGTACAGGGGCAGCGCCTGCCCTATGAACAGGTAGCCGCTCTGTACCCGGAATTTACACCCCAACAGGTAGCCCGAGATTTTCTGGCTGCTTTGTAACAGAATTTTACCGAAAGGAGTGCCCCGTCATGCACGTGTTCTGGCTTGTGAGCATGGTACTGCCCCAGGCTGCCGTCGCCTGTGGGCTGGATTCCGCCAGCGATGTGAGCGGCGGCTGGCTGACCGGCCAGCTTACGGCACTGCAGCAGCACGAAGAACTGCAGCTTACAGTGGCCTGTGTGGACGGACGCCGCCATACTGCCCTGTGCGGCACGGCGGACGGTATCACCTACCGCATCCTGCCCGGTCCCGGAGAATTTGCCCCGCTGTTGCAGGAACTTCACCCCGACCTTGTGCATATCTGGGGCACCGAGTATGCGGCAGCTGCCGCCATGCAGCAGGCTGCCGGGGCCTTGCACCTTCCGGTACTGGTGGGCATACAGGGCGTAATGCAGGATTGTGCCGCGCACCTTTGCGACGGCGTACCGGAGCAATATTGCCATTCCACACCCCTGGACCGGGCAGTGGACCGCCTGATTCCCGGCGCACTTTTGGACAAACTGCAAGCCAATTTTGATGCCCTGGCCCAGAGCGAGGCTTCCCTGCTGGGGAAAGCCCGCTTCGTGACCGGGCGGACCTGTTTTGACCGCCTTGCTGTGGAAAAGCTGTCCCCCGACGCCCGCTATTTTGCCTGCAACGAAACGCTGCGTCCGCTGTTTTACGAAGGACCGCTGTGGCAGGCCCGCCATTTTGGCCGTGCACCGGTGTTGCTGCTCTCCCAGGGGAATTACCCCTTAAAAAATCTGCATACCGTGCTGCGGGCGCTGCCCGCCATTTTGCAGCGCTGGCCCGATGCCGAACTGCGCATTGCCGGCTGGCCCCCCCTGGACAAAGGACCGCTGCTGCGCCCGCTGATCGCACGGCTTTTCCCTTACCAGCGCTTCTGCCGCAAACTCGCCGCCGAACTGGGCGTAGCGGAACATATCCGTTACACCGGCCCGCTGGATGCGGCCGCCATGCGCCAGGCATATCTGGACGCCGATCTGTTTATTCTGCCCTCGCTCAGCGAGAACAGCCCCAACAGCCTGGGAGAAGCCATGCTCTTGGGCCTGCCCTGCGTGGCCAGCCGGGCAGGCGGTATTCCCGATATGATGACCGACGGCCGCGAAGGGCGGCTGTACGGTGATGCCCTGGACGCCGATGCTCTGGCGCAGACGGTGACCGAAGTGCTGTCCGCGCCCGACAGCGGTGCCGCCCTGGGCCGGGCCGCCCGCGTCCGTGCCTTGCAGACCCATGACCCTGCCGTCAACGCCCAAGCGCTGTGCGGCATCTACCAGACGATTTTGCAGGAGGAAGTACGGTGAACCCGTGGAAAACCAGCATCATCATTCCCTGCTATAGGGCCGCCGGCACACTGCGCAAAGCGGTGCAAAGCGCTCTGACCGGTGCTCCTGCCGACACCGAACTGTTGTTGGTGGATGACGGAAGTCCCGACGAAACCGGGGCGCTGTGCGACCAACTGGCCGCGGGAGATCCCCGCATCCGGGCATTGCACCGTCCCAACGGCGGCGCTGGGGCCGCACGCAATACCGGCCTGGATGCTGCCCGGGGGGACTGGGTACTCTTTCTGGACGCCGACGACGAACTTTTGCCCGGGCTCTGGGAAGCCCTGGAACGCCTGCCCGTTACCGATGAGGGGATGATCCTTTTTGGGCTGCGGCGAGCCAGCACCGGGGAGGATGTAACGCCCGCCCCTCTGGCAGAGGGGCGCTATGCCGGCCTGGCCGCATTGCAGAGCCGTCTTTCCGCCCTGCTGTTCGACACCGGACTGCTGGCTGCCCCCTACCCCAAACTGTTCCGCCGGAGCACCATAGGGACCCTGCGGTTCGACCAAAGCCTCAAAATCAATGAGGATGTCCTGTTTAACATACTTTTTTTACAAAAAACGACTGCCATTTATTGCCTGTGTGGTGTATACTATAAGCAAAATGATTTGGAGGCCGGCAGTTTATCCCGCTCCCTGCGGGGAGATCTGCTGGATGCCGAGGCTGTGACCCGTCCGGCACTGGAAGCCCTGCTGTTGCAAAACGGTCTGGACCCGGCTCCTTATCTGCATACCAGCCGGGTGCGGGCTTGCCTGAACCAGTATGGTTTGCTCACCGGCTGCCGCGGCACAATACCGTTGGGCCAGCGCCGGGCCCTGTTTGCCCGTATTCTGGCCGACAGCGATGCCAGGGCTGCTCTGACCGACCGGCTGCGCCGCGACCCCAACCGCCTACTGGCCATTCCCTACCGCATCGGTGTGACCTGCCGCTGGCCGGGATTTCTGGCCGCCTATACACTGGCGAAACAACGTTTTCTGTAACCAAGGAGAACCCCATGGGTAAGTCCCCGAAAATCAGCATCGTTTCCACCGTTTACAACACACAGCCTTTTCTGGAACAGGCTGTGCGCAGTATTCTGGCGCAGACTTTTTCCGATTTCGAGTTGTTGCTGGTGGATGACGGAAGTTCGGATGATTCGGGCAGCTTGTGTGACAGGCTGGCTGCCGAAGATGCCCGCATCCGGGTATTCCACCAGCCCAACGGCGGGCCGGCCAGTGCCCGCAACAAGGGACTGGACAACGCCCGCGGCGAGTACATCGGTTTTGTGGATTCCGACGACGTGATCGAACCCACCATGTATGAAATCCTGTACAACGCCGTACAGGCCCCCGGAGTGCGGCTGGCTGCCTGCAGCGGCGACTGCATTGATGAAGCCGGCAACTGCATTGAGGGCCGCCAGGTGGCTATCCGCGAACACGGCATCCGCCCGGCCGAAACGCTGTTGCTGGAAACCTTCCAGACCGGCAGCTACTATGGCCCCTTAAGCTGGAACAAGCTGTTTGACATCCGGCTGTTCCGGGACAAGGGCATCCACTATGACGAAACGATGCTTTTTGGGGACGATGCCAGTGTACTGCACCGCGTATTTGAAGGCGAGCAGTGCAACTGCCTGCCGGATGTCTTATATCATTACCGAACCCGCGCCGGGCAGATCACCAGCACCGCTACTTTTTCACCGCGGAAGCTCGATGATTTGCGTATGTACTGGGAATGGCTGCAATACTTTGCCAGCCGCCCGGGGCGCGAAGAATACCGCCGATGGGCCACCGTATGGTACTGGCGGGTGTTTTACCAGTTCTGGTGCCAGTCCGGCGCAGCCGGAAATCTGCCCGAACTGAAGCCGAAATTCATGGCCCACAAAAAACATTTGGACGCCGTACTGCCGGACCTTGTGCGCAGTTCTGTACTGCCTGCCGGTGAAAAGTTACGTGCTGTCTTATTTTGCGCCAACCCGGGCGCGCTGTATGCCGCAGCTACCGCCTGGGGACGAGTGGCCGCAAAAAAGAGGAAGGGGAATTGACTGATGGAACGTATTGCAATCAGCGTGATCGTACCGATTTATAACACCAAGGCCTTTTTGGAGGAATGTCTGGACAGTATTCTGGCCCAGGATATTCAGGTTCCCTACGAGGTCTTGCTTGTGGATGACGGTTCGACCGATGGCTGTGCCGAGATCTGCGACGCCTACGCCGCCAAGGACAACCGCGTGCGGGTATTCCATCAGGAAAACCAGGGCCTTTCGGCTGCGCGCAACACCGGCATTGATGCCGCTTTGGGACGCTATTATGCGTTTGTGGACTCCGACGACGTGGTGCTGCCTGCCTATCTTCGCACACTCTACAACGCCTGTGAGGAACACGACGCCTATATGGCGCTGTGCGCTGTAGAGGACGTGCAGGAAAACGGCGAAAGCTGTGTTCCGCCCCATTCCACGCACCCCGCCCAGGAGGGCGTGTTCAGCGGCAAAGACCTGCTGAACGAATTCTACACCCCCAACGGCACCGTCTATACGGTAGCCTGGAACAAGCTCTACCGCGCCGAAGTGTGGAAGCTGCTGCACTACCCCGAAGGACGTCTGCACGAGGACGATTTCGTGGCCCATCGCCTGTTCTGGCGCTGCGACAAGGTCGTGTGCGTGGATACCCTGCTGTACCACTATCGCCTGCGCACCGGCAGCATCTGCCGTACCTCCATCAAACCGGAGGCCTTTGACGCTGTGGACGGCCTGGCTGACCGCTACCGCTTCTATGTGGAGAACAACGCCGACCGTTCGGTCATCGATTCGGCCTATGCGGCCTGCTGGCGGCGGTATCTGTTCCTGTGCGCCAAGGTGCGCCAGAACCCCACTCCCCAGCTGGTCAAGGCCATCAGCAAGGAACAGTTCCTGATGCAGGGGCTGATCAGCTATCTGCCCAACTGCCGCCACATGAAGATGACGGAAAAACTTTCGGCCGCCCGCTGGTCCATGATGAGCGCCGAAAGCCTGTGCCCCCTGAAGAAGTAAAACCGCCCGCCTGACCGGGCCAATCCATCGAAGAAGGAGCCGACCGTTGGCCATCCTGCGATCCGACAAAGACAAGGAAAAAACCAAGCGTCCCCGCGTCTTGCTGGTGCCGCCCCCGGATCTTCCGGTGCCGGCTGTGCAGGGCGGCGCGGTGGAAACATTGCTGACCCATCTGATCCGCGAAAACGAGCGCCAAGGCAAGCTGGAACTGTTGTGTGCCAGCGTTCCCGACGAAGCCGCCCGCCGTGCGGCGGAAGGGCTGCAGCACACCAAGATGCTGTATATTGCGCGCCCCCATGGCCACCGCCGCTATTGGCCGATGGTTTTTGTGGAGCGCTGCCTGGGGATTGCCGCCCCCTATGACCCGTGGTATCAGAAAGTGCAGCTTTCACTGGCACTGGAGCCACCCGGCCCCGACCTCATCGTAGCGGAAGGCGGCAACCTGACCCAGTGCAGCGCCATCAGCCGGATGTTCGGCCGCCGCCGCTGCCTGGCCCATCTGCACGGTCAGACTGCCTGCAGCCCCGTGATGGACACCATCTACGGCGGGATTCTGGCCCTGAGTGAGTTTATCCGGGACGATTACCTCAAAACCAGTACACTGGACCCTAAACGCGCCTATATCTGGTATAACTGTGTGGACACCCAGCGTTTCCGCCCCGGCCCGCCGCCGTTGGCCCTGCGCACCCGATTGGGGTTCGGTGACCGGGATTTTGTGGTGCTCTTCTGCGGGCGCCTGGACCCCGACAAGGGCATCCACAAACTGATGGAGGCTCTGGCCTTACTGCCGGTGCCTCAGATCAAATTGCTGATCGTGGGCAGCCCGTTTTTCGGCCGCACCCAACAAAGCAGCTTTTTGCGCAGGTTGGAACAACAGGCCCGGGCTTTGGGCAACCGCGTACAGTTCACAGGGTATATTCCCAACGAAGACCTGCCCGACTACTATCGTCTGGCGGATCTGGTCTGTGTGCCCACCCTGGTGGAGGAAGCTGCCGGACTGGTAGCGGTGGAAGCCATGGCCTGCGGCCGGCCCGTGCTGGCCACCCGCAGCGGTGGTATGCCGGAATATCTGGAGGGCAGCCAGGCCATGCTGGTGGAGCGCGGCGAAAACATCGCCGACCAGTTGGCCTGGAGCATCCGGATGCTGTATGAGCACCCTGCCCTGTGTGCCGAGATGGGGGCCGCCGGTGCCAAACGCGCCAAGGACTTCTCGGTAGAACGGTATTACAACGAATTTGTGCGCATTGTTCAGGACGTACTGCAGAACGGAGGTGCCGTATGAGTCAGGCTGCAATCTGTGTGGTTGTGCCGGTCTACCGCGCCGAAGCCACGCTGGACCGCTGCGTGCAAAGCATTCTCTCCCAGACTGTGGATGGCGGCGTCTGCTGTGTACTGGTGGACGATGGCAGCCCCGATGCCTGCGGCGCCATGTGCGACGCCTGGGCCGCCCGGGACAACCGTGTACAGGTCATCCACCAGGATGACTGTGGTGTTTCCAGCGCCCGCAACGCAGGCATGGCCATGGCTGACAGTGAATACCTCGTCTTCCTTGATTCTGACGACGCATTGCGTCCCGGTGCCTTGCAGGCTGCTCTGGATGCCCAGCGCGGGGCACCCAAGGATTTTGTACTGTGGCACTACACCACCCGGGCGGATGATCCCACGCCGGTAACCAGCACCACAACGCCGCGTCAGCGCAATGGGCTGGCTGCGCTGTGGCTGGATTGTCTGCTGGCGATGCCCTGGAACAAACTGTACCGCACCGAGCTGGCACAGCGGATTAAATTCAACACGCAGTATACTTTGGGTGAAGATTTACAATTTGTATTGGATTATATTGCACTGCTGGCCGCAGAAACCCCGGATTTCGCCTACCAGGTCGTACAAAGCCCGCTGACTTTTTACGATTGCAGCCGTACCGGCACACTCTCCACCAAGTACCACGCAAACTATTGTGAGATCTGGCCCCAGCATTTCGCCAAGCTCAACGCAGCCTGCCTGGCGACCCAATGCCCGGCCAGCGACCTGCGTCAACTGCACCGCGCAGAGCTAACGGTTTTTGCCGAAGGTGTAGCGGACATTATGCGCCGTGATCCTGCTCCTCTTTCCGGGATTCGGCGGGACAAGGCTGCTGCGGCCCTGCGCACCCCCTGGCTGCGCAACCTGCTGGACGCCATGCGCGAGGAATGCTGCTACAGTGCCTACTACCTCCCCTGCCGATGGCGCAGCACACGGCTGGTATACACCCTGGCGGAAGCCAAACGCACCGGATCGCCCTTGTACGGGAAGCTGGACTGGACCGGGTATTATCTGTTGGGCGGACGTCTTCGCCGGGATTGAATTTTCGCTTACAAGCAAAAACTCCCTGTCGTTATAAAACGACAGGGAGTTTTTTACAGCCCATAAAAAGCCCCACCGTCCGGAGCAGAAAACGGTGGGGCAGACGATACGGCAGACCGCTGAAAAGCGCAGAGCAAGACGCCAAAACGGAGGCGCAGCCTGCCATGATTCGGGAACCGCGACCTCAGAGGCAGAAGGGCCAGGTTCCTGTTTGGTTATGGTTAGTTATTTCTAACCACGTGTATACTCTACCATACCGGCAGGAATTTGTCAATGGCCCAGCGCAAAAAAATCCATTTATTCTTTGGGGGCATCAGGATACTCCCGCACATGCAGGAGTTCCTCGGCGGTTTTTACCTCTTCCTCGGTGGGCACCCGTACGCCCTCCAGCGGGTAGGGAATCCCCAGATTCTTCCACTTGAACAGGCCCAGCGTATGATAAGGCAGAATCTCCACCCGGCGTACGGTGGGCAGCGTTTTGAGGAAGGCATCCAGACGGCGCAGGCCCTCGGCATCGTCCGTCAGGCCCGGTACCAGCACATGGCGAATCCACAGCGGGACCCCCTGCTGCGCCACATACTGCGCCATCGCCAGAATATTCTGATTGCTGTGGCCGGTGAGCTTTTTGTGCTTTTCGTCGTCGATTTCTTTCAGGTCCAGGATCACCAGGCTGGTGTTGGCCAACATGGCATTGAACCGGGCCATCCATTCGGCATTGTCCGGGGCAAAGGGCTGGCCGCTGGTATCCAGCGCCGTGTGGATGCCCTTTTCCTGCGCCAGGCGGAACACCTCGCTGACAAAGTCCATCTGCAGCAGCGGTTCGCCGCCACTGATGGTCAACCCGCCGTTGTTGCGCCAGTAATTCCGATAGCGGCAAGCCGCGTCAAAAGCCTCTTTCGGCGTTTTGGCGGTATCCTTGGTGAAGGCCCAGGTTTCGGGGTTGTGGCAGTACTGGCAGCGCATAGCACAGCCCTGCAAAAAAATGATATACCGTACGCCCGGTCCATCGACCAGGCCGAAGGTTTCGACGGAATGGACATAGCCCATGATTTCCTGTTGTGACATAGTGGGTAGCTCCTTAATGACGATATACAAAAATCCGCGGCCACACAGGGCAGCCGCGGATCTTGGAAAAATCAGGTCAGCTGATTACAGCACCTTGTGGCAGGTACGGGCGATAACATCCAGCTGCTGCTCGCGGGTCAGGTCGATGAACTTGACCGCGTAGCCGGAAACACGGATGGTGAAGTTGGCGTACTCTTCCTTCTCGGGGTGCTCCATGGCGTCGATCAGCTTCTCTTTGCCAAAGACGTTGACGTTGAGGTGATGGGCGCCCTGATCAAAGTAGCCGTCCATGACCTGAACCAGGTTCTCCACACGTTCCTGCTCACCATGGCCCAGCGCGTCGGGGCTGATGGTCTGGGTGTTGGAGATGCCGTCCAGCGCCCAGTGATAGGGCAGCTTGGCCACCGAGTTCAGCGAAGCCAGCAGGCCGTGGGTTTCGGCACCGTAGCTGGGGTTGCCGCCCGGGGCAAAAGGCGTATACGCCTTGCGGCCGTCGGGCATGGCACCGGTGGCCTTGCCGTACACTACGTTGGAGGTGATGGTCAGGATGGAGGTGGTGGGCTCAGAGTTGCGGTAGGTGTGGCGGCGCTTGATCTTCTCCAGGAAGCTGCGCAGCAGGTTCACCGCAATCTCATCGGCGCGGTCATCGTCGTTGCCGTACTTGGGGAAGTCGCCCTCCACCTCGTAATCGGTGACAAGGCCCTGCTCGTTGCGGATGCACTTGACCTTGGCGTACTTGATGGCGCTGAGGGAGTCCACCACATGGCTGAAGCCCGCAATGCCGGTGGCAAAGGTGCGGCGCACATCGGTGTCGATGAGAGCCATCTCGGCAGCCTCGTAGTAGTACTTGTCGTGCATATACTGGATGAGGTTCAGAATATTGACGTACAGACCGGCCAGCCAGTCCATCATCACGTCATACTTCTGCATGACCTCGTTGTAATCCAGATATTCGCTGGTGATGGGGGCATAGGCGGGGCCCACCTGCTCGCCCAGCTTCTCGTCCACACCGCCGTTGATGGCGTACAGCAGGCACTTGGCCAGGTTAGCACGGGCGCCGAAGAACTGCATCTCCTTGCCGGTCTGGGTGGCAGACACGCAGCAGCAGATGGAGTAGTCATCACCCCAAACCGGCTTCATGACGTCGTCGTTCTCATACTGCACCGAGGAGGTCTTGACGGAGATACGGGCGGCGTAGTCCTTGAAGGTCTTGGGCAGAGCCGAAGAATACAGCACGGTGATGTTGGGTTCCGGGGCAGGGCCCATATTTTCCAGCGTGTGCAGGAAGCGGAAGTCGGTCTTGGTGACCATGGAACGGCCGTCCATGCCGATGCCGGCCACTTCCAGGGTGGCCCACACGGGGTCGCCGCTGAACAGCTGGTTGTAGCTGGGGATGCGGGCAAACTTGACCATGCGGGACTTCATGACCAGGTGGTCGATGAGTTCCTGGGCCTCGCTCTCGGTGAGGATGCCGCGCTCCAGGTCACGCTGGATGTAGATGTCCAGGAAGGTGGAAACACGGCCCACGCTCATGGCGGCACCGTTCTGAGTCTTGATGGCAGCCAGGTAGCCGAAGTACAGCCACTGGACAGCCTCTTTGGCGTTGGAAGCAGGCTGAGAGATGTCATAGCCGTAGGAAGCGGCCATCTCTTTCATACCCTTCAGAGCGTTGATCTGCAGGGCGATCTCCTCGCGCTGACGGATCACGTCGTCCAGCATCGTGCCATCGCCGCAGTTGGCGAAGTCATTCTGCTTTTCCCGGATCAGGAAGTCGATGCCGTACAGCGCCACGCGGCGGTAGTCGCCCACGATGCGGCCACGGCCATAGGTATCGGGCAGACCGGTAACGATGTGGCTGTGACGGGCCTTCTTCATTTCCGGAGTGTAGGCATCAAACACCGCCTGGTTATGAGTGCGGGTGTATTGGGTAAAGATCTCGTGCAGCTTGGGGCTGGGCGTGTAACCGTAGGTGGTGCAGGCCTGCTCCGCCATCTTGATGCCGCCGTAGGGCATAAAGGCACGCTTGAGGGGCTTATCAGTCTGCAGACCCACGACCTTCTCCAGATCCTTGAGTTCGGGGTCAATGTAGCCGGGACCATAGGCGGTCAGGCCAGAAACAACTTCGGTTTCCATATCCAGAACGCCGCCCTTGGCGCGTTCTTCCTTCTGCAGGACCTGCAAAGCGCCCCACAGCTTGTTGGTGGCTTCGGTCGGACCGGCGAGGAAGCTCTCGTCGCCGGCATAAGGCTTATAGTTCTTCTGGATGAAGTCACGGGTGTTGACTTCTTCCTTCCAGATACGGCCTTCAAAGCCTTCCCACTGCTTGAAATCTGTCATAACGTACTCCTTCTCAATGGTTATATTCCATATGTGGTGTTCACGCAGATATTATGATACCATATCTGCAAAAAAACGCAAGAGAAAAATTTCATGATTTTTCTTTTCTCTTCTTCCCATAGCATACAGGTCGTCAGGGGGATTGTATGTTGTTTCTGCAACAATTTTATCCCCCTCTTCCCGGCTGTTTTTCCTCCCTCCTCCCCGGTCTGAATCGAAGTTAGTTTTCTCTAACCTCCGCAAAGCTACCTTACCACGTTTTGCGTTTTCTGTCAAGCGGCAAAACAAAAGGACGGCCCTCCCCTGCCGGAGAGTGCCGCCCGAAGCCATATTTCAGAAAAACAGGAAGTGATAGGTCTGGATGGGAATATTGTAAGATTTTCCCTCCATGAGCAGCACCAGAAAACAGATGCCGCTGATGATATGCCATACCAGCGCTGCACCGCACACTGCGATTCTGCTGCCAAGATAACCGTCCCGCAGACCGCTTTTCCAGTCCGCACAGGCACGCAGCCAGACGCTGACCGACTCCAGCAGGAACACCCAGAAGCAGATGAACGGTCCCCACCACAAATTTGCGTGATACAGACGCTCGCCATTTTCCACCAGCAGCAGCGCTTCTGCCATAGCCACACCGAACAGCAGCAAACTAAACCGGTAGCGGAAGGTTTTCCAGGCACGGCGCCCCAGCAGGATTCCCACCGCAGCCACGAACACCAAGGAACGCAGCAGCCCAAGTACCGCCGCTTCGTTGAAGGGGCCCCACAACATCCTGTGGCGGTCAAAATCCACCAGGAAAATCAGATTCATGCCACTGCCTGCATCTGCAAACAGCACGTTGGCCTGGATCAGGCACAGCCCGATGCTGGGCAGTACACTGCAGCCCATGATGAATTCCTGCCGGAAGTTCTCCCCACGAGTGCGGATCAGATCCGCGATCAACAGCAGCAACAACGCAGGAGCAAAGGCAAAAACCAGGCTGGCTTTGAAGCTGGTAGCCAGTGTGAGCAGCACAGTATATACAAGCCAGGCACGAAGGTCCAGTTTGCCGCTCATGCTGTGCCAGGCCCGGTAAAATGAAAGCACCGCCAGCAAAGCAAAAGGTGCCAGCATAATGTAAGTGGTGTTGTGGTACACCGTGCCGATTATGGTGCCCTGATACCAATACCCGCCACGGGGCATCCAAACTGCCTGGGCAAAGTTTACCACCAGGCTGATCAACAGACGGACGGGCGCAGGACATTGGGACAATGCCGGGCGCAGGCCCCTGGCGAACACTGCAATGGCTGCCAGATGGAACAGGGCCAGCAGTATCGCAATTCCCCAGCGGCCGCCCAGCGCATAGGCGGGGCCGATCAGCAGCGAGGTGGTAGAATAGACCATGCCCTTCTGCGCAAAGGCCAGGTGCTGGCCCAGGTCGGAAGTATAGGGGTCATTGCCACCCCCCGGTGAACAGAGTTGCTGGTAATGCAGCCAGGCCATGGCCACGGCAAAAACGAGCAGCGCCAGCAGCGATACTGCCCACCAGACGCGTTGTTTAGTCTTTTTGGTCAAACGGGTCCTTCCCTTCCGGCGGCGTTCCGCCTGAAATTGGAGAAACGGCATAAAACCGTATTGTATAATGATACCATACCTGCCACAAAACGCAAGGCCCGGCCCTGTTTTTGGGCAGGGCCACCAAAAACAACTTATGAAGCACCGTTGTTTTTTGCTTGCCAAATCCATAGTTATCCTGTATAATAGAGCCTGTTCTGTATAAACAAGAATAGACACTGTGAGGTTTCAAGATGCTGACAAATTATCTGTACGTTTTCTTTATCTCGATGGTACCGCTGCTCGAGCTGCGTGGTGCCATTCCGGTAGGTGTAGGCTTGGGTCTGCCCCTGTGGAGCGTTTACATCATCGCCATCATCGGCAACATGCTGCCCGTTCCCTTTATTTTCTTCTTCGCCCGCAAAGTGCTGGAATGGGGGGCTGACAAACCGGTCATCGGTAAGTTCTTCACTTTCTGCCTGAAGAAGGGCCACAAAGGCGGCGAAAAGCTGAAAGAAAAAGCCGGACGTGGTCTGCCTTGGGCACTGCTGCTCTTCGTAGGCATCCCGCTGCCGGGCACCGGCGCCTGGACCGGCACCCTGGCCGCCAGCCTGCTGGATATGGATTTCAAATCCAGTGTACTTGCCTGCATGGGCGGCGTACTGCTGGCCGGCTGCATCATGGGTGCACTGAGCTTGGCGGGTGTTTCTGCCCTGGGCGCCGTGGTGGCATAACCTATTTTTGAATCCGTTTACAAAAAGGAGCCGACTCTGCTGAAAGGTAGAGTCGGTTCTTTTTATTGTTGTCCGGGATTGCTGCGGCAGTTTTCCCGCAACGTAACACTTTTTTACAATACAGACCACAGATTTGATTCAAATTTATCGTCCGGTAACGTCATTTCCATGATAATCTCATCTTCATCACGACCAATTTCCACAAATCCCAGCTGCTTATACATATTTTGGGCAATGTCATTTCCCGCAATATAGCACAGCATCACTTTCTTATACTTCCCGTCCAGCTTCATTTCATCCAGCAGCAGCTGCATAGCAGCCTTTCCATAACCGCGCCCCTGATAGCGTTCGTCAATAAAGATTTGGCTTATATCATAGCTTACCCGTTCCGGGCAATCATAATACAATCCCATACCGATTGGAATTTCCTCATCATAGATGAAAAAAGCACGGCTTCGACGGCTCCGGTAGGCATACGCCCTTGCCATAATCACAGTTTTATCTGCCACATATTTTTCCTGTGCTTTTGCCACATTCAATCTCAAACGCCAATTCTCCGGATTCACATCAATCAGTCGAATCATGTTTCCTCCCACATTGCATTTTGTAAATTTGTTCACGCGGTATTTTCCTTATTCCCCATCGCTGCTTTTTCTCATCGCATACAACAAACGAGCCCATACACTTCCATTCCGAAATGTATGGGCTCGCTTTCCGATAAGTCTTATGGTGCTGTCCAGTATCCGACAGCCAATCACGAAGACAAAAGATTTTGATTCAATTTCTTCAGTCGATGGGCTTCATCGTGGGGAACACCCCGCTGTCCTCTTCATGTGGGTTCATCACGCCCCGTACGGTTGAAAAAGTGCCATTTTTACGAGGTTTTTCTAACTTTTTGGATTCCATAGTGTGTCCTCCTGTGCCGTCTGGTTCGGGGCAAAAGTTGTAAAAAAGTTGTGGAAAGTTGTATTGGCACGAAATCGGCTCAATATCGGCTTCAAATTGGCACAGTAAATGGCTACATTGTTTTCAAAGACGCCATTGTAAAATTGCCCCATTTGCAGTAAAGCCTGTATGAGTCCCGCGCAGGATTATCTTGCGGATTCATACAGAAACAAGTATAGCATAAGCCTCAAAGATATTCAAGTCAACGGTTTTTTCGTTGGCGAACTCAATTTCATACCTTATATATAAAAAGGAGAAAGCCATGCCAACCTATCAATTACAAATTAAACAGGTGGTGGACTACCCACGCTGC
>DXBP01000062.1 GCA_019116445.1 Candidatus Gemmiger excrementigallinarum
GTCAACACCGGCTGGAACGGCACCGGCAAGCGCATCTCCATCAAGGATACCCGCGGCATCATCGACGCCATCCTGGACGGCTCCATCAAGACCGCGCCCACCAAGACCATCCCCTACTTCAACTTTGAAGTGCCCACCGAGCTGCCCGGCGTTGATCCGAAGATCCTCGATCCTCGCGACACCTACACCGATGCCGCCCAGTGGGATGAGAAGGCCAAGGACCTGGCTTCCCGCTTCCAGAAGAACTTCGTCAAGTACGAGAGCAACGAAGCCGGCAAGGCTCTGGTTGCCGCCGGTCCCCAGCTGTAAGCTGAACCCCGTCGCCTGACGAGCATCTGAAAACCCATACAGCCCCGCCCTGCACGCTGCAGAGCGGGGCTTTTGTTTTGTCCTGCGGCACCATTGCGGCCCGGCACCGCCTGTGATATACTGAAAATAGACTGCAAAAATGGTCGAATCCGGGCGCTTGCGGCGCGCTTTCGGCCGGATGTGGGGCAGGCGGCAACCTGCCCAAAAGGAGGAACTCCGATGAATTGGTGGAAACTGGCCCCGCCCGAGGGGCGGCGGTTTGGCCTGCTGGCGGCGGGCGGCCTTGTGTATGTGCTGCCCATTCTGCTGGCAGACCGGTATTATCAGGATGATCTGGCCCGCTCTCTTTACGGCGCTACGGGCTGGGCGGGGGATGGCCGACCTCTGACCGAGTGGCTGATGGAACTGCTGGCCGGGGGCGGCACCACCGTGGTGGACCTTTCGCCGCTGCCCATGCTGCTGGGCCTGGCTGCCCTGGCCTACGCCCTGACGCTCTATGCCCGGCAGGCGTTCCCCGCCCTGCGGGAAAGCAGGCTGGCCACCCTGGCCCTGGGCTTTGTGCTGGTGCATCCCTTTGCCATGGCGAACCTCTCCTACAAATTCGACTGCCTGACCATGCTGCTGGCGCTGGCCCTGTGTTTTGTGCTCTACGCGCTGCCCCGGACCCTTGGCGGGCCGCGGCTGGCCCTGGCCGGGGCGGTGGCTGCGCTGCTGGTCATGGGTCTTTACCAGCCAGCGTCGGGGATGTTCCTGGTGCTGGCCGGCATCTGGTTCGTGTTCTGGCTGGTGGACTGGCTGGGCAGCGGGGGACCGCTGGGAGAGCGCCTGGGGGACTTCTGGCCGGAGGTCTGGCGCCTGGGCGGTGTAGCCGTGGGAGCGCTGGTCTATCTGGCGGCGGTGGCGCCCCGTTTTGTGGACAGCGAAGGCTGGCGGCGGGAAGCCTCCCGCACGGTGGGCGGCTCCGGCACGCTGACAACGATCATGACGAACATCCTCAGCGCCGCGTACTATGTCCGGGAGCGGCTGCGCATGGCACCTATGCTCTACCGGGTGGTGCTGGCTGTCACGGTGGTGGGGGCGGTCCTGGCCGTGTTGTGGCAGTTCTGGCGCACCAGCACGGCCCGCCCGGTGCGCAAGGTGCTGGGCAGCATTGTGCTGGCGGGGGCGCCTTTTGGTATGCTGCTGGCCAGTTATCTGCCGCTGGTCGCTTTGCAGAATATGGAATGTTCGGCCCGGATGTTCCTGGCTTTCGGCGGTACGATGCTGTTTATCGGCCTGCTGTGGCTGCGGGCACTGCCCCGCCGCCGGGCGGTGGCCGGGGTACTGCTGGGGGTCTGCCTGTTCTGCCAGACCTGCTGTATGTATGCCTACGGCAGCGCCCTGAAAAGCCAGAAGAACTACGAAACTTATCTGGTGACCCAGATCGCCCACGACTGTGAGAGTATCAACGGTGCGGGCAACTACAGCCAGTTGAGCTTTGTGGGCACGGCGCCCCGTCCGCGGGAAGTGCAGATGATCTGTGCGCAGTACCCATTCCTGGGGGAACTGATCCAGCCCTGTTTTACCAACAACACCTGGCTGGGCGGGGCATGGGTCTACCACTACCTGCAGTATGACCTGGAAATTGTGGGTTTGACCGATGAGGACACCGCCGCCTGCACCGACGAACATCTGCTGCTGCAGAATTCCCGTTATGCCTGCTATGAATCGGGGGACAAGATCCTTGTGATGTTCCTGTAAAAGAAAACACCCGCTGTCTGAAAACAGCGGGCATTTTTTGTGCCACGGGGGGCTTTTATTTCACCGGCTGCAGCAGGTGATGCTCAGCCACGGTGGGGCCGTCCAGGCGGCGCTCCTTGCCGTCGGCAAAGCGGATGGTCAAAAAACGGCCGTTGACGTCGGTCACGGTACCCCGGCCGAACACCGCATGCTCCACCGCAGCCCCCACCCGGGAAAGTTCCCCCAGATCCACCGGCGGCAGTTTGGGGGCGGGGACGGTGGCCGACGGGGCAAAAATCTGGCTCACCTTGTCCCGCAGGCGGGCGGTCCGGGCGGCCTCCTGCTCCCGGCGGGCCCGGGCTTCCGGCAGGTTGAACAGCACCTCCTGGGTGAATACCGACGGCATGGCCGGGCAGTCGAACAGCACCAGGCGGTTCCTGGCCCGGGTCATGGCTACATAGTAGAGCCGGCGGTCCTCCTCATACCGGCGGGTGTCTTCCGCCGTGCGGCAGCAGATTTCCAGCTGGGCGGGCAGGATGCCGTCAAACGCATCCAGCAGCACCACGCTGTCGTATTCCAGCCCCTTGCTGGAATGGATGGTGGACAGGGTCAGCGGGGCTTTTTCGGGGTCTGTGTGTTCCGCCAGCAGCGCCCGCAGTTCCGCCAGCCGTTCCAGCAGGCGTTCGGGGGTGGGTTCCTGCTCTGCCAGCAACCCCAGAATGGACAGTTTGCCGCTGTCCATCTTTTTTTGCTCCAGATAGGCCCCGTACCCCACACTGTCCCGCAGGGTTTCCAGCGCTTCGGCCGCGGTTTGCTGCGGCAGACGCTTCAGCGCCCACCAGGCATCCTTCATGCCGGTCTGCACCCGGCGGCTCAGGTCGGGGTTGCGCAGCAGCGCTTCGGGAATGGGGCGGCCGGTGCGGATACTCTCGGCACAGGCGGCCTCTGCCAGCCGCCGGGAGATCGGCAGACCGAATTTGTAGTACAGCCGCATAAACAGCGTCCGGTCTCCGGGGTGGCGGGCAAAGTGGAAAAAGTCCGCCACATCCAGCACGATTTTGTCGGTAAAAAAGGTCAGCTCACTGCGCGGGAAGCAGTAGGCCAGACTGTGACGTTCGCACAGGTCGATGAGGGGCAGCGCGCTCTCGTTGTTGCGGAAGAGCACCGCCAGCCGCTCGCCCTGCTGCACCCGGTCAAACAGCCAGGTGAACTGGTCCTCCCGCTGGCGGATGGGCACGATCTGCAGCGGGCCCTGGTCGCCGCAGGTGGCCTGCATGACCTTGGGCCGCCGGTACCGGTTGTGGGCCACAAAGTGGTTGGCGGCATCCACGATCTCGCTGCCGGAACGGTAGTTGCGCTCCATCAGCAGTACCCGGGCGGCGGGCCAGACCTTCTCAAATTCCATCAGCGCCTGGGGATAGGCCGCCCGGAAGCCGTAGATGCTCTGGTCCTCGTCCCCCACCATGAACAGATTGCGGGAACGCCCGGCCAGCAGGGCAATGATCTCGTGCTGGATCTTGGAGGTGTCCTGGGATTCGTCCACGCAGAGGTAGCGGTACTGGTCCTGGAAATGGGCCAGCACCGCCGGGACAGCCCGCAGAATCTGCAAGGCAAACACCATCTGGTCGTCGTAATCCATCCAGCCCCGGCGTTTCAGTTCCGCCTGGTAGCTGCGGTACAGCCGGGGCAGATCGGGCAGATCGGTTTCCAGGGCCGCCATGCCCTCCTCGTCCAGGGCCATGTTCTTGATGTAGGTGATGGCTGTGCGCAGTTCTTTCAGTGTGCTTTCGGTGGGGTAATCGTCGCTCACCTGCTGGTAGAGCCAGGTCAGCATCCGGGTCAGTTCCCCCTCGTTGGTCATCAGCTCGGGCTGCTGCCGGTTGTAGCGGTAGCTGTAGTATTGCAGCACCTTGGCCGCCACCCCGTTGATGGTGCGGAACTGCATCCGGTCGGCCAACGCCGCCCCGAACCGTGCCGCAAACCGGTTGCGCATCTCCCGGGTGGCGGCCACGGTGTAGGTCATGGTCAAAATGGATTCCGGCGGGATGCCCCGGCACTGGACCATGTAGCCCAGCCGCGTTACCAGCACCGTCGTTTTGCCGCTGCCCGGCACGGCCAGCAGCAGTACCGGACCGTCCACGGCGGTCACCGCCGCCTGCTGCTGGGGATTAAAGGACGCCAGATGCTGCTCGAAAAACTGCTGCTCCTCCACGGGGCGGGACCTCCTTCCGGTTATTTTTTCAGGATAAAACAGGGCAGGGGGGCGGTGTCGGCCCAGTTGGCAAATTCACACACCAGTACCGTGTATTTCGTCAGCGGCAGCGAGCGGAAAAAGGCCAGTGCAGCCTGTTTTTCACTGTCACCGATGACCTGCCCGCTGTAAAGCACGGCCGCCAGCACGCCCCGGGGTTTGAGGGCCGTCAGTGCCGCCTGCAGCGCCGGGATGCTGCCCGCCGCCGTGGAGTGCACCTCGTGGTCGGCTCCCGGCAGCCACCCGAAGTTGAAGAGCACACAGTCGGCAGTGCCGGGCGCGACCTGTTCGCCGAGCCGGGCATGGTCCTGCACCACGGCCCGGCCGATACCGTCCAGCCCGGCGGCGGCCAGCCGGGCGTTGGTAGCTTCCACTGCCCGGGGCTGGATGTCCAGGGCCAGTACCTTGCCCTGCGGGCCTGCCAGCCGGCAGAGGAATTCCGTATCGTGGCCGTTGCCGCAGGTGGCGTCCACATAGAAACCGCCCGGCAGCAGGTGCGCTGCCAGAAACTCGTGGCAAAGCCCCACAGCGGACAGATCGGGCACCCGCCGTCGGAGCAGATGGTCCCCGGCGGGCACAAAATCAAACTTGGCGGCCAGTGCCCGGGCGGCATCGTCCCCGGGCAGCGGAGCGGTGAATTGGGTTTCGGTTTTGGGGTCCAGGCCGCCGTTTTGCCGCAGCAGTTCTTTTAACAGGTAACTGCCGTAGCCCCGGCGCCGCCAGGCAGGGTCGATCTCCACCCACACGGCGTCCTGTTCCAGCCGCGCCGTGCCGATGGGCGCCTTCTCTTTATATAACGTATATACCGGGCCTTCGCGGCGGATCTCCATTGTTCAGGCACCCCTTTCTCTCAAAAGGATACAAGTCCCGGAGGGCATTGTCAAGTAGGTGCAAAAATGATAAAATATGTGAAATAGAGGGCAAAACAGGCCAAAATAGCCCGGCTTTTCACATTCTTTTCACCCACAAACGAAACCTATTTCACAATTCCCGGGTATACTCTTTACCAGAGAAGGCGAAAGACCCCTCTTAAAAGAAATCGAAAGGAAGGACCCGTATGAGCAACGAGTTTGATTACTCCGGTCTTTACAATCATACAACGGGCGAGGGTGCCCCCCAGGGCAACCCCCCGGCAGACCATACCAACAATACCAATCCCCAGAACAGCCAGCCTGAACAGAGCAGCTATCCCAACGTGGGCAGCAGCGGCATGAACACCGCCAACACGGCCAAGATCGATTACTCCACCCCGAACCCCACGCCCCAGCAGAGCAGCTATACCGGCACCGGTACCACCGGCAGCAACGGCTATACCAGCAGCTTCAGCGGCGGCAGCGGCAATGGCGGCAACGGCGGCTACAATGGCTACAGCTACGCCAGCGCGCCCCAGCAGCCCCCCCAGAAACCCAAGAAGCGCCATCCGGTGCTGCTGCGGGTACTGGCCGGTTTGGGCGTTGTGGTGCTGGGCTTCGGCAGCGGTTTCGGCGGGGCCATCGTGGCCAGCCGTACCGGCCTGACCGGCAGCCAGGTGGTGCTGCAGCAGGTACAGCGGGAAACTTCGGACGCCACCAACGCCAACAGCACCGATGGTACGGCCATGAGTGTGCAGCAGATCGCTTCGGTGGTGTCGCCCAGCGTGGTGGCCATTACCACCGAGCAGATGAGCGGTTCCCAGACCTGGTTCGGCGGCTACTACGTGCAGAGCGGCGCCGGTTCCGGCGTCATCATCAGCCAGGATGGTTATATCCTGACCTGCGCTCACGTGGTCAGCGGTGCTACCAGCGTTAAAGTCCAGCTGGATGGCGGCGAAACCTATGACGCCACCATCGTGGGTTCGGACTCCACCTCCGACATTGCGGTCATCAAGATCGAAGCCACCGGCCTGACCCCGGCGGTCATCGGCAACAGCGACGCCCTGGCCGTGGGTGAAACCGTTGTGGCGGTGGGCAACCCCCTGGGGACCCTGTCCAACAGTGTGACCGACGGTATCATCAGCGCCCTGAACCGTGAAGTTACCGTGGAAGATAACGACATGACCCTGCTGCAGACCGATGCCTCCATCAGCCCGGGCAACTCCGGCGGTGGTCTGTTCAATGCCAACGGCGAACTCATCGGCATCGTCAATGCCAAGAGCAGCTATTCTGAAGCCGAGGGCATCGGCTTTGCCATCCCCATCAATACGGCTATGGATATTGCACAGCAGCTGATCGAGAACGGCGCCGTGGCCCGTCCGGCCCTGGGCGTCAAGATCTATGACGTAAGCGATGCCGCCACCGCCCAGCAGCTGGGCGTCAGCGCCACCGGCGTTTATGTGGTGGAAGTCACCGCGGGCAGCGGTGCCGAAGCGGCCGGTGTCCAGGCGGGTGACCGCATCATCGCCGTGGACGATACGGCGGTCAGTTCCTCCAACAGCGTCAAGAGCTATCTGGCCGATAAGAACGTGGGGGACACCGTCAACCTGCAGGTGGAGCGGGAAGGCAAGATCCTGACCCTCGCCGTCACGCTGGGCAGCAGCACCCAGTAACCTGTATCAAGCAAAAAATCCCTGCCGGGAAAGTCCCGGCAGGGATTTTGTTTTGTGTTGTTACGCCTGGCGGGCGCGGCAGGCTTGCTGAATGAGTTCCCGTTCCACAAAAGGAACCTTTTTGCCCTCAACGAGCTGGTAGTCCTCGTGGCCTTTGCCCGCAAACAGAACGATGTCGCCCTCTTCGGCCATATTCACCGCTGCGCGGATGGCCTCGGCCCGGTCGGGGATCAGGGTATACTGGGCATCGGGGGCCATGTAGGCGTCAATGTCCCGCAGGATCGCCATGGGGTCCTCGAAGTCGGGATTGTCGCTGGTCAGGATGCTGTAATCCGCCCAGGCGCTGGAGGCTTCGGCCAGTTCCCGGCGGCGCACCTGGGTGCGCCCGCCCACCGAACCGAACACGCAGATCAGACGGTGGGGCTGGTAGGCCCGCAGGGTTTTCAGGGCGCTGGTCAGGGACAGCCCGTTGTGGCTGTAGTCCACGATAAAGGTGCGGCCCGGCAGGCCTTCCACTACCTCAAAGCGGCCCTGCACCGGGGTGTGGGCCAGTGTTTGGGCGGCCTGGGCGGGACTTACCCCAAAGGCCCCGCAGAGGGCGATGGCGCACAGCGCGTCCGAAGCACTGAAGGCGCCGGGGGACATGACCCGCACCGGGGTGGCGCTGCCCTCGTGCTGGCAGGTGAAGTCGATGCCCAAAGCTGTTTCGCTGCGGTACTGGGTCAGGTCCAAGGCCCGGTAGTCGGCAGCGTAGTCGATGCCGAAGCTGACCTGCTGCCCGGCAAAGCCTGCCCGCATATAGTCGCTGGTGGCATCGTCGGTGTTGTAGACCATGACCCGGGCGTTGTACTCGGCAAACAGGCGGCGCTTGGCGGCCTTGTAGTCCTCGAAATCCGGGTGTTCCCCGGGGCCGATGTGGTCCTCCGACAGATTGGTGAAGGCCACCACCTCAAAGGGGATGCCGTCCACCCGGTGGTGGCGCAGGGCCTGGCTGCTCACTTCCAGCACCACATGGTGCACCCCGGCGTCCAGCATCTTGCGGAACAGCCGGTGCAGTTCCAGACTTTCCGGGGTGGTGTTGGCGGTGGCTTCATGGGTCCCGGCAATGTTCACACCGTTGGAGCCGATGTAGGCGCAGGAAAGCCCCGCTTCGGTCAGGATGGCGGCGGTGAGAAGTGCCGTGGTGGTTTTGCCCTTGGTGCCGGTGATGCCGATGATATGCAGCTCGTCGGCGGGGTTGCCGTAAAAGTCCGCGCCGATGACGGCCAGCGCCGCGCGGGTGTCGGCGGTGACGATCTGGGCAGCGTCTGCGGGCAAGTCCAGCGTGTGCTCCACCAGGAAGGCCCGGCAGCCCTGGTCGTAGGCGCTGCGGGCAAAGGTGTGGCCGTCCATCCAGGCACCTACCAGGCAGACGAACAGTGCCCCCGGTCCCGCCTTGCGGGAATCGTAGGTGATGGCGCTGATCTCGGCCTCCGAAGCGCCGGTATGATCAATGTGGCGAACGAGTTCGTTCAGTTTCATGGCAGGATCAGCCTTTCGGATAGTAGGTTTTGAACTTCTTGAACTGGCGGCGCAGCTGCTCCAGCACACAGGCGTAGCGGATGGGATTCATCCACAGGTCGGGCTTGTAAAGCAGGGAGCAGGCTTCCTTGCCCTGGGCTTTCAGCGCCCGGGCTTTTTCCACCAGCTGTTTGTCCTCGGTGTAGGTAAAGGCCACCTGGGCGGGCACGTGGTGCCAGAATACCTCGTTGCGGTTCAGCACGCAGTCACTGCCGCCGTCGTTCCACTTTTCCACCACCAGTTTGGCGATGTTCATACCGGAGGCCGTCACATAGTAGTTGCTGCGGCCCTGGCGCAGATTGATCTCAAAGACCCGGAAATCCCCCGGCTCGTCGGAACACTTGATGTCGAAATTGGAGAAGCCTGTGTAATGGCAGGCTTCCAGCATCTGGCGGATGTTCTCCACCAGGGGCAGGGCGGTGGTGTCCTCGGTTACGATGGCCGCATGGTTGCCCAGCCCGTGGGGGGTGTGCTCCTCCACCATGGTGTGGCCCAGGCACATGGCCCGGACCTTGCCGTTCTCGTCCGAGAAAGCCGTCAGCACCCGCATGTGATCGTCACCGCCCGGCACCATCTTCTGCAGAATCATCTTGTCCGGGTAACCGGAAGCGTAGATCTGCTTGACGATAGCCGCTGCCTCGGCGGGGTCGGCGGCGGTATAGACTTTCTTCATGCCGTCGAAGGGAAATTTCCAGTAAGCTACGCTGGAAGAAGGCTTTACAATAATGGGGTAGGCAAAGCCCAGCTTGTCCTCGGTCAACTCGTCAGCCTCCACCGGTGCGGTGAGCACCTTGGTGGTGGGGTAGGGAATGTTGAATTTGTCGCAGAATTCGTAGAACTCCGCTTTTTTCTGGATCAGACCGTACAGGTCGGCGGCAGGGCCGGGGGCGATATACTCCGGCAGTTCGGCCTTGCGGCGGATGATCATGGCCGCGTAGTCATCGGTGCAGCCGAACAGATACAGCTTCTTGCCGGCGTGCTCCTTGGCAAAGTCGTGGAGGACTTGCAGCATCGTGGGTTCGTTGTCGATGTCCGGCACGATGGTGAAGTGGATGATCTTGGAATATTTGGTGGGGGCCATGGCATAGCGGCCGAAAGCGTAGCTTTCCACGCCGTAAGCCTCATGGAAAGCCCGGGCAAAGTTGTAGCAGTTCAGGTCGGCACCCAAAAATACAGGGATCAGATCGGTGTTCATAGCAAAAATTGCATCTCCTCTGTGGGAATTACGCCCACTTTTCAAAGAACTGT
The DNA here is from genome assembly GCA_019116445.1 of Candidatus Gemmiger excrementigallinarum. Taxonomy (GTDB): domain Bacteria; phylum Bacillota; class Clostridia; order Oscillospirales; family Ruminococcaceae; genus Gemmiger; species Gemmiger excrementigallinarum. The sequence goes on from DXBP01000062.1 coordinate 9,612, forward strand.
TCGTGCCAGGTCAGGAAGGTGTAGGCCGTCCAGATCTTGCGGCGGTCGTGGCGCGGGTCAGCCAGCATGGCCACCAGCTTGTCCTGGTCGAAGTACTCGGCAGCCACGTCGCTCTCGAACCGGGCACGCACCTTGGCGGAAAACGCCGGGTCCTCCAACCACTTGGCGATGGGCACCGGGAAGCCTTTCTTGGTGCGGTTGGCCCAGGCGTCGGGCAGCGTCTTGTTGGCGGCAGCCCGCAGTACGGCCTTGGTGTCCCCGGCGATCTTGTAGTTGACGGGGTAGGCGGAAGCCTCCCGCAGCACTTCCCGGTCCAGGTAGGGCACCCGCAGCTCCAGGGAATGAGCCATGCTCATCTTGTCGGCCTTCAGCAGAATGTCGCCGGGCAGCCACAGGTTCAGATCCAGGTACTGCTTTTTTTCCAGTTCCGGCAGGTCCTTCACCCGGTCGTAGATGGGCGCGGCTACCTCCCGGGCGGTGGGACCTACCCGGTATTTCGGCTTCAGGATGTCGTAGGCTTCCTTCTCGGTAAAGACCAGCGCCTGGCCGATGAACCAGTCCTCGGGACGGCCGCTGCCCTTGATGATGAAGTCGTGACCCTTGAAGTAGGGCAGGCGCTGGCTTACGTCGCTGGCCAGATGCCGCAGCCCCAGGGGCAGATGCTTGTACTTCTGCATCATGGCGTTGTCGGCGTACCACTCGTAACCGGCGTAGATCTCGTCGGCGCCCTCGCCCGAGAGAACCACCGTCACGTGGCGGCGGGCCAGCTGGCACAGGAAGTACAGCGGCACCGACGACGGGTTGGACTGGGGTTCGTCCATGTGATACTGGATGTCCGCAAAGGCATCCAGGCACTGCTCCTTGGTGAGCATCTCCCGGTAGTTGTGGATGCCCAGCTTCTGGGAAAGCTCGGCGGCCTCGGTGGTTTCGTCGAACTTGTGGCCGCCGTCGGGGGTTTCAAATCCTACCGAGAAGGTGTCGTCAGGCATCAGGCAGGCGGTGATATAGCTGGAATCCACGCCGCCGGACAGGAAGGAACCCACCTTCACGTCGCTGATGCGGTGGGCCGCTACCGACTCCCGCACCCGGGCATCGATCTCGGCTGCACAATCCTCAAAGCTCATGCCGGTCTTGTGGCGGAAGTCCACATCCCAGTAGCGCTCCATGTGCATTTTACCGTCCTTGTACTCAAACCAATGGGCCGGCGGCAGCTTGTACGTTCCCTTGAAGAAGGTTTCGTTCATGGCGCTGTACTGGAAGGTCAGGTAGGGGCGCAGGGCCTCGGCGTTGACCTCCCGGCGGAAGCCGGGATGCTCCAGCAGACTCTTGATTTCGGAACCGAAGAGCAGTTCCCCCGCATCGGTCTGGGTGTAGTAGAAGGGCTTGACGCCGAAGATGTCCCGGGCACCATACATGACGTTGGTCTTGGTGTCGTAGACCACGAAGGCAAACATACCCCGCAGCATGGCCGCCAGCTTGTTGCCGTACTCCTCGTAGCCGTGCAGGATGACTTCGGTGTCGCAATGGGTCTTGAAGATGTGACCCTTGGCCTGCAGTTCGGTGCGCAGGTCCATGAAGTTGTAAATCTCGCCGTTGAAAACGCAGACGACGGTACCGTCCTCGTTGTACATCGGCTGACGGCCCGCCGCCAGGTCGATGATGCTCAGCCGGCGGAAGCCCAGCGCCACGGCGGTGGCGGGGGTGTCACCGCTCAGGTGATACCCTTCCATATCGGGCCCGCGGTGGATGATGCGGTCCGCCATCTTGTGCAGGATCGCCTCGCGCGCTTCGCGCAGCCCGGTAAAACCAACAAAACCACACATGGTTGTTTATCCTTTCCCTTTGTCAGGTTGCCTCTCTTTTGTGCTATGGGGAAAAATCCCATATTTATATATTGTACCACACGCCCCCCTAAAAGAAAACCCCCGCCCGGATTTTTCCGGACGGGGATGTGCGTTACAACATGTGTTTTTTGTGCAGGAACCACGCCGTGATCACACAGACCACCAGCGTCAGTCCCAGAACGATGCCGAAACCGGCCTCGCTGCTGGCGAAGGGCATACCCTCAGAGGAAACGTTCATGCCGTACAGGCCGCTGACTACCGTGGGCACAGCCATCAGAAGGGTGATGCTGGTCAGGTATTTCATGGCGTTGTTCAAACGGTTGTCCAGGATGGAGCTGAACAGTTCCCGGGTACCTTTGATATCGTCCCGGTAGATGCTGGTCATCTCAATGGCCTGGCGGATCTCGACGATAACGTCGTCCAGCAATTCCCGGTCGTCGGGGTATTGCTCCAGCCGCTTGTAGCGGGTCAGGCGGTCCAGTACGGTGGCGTTGGCACGCAGACTGGTGGCAAAGTAGACCAGGGTGGATTCCAACCCGTGCAGTTCCACCAAGTCACTGTCCCGCAGGTCACCGGACAGATTTTTCTCCAATGCCTGCCGCCGGCGGTCGATGAGCCGCAGTTCCTGCTGGTACATGGTGGCGGCCCGATAGAGCAGCTGATAGACGAACCGCATCTTTTTGCGGGTGGAAAACCCTTTTACCCGGCAGGTGGAAAAATCCTCGATCACCGGCGTGTCCACCGAACAGACGGTGACCACCAACTCCTGTGTCAGCAGGATGCCCATAGGGATGGTGGAGTAGATGCCTTCTCCGGAACCGGGTACCTGATAGGGGATGTCCACGATGATAACGGTGTAGCCGTCTTCCAGACTGATACGCGCCGACTCTTCGGGGTCGGTGGCGGCAAACAGGTCGTTTGGCTCAATATCCAGCGTGGCGGCTACCTGGCGCACTTCCGCCTCGGTCGGTGCCGTCAGGCAAACCCAGCTGCCTTCTTCCATTGTATCTGCACGCGTCAGCAGTTTATCCTTCGTGCGGTAAATCTTCATCATGGCCATGCCCACCCGTAAATTACTTCTGCCTACCAGTATAAGCCCTTGGCGGCTAAACCGCAAGTAAAACCTTTGTACAGAAAACTCTATACATTATATAATAGCAAATAATAGCAAAAAGCACCCCTGACGGACCTTGACCGCCCGGATTTGCGGGTGAAAGACCAAAAAGTACGCTATACCGAATAGCCAAAAAACGAGGCCGAAATTTGTCAAAAAATCTGAAAAAAGGTGTTGACAAAGTGGTTTTCCGGTGGTATTATAGTCAAGCTGTCCGGCGCGAGAGCGACACGGAAAGCCGCTGAAAACCGCATAACAACAGCCTTTGAGGGCTTTTCGAGGAGCTTGGCTCCGAGAAAAACTTCAAAAAAATCTCAAAAAAGTTCTTGACAAACAAAAACTTCTGAGATATAATAAATAGGCTGTCACGCGAGATGCGAACAGCGAAGCAGGACCTTGAAAATTGAACAAAACTGAAACTTGTGGA
>DXBP01000007.1 GCA_019116445.1 Candidatus Gemmiger excrementigallinarum
CCCCTCTACGAGGCGCTGGAAACGCGCATCCTCGCCGAGATCCCGGACGTGCGCATCAAGGTGCAGAAAAGCCAGATCACCTTTTACAACAAGCACCTGTTCGCCTGCGTATCCTATGTGCGGGTGCGGAAAAAGGCCCAGCTGCCGCCCTGCTACATAGTGGTGACGGTGGGCCTGGCCCGCAGGGTGGAAAGCCCCCGCATCGCCGTGGCGACCGAACCCTACCCCGGCCGCTGGACCCACCACATCGTAGTGTCGGGCCTTGAGGAGATCGACGATGAACTGATGGGCTGGGTGAAAGAAGCCGCAGCTTTTGCGGCCGCCAAATAACGCCAAACAAAAAAGACGTGCTTGCGCAGCACGCCTTTTTGTTTTTGCTTTTTAGCCGAACAGCTTTTTCTTGTTGTGCATATGCACCGACAGGACCAGGCCGACACAGATATACAGCATCAGGACCGAACTGCCGCCCGCCGAATAAAACGGCAGCGTCACGCCGATGACCGGCAGGAGCCGCAGATTCATCCCTACGTTGACGGCGATCTGGGCCAGCAGCGCGCCGCCCACGCCCGCGCAGATGAAGCTGCCCAGCAGGTCCTCGCTGCGGGCGCCCACCGCAAAGGTGCGGACGACCAGGGCGAGCAGCACCCCCAGCACCACCATGCAGCCCACAAAGCCCAGGGCGTTGCCCACCCAGCTGAAAATAAAGTCGTTGTGGGCGTTGGGGACGCTGTAGTATTCCCCGCTGAACATCCCGTTGCCGAAAATGCCGCCCGCGCCCAGGGCCACCTCGCCCCGGTCCTGCTGGTAGACGATGTTTTTCCACACGTCCTCGCTGGGGGCCCAGCCGGTGGCGTTCTCGGGGTCGATGACCGCCAGGATGCGGTACCACTGGTAGCTCTTGCCAATGCTGTCGCTCAGGAACATAAAGGCCGCCGACACCGCCGCGATGCCCGCCGCCAGGGCCCCCACGATATACTTCCAGCTCAGCCCGGCGGTGAACATCATGCAGCAGCCGATGATGCCGTAAATGATGGCCGTGCCGTCGTCGCCCTGGATGTGGATGAGCAGGATGGGCGCAAAGAGATGCACCAGCAGTTTGGCCAGCTCCTTGGGCTCGTTGATCCGGCTGCGGACGTTGTTCAGGTGCATGGCAAAGGTCAGGATAAAACTGATCTTGGCCAGCTCGGTGGGCTGGAAGGTGAACCCTCCCAGCCGGTACCAGGAATAGTTGTCGGTGTCGCCGGCGTTGTAGCCGATGGTCAGCGGCCCCAGCGACAGGTTATGGATGAACAGCGTGGGCAGCACCAGCCCCCAGGTGAACGCCACATGGAACGGCCACACCTTGACCAGGCTGCGGTAATCCACCGTGGACAGAGCCAGGGCGATGAGCACCCCCATCCCCGAGGCCGCCGCCTGGACCAGCGCCCGGCGGTAGTCGCCGATGCCGGTGATCTGGCCGGTGATCTCGTCCACAGCAAAGCCGCCCCCCTGTTCTGCCGCCCAGGAGGCCAGCATCAGCACGGCCATGGCGCTGCTGAACAGGCACAGCAGCAGATAGACCTTGTCGGTCCGTTTCGCATATACTCGAACCGTTTCGAGCACAAAAGCACCACCTTTCTCCCAAAATCCCTCTTTACGTGATTTTAGTCATTATACCTCACTTTATCCCACGGCGCAAGCGGATGGATATGGCCAATCTGTGACAGGTTTGCAAAAAGAAGGTAAAACGAAACGCCGATTCTTGACAAAGCCGCCGCCGGCCTCTACAATGGGGACAGGCGAGCCGGATCTGCCGGCCGCCCGTGAGGAGGATAGAACCATGGATCGGAACCGTTTACAGCTTTTCCGGCGCACCGTCTGCGCCGTTTGTGTGTTTGCCCTTGGGTTGACGCTGGCCGGCCCCGCCGCTTTCGCCGCCAACGAGGCCACCCCCGCCGGGACCGAACTGACCCAGGCCCAGGCCGCCGAGATGGCCCAGGCCGACACCGCGCTGGACCAGCTTCTGGACAGCGGCAGCTACGCCGCCATGTCCCTGGAGGAGCGGCAGGCCGCCGCTCAGGCCCAGCTGGACCAGCTGGCCGGGGAGGGGCTGGTGCAGTCCGGCTCCATCCGGTACGACGAGGAAAACGGGATGCTCTCCTTTGCCTACGACTGCGGCGTGTTGGGCGGCGTGCTGCTCACCGACTGGGAGGACGAGCCCTTTGTGGACCTGCCCCTCGAGATGCCCGAAGGGCTGCCCGGCCCTCTGGACGCCGAGAACGACGTCCGTCCTCTGGGCAACGCCATCATCTACTACGCCTTTGACGATACCGTCAACTCCACCCGCTACCCCAACTACCTCACCATGCAGGAGGCGTGGAATGGCTGGGGCCTCTCCACCACCCTGGACACCGACGTCACGGTGGCCGACCTGCGCCACATGGACGACTACGACCTGTGCATCATCAGCACCCACGGCGCTTACTACACCTACACCACCGGCTGGCTGTTCAAGCAGGTGCGCACCTCTCCGGTGCTGCTGCTGCGGGAGGAATCCTCCTTCTGGGACGACCTGCGCTACGGCTTTGACCTCTTGACCCACCGCGTCATCAAGGTGAACGGCAACTACTGCATCACGCCGGACTTCTTCTCGGCGGCCTACCGGGGCGGCCAGCTGAACGGCACCATGGTCTTTTCCGAGACCTGTGAGTTCTTCGGCGGCAACAACATTTTGGACCTGTCCATGTCCAACGCCCTGCTGGACGCCGGAGCCCGGGCCGTGGTGGGCTTTGTGAACAACGTCTATGCCGTCTACTCCCGCAGTATGCTGTGGGGCACCGTCAACCAGCTCATCATGGGCAAGAACATCCTGCAGGCCGTGGACGCCGCAGCCGCCACCTACGGCCCCGACGACATCTACTGGTACCTGTCCCAGGGCGGCACCCAGCCCCACCGCTATGCGGCCTTTGCCCTGGTCCACGGCGACGACACCGCGGTGCTGTACGATTTGAATGAGAGCGCCGCGGCGGCGTAACGATTGCAAAACTTATACAATTAAAAAGAAATTATAGATTCGATGTCAGCTGAATTGGTGTTTTTTTGCTTTTTTATTTTAATTTTTTGCCTCATATTTGCTGCTACAATTTACGCACTCTACGATTTTTTTGTAGCTTCAAAATCTCGTTACAAAAAGACTGATTACTATGATCAAACGCATAAAAGCTTTTGGAGTATGCAGTTTGATAAAGGTTCTCAGGGTGAATATCTGATTTGGGATTCCTTGCAGCAGTTACCTGGATATAAAAAGTTCCTGTTTAATTGCTACCTTCCTAAAAGAAACGGTGAATCCACCGAAGTCGATTTGATTCTTCTA
>DXBP01000063.1 GCA_019116445.1 Candidatus Gemmiger excrementigallinarum
AAATACGTATTTTGTTCGAACACAATTGAGAAAAATATTTTGAAAACTGTGTCATGAATAACAACTATAGAAGAAGTAACTGTGTCATGGATAACAACAGTCACACAAAACAATACAGACTGTGCGCGATATAACAACAGTGGAGTGTTTTTTCTGTATAAAAAGCAGCGAATACCGAAATCCGTATGTTGTTATGGAGAACACAGTTAAAAAGAAAAACTGTGCATTCTATAACAACCGGAGAAAAACGGATTTCTTTTTGAAAATCCTTTAACAAAAGCGACTGTAGTGTTGTAATTTATGACACAGTTGCAGCGGATGCAGGAAGAGGGCTGACATAAGGATTCCCGGAAATATTTTATATATAAGGAAGTCGGACAAAGGGGGTACAAGAGTGTTTGACCGGGATATCGGAGCAGGATTTTTGTAATAACTGAATCAGGGGGATACGGGCTCTTGTGGTTCCGGTATGGCTTCAAGCGCTGGCAAAATACCTTCGTTTCAGAGTGAAAAGGGGAAAAGGCAGTACGGAAAACCCCTTTTGATCTGGTCGGGAAGTGTGGCCGGACTTGGAATGATCCTGAAAAAAGAAGCAAGAAAAAGGTGCGATAAATCGGGCTGTGCGGAAAGAAGGCAGCAAGTGGAAAACATCCTGTAAAAAGTGAGAGGGATTCAGGAAGCACGGAAATGGAAGTTACAAGATCATCTTCAAAAATTACAAAATGTTAACAATTCGCTCTTGACATTTGATGACAAAACAGTTACAATTTATTTGCAAGCTAAGCAACACCCCAAGGTTGCGAAGCCCCAATCAATGTTATTCTCTTGATTTTTTCATGTGTTCTTCTCCTCCTTTCTTTGGAACCCCCGCCCATCCCTCAGGGCGGGGGCTTCTTTTTGCTTCTGGCTAAAAATCCTGCAGCACCTATTGAAAAATATAATATTATATGATATATAATATATAGAACTGTATAAGTCGGCAATAACAGCAGGAGCGTTTTCCATCTTGGTTGCAACAAGTTCTTGCAACGCAAAAGGAAGCAATATCTGGGCCTGTATATAAGGAAACTACTCCGATTGCCGTACAGAGCAGGAAAGGAGGTCGACAAATGGCGATCAATACCGGCGCAGCATTGCTGGACGCCATTGTGTTGGCAGTGGTTGCGCGGGAAGAACACGGAACCTATGGTTATAAAATCACCCAGGAGGTCCGTCAGGTGCTGGATTTATCGGAATCTACATTGTATCCGGTATTGCGCCGCCTGCAGAAGGATGGCTGCCTGACAGTGCGGGATGAAGCCTACAATGGACGCAATCGCCGCTATTATCAGGTAACGGAGGCCGGCCAGGCGCGGCTGCAGGCTTTCCGCACCGAATGGGATGCCTACACCAGCCAGATCAACAAACTGTTTAAGGGGGAACTGTCATGAGGAAATACGCCTATCTGGCCCGGCTGGAAGAATTACTGGCCGCCCTGCCTGCTCAGGAACGGCAGGAGGCGCTGAACTATTACGAGGAATACTTCGATGCCGCTGGCAGTGAGGAAGAGGAAAAAACCGCAGTGGAACTGGGGGACCCCGCAGATGTGGCCCGTAAGATCCTGGAAGAAGAGGGCATCGAACCCGCACCGGAGGAGAGCGCGCCGGTTTCCGCAGCTGAAAATGCCGCCAACTCTTCTCCCGCGCCTCAGCCGGAACCTGCCGTTACAGCGCCCACAGGCCCGGAACCGCCGCCTGTGGAGGACCCGGAAACGTATCCAGCCAAGGGAACAGGGGCGACGGAAGGGAGCGGCAAACCCTATGCAAAGCGGTTATGGTTGATTTTCTGGCTGTTGGTAGCTTTGGCACTGGTGGTGCAGATCAGCGTTCTGTTGCTGGGACTGGGAAATCATGGCGGCAGCAGTGCCTCGATGGCCTTGGAGGTTGCGGAATCCAGCACCGCTTCCTATCAGGAGAAAGCGGTGGCGATGTCGGAGCCTGTGTCTGAGGAGCAACAAGCAGGCAATGTGATTTACAGTGGTACGCTGGATACCTCCGGAAAAGGCACGCTGTTTGTCAATCTTTCCTGCGGAAATGTATCTTTCAGGACCGGCGAACAGGCTGAAATAGAAGTGTACGGCAATGACAGTACCGGTACCGTAAGTTATGGGCAAACGGTGGATTTCGGATATACACTTTTCTGCGACAGCGAGGACCCGGATACCCACATGACCATTACACTGCCTGCAGATGCTTACGATAAATTGGAAGTGTCCATTGATACCCAGGGGGCTATTGAACTGGGAAATTTGCAGATTCGGCAGATTTCTGCCTATACGGCGAGTGGACCTGTCCAGTCCGGGCAGCTCTGTACCGAACAGCTGAGCGTATCCACCGAGGAAGGGAATATCTGGTTGGAAAAAGTTTCGGACAGCGGGAAGTATCGGGTAGAACAGGTGGAATTGCTGGCGCCCGCAGGTTATGTTGCAGTAACCCTTCCCGGAATGGAATCCCAGTGGAATACGCAGATCACCAACGGGGAGCAGTACACCAAAAAGACCCAGGCATCGGAGCCGCTGGAAGGCATCACCCGCAAGCTGGAAGTGGAACACGGATCGTCCCTTAAGTTGGAATATGAAGCGTGATAACCTGGAAAAAGGGTTTTTCAACCGGGAAAAGCCCTGAATCCGCCAAAAATGATGCGACTAAATTGTGCAAAACGACGGTTGACATCGGCGATTCAATCTGGTAAAGTAATCGTATCGAAAAAATGCAGTGATGGGGAGAAAGCAATTCCCAGCCCGCTCCAGAGAGCCGCCGGTAGGTGCAAGGCGGTGCGGCAGGTTTTGCGTCACTGGCCCCGGAGCAGCCGCGTTGATGGCCTTTTGGCTGTAGGTGCGGACGGAACCTGACCGTTATCATGCAGGCGCGATTCGCCCTACAGGGCCGATCGTACAGAGGGGCCGCCCTTTTCATGTGGCGGCAATGAGAGTGGTACCGCGGGTACAGCAATTTGATTTTGCTCCCGTCTCTCAAAGGCAATCGCCTTTGAGGGACGGTTTTTTATACCTCCTTCAGGGGCACACGAAACCTTGAAGGAGGCATTTTTTATGATGGACGCAACCAAGTATGCAGTAGGGTACTATCCGCCGCCGGTCGAACCCGGTCACGTCTTTGAATGGACCCGGAAAGACCATATCGAAGAGGCACCGGCCTGGTGCAGTGTGGACCTGCGGGACGGCAACCAGAGCCTGATCGTCCCCATGAGCCTGGAAGAAAAGCTGGAATTTTACGAAATGCTTGTCAAAATCGGCTTCAAGGAGATCGAGGTGGGGTTCCCCGCCGCCAGCGAAACGGAATATGAGTTCCTGCGCAAACTGATCGACGAAAACCGCATCCCCTCCGATGTGACGGTCCAGGTATTGACGCAGTGCCGCGACCACATTATCCGCAAAACCTTCGAGGCCGTCAAGGGTGCGCCCCGGGCTATCATCCACTTCTATAACTCCACCAGCGTGGCACAGCGGGAGCAGGTTTTCAAAAAGTCCAAGGAAGAGATCAAGCAGATCGCTGTGGACGGTGCCAAGCTGGTAAAACAGCTCAGCGAGGAATACGAGGGCAACTTCCTGTTTGAATACAGCCCCGAAAGTTTTACCGGTACCGAGCCGGAATACGCTGTAGAAGTCTGCAACGCCGTTTTGGATGTAATGCAGCCCACGCCAGACCGTCCCATGATCATCAATCTGCCGGTTACGGTGGAAATGAGTATGCCGCACATCTACGCCAACCAGATTGAATGGTGTTCCAAGCATCTGAAATATCGTGATAGCGTTATCCTTTCCACCCATCCCCATAACGACCGGGGCTGCGGTGTGGCCGATGCGGAACTGGCCGTGCTGGCCGGGGCCCAGCGCATCGAGTGCTGCCTCTTCGGCAACGGTGAGCGCACCGGCAATGTGGACGCCATCACCCTGGCTATGAATATGTACAGCCACGGGGTAGACCCCCACCTGGATTTCAGCGATATGCCCGCCATCTGCGAAGTGTATGAGCGGGTCACCCGGATGCACGTCTATGAGCGTACCCCCTACGCAGGCAGCCTGGTCTTTGCGGCGTTCAGCGGCAGCCATCAGGATGCCATCGCCAAGGGTATGAACTGGCGCAAGGAAAAAGGGGATCACCGCTGGACCTGCCCGTATATTCCCATCGACCCCCATGATATCGGACGCACCTATGATGCAGATGTCATCCGTATCAACTCCCAGAGCGGCAAAGGCGGCATCGGTTTCCTGCTGCAGCAGAATTATGGCTACAACCCGCCGCCCAAAATGCGCGAGGATCTGGGTTACCGCGTCAAGGAAGTCAGCGACCACGAGCATCGCGAATTGGGCGTCAAGGAAGTGCTCTATGTGTTTGAGAAGAGCTATCTCAACCACACCAATCCCTTCAATGTTACGGAAGCACACTTTGTGCAGAACTCCGATCATACCATCACTGCCAATATCACAATTTCGGTCAACGGAAAAACCACTGCGTGCCAGGCCACCGGCAACGGCCGTCTGGACGCTGTGGCTACCGCCATCGAGCAGCAGACCGGTATGCATTTTACGCTGGTACACTACAGCGAACACGCACTGGACTCCGATACCGACTCCCGCGCCTGTTCCTATGTGGGCCTGAAATGGGCTTCCGGCGAGGAAACCTGGGGCTGTGGCACCCATACCGACATCATCGTGGCCGGTATCCGTGCACTGGTCAGCGCCATCAACAACAAATAAGAGGGTTTTATAACGGAAAGGAGCAGCCATCATGGGAATGACCATGACCCAGAAGATTCTGGCCGCCCACTGCGGTGAGAGTACCGTCAAGGCGGGCCAGCTCATCAACGCCAAGCTCGACATCGTGCTGGGCAACGATATCACTACTCCCGTAGCCATCAATGAATTTGAAAAAGCCGGGTTTGACTCGGTGTTTGACAAAACCCGCGTGAACATTGTGCTGGATCACTTTGTGCCCAACAAGGACATCAAGAGCGCCACCCAGTCCAAACAGTGCCGGGAATTTGCCAACAAATACGACATCCTGAACTTCTATGATGTGGGTCAGATGGGCATTGAACACGCTCTCTTGCCCGAAAAGGGCATCGTCACCGCCGGTGACTGCATTATCGGTGCCGACAGCCACACCTGCACCTACGGTGCGGTAGGCGCTTTCTCCACCGGTGTGGGCTCCACGGATATGGCCGCCGGCATGGCCAAGGGTGTGGCCTGGTTCAAGGTGCCCGCTGCCATTAAGGTGGTGCTTACCGGCAGCCTTCATCGTCCTGTTACCGGCAAGGATGTGATTCTGCACCTGATTGGGAAGATCGGCGTTTCCGGTGCGCTGTACAAGAGCCTGGAATTTACCGGCGAGGGTGTCAAGAGCCTGACCATGGAGGACCGCCTCTGCATCTGCAACATGGCCATTGAAGCCGGTGCCAAGAACGGCATCTTCCCCGTGGATGAGATCTGCGAAGCCTACCTGAAGGGCCGCAGCCAGCGCCCCTGGGTAAAGTACGAAGCCGATGCTGATGCTGAGTACGAAAGTACCGTCACCATCGACCTGGACGCCCTGGAACCTACGGTCAGCTACCCCCATCTGCCTGAAAATACACATCCCGCCAAGGAAGGCAAGGACATCAAGATCGACCAGATCGTCATTGGTTCCTGCACCAACGGCCGCATTGAGGATATGCAGGCCGCCTACGAGATCCTCAAGGGCAAGCACATCGCCAAGGGCGTGCGGGGCATCATCATTCCCGCTACCATGGCCGTGTATAAGGAATGCATCCTCCGCGGCTATGCCGAGGCGTTTATCGACGCAGGCTGCATCGTGTCCACGCCCACCTGCGGCCCCTGCCTGGGCGGCTATATGGGCATCCTGGCGGCAGGGGAGCGTTGCGTTTCCACCACCAACCGCAACTTTGTGGGCCGCATGGGCCACGTGGACTCCGAAGTCTACCTGGCCAGCCCGGCAACCGCCGCTGCCAGTGCGCTGACCGGCTACATCACCGATCCGAGGGAGGTTTGAACCATGAACGCCAAAGGACCTGCTTTTAAATACGGCGACAACATCGACACCGACGTGATTATCCCTGCCCGCTACCTGAATACCCAGAGCGCGGCGGAACTGGCCAGCCACTGCATGGAAGATATTGATAAGACCTTTGTTACCCGGGTGAAGGCCGGGGACATCATGGTGGGCGGCGAAAACTTCGGCTGCGGTTCCTCCCGGGAACACGCGCCCCTGGCCATCAAGGCGGCAGGCATCAGCTGCGTCATTGCCAAGAGTTTTGCCCGCATCTTCTACCGCAACGCCATCAACATCGGCCTGCCCATTCTGGAATGCCCCGCGGCCAGCGAGGCCATTTCGGAAGGGGATGTGGTGGCCATCGACTTTGATACCGGTGTCATCACCGATGAAACCACGGGTCAGACCTTCCAGGCCGCGCCTTTCCCGCCCTTTATCCAGAACATCATCGCCAAGGGCGGCCTGATGAACAGCCTGAAATAAGTATCGCGAGAGGGAGAGAAAGACAGATGAACAAGAACATTGCTTTGATCTACGGGGATTGTGCGAGCCCCGAGATCGTTACCCAGGCGGTGCGTGTGCTGGACAAAATTGCCGCCAAACACGGGCATACTTTTACCTATACCCGCGCCTATATGGGCGGCGAGGCTATCGACAAGTTCGGGGACCCTCTGCCGGCCTCGGAACTGGAAAAATGCAAGGCGTCGGACAGTGTGTTGTTGGGCGCCATCGGCGGCCCCAAGTGGGAGGGGCTGCCCGGAGATAAGCGGCCCGAGAAAGGTCTGCTGCGTCTGCGGGCCGGTATGGGGCTGTATGCCAACAACCGCCCGGCCAAGATCTGGCCCCAGCTGGCGACAGCCAGCCCGCTGAAAGCTGAAATCGTTGCAAAGGGCATTGATTTTATCGTGGTGCGGGAACTCATCGGCGGTGTCTACTTCGGCGAGCATAAGACCTACGAGGAAAACGGCGAAAAGGTAGCCGTGGATACCATGCCTTATGCCGAGCATGAAATCGAGCGCATTGGCCGTATCGGTTTTGAAACAGCCATGAAGCGCCGCAAAAAACTCACCTGCGTGGATAAAGCCAACGTACTGGACACCAGCCGCCTGTGGCGGGCCGTCATGCACCGTCTGGCGGCGGAGTACCCGGAGGTGGAGTACAGCGAGATGTTCGTGGACAACTGCGCCATGCAGATCTGCAAGAATCCCGCGCAGTTCGATGTGATCGTAACCGAGAATATGTTCGGTGACATCCTCTCTGACGAGGCCAGCGAGATCACCGGCAGCATCGGCATGGTGCCGTCCTCCTCTCTGGGAGAGGGTACCTGCGGCCTGTATGAACCCATCCACGGCTCCGCTCCCGACATTGCCGGTAAGGACGTAGTCAATCCCATTGCCTGCATCCTGTCCGCGGCCATGATGCTGCGTTACAGCTTCGATATGCCCGGCGAGGCGGATGAGATTGAAGCCGCCGTCAATGCCGTGCTGGACAAGGGTCTGCGCACCGCCGATATGATGGCGGAAGGATGTGCCCAGGTGGGCTGCACCGCTATGGGCGATGCCATTCTGGCGGAACTGTAAAGCCTCTTTCCTGCCGCTCATGTGCGGAGCGGTAATCAAGATAGATCCGACGGGCTGCGCCCGGCGGATGGATGGTCGTGGAGGAGTCGGGACTTCGGCATCCCGGCGGTAAAACTGCCGCAAAAGCCGGATAGCGGGGTGTAGCGTATGTGCGTGCGCTGCCTCCAAAACAGAACAATACCCCCGGGAGCGGGCCGTGTGCGGGCCCTTTCCCGGGGGTGTTTGTGTGTTACGGTCAGGCTTCCTGCCAGGGGTGCCGGGCGGCACAGCGGTTGTAGTAAAAATTCTGCCAGAGTTGGCAGACGATAACCCACAACAATTCATAAAGCGTGGCGCCCAGGCCGCTGATGGTACCGGGAAACTGCTGAATAATGTGGGAGGAGAGTGGAAACGAGGTAGCCCAAAAAACTGCCAGCATAAGCAAAAACCATAGAACTTGCGCTATGCAGCCATAACGGATTTTGATTTTCAGTTCCTTACGCCGAAACCAACCCCAGATGGCAAGAAAAATCATAAAGCGGAAAGGGCCGACCAGTATTTGCATCAAATTGAGCGGTCGGCTGCCGGGAAGCAGAGCCATCAGCAGGTACAAGGGGATGAAAATCCCATACCATCGGGGATACCAAATGCAGACATAGTCCAGCGGCGTACCCCGGGGCAGATCGGGGGCCATCTCCAACAGGAACCGGGCAGTATCACCGCCTATTTCCTCCCGCAAAGTGCGGCCCTCCAATTCGCAGCGAGCGGCAATCTCGATCATATCTTTGCGGATGCGTTCGATCTCATAACAGTTCCAGGTCATATACAGCAAGTAGCAGGAGATTTCCTTCAATGCTGCACGGTTCTCAGCGTTCAGCGTCTTCACACTCATGTCGTTGACTTTTTTCAGCATCGTATATTGATTTTTGAACAGCATACTCGCTCCCATCCTTTCAGGTCACATACGAAACGAACCGCGAAACGATCTTTTACCCGCGCAAAATGGCGTCGATGCCGGCAGCCGTTTCCCGCCAGGCTGTCATAAATTCTTCTAGGTACTGTTGGCCGTCGGGAGTCAGGGTATAGTACTTGCGGCTAGGGCCGCCCTGTCCGGCCCGGTATTCCGCCCGGATCAATCCTTTGCGTTCCAGACGAAGCAGCAGGGGATAGAGGGTGCCTTCGGTCAGATCGGCAAAGCCGCTTTCCCGCAAAGTGGTGGCAATGGCATACCCGTATGTTGGCTCCCGGTCAATGATTTTCAGGATACAACCTTCCAGCGTGCCTTTACGCAACTGGGCACGGTCAAACATGGCCTCACCTCCGCTACCTTGTATTACCAGGTTCTTTGACTATATTGTATCGCAAGGTAGTGCACTTGTCAATAGGGGATACAAAAAAGCGGCGGCCCGCAGGCCGCCGCTTATAAGGCGTCAGGAACGTTTTTTCAGGGGACGGTACCAGAGATTGGCCAGCCAGTTGAACAGCCTGTTTACGGGCTCGCTGCTTAGGATACACAGGCATCCCAGGGCTTGCAGCGTGAACCAGGCGATGATCACGGCTACGGGACGTTCTCTGGCAGGCTCGTAGAAGCCAAAATCCACCAGAAACGTCAGGATCGGCATGTGCAGCAAATAGATGGGCAAGGTGCGGCGGCCCAACGGGGCCAAAGGACGGAGCCCACCCAGAACCGCGACCAGTGCCACGCTGGTCACGATGCCGACCAGCAAAAAGAGCGCCCGATCCGACATGGTGTAACCTTCGCCATAGGCTACGTCGTTAAAAATCTTGGCGCTGTCGCCCGGCGGAACGTCAGACTGCATCATTTGCCAGAAACGGAATCCGTAACCCGCCAGCAATACCAGACCGGGAACGACCCGCAGCGCCCAAAAGCGGGAGGCAGCACGATTCAGGGCGTCGATCTGCGGTCGGAACAGCACGCCGAAGGCATAAAACGGGAAAAAAGCAAACACACGCACTAAGGTGAACGGCCAATCAATCGTACCGGCCCACAGGCTGATGCCGACAGAAAGCGCCAGACCGAGTACAGCACCCGGAAGTTTCAGCTTATCCCGAAGGAACGTCAGAAGAGGCAGCGTAAGATGCCAGAAAAGCAGCGCGTAAAGGTACCACATGTGCCGCCAGGGCAGCAGGAAGGCCATCAGCAGGCCACCGGAAGCGGTGAAATCCTCCTGCAGGGCAATGGCCCGGAACGCCAGCATGATGGCTTGTCCCAGAAGATAGAGCCATAGCTGCTGGGCAAGAAGTTTGCGCAGACTGAAGTGGGCAACCAGACCACTGCACATACAGAACAAGGCCATGTGAAACCAGTAGATGGTAACAAAGGTGGAACCGATCAGATGGGAGCCCAGGCGGTACTGCTCCATGAAATGGCCGAAAACCACCAGCAGAATACCCAGCCCTTTTAAAACATCGATATAGTCCCGCCGAGGGGAAAGACTT
>DXBP01000064.1 GCA_019116445.1 Candidatus Gemmiger excrementigallinarum
GCACAACTTCACCTCCATCCGGAAGTTCAACCTGATGCTCAAGACCCAGATCGGCGTCACCGAGGACACCTCCTCCACCTGCTACCTCCGTCCCGAGACCGCTCAGGGCATTTTCGTGAACTTCGCCAACATTCAGCGCACCACCCGCAAGAAGCTGCCCTTCGGCGTCTGCCAGGTGGGCAAGGCTTTCCGCAACGAGATCACCCCGGGCAACTTCACTTTCCGCACCCGGGAATTTGAGCAGATGGAATGCGAGTTCTTCTGCCAGCCCGGCACCGACCTGGAGTGGTTCGCCTACTGGAAGGACTTCTGCAAGAACTGGCTGCTGAGCCTGGGCATCAAGGAAGAGTCCCTGCGGCTGCGGGATCATGAGCCGGCGGAGCTGGCCTTCTACTCCCGGGCTACCACCGACATCGAGTACCAGTTCCCCTTCGGCGGCGGCTGGGGCGAGCTGTGGGGCATCGCCGACCGGACCAACTACGACCTGGGCCGTCACCAGGAAGCCAGCGGCAAGAGCCTGGAGTACTACGACCAGGAGAAGAACGAGCACTACATTCCCTACGTCATCGAGCCCTCCCTGGGCTGCGACCGGGTGGCCCTGGCCTTCCTGTGCGAAGCCTACGACCAGGAAGTGGTGGGCGTGGACAAGAAGGGCAACGAAGACGTGCGCACCGTGCTGCGGCTGCATCCGGCTCTGGCTCCCTTCAAGGCCGCTGTCCTGCCCCTGAGCAAGAAGCTCAGCCCCAAGGCCGAAGAGATCTACCGGGAGCTGCGCAAGGACTTCATGGTGGACTTCGACGACGCCGGCTCCATCGGCAAGCGCTACCGCCGGGAAGATGAAATCGGCACCCCCCTGTGCATCACCGTGGACTTCCAGACCGTGGGCGACGACAACAGCCCCGCGGACAACTGCGTCACCGTCCGGGACCGGGACACCATGGAGCAGGTCCGCATTCCCATCAGCGAGCTGAAGGCCTACATCGCCAAGAAGTGTGAATTCTAAGCGTTTCCCCCACAGTACAGAGAAATGCCTATGAACATTGCCATGCTGATGATCCCCAAGGTCATGACCGTGACCCTCCACGAGAACAACACCATCCGCCAGGGCCTGGAGGTCCTGGGCCGGTGCCGCTACACCGCCCTGCCGGTGCTGGACGAACTGGAGCGGTATGTGGGGAGCGTCTCTGAAGGGGACTTTCTCCAGCACATTCTTCGCACCGGCTCCACGGACTTAAAGCAGCAGGAGCGCTTCTACATCCGGGATATTCTCCGCCGGGATTTCTGCCCCGCTCTGGGCATCGACGCGGACCTTTCCGTGGTGATTCAGGCTGCCCTGCGGCAGAACTTCGTGCCGGTGGTGGATGACCGGAACGCCCTGTGCGGCATCGTCACCCGGCAGAAGCTGATCGCCGCCATGGCCCAACAGCTGGAATCCGAATAAACAGCAATCTCCCCTGTGCGAAAGGCACAGGGGAGATTTTTGACAAGCTGATAAAGCCGCCCCGGGTTTCCGGGGCGGCTTTGGTTTTTACGGCTTATACGCCCAGCAGGGTCTTGGCAAACAGGAAATACACCAGCAGGCTCAGGGCATCCACAATGGTGGTGATGAAGGGGCTGGCCATCACCGCCGGGTCAAAGCCCAGGCGCTTGGCAAGCAGCGGCAATGTGCAGCCCACGAATTTGGCAATGATAACAGTGACGCACAGTGTCAGGCACACGGCGCTGTTGACCAGCAAACTGATGCTGCTGTTGCCCATAAGCATCCGGTCTACCAGCAAAATTTTCACAAAGCATACTACAGACAAGGCAATGCCGCACAGAATGGCGGTGCGAAATTCCTTCCACATGACCTTGAAAATATCTCCCAGCTTCAGCTCGTCCAGGCTCAGGGCACGGATGACAGTGACGGAAGACTGGGAGCCGCAGTTACCGCCGGTGTCCATCAGCATGGGGATGAAGGCAGTCAGGGCGGGCAGCAGACTCAGGGCGTCCTCAAAAGAGGTAATGATCATGCCTGTAAAGGTAGCCGACACCATCAGCAGCATCAGCCAGGGAATCCGGTGCTTGAACAGATCCAGCGGGGAGCTCTTCAAGTAGCTCTTCTCCGAAGGGGTCATAGCGGCCATGATTTCCATGTCCTCGGTGGCCTCTTCTTCCATAACGTCCATGGCGTCGTCGAAGGTGACGATGCCCACCATCCGGTTTTCCCCGTCCACCACCGGCAGGGCCAGGAAGTTATACTTGTTGAACATGATGGCCACTTCTTCCTGATCGGTCTGGGTGGTGACATAGATCAGGTTGGTCTGCATGATGTCCTCAATGGGGGTTTCGTCGTCCTCCGCCAGCAGCAGATCCTTCACCGTCACCAGTCCAATCAGGGTCCGGTCCTTTTCCGTAACGTAGCAGGTATAGATGGTCTCCTTGTCCACACCCTGGCGGCGAATCCGCAGGATGGCCTCTCCCACCGTCATATGGGGACGCAGGGAGACATATTCCGTGGTCATGATGGAGCCTGCGGAGTTTTCCGGATAGCGCAGAATCTGATTGATGGAACTGCGCATCTCCGGGTCGGCATGCTTCAGAATCCGCTTGACCACGTTGGCGGGCATCTCCTCCACCAGGTCGGCGGCGTCGTCCACATACAGCTCGTCCAGCACTTCCTTCAGCTCGTTGTCCGAGAACCCCCGGATCAGCAGCTCCTGGGCCTCCGGCTCCATTTCCACAAAGGTTTCCGCCGCCAGTTCCTTGGGCAGCAGACGGAACAGCAGCGGGATCTGCCGCTCCTCCAACCCGTCGAAAATTCCGGCGATGTCAATGGGATTCATGGTCACCAGAATGTCCCGCAGGGTTGCATACTTTTTCTCCTCCAGCATTGCCAGGAGGGCTTTTTCTACAATTTCAAACCGTTCTGCCATGATAATCCTCCTTTATTTTCAGTCAAAAAGAGGCAATCACACGGGGCAAAAGTCAAACAAAGGCCCACCGGGTGGGCGTATGTCTACTTCGGCCTGGTATGTTGCCGCTACCGCCAGCATCCATGGTGGTACCTCCTTTTCTATGTAGTCTGACCTGTGTTATTTTACCCAAAATTTCCATGGTTGTCAACCTTGACGCAGGGGGTTTTCCGGCGTAAAATTGAAGAAAGATTCGTGTAAAGTATTTCCATATTTTTCCAGGAGGTATTGCCATGCTGCGTTTTGCCGAACCCGCCGATCTGGGGCGGATTCTGGAGATTTATGCTCCTTATGTAACGGACACCACGGTGTCTTTTGAATACACGGTTCCCACTCCGGAGGCCTTTTTCCAGCGCTTTGAATCCATCACCGCCCAGTTCCCCTGGCTGGTGTGGGAACAGGAGGGCCGAATCCTGGGATACGCCTACGCCAGCGCTCCCTTCGAGCGGGCGGCGTACCGCTGGTGCGCAGAACCCTCCATCTACCTGTGCCCAGAGGCGGCCGGCACGGGAATTGCGCAAAAACTTTACCAGGCCTTGGAATGGATTTTACAGGAGCAGGGATATCAGGTGCTCTACTCCCTGATTACCAGCGAAAATGGCCGGTCCCTTCGCTTCCACGAAAAAATGGGGTATCACTTCCGGGCGGAGCTGCCGGAATGCGGCTATAAATTTGACCGATGGTTGGGAGTAATTTGGATGGAAAAGCGTCTGAAAATTGTGCAATCCCCCAGCCGCCCCCCGATTCCCTGGAAAACTGTTGTGCAAAATGCAAAAAACTTTTTCCATATTTTAGACAATTTGTCCCTTCCCTAATGGTTAAAAATATGATATGTTATCACTGTGGGAAAATGTACCTATAGGGTGATCATTTGTCCTTTGATTTATAGCATCCAGATTATTCGGAAGAGGAGCTGTGACCATGTATTTTCAGAAAAAACGTGTAATCGCCATGCTGCTGGCCGGCGGCCAGGGCAGCCGTCTGAAGGTCCTGACGGAGAAAACCGCCAAGCCCGCCGTCCCCTTCGGCGGAAAATATCGCATTATCGACTTCCCTCTGAGCAACTGCGTCAACTCCGGCATCGATACCGTGGGCATTCTGACCCAGTATCAGCCCCTGGAACTCAACGAGTACATCGGCAACGGCCAGCCCTGGGGCCTGAACAAGACCCACAGCTGCGCCCAGGTTCTGCCCCCCTACGAGCGCCACGACAAGAAGTCCGGCTGGTACAAGGGCACTGCCAACGCCATCTACCAGAACATCGACTTCGTGGATCGCTTTGATCCGGACTATGTGGTGATCCTCTCCGGCGACCACATCTATAAGATGGACTATGCCGCCATGGTGGAATACCACGAAAAGCACCAGGCCTCCTGCACCATCGCCGTGCGCAACGTTCCCCTGGAAGAGGCCAGCCGCTTCGGCATCCTGAATACCAACCCGGACAACTCCATCTATGAATTTGAGGAAAAGCCCCCGGTTCCCAAGTCCACCAACGCCTCCATGGGCATCTACTGCTTCAACTGGAAGGTTCTGCGGGACGCCCTGATCGCCGACGAAGATGACCCCAACTCCTCCAACGACTTCGGCAAAAACATCATTCCCATGCTGCTGAATCAGGGGCACAAGATGATGGCCTATCCCTTTGACGGCTACTGGAAGGACGTGGGCACCATCGCTTCCCTGTGGGAGGCAAATATGGAGCTGCTGGGCAAGGAACCCGCCTTCGATCTGCGTGGTGACGAGCGGTACAAGATCTACGCCCGGAACTCGGCGCTGCCCTCCTCCTACATCGACGAAAAGGCCAAGATTGTCAACGCTTTCGTGGCGGAAGGCTCTGAGGTCTACGGCACCGTGAAGCATTCCATCATTTCCATCGGCTGCACCGTGGGCGAAGGCTCTCTGGTGGAGGACTCGGTGGTCATGCCCGGCGTGGTCATTGAGGCCGGCGCCATTGTCCGCAACGCCATCCTGGGCGAAAATTCCAAAGTCTGCAAGAACGCCGTGGTGGGCGGTGCCTTCGGCCCCGACGATAAGAGGAGCATCAGCGTTACCTCCAAGGGCGCTGTCGTAGAAGCCAACACCGTGCTCAAACCCGGTGACATGCTGTAAGAGGAGGATTCCGCAATGAACGTAATGGGTATTATTTTTACCAATGACGCAAGCCTGGGTGAGCTGACCAATAAGCGCACCATGGCTTCTCTGCCCTTTGGCGGCCGCTATCGCCAGGTGGACTTTGCCCTGTCCAACCTGAGCTGCGCCGGTGTGCGCCATGTGGGCATTATCTCCCGGCACAACTACCAGTCCCTGATGAACCACATCGGCGACGGTGAAGAGTGGGGTCTGGAGCTGGAAGAGGGCGGCCTGGAATTTCTGACCCCCTACGCCATGTCCTCCACCCATACTTACCGGGGCAAGCTGGAGTCCCTGGCCCACGCCATGGATTTCCTGGAGTACGGTGCCGATGACGAGCTGGTGGTGATGATCGACTCCGCCATCCTGTCCAACATCGACCTGAACAAGGTTCTCTCTGCCCATGTTGCCAGCGGCAAGGATATCACCGTGGTTACCAAGGCCGGCATCTGCAATGGGCAGAAGATCATCGACCTGGCCCTGAAGATGGAAAACGGCGAGGTTTCTGACATGGTGGTTGACTACGCCGCCGATTCCGACTATCTGGCTTCCATGGATATGTTCGTGCTGAACAAGAAGTGGCTGATGCAGCAGGTCAAGGAAATGATCGCCCGGGATAAGTTCCACATGGACCGGGACCTGGTGCTGGGCGGCTGGCAGCGGGGCAAGGTCTCCGTCAATGTCTATCAGCATGAAGGCGTGGCCATGTTCAACGAGTCCGTAGAGGAGTATTACTACAACTCCCTGTCTCTGATCGACAAGGACATCCGTCACGATATGTTCCACGGCTACCATCCCGTGTACACCAAGGTCCGTGACCGGGTTCCCACCTACTACGGCGACGAGTGCGACATCAACGACTGCCTGGTGGCCGACGGCTGCATGCTGGAAGGCGCCGTGGACAAGTCCATTCTGTTCCGTCAGGTTACCGTGTCCAAGGGCGCCGATGTGGAGATGTGCGTGATCATGAACGACTCCGTGATCGGTGAGGGCTGCGAGCTGAAGTACGTGATTCTGGATAAGAACGTCACCGTGACCCCCGGCGCCAAGCTCATCGGCACCAAGGAGAATCCCATCATTGTCAAGCGGGGGGAGACCGTATGAAAATTGCCGTCTGCGCCTCGGAAGGCGCTCCCTACGCCAAATCCGGCGGTCTGGGCGATGTAATGGAGGCTCTGCCTGCCGCGTTGGCCCGGATTGAAGGAAATGAAGTGGCCTTGTTCCTGCCCTACTACAGCAAGATCAAGACCAACGCCGCCTACCCCACAGAGAAGCTGGCAGAGTTCCGGGTCTCCCTGGGCTGGCGGAAGCAGTACTGCGCCGTGATGAAGCTTTTGAACCGCACCGATGGGGTGCAGGTCTACTTCCTGGACAGCGAGTATTACTTCGGCGCCCGGACCGGCGCCATCTACGGGGACATGGATGACGGCGAACGTTTCGCCTTCTTCTCCCGGGGCTGTCTGGACGCCATGGTAGCCCTGGACTTCATCCCCGATGTGATTCAGTGCAACGACTGGCAGACTGCCCTGATTCCCACCTATCTGAAGGCGGTGTATTTCGAGCAGTTCCCCAAGACCCGGTGCATGTACACCATTCACAACATTGAATACCAGGGCTGGGCCAACGCCAACTTCTTCGACGATATGCTGGGCCTTCCCTGGGAGTACCGGCCTGTGCTGGACATGAACAACTCCGTCAACGTGATGAAGGGCGCCATTGAAACCGCCGATCTGGTGACCACCGTCTCCGAGACCTACGCCCGGGAACTGATGTACCCCTACTATGCTCACGGTCTGGACGGCATCCTGGCCAACAACGCCTGGAAGCTCACCGGCATCACCAACGGCATTGATGTGAACACCTTCAACCCCGAAACCGACAAGGCGCTGCCCGCCCACTATAATTCCAAGACCTTCGTGGAAGGAAAGGCCAAGTGTAAGGCCGCCCTCCAGGAGGAAGTGGGTCTGCCGGTGGATCCGGATGTGCCCCTGATGGCCATGGTTACCCGTCTGGCCGGGCACAAGGGCCTGGATCTGCTGTGCTACATCGCCCGGCGGCTGATGTGGGAGGAGGATACCCAGCTGCTGATTCTGGGTACCGGCGAAGCCCAGTACGAAGGCTTCTTCCGGGATCTGGAGCGGCAGTTCCCCAAACAGGTATCCGCCAAGATCACCTTCAACCTGGGGCTGGCTGCCCGGATCTATGCCGGTGCGGACATCTACCTGATGCCCTCCAAGTCTGAACCCTGCGGGCTGAGCCAGATGAACGCCATGCGTTACGGCACCGTTCCTGTGGTACACGCCACCGGCGGCCTGAAGGACACCGTGCCTCCTGTGGATGAGAACGGCGAAGGCGGCCTGGGCTTCACCTTCCAGAGCTACAACGCCGACGACTTCTATGCCGCGCTGAAGCGCTGCCTGAACCTGTACCGCAAGAAGCCCGAATCCTTCCACGCTCTGCAGAAGAAGGGCATGGAAATGGACTTCAGCTGGGACGTCCCGGCTCAGAAGTACATGGAGCTGTTCCAGAAGATGCTGTCCTGGTAATCTTACAACAGATTATGCCCGCCCGGAATGCCCGGGCGGGCAGTTTTTGCAAAAAAATCCCTCCGCCAAATGGCGGAGGGATATGAGCGTGTCAAAAAAGTCTTACAGAGTTTGCCGTCTGTGGCAGCAAATAAAGTCAAAAAAGTTTTCTGCCGGGGCGTGTACCTGGCAGAAAACACTTCTCAGGCTGCAAGTGTGGAATTTGTCCCCCAGAGGGGACAAATTATGCGCGCGGCAGACTGCAAAAACCTGTCGGAAAGCCCCGAAGGGGGTTTTCGACATTTTAAAATCCCTCCGCCATTCGTCGGAGGGATTTCCGGTTTCTCTTAGCCGAAGACGCTGAGCAGGAAGCCAGCGGCAATGGCGGAGCCGATAACGCCGGCCACGTTGGGGCCCATGGCGTGCATCAGCAGGAAGTTGGAGGGGTTGTTCTTCTGGCCTTCCACGTTGGAAACACGGGCAGCCATGGGAACGGCGGACACGCCGGCAGAACCGATCAGAGGATTGACCTTGCCGCCGGTGAGCTTGCACATCACGTTGCCGCCCAGCAGGCCGCCGGCGGTGGAGATGCCGAAGGCGATGACACCCAGCAGTACGATCTTCAGGGTGCTGGCGGTCAGGAAGGTGGAGCCCACCATGGTGGCGCCCACGGAGGTGGACAGCAGGATGGTGACGATGTTCATCAGAGCATTCTGAGCGGTGTCGCTGAGCCGGTCGGTAACGCCGGTCTCCTTGAACAGGTTGCCCAGCATCAGGCAGCCGATCAGAGGAGCGGTGTCAGGCAGCAGCAGAGCCACAAAGATGACAACCAGGATGGGGAAGATGATCTTCTCGGTCTTGGAAACCACACGGGTCTGAACCATCTTGATCTTGCGGTCCTTGGCGCTGGTCAGCAGGTTCATAATGGGAGGCTGAATCAGGGGGATCAGAGCCATGTAGGAGTAAGCGGCCACGGCGATGGCGCCCAGCAGGTGGGGAGCCAGGCGGGTAGTCAGGAAGATGGCGGTGGGGCCATCGGCGCCGCCGATGATGCCGATGGAGGCAGCCTCAGGGCCGGTGAAGCCCAGAGGAATGGCGAAGAAGAAGGCCATAAACACGCCCAGCTGGGCAGCAGCGCCCAGCAGCAGGCTCTTGGGGTTACTAAGCAGAGGGCCAAAGTCAGTCATGGCGCCCACGCCCATGAAGATCAGGCAGGGGTACACGCTGGTCTTGACGCCGATGTAGAAGATATCCAGCAGGCCGCCTTCCCGCATCACTTCACCGAAGCTGTGATAGGCGGGGTTGGAGGGGTCCATGAAGGCATCCCACAGCTCCTGGTGGTACAGGCCGCCCAGGGGCAGGTTGGACAGCAGACAGCCGAAGGCGATGCCCACCAGCAGCAGGGGCTCGAACTTCTTCACAATGCCCAGGTACAGCAGCACACAGGCGATGACCAGCATCACCAGGTTCTGCCAGCCGCCGCCGGTGAAGTTAGCAAAGATGGCGTTGAAGCCGGAGCTTTGCCACAGGTTCAACAGTATTTCACCAATATCAATCATGGGGAATCCTCCTTAGCCGAGGACGACCATGGTAGCACCGGTATCCACGGTGGAGCCCTTGGTTACCAGGACCTGGGCAACGGTACCGGCCTTGGGCGCCATAATCTCATTTTCCATCTTCATGGCTTCCAGAACCAGCAGGACGTCGCCTTCCTTCACGGTCTGGCCCACGGTGACGTTCACCTTCAGGATGTTGCCGGGCATGGGAGCGGTGACAGCCTCACCGGCCACGGGAGCGGCAGGAGCGGGGGCGGGAGCCGGAGCGGGGGCAGCCACAGGGGCAGGGGCAGCCGCAGGAGCGGGAGCCGGGGCAGGAGCAGCCACGGGAGCGGGAGCAGCAGCCACAGCCGTGCCGCCGATGACCACCATGGCAGCGCCGGTGTCCACGGTGGAGCCCTTGGTCACAGGCACAGCGGTAACGGTGCCGGCGCAGGGGGCATAGATCTCATTTTCCATCTTCATGGCTTCCAAAACCACCAGCAGGTCGCCTTCCTTCACGGTCTGGCCCACGGTGACGTTCACCTTCAGGATGTTGCCGGGCATGGGAGCGGCAACGGTAGTGCCGCCGGTAACAGCGGGGGCAGCGGCGGGAGCTGCTGCAGGAGCGGCAGCGGGAGCAGCCACGGGGGCAGCAACGGGAGCCGCCGCAGGAGCGGCAGCGGGGGCAACAGCAGCATACTCATCCAGCAGCATTGCCTTGCCGGCTTCGACCTCCACCTCGTAGGTGCGGCCGTTCAGGGTCACTTTGTATTTCATGGTTTACTTGACCTCCTTGATGGAAATGAAGCGCAGCTCGTTCAGGGGTTTGCCCATCTTGTCAGCTACGATGGCCATAATCATGGCAGCAGTCTTGGGATTGGTGTCATACAGCTTCAGCTGACCGGCAGTACCGGGAGCCAGAGGCGCCTGGACAGGGGCAGCAGGAGCGGCCGGCGCTGCGGGGGCAGCGGGAGCGGCGGGCTTTTCAGCCGCCTTGGGCTGGGGGTTCTTGCTCCGGGCAATGAAGAACTTGCCCAGCAGCACCACCACCGCCATCAGCAGGATCAGGCCGAAGAACACCACGACGTAGCCCAGAATCGCCACGATGCCGGCGTCCAGGATGCCGATATTCTCCAAAGTGGAAGTTAACAGCATGGTGTTACCTCCTTAGCACTCCACGATGGAGTAGGTAGCCACGTTCTCTTCCTTGGCCTTGCGCTCGGTGAGGAACTTTTCAGCCAGGTTGGGGAAGGCGATGTAGCTGAGCACATCCTCGTCGGTCTTGGCCAGGTCGCCCAGCTTCTCCCGGGTCTTCTCCACAACGGGCTCCAGGGTATCGGCATAGCGGCCGGTGAGGGGCTTCTCGTCGCCCAGAATCATCTTCTGAATCTCGGGGTCAATGGGAGCAGGAGTACGGCCGTACTCGCCCCGGCAGTAAGCCTTGATTTCCTTGGAAACGGACTTGTAGCGCTTGCCGTCCAGCACGTTGCGCACCGCCTGCACGCCCACCATCTGGGAAGTGGGGGTAACCAGAGGAGGATAGCCCATATCTTTCCGGACCTTGGGGGTCTCGATCAGAGCCTCGTCGAACCGATCCAGGGCGTTCATCTGCTTCAGCTGGCTGAGCAGGTTGGACAGCATGCCGCCGGGAATCTGGTAGGTCAGGCACTGGGTGTCGGTGGCCATGGACTTGGGCATCATGGTGCCGTCGGCAATAAAGCCGTCACGGACGGTCTTGAAGTAGTCAGCCATCTTCTTGGTCTGGGTATCGTCCAGATCAACCTCATAGCCCAGCTGGCGCAGAGCGTAAGCCAGGGTCTCGGTGGCGGGCTGAGAGGTGCCGCCGGAGAAGGGGGAGATGGCGGTATCGATGATATCCACGCCGGCTTCCACAGCCTTCAGGTAGGTCATGAAGGCCAGACCGGTGGTGGAGTGGGTGTGCAGGTCGATGGGCATGCCGGGAACGGCGTCCTTGATGGCGGAAACCAGGTCATAGGCTTCCTTGGGGCCCATGATGCCGGCCATGTCCTTGATGCAGATGGTGGCAGCGCCCATTTCCTTCAGTTCCTTCACCATTTCCACATACTTCTTGTGGGTGTGGACGGGGGAGGTGGTGTAGGAGATGGTGCCGGAAGCGATGGCGCCGGCGTTGACGGTGGCTTCCATGGCAACCTTCAGGTTGTCGGTGTCGTTCAGAGCGTCGAAAATCCGGATAATGTCGATGCCGTTTTCCACAGCCTTCTTCACGAACAGCTTGACGAAATCATCGGGATAGTGGGAATAGCCCAGCACGTTCTGACCCCGCAGCAGCATCTGCAGCTTGGTGTTGGGAACCTTGGCGCGGATCTTGCGCAGCCGCTCCCAGGGATCTTCGTTCAGATAGCGCAGGCAGACGTCAAAGGTGGCGCCGCCCCAGCACTCGATGGCGTAGTAGCCCACCTTGTCGATGGTCTCCAGCATGGGCTCGAACTTATCATAGGGCAGTCGGGTTGCAATCAGAGACTGGTTTGCGTCACGCAGCACAGTCTCCACAAACTGAACTTTTTGAGCCATTTTGTAGGTACCTCCGTAGATTGAAAAATGTGTATGTCATTTTGCGCCAATAGCCGGAGGTTTCCCCCCGGCTTATGGAATAAAATGGTTAAGTTTTACACCTTGGGGCCGGCGGCGACCAGAGCCTTGCCAGCGTCGTTGCCGGTGTACTTGACGAAGTTCTTCACGAACCGGGCAGCCAGGTCCTTGGCCTTGGCGTCCCATTCAGCGGGATCAGCGTAAGTATTCCGGGGATCCAGGATATTGGTGTCCACGCCGGGCAGTTCGGTGGGAACAGCCAGGTTGAAGTAGGGGATGGTCTTGGTCTCGGCCTTCAGGATGGAGCCGTCCAGGATGGCGTCGATGATGCCGCGGGTATCCTTGATGGAGATCCGCTTGCCGGTGCCGTTCCAGCCGGTGTTGACCAGGTAAGCCTTGGCGCCGGACTTCTGCATCTTCTTCACCAGCTCCTCACCGTACTTGGTGGGGTGCAGCTCCAGGAAGGCCTGGCCGAAGCAGGCGGAGAAGGTGGGAGTGGGCTCGGTGATGCCCCGCTCGGTGCCGGCCAGCTTGGAAGTGAAGCCGGACAGGAAGTAGTACTGGGTCTGCTCCGGGGTCAGGATGGACACGGGAGGCAGCACGCCGAAAGCGTCGGCGGACAGGAAGATCACGTTCTTGGCGTCGGGACCGGCGGACACAGGACGGACGATCTTCTCGATGTGGTTGATGGGGTAGGACACACGGGTGTTCTCGGTAACGGAGCTGTCATTGAAGTCGCACACGCCGTTGGCGTCCACGGTGACGTTCTCCAGCAGAGCGTTGCGCTTGATGGCGTTGTAGATGTCGGGCTCGGACTCCTTGTCCAGGTTGATGACCTTGGCGTAGCAGCCGCCTTCGAAGTTGAACACGCCGTTGTCGTCCCAGCCGTGCTCGTCGTCGCCGATCAGCAGGCGCTTGGGGTCGGTGGACAGGGTGGTCTTGCCGGTGCCGGACAGGCCGAAGAACAGGGCGGTGTTCTCGCCGTTCATGTCGGTGTTGGCGGAGCAGTGCATGGAAGCAATGCCCTTCAGCGGCAGGTAGTAGTTCATCATGGAGAACATACCCTTCTTCATCTCGCCGCCGTACCAGGTGTTCAGGATGACCTGCTCACGGCTGGTGATGTTGAAGACAACGGCCGTTTCAGAGTTCAGGCCCAGTTCCTTGTAGTTCTCGACCTTGGCCTTGGAAGCGTTGTAAACCACGAAGTCAGGCTCGAAGTTCTCCAGCTCCTCGGCGGTGGGCTTGATGAACATATTGGTGACGAAGTGTGCCTGCCAGGCCACTTCCATGATGAAGCGGATGGCCATACGGGTATCCTTGTTGGCACCGCAGAAGGCATCGACAACGAACAGACGCTTGTTGGACAGCTCCTTGATGGCCAGGTCCTTGCAGGCGTCCCAGGCTTCCTTGGAAGCGGGCTTGTTGTCGTTCTTGTACTCGTCGGAGGTCCACCACACGGTGTCCTTGGAGTTCTCGTCCATGACGATGAACTTATCCTTGGGGGAACGGCCGGTGTAGATGCCGGTCATGACGTTGACCGCACCCAGTTCGCTGACCTGGCCTTTTTCGTAGCCTTCCAGACCGGGCTTGGTCTCTTCGGCGAAGAGTTCGTCATAAGAGGGGTTGTACACGATTTCGGTCGTGCCGCTGATGCCATACTTGGTAAGATCCAGCTTTGCCATGTTACATATACCTCTTTCTCTATACATTTGGCCGGGACGATCCGGCGGCCGGCAGGGCCGCCGACCGTATGCGATGGAGAACATCCGGCCCTTGTCCCCCATAGTACTTTTATTATACATGATTCCCTGCCAAAAGCAAGAATAAAAACCTTTAAAAAATTGTGACTTTTCCACTTTTTTGCCCCGTCCGGCGGGGTGTTTTTCCCGGGGGGACAAATCAAAACCCCGCACCCGGTTTCGGGGTGCGGGGCGGGGGTCACAGCTGGCCGTAGTAGGCGCCGGGCCCGTGTTTGCGATGATAATGCTTATCCAGCAGATACTGGGGTGCCGGCACGGCGGCGGGGTCTACCTGCCGGGTCAGCAGGGCCATGCGGGCGACTTCCTCCAGGATGACGGCGTTTTCCACCGCTTTGGCGGCGTCCCCGCCCCAGGTGAAGGGGCCATGGCAGGCGCACAGCACACCGGGTACCGCCGCGGCATCGATGCCCCGTTCCCGGAAGGTTTCCACAATAACGGTGCCGGTGTGCTTTTCATAATCGGTCTGCACCTCCGCCGGGGTCAGCTGCCGGGTGCAGGGCACAGACCCGTAAAAGGTATCGGCGTGGGTGGTGCCGTAGCAGGGCAGGTCCCGCCGGGCCTGGGCCCAGGCCGTGGCGTGGGTGCTGTGGGTGTGCACGATGCCCCCCACCGCCGGGAAGGCCTTGTACAGTTCCAGGTGGGTGGCCGTATCGCTGGAAGGGCGCAGCGTTCCTTCCACCACATGGCCGTCCAGGTCCACCACCACCAGATTTTCCGGCGTAAGCTCGTCATACTCCACCCCGGATGGCTTGATGACCACCAGGCCCGAAGCCCGGTCGATGCCCGACACATTGCCCCAGGTCAGCGTTACAAGACCGCGGCGGGGCAGGTCCCGGTTGGCCGCCCAGACCTGGCGGCGCAATTCTTCCAGCATAAATGGTTCTCCTTTATCAGGGACGGTCACAGCGTCGCATCGCCCACGAGCATACTGCCCGCCGTGTCGATGGCGTAGACCGTATATTTGCGGTGTTCTCCCTCCGAGCCAAGCCGCAGGCCGCCCTGCTCCGGTTCCACAAAATGGAAGGTCCGGTGGGCGGTGGTAGCATGGGGCCGTTCGTCCGGCGTGCTCCAGGCCAGCACCCCGCCGTTGGAACAAAAATCATCCCCCAGCAGATGCAGTTCGCCGTTGCTGTACAGCCGGCAGGTACCGGGGGCCACCGCCCCCGCCGGGCGCACCCATACACTGCCCCGGGCGGGGCCGGTGCGCACATCCTTGTTGCTGCGCTGGCGCATCAGCAGCGCCACGTTATCCCACGCCACCAGAAAATCATCCAGCGGCATCTCGGTTTCGGCGTCGAAATCTTCCTCACCGGCCCAGGGGTCGCACAGCATCACACTGGAGGTTCCCCCGGCCATCCGGAAGCCCCGCACCGCCACATAGCGACGCTCGGGCCAGCCGTCGGCGATCTGGGCCGGGGTGGATTCCAGCGCCACCACCGAGCCGAAGCCCTGGCGGACCTCCTCCCGCAGGATTCCCAGGCCGCACCAGCAGACCCAGGTGGGGAACCCCCAGCAGCCCGCCGCCGCAGCGGCAAAGCCGAGGTTGCGCACATCCTGGGCATCGGGCGCGCGCCAGTCCCGCAGGACCTGGGCGAATTCCTCCGGCAGCAGGTCGGCGCCCCAACGGTTGGTCAGACTGGCCAGGCTGATGGCCAGGTCCATCCAGGGGCG
Organism: Candidatus Gemmiger excrementigallinarum; assembly: GCA_019116445.1. Taxonomy (GTDB): domain Bacteria; phylum Bacillota; class Clostridia; order Oscillospirales; family Ruminococcaceae; genus Gemmiger; species Gemmiger excrementigallinarum. The sequence goes on from DXBP01000064.1 coordinate 15,153, forward strand.
TAGCGCCGCCGCCCGGCGGCCCATGACATAGGGCATCAGGTGCAGCGTGCGGTTTACCGGGCGGCCCCGGGCCGGGATGACCCCTACCGCCCGCACACTGGCCCCCAGCAGATGCACCGCCGGGGTAACTTTTTCCTGTTTGGTGTACAGATAGATCCGCAGCTGGGCTTGGGTGGCACGCTTGCTGTCCAGGCGCAGCATATCGGACCCCATGCGCAGCGGGCCGCGCTCCTGCTCGGGCACGCCCTCCCGCCGCAGATAGGGGCTCCATTTGCCGAAAGCCACCCAGGCCGTCCAGTTACCGTCCACCAGTACCCGGGCCTGGGCCTCCACCGCGGTGCCGGGGGGCGAGGTGGCGTTCCAGCTGACCCACAGCGCGTCGAACAGCGGCATGGGGATGGCGGCGCTGGTATAACAGCCGTAGGGCACATAACTGCCCTGCACCAGGTCCAGCACGATGCTGCCCCCGGCAACCGTCACATTGTCCAGCTCGCCGCGCATGAACGCTTCGGTATCGCGCAGCAGCAGGGTGTTTTTCTCCATACAGGCACCATCCTCTCCCCTCCCCGAACGCCGCGGCACGGGGATCTTTCTTACATGATACCGATTTTGCTGCCAGTTTGCAAGGCTGGTGTTAAAAATAGTTTACAATTGCCGGCTCGATTTGTGGTAGAATAGGAAGAACGTGAAATAAAAAGGAGTTGCTTTTCCTATGGCATGGGTCACCAAGAGCAGTGAGGAACAATACACCCCCGAACCGGCACCCCGGGAATACACCAAACAGGAAAAAGCCCGGAACTGGTGGCACTACCACTGGGTCATGGTGCTGGTGGCAGTGATCGTGGCGGTGATTCTGGGCTGGCTGATTCACGATATGTTTTTCCGGGTACAGCCCGACGTGGAGATCGGCTACGTGGGGTCCCAACGGCTGCCGGAGGCCACCGTGCAGTCGCTGCAGGAGACACTGGCCCCCTATTGCAGCGACCTGAACGGCGACGGCCAGGTGGTGGTACAGATCAGTGAATTCACCCTGGATTTTGCCACCAGCGAGAGCGCCGACCCCTACTCCCAGCTGGCGGGCACCACCCAGCTGAGCGCCGCCCTGACGCCGGGCAGCGACACCCACCTGTTCCTGATTGCCGACCCGGCGAACTTCCAGGCGCAGACCCAGTCGCTGCAGTACACCGACGGCACTCTGCCCGACGACGTCCATATCAACGACTGGCAGAAGATGGTTTACCGCTGGAGCGACTGTCCGCTGCTGGCAGGGCTGGACCTGGGCGACTACAGCAACTACATAGCCAGCGCCGAAACTGCGGGTTCCAGCCAGGACCTGCTCAGCGGGCTGTACATCGGGCTCCGCGGCGACTGGGAGGGCAAAGCCTCTGCGTCCTACACCGCCAGTGCCGACCTGTGGACCGCACTGACTGCCGGGGCCGTGCCGCTGGAGGAGTAAACCATGCGCACCACCCCCAAACTGCGGGCCTACCTGCGGCGGCTGCGCCGAAAAGCCCCGCCCCCGCCGCCCAAAACACCGCTGCCCGACAATCCCTACCACCGCTGTTTTACCGCCAACCGCAGCTTTGAAGAGCTGGCCCGGGCGCGGAAGAATCCCCCCGCCGGGCGGTGAATCACCGGATCACATCCACGCAAGCCGTCCGCCCTGTTTCGGCAGTTTTGGCGGGCGGCTTTTTGTACAATGAGTCCCGTATTCATTTTTTACTTACGGAAGGGACCTTTTGTATGCTGCAAACTTTGGAACGAACCGCCACCACCTTTGAAACCCGGATGCTGCTGCCGGCGGACCGGGAAGCGCTGCAGGCACTGTGCGGCCCTGCCGGGCTGCCCCAACTGCCCCGGGATGCCCTGACCGCCGCCCTGGGCAGCGGCCAGATCCTGGGCGATTTTGCCGGCGGGGCGGACTTGCAGGCCGCCGCGGCGCTGCTGCCGCTGTACTCCGACGCGATGCTGCCCGCCAGCCTGCGGGCCGCCGGGTACGGGGCCGACGGCCAGGGCGCCGTACTCACCGAGCCGCTGGTGGCCGAACATTACACCCAGCTGCGGCAGTTTTTGCGCACGGCGCTGCGGCTGGCTACTGCCCGGTATGCCAGCTACCATGTGTGGGCGGTACAGCCGCTGGACCCCGAGAACCTGCCGGTGTGCGAGGACCTGTGTGCCCAGTATCTTTCGGCAGGGCTGACGCTGCGGGCCGTGCGGCCCATGGCTGGGGCCAACATGATGGTGTTTTCGGCCCGGGGGCTGCCCCACTGGCGGGAGGCGTACCGCCGCCTGCACCTGAACGACCCCGCCCTGCCCCGGATGCTGGAGCGCGGCTATGCCGTGGGGGATTTCGGCTGGGGGCCGGGGGGCATGGAGCTGGTGCTGCGTTCAGCCGGATAACGAACCCGAACGGGGGGCGTACCTTTTCAGGTACGCCCCCCGTTTTGTTATCTCTGTGTGGGGAACTCCGCCAGGAATTCCTTTACATACTGGTCCTTGCCCTGTTTGCGGCAGGCTACGCCGAAGGTCAGCGCCCCCATATCCGGCTCAAAGGGGCGGCGCACCAGTGTATCGGGCAGATCCTGGGTGTAAAACTCCGGGAAAAGCGCCACCCCGTACCCGCATTCCGCCAGCAGAATACCGGAACGGTCGCTTTCGCAGTGGATGTCCATGTGGTTGAGCCCATGGTCGATGATCCAGTCCCGCAGCCGGCTGGAGGACTCGAAGGGCACCTGTTTGGGATGCAGCGTCAGAAGGCGCTGGTCCTGCAGGTCGGCAAAGTGCAGGGTGGGTTTGTTTGCCAGCGGGGAATCCGCCGCCACCACCGCATACAGCCCCGCTTCGGCCACCGGGTGAAATTCGCAGTTGTGCAGTTTGTGGATCATATCACGGGTGCAGAGCATGATGTCCAGCTGTTCGGCTTCAAACATCTTTTTCAGGCTGAAATAATCCTGCATGTGCACGATGGGGTTGAATCCCGGGTGCTGCCGTTCCAGAGCCCGCAGCGGCGGCTTGAGGTACTGCAGCTCGGTGCTGCTGGTGCAGCCGATGTGGAACAGCCGCACGGCGGTGTGGGCGGCATCGTGCATCTTTTTCTGGGCGATCTCAATTTTGGCCAGAATTTCCCGGGCATCGTTGTAAAAGCCGCGGCCTGCTTCGGTCAGGCGCACCATTTTGGAGTTGCGGATCAGCAGCGGTGTGCCCAGTTCCGCTTCCAGCGTCTGGATATGATGGGTCACCGTGGGCGGCGAGAGGAACAGTTCCTCCGCCGCTTTGGTAAAGTTCAGCCGGTCTGCCACGCAGACAAAGCACATAAGCTGCTGGGTATTCATAGCGTTTTTCCTCCCGGGGATGATGTCGGGTCCAGTATACGCCACCTTTTTATATTTTGCAATATTTCATTCGATATTTGCTAATGTCGAACAAGGTTTTGAAATTCTCAATCTTCACCGGAGATGCTATAATCCTTTACCGAAGAGAAAACAGTCCCTGTGAAGGAGTGAAGAAAGTGAAGACTGTACTGCATCAACTCAAACAATACAAGCGCGACGCCTGGTGCTGCATCGGGTTCACCGCACTGGAGGTCGTGATGGAGATATTACTGCCCTTCGTCACGGCCCGCATCATCGATGAAGGCCTGCAGGCCGCCAACCTTGGCGTCGTATACCGCTACGGCGCCGTGATGGTGGTCATGGCGCTGGTGAGCCTGGGCTGCGGTGCCCTGGCCGGCAAATGCGCGGCTTCGGCCTCCTCCGGCCTGGCCGCCAACCTGCGGGAGAGCATCTACGCCCAGATCCAGACCTTTTCCTTTTCCAACATCGACAAGTTCAGTGTGCCCGGCCTGGTCACCCGTATGACCACCGACATCACCAACGTCCAGAACGCCTTCATGATGGTCATTCGTGTGGCGGTACGCAGCCCCCTGACCCTGGTGTTCAGCTACGCCATGTGCCTGTACATCAGCCCCCGGCTCAGCGCCATGTTCTTTATCGCGGTGGTGTTCCTGGTGGCGGTCATCGGCAGCATTATGGTGGTGACCCTGCGCATCTTCAACGAAGTGTTCCAGAAATACGACGACCTGAACGCCAGCGTGCAGGAGAATATCTCCGCCATCCGGGTGGTGAAGGCCTTCGTGCGGGAAAAGTACGAGGACGACAAATTCAGCAAGGCTTCCCGCAATCTGTACCGCCTTTTCGTCAAAGCCGAAGGATTGCTGGCTTTCAACAACCCGGCCATGATGGTGGCGGTTTACTTCTGCATCATCTCGGTTTCCTGGCTGGGTGCCCAGTACATTGTGGGCGGCAGCATGACCACCGGTGACCTGACCAGCCTGTTCAGCTACATCATGGCCCTGCTCATGAGCCTGATGATGCTGTCCATGGTGGTAGTCATGATCAGTATGTCCCTGGCCAGCATCCGCCGTATCAGCGAGGTGCTTACCGAAACCCCCGACCTGGCCAATCCCGCCGACCCCGTCACCCATGTGGCCGACGGCAGCATCGACTTTGACCATGTGAATTTCTCCTACAAACACGGCAGCGGCAAAAATGCCCTCACCGACATTGATCTGCACATCCGTTCCGGCGAGACCATCGGCGTCATCGGCGGCACCGGTTCCGGCAAATCCAGCCTGGTGAACCTGATCTGCCGCCTGTATGACGTGGACGAGGGCACCGTGAAGGTGGGCGGCGTGGACGTGCGCCGCTACGACATGGAGGTGCTGCGCAACCAGGTGTCTGTGGTTTTGCAGAAGAACACCCTGTTCTCGGGCACGATCCTCGACAACCTGCGCTGGGGCAAACCCGACGCCACCGACGAAGAGTGCATCGCCGCCTGCAAGGCCGCCTGTGCCGATGAGTTCATCGACCGGATGCCCGACGGCTACCAGACCCGCATTGAACGGGGCGGCGCCAACGTATCCGGCGGTCAGAAGCAGCGGCTGTGCATTGCCCGTGCCCTGCTGAAACGCCCCAAAGTGCTGATTCTGGACGACTCCACCAGCGCCGTGGACACCGCCACCGATGCCAAGATCCGGGCTGCCTTTGAAAAGACCATTCCCGGCACCACCAAGATCATCATTGCCCAGCGGATTTCCAGCGTGCAGAATGCCGACCGCATCCTGGTGCTGGACGGCGGACGCATCGACGCCTTCGACACCCACGAAAACCTGCTCAAGACCAACGCCATCTACCAGGAGATCTACGAGTCCCAGGTCAAGGGCGGCGGCGACTTCGACCAGCCCGCCTGAAAGGAGGAAGCCCCATGAAACAACCCAATCAAGCCCGCACGGCACCCCTGAAGGTGCTGAACCGGGTGCTGCGCTATATGCTGCATCACTACGCCCTCCCCTTTGCGCTGGTCATCCTCTGCATCCTGGTCACGGCGGTGGCCACCGTCATCGGCGCCACCTTTCCCCAGACGCTGGTGGATGACTACATCCTGCCCATGCTGAACAGCGGCTCCACGGATTTTTCCGGTCTGGCCGCCAGCCTTGTGCAGCTGGCCTGCATTCTTGTTGTTGGTGTGGTAACGGCCTTCGGCTACAACCGCATCATGGTCACCGTCAGCCAGGGCACCATGCGCCGCCTGCGGGACGACCTGTTCCACCGCATGGAATCCCTGCCCATCTCCTACTTTGACACCCACGCCCACGGCGACATCATGTCGGTGTACACCAACGACATCGACACCCTGCGCCAGCTGCTGAGTCAGAGTATCCCCCAGATCATCAACACCAGTGTGACGATGCTCGCCACCCTCATCACGATGATCCTGCTCAACCCCGCCCTGACCGTCATCTCGCTGCTGACGGCCTGCGTCATGCTCATCGTGACGACCAACTTTTCCAAGCTGTCGGGCAAATACTACGTGCGCCAGCAGCGGGATCTGGGTCTGGTGGACGGCTTTATCGAAGAGATGCTGGACGGCCAGAAAGTGGTGAAGGTATTCTGCCACGAGGACGCCGCCCTGCGGGATTTCCGCGCTGTCAAAAACCAGCTGCGGGACAGTGCCGACAAAGCCAACCGCTACGCCAACCTGCTCATGCCCATCAACGCCAACATCGGCTGGATCAGCTATGTGCTGGTGGCCATTGTGGGCGCGGTGCTGGGCATCAACGGCCTGGCGGGGGTCACCCTGGGCACCGTCGTCAGCTTTCTGAGCCTGAACAAGAGCTTTACCAACCCCATCACCCAGATCAGCCAGCAGGTGAACTTTGTGGTCACGGCAGCGGCCGGTGCCCAGCGTGTGTTTGACCTGATGGATCAGACCCCCGAAGCCGACGAAGGCTATGTGGAGCTGGTCAACGCCCAGGAGGACGCCGACGGCACGGTGCGCCCGGTGGACCACCGCACCAACGTCTGGGCCTGGAAGCATCCCCACAAGGCGGACGGCACCGTGACCTACACCAAGCTGGAAGGCAACGTGGTACTGGACGATGTGGACTTTGGCTACACGCCGGAAAAACTGGTACTGCACAACATCAGCCTGCGGGCCAAACCGGGCCAGAAGATCGCCTTTGTGGGCGCCACCGGCGCGGGCAAGACCACCATCACCAACCTGATCAACCGGTTCTACGACATCGCCGACGGCAAGATCCGCTATGACGGCATCAACATCAACAAGATCAAGAAAGCCGATCTGCGGCGGAGCCTGGGCATCGTATTGCAGGACACCCACCTGTTTACCGGCACCGTGATGGATAACATCCGCTACGGCAACCTGGAAGCCACCGACGAGGAGTGCATCGCTGCGGCAAAACTGGCCAACGCCGACAGTTTCATCCGCCGCCTGCCCGACGGCTACGACACCATGCTCACCGGCGACGGTGCCAACCTGAGCCAGGGACAGCGGCAGCTGCTGGCCATTGCCCGGGCAGCGGTGGCCGACCCGCCGGCCTTGATCCTGGACGAGGCCACTTCCTCCATCGACACCCGCACCGAAAAACTGGTGCAGGACGGCATGGACGCCCTGATGACTGGCCGCACCACCTTTGTGATCGCCCACCGGCTTTCCACCGTGCGCAACGCCGACTGCATCATGGTCATGGAGCAGGGCCGCATCATCGAGCGGGGCACCCACGATGAACTCATCGCCAAGCGCGGCAAATACTACCAGCTGTACACCGGCAACTTTGCCGAGGAACCGGCGTAACCTTCTCTCTCACCTCATACTATAAAAGCCCCCGGCCCCGGCGGAATTTCCGTCGGGGCCGGGGGGCTTTGCAGGGGTCATTCGCCCGCACAGATGCGGTCGATTTCTTCCAGTTCGTCGGGGGTGAAGGTGGTGTTTTCCACCGCCTTGATGTTATCCAGGATCTGTTCCGGCCGGGAGGCGCCGATGAGCACGCTGGTGACTACCGGCTGGGCCAGCAGCCAGGCCAGGGCCAGTTCCGCCAGGGTCTGTCCCCGGCGGGCGGCCACCTCGTTCAGGGCCTTGATTTTGGCAAGGACCTCGGGGGTAATGTCCTTTTCTTTCAGGTAGCGGCCGTCGGTACGGATGCGGCTGTCTGCCGGGATGCCGTGGAGGTACCGGTCGGTGAGCCGGCCCTGGGCCAGGGGGCTGAAGGTAATAAGCCCACGGCTGACCTTGCCCACGCTGTTTTTCAGGCCGTTTTCCTCGATTTTACGGTCAAACAGTGAGTAGCGGTTCTGGCAGATGACAAAGGGGCAATGCAGTTCATCCAGAATGGCTGTAGCTTTTTCCAGCGTGGGGCCGTCGTAGTTGGAAAGCCCCACATACAGCGCCTTGCCGCTGCGCACGGCCTGGGCCAGGGCTTCCATGGTTTCTTCCAGCGGGGTGGCGGGGTCCATGCGGTGGTGGTAGAAGATATCCACATAGTCCAGGCCCATCCGCTGCAGGCTTTGGTCCAGCCCGGCCAGCAGGTGTTTGCGGCTGCCCCAGTCCCCGTAGGGGCCGTCCCACATCAGGTACCCGGCCTTGGTGGAGATGATGAGTTCGTCCCGATAAGGGCGAAAATCCTCCCGCAAAATGCGGCCGAAGTTGCGCTCCGCCGCACCGGGTGCGGGGCCGTAGTTGTCGGCCAGGTCAAAGTGGGTGATGCCGTGGTCGAAGGCGGTGCGGCACATGGCACGCATGTTCTCGTAGGGAGCAGTGTCCCCGAAATTGTGCCAAAGGCCCAGGGATACCGCGGGCAGGCGCAGACCGCTGCGCCCGCAGCGGCGGTAGGGCATGGTATCGTAACGTTGGGGGGATGCCTGGTACATGGTGGGTACCTCCTGTCGTGTTTTCCCCCATTGTACCCCCTGCCGTGCGGGCGGTCAAGCGGCGGTGTGTGTTCTTTTCTTGCAAGAAAAGAACCAAAAGAACTCTAATTAAAAATCTCCTGCGGGGACGATGCCCCGCAGGAGATTTTTGTTTGGAATTTCTTCGGTTCCTTCTTTGCAAAGAAGGAACAAACCACCCGTCACTTACCGGCCAGCAGGATGGCAAGGACGGCTTTTTCCACATGGAGGCGGTTTTCCGCCTCCTCAAAGATTTCATCGGCGTGCTGTTCAAACACATCGGTGGCGATCTCCTCGCCCCGGTGCGCGGGCAGCGGATGCTGCACCATACAATCGGGCTTGGCCAGCGCCATGCGGGCGGCGTCCAGGGTATACCCGGTAAAATCCCGCTGCCGGCGCTCGGTTTCCCGCTCCATGCCCATGCTCACCCACACATCGGTGAAAAGCACGTCCGCATCCCGGGCCGCTTCGTCGGGGTCATGGACCAGCTGGAAAGCGTCGCCGTAGGCTTTGGCCTGCATCAGCACATCCGCCGCCGGGCGGTAGCCTTTGGGGCAGGCCGCCGTGACCTGCATCCCCACGGCCAGGCACCCCACAATCAGGCTGTTGGCCATGTTGTAGCCATCGCCGATAAACCCGACTTTCAGTCCTTCCAGCTTGCCCTTGTACTCCCGCACCGTCATCAGGTCGGTGAGCACCTGCAAGGGATGGGCATAGTCCGTCATGCCGGACACCACCGGCACCCCGCTGTACTGGGCCAGGGCATCCAGATCGGTCTGCTTGTAGGTGCGGCAGACAATGGCGTCATAATACCGCCCCAGCACCCGGGCGGTATCCTGAATAGGCTCGCCCCGGGCGGTCTGCAGATCGTTGGCGCTCAGGTAAGTGCCTAAGCCCCCCATCTGGTAAATGCCCACTTCCAGGCTGGTGCGGGTTCGGGTGGAGTGCTTGGCAAACATCAGGGCAATGGCCTTGCCCTGCAGATCCTTTGGATCGGTGCCCAGTTTGTGCAGGCGCTTGTATTCATCGGCCACATCCAGAATGTGCAGGATCTCCTGCCGGGACAGGCCGCCCAGTTTCAACAGATGTTTCATCACAGTTTCTCCAACACGGTGCGCAGAATGGCGAGGGCCTTGTCCACGTCCCCCTGCGTCAGGATCAGCGGCGGCAGCAGCCGGATACGGGTCTTGGCCGTAAGCACCAGCAGGCCCGCCTGCTCACAGGCGGTGCGTACCGCAGCGGCGGCAATGCCCTCTTCCAGAGCGATGCCCACCATCAGGCCCAGGCCGCTCACTTCCGTTACATGGGGCAGGGTTTTGAGGCCCGCCCGCAGGGTTTCGGCCAGGGCACGGTCCTTTGCCAGCAGGTCGTCGGTGAGTTCCTGCATTACCGCCAGCGCCCCCGCACAGGCCACCGGGTTGCCCCCAAAGGTGGAACCATGGCTGCCGGGGCCCATGTGATCGGCCACCTTCCGGTTCATGACCACCGCGCCGATGGGCAGACCGCCGCCCAGGCCCTTGGCCAGGGTGACGATATCCGGGTGCAGGTCAAACTGCTCGCAGGCCAGGAAGGTGCCGGTACGGCCCACGCCGGTCTGCACCTCGTCCACCACCAGCAGAATGTCGTGTTCCTTGCAGAAAGCGGCAACTTTTGTGACATAGTCCTTGTCCAGGGCCACCACGCCGCCTTCGCCCTGGACCAGTTCCAGCATCAGGGCACAGGTGTCGCCGTCGGCGGCGGCTTCCAGGGCGGCAAAGTCCCCGGCAGGCACATACCCGAACCGTTCCGGGAAAGGTCCGAAATCGTGGTGGAACACGTCCTGGCCGGTAGCGGTGAGGGTGGCCAGGGTACGGCCATGGAAGGAGTTGACCAGCGTCAGCACCTTGTTGCGGTTGGGGCCGTAGGTATCCACGCTGTATTTGCGGGCCATCTTGATGGCACCCTCGTTGGCTTCGGCGCCGGAGTTGCCGAAAAAGACGGCGTCCAGGCCGGTGCGGCGGCAGATTTCTTCTGCCAGGGTGCCGCAGGGTTCGGTGTAATAGAGGTTGGAGGTATGCTGCAGGGTAGCAGCCTGGGCGCTGACCGCCGTCACCCAGGCCGGGTGGCAGAAGCCCAGGGCGTTGACCCCGATGCCCGAGGTAAAGTCCAGATACTGCTTGCCCTCGGCGTCGGTGGCGACCATACCCTTGCCGCTGACCAGCGCCACCGGGCTGCGGCCGTAGGTGTGCAGCACATGGGCGTCGTCCCGCTGCATAATGGACCGGGTATCCATGGCAAAGCCTCCTTTCAGCGATTGCCGCGGCGGTAGAACATGGTGCCCGCGCCGCGGTCAGAGAACATTTCCAGCAAGATGGAGTGGGGCACCCGGCCGTCGATGATGACGGCTTCGTGTACGCCCTTGTAGATGGCTTCGGCCATGCCTTCGATCTTGGGCAGCATGCCCCCGGCAATGACCCCCGCCTGTTTGTAGCCCTCGATCTCGGAAACTTCCACCTCCGGGATCAGGGTGGATTCGTCGTCCTTGTCGTAGAGCAGGCCCACGATATCGGTCATACTCACCAGCTTTTCGGCGTGGAGGGCAATGGCGATTTCCGCGGCGGCGGTATCGGCGTTGATGTTGTAGGGTACGCCGTTGCCGTCCATGCCCACGGTGGCGATCACCGGGATGAAGCTGTCCGCCAGCAGGTGATCGATCAAAGTGGTGTCCACCCGCTCGATCTCGCCCACATAACCCAGGTCCACATCCGCTTTGCGGGAGCAGGTGATCATGTGGCCGTCCATGCCGCAAAGGCCGACGCCGCGGCCCTTGAGCAGCGCCACCAGGTCCTTGTTCACCTGGCCCGCCAGCACCTGCTGGACGATGCCCATGGTTTCTTCATCGGTGTAGCGCAGGCCGCCCACAAACTTGGACTCCTTGCCCACCTTTTTGAGCATCTGGTTGATGGCAGGGCCGCCCCCGTGGACCAGCACCACCCGCACGCCCAGCAGCGTGAGGGTGACCAGGTCGTTCATGACGGCCAGTTTCAGCTTGTCGTTGACCATGGCGTTGCCGCCGTACTTGATGACCAGCGTTTTGCCGTGGTATTTCTGGATATAAGGCGTTGCTTCGCTGAAAAGCAGCGCCATCTGTTCGTTTTTCATGAACCTGTCCCCTTTGCGTATCAGGTGCGGTAGTCGCCGTTGATCTTCACATAGTCATAGGTCAGATCACAGCCCCAGGCCTTGGCCGTGGCATCGCCGCTGCCCAGGTCCACCAGAATCTCGATCTCGTCCTCCTGCAGGACCTTGGCGGCTTCCTCCTCGCTGTAGGGGTGGTGGGCGGCGTTCTCGCACACAAAGACCTCCCCCGCCCGGCTCTTCAGGCGCACGGCGGTTTTGGAAATATCAAAGTCCCCCGGCGTGTAGCCGATGGCGCAGAGCACCCGGCCCCAGTTGGCGTCGGCGCCGAACATGGCGGCCTTGAACAGGGTGGAGTGGATAACGCTCTTGGAAACGGCACGGGCGGTTTCCAGGTCCGGCGCACCGGTGACGGTGCATTCCAGCAGCTTGGTGGCGCCTTCGCCGTCCGCCGCCAGTTCCCGGCACAGATGCTCCGCCACGGCGGTGAGCGCCGCCACAAAGGTATCGTAGTCGGCGGTATCGGGCAGCACTTCGGCCCCGGCCAGGCCGGAAGCCAGCAGCAGCACCGTATCGTTGGTGGAGGTATCGCCGTCCACCGAGATTTGGTTGAAGGTGGCCGGCACCACGGTGGACAGTGCCTTCTGCAGCAGGGCGGGTTCCACCTTGGCGTCGGTGGTCATGAACAGCAGCATGGTGGCCATGTTGGGGTGGATCATGCCGGAACCCTTGGCCATGGCGCCGATGTGGCAGGTCTTACCGCCGATGGTGAAGGCCACAGCGTACTCTTTGGAATGGGTGTCGGTGGTCATGATGGCGGTGGCCGCGTCGTGGCTGCCCTCCGGGGTGGCGGCCAGCTTGGCGGCGGCTTCGGGGATGCCCTTTTCAAAGGGAGCCAGTTCCATAGCCTGACCGATGACACCGGTGGAGGAAGGCAGCACGTCTTTGGCGTCGATGCCCAGGGCCTTGGCCACCAGGTCACAGGTATCCTTGGCCAGCTGGATGCCATTGGGGGCGCAGGTGTTGGCGTTGCCGCTGTTCACAAGAATGGCCTGGGCGTAGCCGTCCTGCAGGTGTTCCCGGTCCACCGTGATGGGGGCACCGTAGACTTTATTGGTGGTGTAGCAGCCAGCGCCCGCACAGCGCACGTCCGCTTTGATCAGCGCAAGGTCCAGCTTGGAATGGTTGCGCCGGATGCCGCAGTGCACACCCGCGGCCGAAAAACCTTTGGCGGCACAGACGCCGCCCGCAACAGGCTGAAAAGTTTCCATCTTCGTTTCCCTCTCTCACTTTCCACGATCTATTCGTTTACAGGGCCAGACCCGCACATTCGTCCAGTCCCAGCATCAGGTTCATGCACTGCACCGCCGCGCCCGAGGAACCTTTGCCCAGATTGTCAAACAGGCTGATGAGCTGCATCTGGGTGCCTTCGGGGTTGGTCAGGCAGAAAATTTCCAGCCGGTCGGACCCGGCCAGTTTGTTGGCGGCCAAAAATCCGCCGTCGGTCCCCTCGCACAAGGGGTGTACCGAGATCATGTTGGCCCCGGCGTAGTAGGCGGCCAGGGTATTGGCCACCTGCTGTGCCGTCAGGCCCAGGGCTTCCAGGTCCAGGGGGATCATGGTTTCCATACCGGCGTAATAATCGGCCACAATGGGCACGAAGTTGGGCGCACATTCCAACCCCGTGATGGCTTTCATTTCCGGCAGGTGCTTGTGGTGCAAGGCCAGCCCGTAGGGGCGCGGGGCGTTCAGGGCCACGTTCTCCCGGGGAGTCTCATACTCGGCGATCATCTTTTTGCCGCCGCCGGAATACCCGGTCAGGCTGTAGCAGTTCAGATGCAGATTTTTGGGCAACAGGCCCTTTTCCACCAGGGGGGCCACCGGGGCAATAAACCCGGTAGCATGGCAGCCCGGCACCGCCACGCGGGTGGCGGCGGGCAGCTTGGCCCGGGTATCGCCCAGTTCCGGCAGGCCGTAGAGCCAGTCGGGATTGGTACGGTGGGCGGTGGAGGTATCCAGCACCCGCACATCGGGCCGCAGCAGCGGCACCACCTCCCGGGCGGCATCGTCCGGCAGGCAGAGGAAGGAGAGGTCACTCTCGTTGATGACGGCGGCCCGGGCGTGCACGTCCTTGCGGTCGGCCTCGGAAATCGTTAAAATTTCAAATTCCGGGCGGGCGGCCAGCCGGTCGGCAATGCGCAGGCCGGTGGTTCCGGCGGAACCATCCACAAAAATCTTATACTTTGCCACAAAAACACCTGTTTCTTTGTTAGGCTTTCAGTTTTTTCTGTACCAGTTCGATCTGCTGGAGCACGCTGGCCTTGGTGGGACCGCCGTAGCTGGTGCGGCCCTCGCAGCAGGTGGTCAGGTCGATGGCATGGTACACATCTTCCTCGAACAGATCACTGTACTGCTTGAACTCGTCCAGGGTCAGTTCTTCCAGCGTTTTGTCGGCGGCGATGCAGGCCGCCACCATGGTGCCGGTGCACTTGTAGGCATCCCGGAAAGGCATTCCCTTCTTGGTCAGGTAGTCGGCGCAGTCGGTGGCGTTGATGAACCCCTTGGCCGCCGCCCGGCGCATATTGGCGGGCAGCGGGGTCATAGTGGCCAGCATGGGGGTCACGGTGCGCAGGCACAGTTCCAAGGTATCCACCGCGTCGAAGATGGCCTCCTTGTCCTCCTGCATATCCTTGTCGTAGGCCAGGGGGATACCCTTCATCATCACCAGCAGGGTGTTCAGGTCGCCGTAGACCCGGCCGGTCTTGCCGCGGATCAGCTCGGTGACGTCGGGGTTTTTCTTCTGGGGCATGATGGAGGAGCCGGTGGTGAAGGCATCGTCCAGTTCAATGAACTTGAACTCCCAGCTGCACCAGAGGATGATCTCCTCCGAAAGGCGGGAGAGATGCATCATGCAGGTGGAGAGGGCTGCGCACAGCTCGATGCAGAAGTCCCGGTCGGACACGCCGTCGATGGAGTTGGCGCAGGGGGCGTCAAAGCCCAGTTCTTTCGCCGTGTAGAAACGGTCCAGCGGGTAGGTGGTGCCCGCCAGCGCACCGGACCCCAGGGGGCACTCGGCATCCATACGGCCGGTGGCATCCTGCAAGCGGCCCAGGTCCCGCAGCAGCATCCAGGCGTAGGCCATCAGCTGGTGGCCGAAGGTCACCGGCTGGGCGCGCTGCAGGTGGGTGTAGCCGGGCATGACGTACCCGGCGCTTTTTTCCGCCTGGGCGCAGAGGGTATCGATCAGTTCCTTGATCTGGCCCTGCAGATGGTGGGAGGCTTCCCGCAGGTTGAGGCGCAGGTCCAGCGCCACCTGGTCGTTGCGGCTGCGGCCGGTGTGCAGCCGCTTGCCCGCATCCCCCACCCTGGCGGTGAGGGTCTGTTCCACGAAGGTATGCACATCCTCGGCGGCGGGGTCGATTTCCAGCGCGCCGCTGTGCAGATCCTCCAAAATTCCCTGCAGGCCTTTGTGGATATCCTCCACATCCTGGGCGGAAATGATGCCCTGGCGGCCCAGCATGGCGGAATGGACCATACTGCCCTGGATATCCTGCTCGATCATCCGTGCGTCAAACCGGATGGAGGAGTTGAAGTCATTGACGCGGCTGTCGACGGCCTTACTGGCGCGGCCCTGCCAAAGTTGCGGCATAAGTATTCTCCTTCGGGGTGGTGTAATAACAAAATCCGCCGTGGGCATACAGCCCGCCCACGGCGGTACGGAATGGGGTCACAAATTCAGATCAGTCCTGGGTGGGCCAGTTCTTGGCCAGCTTGGCGCGCTCGGCGATGGGCAGGCCGAACAGGTTGATGAAGCCGCTGGCGTCGGCCTGGTTGTAGTCCTCGTCCTCGCCGAAGGAAGCGGTCTGCTCATCGTAGAGGGTGTAGGGGCTGGTAACGCCGGCGTTGATCATGTTGCCCTTGTACAGCTTGAGGGTCACATCACCGGTAACGGTCTTCTGCAGATCGTCGGTGAAGGCGGAGATAGCCTCCCGCAGGGGGGTGAACCACTGGCCGTTGTAGACAAGGTCACCCATCTTCTGGGCGATGATCTCCTTGAAATGAAAGGATTCCTTGTCCAGGGTGATGGTTTCCAGCACATTGTGGGCCTTGTACAGGATGGCACCGCCGGGGGTCTCGTAGACGCCGCGGCTCTTCATGCCCACCAGCCGGTTTTCCACAATGTCCAGCAGGCCGATGCCGTTTTCGCCGCCCACCTTGTTCAGGTATTCAATGAGGGCCACACCGTCCATCTCCTGATCGTTGACGGCGGTGGGGATGCCCTTTTCGAAGTGGATCTTCACATAGGTGGGGGTGTCGGGAGCCTGTTCGGGGCTGACGCCCAGCTCCAGGAAGCCCTCTTTGTTGTACTGGGGTTCCAGAGAAGGCTGCTCCAGGTCCAGGCCCTCGTGGCTCAGGTGCCAGAGGTTCTTATCCTTGGAGTAGTTGGTTTCCCGGTTGATCTTCAGGGGGATGTTGTGGGCCTCGGCGTAGTCGATTTCCTCGTCACGGCTCTTGATGTTCCACTCCCGCCAGGGGGCGATGATGGTCATATCGGGGGCTATGGCCTTGAGGGTCAGCTCAAAACGGACCTGGTCGTTGCCCTTGCCGGTGCAGCCGTGGCAGATGGCGTCGGCGCCCTCCTGCTTGGCGATGTCGGCCAGCGCCTTGGCGATGCAGGGACGGGCGTGGGAGGTGCCCAGCAGGTAATCCTCGTACTTGGCATCCGCCTTCAGGCAGGGCCAGATGTAGTTTTCCACATAGTCCTTTTTCAGGTCCAGCACGTACAGCTTGGAAGCGCCGGTCTTGATGGCCTTTTCTTCCAGGCCGTCCAGCTCGGTGCCCTGGCCCACGTCGCCGGAAACGGCGATGACTTCGCAGTTGTTGTAGTTTTCCTTCAGCCAGGGGATGATGATGGAGGTATCCAGGCCGCCGGAGTAAGCCAGTACCACTTTCTTGATGTCCGCTTTGTTCTTTTTCATGATGTTCCCTCTCCTGTTATGCCAGCGCCGGGGACTTGGTTGCTTGCCGTCGCTGAATATTTATTCATTCGATACTGCATATTATACAACTTTTCATACAAAAAGCAAGTGGAAAACCGCACAAAGGATTTTCCACGGAGCACTTGTTTTTAGGCAGAGTGCACAGCATTTTTCTTCCTCTATGCGGTCCAATGTATGAATATACAGTTTTTCTTGCAAAATCCCCACGGGTCAGCGTGGTTTTTTCTCTTTGTGGGTTTATGCACCATTCACCTGCTGCAAAACCTCGTCCACTTCCGCCCGGTCCAGCTGCAGCCGCACCGGGGCAGGCGGGTCGGCGGGGGGATTGAGCGCATACGCCCAGTAGCCCAGGTCCAGCCAGCGGCCGAACTTGTAGCCGCTGTTTTTTTCTACGCCATAGCGGGTGAAACCCAACTGTTTATGGAAGGCATCACTCTGGGGGTTGGGCCGGGTGACGAGGGCAAAGGCGTTGTGGTAGCCCTGGCGGCGCAGCAGGTCCAGCAGCGCCGTGTACAGCTTGCGGCCGGTCCCCTGGCCCAGTACCTGGGGGGCACAGTAGACGGTGGTTTCCACATCCCAGGCGAAGGCCCGCCGGGTATGCCAGGGGTGGGCGCAGGCGTAGCCCGCCAGCCGCCCGTCCGCCGTATAGGCTACCAAAAAGGGCGCTTTTTCCAGCACGTCGGCAATATTCTGCCGGTACTCTTCCACCGTGGAAAGCTCATATTGAAACGTCTGGGTGCCGTGGGTGACGTACCAATTATAAAGGGCAACCACATCGGCGGCATCCTCGGGGGTGGCCATCCGCACCGTCAGACGGCTGCGGACGGCCCAGTCCGCGGCCAGGGCTTCTTTGTCGGCCTTGGGCAGTTTTTTCAGGGCCGCTTCCCGTTTCAGGGCCGCGGATTTATCGGCGCAGCGCTCGGCGTAGGCCAGCTGCACCGCGGCTTTACCGTGGCTTTTGGTGTATTTGGCGCCGCCCGCCCCCGTGCGGTGGGCACGGAGCCGACGGGCCAGGTCGTTGGTCCAGCCCGCGTACAGGCTGCCGTCGGCACAGCGCAGCAGATAGACCCAGGCCGGGGTATCGGGCAGCCGGTCCGCCGCCAGGCTGGGTGCAGGACCGAATCCGGCGGTGCTCATTCGCTCACCGGGCGGCCCGCAGCCCGCAGGGTACGGCGGCAGGCTTCGATGGCGGTGGCCTTGTCGTCAGCGGTGATCAGGAACCGGCTGGGGTGGCAGAACCGCAGCCCCAGGCCGCTGATCTGGCGCAGCTGCTCCTCCGGCTTGCCCGCCCAGGCCGGCGGGAAAGGCAGTTTGCTGCGCTTGGTGCGGTGGTCGTTGACGCACTGGGCGCTGTAGCCGCCCCGCTGGCTGGGGTACACCACAAAGATGGCGTCGGTCTTGTACAGGCCGTTTTTCCAGGGCATATAGGCGGGCAGCACCACAATGCCGTCCCGCATGTTGGCGTAAGCCCGGCGCACCGTTTCGTCGGCGCGGTTCACGGCGTTGGCGGCGGCAATCTCATTTTCCAGAATGGTCTTGGCCACCGGCACCGCCCGCCAGAAGCACTCGTCGGGGTCGTCCTTGGAATCCCACAGGGGGTTGAAGCTGCCGATGGCGTCCGCCAGGGAATTCTGCTCCCCGGTGTTGTCGTTCAGGTCCAGGGGCTGGATGAAGTTTTCGTCCAGCAGGCGGGCCTGGTGTTCCCCCACCAGCTGGGCGCCCAGCACCCGCCACAAAAGGCCCAGGGCCGCGTAAGGAACGCCGTTGGGGCGGGTCTCCCGGGGTTCGGAATGGTGGTCGAACATACCGCCGCCCACATCATAGACAATGCCCTCGAAGTCATCGGGCACCGTAAAACCACGGATGATCTTGATATCGGGGCGCACGATCTGCAAAAGCGCCGTGGAAAACACATCGTCGGCATGGAACTTGCCGCCGTGGGTAAAACCGTTTGCGGGTATTTTCATAACTGTCATTCTCCTGATGATGGTAGATTGTGTATTTGCCATTATACCACATCCGGTCCGGCACTGCACACCACAGACGCAAAAAAACGGCAGACCGCACCAACTCTCCCCGTGCAGTCCACCGTCCGGCGGCAAAATCGTGATTCAATGCCCCATCTGCGGGCCTATGTATCCGCCCGCCTGCCAGTAACTGTGCAGCATCTGGCGGCAGGCTTCGTTGGCGCGGCGCAGGTATTCCTTTTTGCGCTGCTGTTCCTCGTGCTGGCGCTGCTGCAAAACGCGCCATTGGGCGCAGGTCTTATGGCAGCCTTGGCAGTAGTGGGGGCAGTTGGTTTGACAGGGCAGCATGGGCGGTTCCTCCCTTATCCGGTCTTTACCCCCAGTATAGCGCAGCCAAACCGCGAAATCTATCGTATTCCGGTCATTTTTGCGTAAAGAATCCGTCAACAGGCCCCCACGAAGGCCGCGAAGATCTTGCGGCTGTCCTCGTTGACTTTATAGGAGAATTCCGGGTGCCACTGCACGGCCCACACAAACCGCTTGCCCGGCTCGTACACGGCTTCGATGATGCCGTCGGGCGCGGCGGCCATGGCCGCAAGGCCCGGCGCCAGGGTGTGGATGGCCTGGTGGTGGTAGCTGTTCACCGGCAGGGTATCCTTGCCCAGCAGGTCGGCCAGCGGGGTGCCGGGCAGCAGCCGTACCGTATGGATGGGGGCTTCGTAGGCGCCGGTCTGGTGGTGGTTGACTTCCGAGGGATATTCCACCGGCAGGTCCTGCCACAGGGTGCCCCCCAGGGCGGCGTTCAAAAACTGGATGCCCCGGCAGATGCCCAACACCGGTTTATCCTGGGCCCGGGCCAGCGCCAGCAGTTTTTGCTCCATGGCGTCCCGCGGGGGGCAGGTTTCCCCGCACAGAGAGGTCTGCGCCGCACCATACACCGA
The DNA here is from genome assembly GCA_019116445.1 of Candidatus Gemmiger excrementigallinarum. Taxonomy (GTDB): domain Bacteria; phylum Bacillota; class Clostridia; order Oscillospirales; family Ruminococcaceae; genus Gemmiger; species Gemmiger excrementigallinarum. Next base: position 34,421 of record DXBP01000064.1, read on the forward strand.
CGGGGCCACGTCCTGCCCGCCGGTGAGCAGGAATCCGTCACAGGTATCGGCCAATCGTGCCAGGGCCTGCGCATCATCGGTAAGGGGCAGCATCACCGGCACACCCCCGGCCTGCTGAATCCCCTCCATGTATCCGGGCAGCATCCAGTAGCTGGCTTTCTGGTAGTCCATCAGCGGCACAAGCCCGATCAGCGGGCGCTTTGTGTTTTCCATTCGTTCTTTCCTCCCCTGAAAAAAAGGCGAAGATGTCCGGGTGGGCATCTTCGCCTTGTGTCTTTGTCATTGTAGCGCGCCGGGGCGCGTTCGTCAAGAGGGTTCAGAATACCTCCACTTTGAACACCGCCGCACCGCTGGCTTTCGCCGCCGCCAGGCCCGGGCCGGAATCCTCAAAGATCATGGTTTCCGCCGGGGTGACGCCGAAGTGTTCCATGGCTTTCAGGTACCCTTCGGGGTCCGGCTTGCTCTTCTCCACATCCTCGCTGGTGAGGATCAGGTCGAACCAGCACACGCAGCCGAAATGGCTCAGCACCTCGGTGGCGTTGCGGCGGCTGCCGGTGGTCACGCAGGCCAGCCGGTGCCCGGCAGCCCGCAGATTCTGCAGCAGTTCAAACAGCGCCCGGTTGGGGCGCACCGTATCGAGGAAGTCGCCATACAGTTCCTTTTTGCGGTCGTGGACCCGCTCCACATCGGCGGCATCGGGGTCACCGCCCATCAGGGGACGGAGGAATTCCTTATAATAGCCGCCGTTGCAGTGGTCGGCGTAGTATTCGTCGCTGACGGTAAAGCCCAGCTCTTCCAGAGCCGCCCGGTAGGAAGCCGCGTTGGCGGGCACGGTGTCCAGCAGGGTGCCGTCCAGATCGACACAGATCAACATGGGAAAACTCCTTTCAGCGGCGGGCATGGTCGGCGGCATCGTTGGCCACCATCACCAGCCCGGCGTAGAACATGGCCGCCCGTTTGCGGTCCTTGGAAAGTTTGTAGGGCATCAGCCGCAGCCAGTGGATGACCTCGTGCATGAGGATGCTGTCCAGCTGGCGGGGATAGCGCCGGCCCAGGTCCGCCATCAGGTCGGCGAACAGGGCATCGTAGGCCGCCGAGCGGGTCAGGGCAAAGTCGATGTGGTTCTGCTGCACCGTGACCCGGGGGGTCATCATCATAAACTCGTACCCGCCGTGCAAACTTTGCAGCAGCTTGCCGTAGTCCAGGAAGGGGCTTTCGTGCAGGTTGCCGGTGTTGGGGTCGATGAGATACCAGCCCTTGTCGTCGGTGCGGCAGATGATGTTTTCAATGGTCAGATCGCCGTGGATGGTCGCCACCGGGTCCTCGGCAAAGAGAGCCTGCAGCCGTTCGTGGGCAAACAGCCAGTCCAGCTGGCTCAGGTTTTTGTACTCCCTGCCGTTGATCCACACGGTGGGGTATTCCATCAGATCGTGCAGCGTTCGGGCTTCGCGCAGTTTCTGCAGGTTGCCGTCCACCTTTTTGCCGATGTACTGTTCGATCTTGGCCGCATCAGCCGCCGTCGCCGTGGGGTGGTAGAGCTTTTCTTCCAGGGTGTCCAGCACTTCGTGCAGCACGGCGGCGCTTTTTTCCACCGGGTTGGAGTGCAGGTACCGGAACATCCCCACGGCCTGGGGATCATAGGTCATATCGTACCAGCAGCAGTCGGCATCCTCCCCGGCGCGTAGGATCTCGCACAGGGGCAGGCGGTCCTTCTGGGCCCGCAGCCAGTGCAGCTGCTCGGCCAATTTCTGGCCGTCGGCACCAAAGGCGTATTTGCGGTAGAAAGTACGGGTCTTGTCCATGCAGAGCATGGTGGTGGCGTTGGACCCGGCAGAAAAATCCTGTAAAATCGTGATGTCCTGATTCATTTGCAGGAACCGGTCCACCCAGGCCTTGTTCTGCAGCCCGAAATACTGGCTCAAAAACACCGCCCGGTCCTGGGGGTCAGCCTGGGGCAGCAGGTTCAGGTAGCTTTCCCCTGCCGGGGCCGCCGCCGTAGCCTGATTCACCGCGCCGCGCACCTTCTCCGGCAGCAGCGTAGCCAGCCACATGAGAACCAGCGGCACCAGATACCAGGCGATCATACCGGCGCAGGCTGCCGCCGGGGCGCCGTCCAGCACACCGCCGGGCAGCACCACACGCAAATCTCCTGCCGACTGACCGAACAACGCGCCGAACACATCCACCAGACGCATGGGCTGCCCGGCCGCGGTCAAAGCCGCCGCCAGCGCCGTGTAGGAGCCCAGATACGCTGCCCACATGACCACGGTATTCACCGCCAGCCGCAGCAGATTGACCCGGCGCAGGTCCTTGAAGGTATTGATAAGGCTCCAGCAAAAGACCATGCCGTCCAGCTTGAGGGTATCGTTGAAGATGCCGCACACCGCCAGGCAGATGCGCTTGATGCCGTCCCGCAGCACGACCACCACCACAAGGGCGACGGCCAGCAGTACGGCGAACAGCAGATAATACCGCGCCGCCCCACGGGCGCTTTCGCCCCCCTGGCCCAGCAGCGCAAAGACGCCGAAGCCCACCGCCACGAACCACACATCCAAAAAGCGGTCCATAATGACGGTGGCCAGGGCAAAGCCGACACCGGATTTCATCCTTCGGCCCACAAAGACCGCCCGGAACACATCACCCAGGTGCAGCGGCAGGATGGTATTGATGGCATACCCACCCGCCATGCCCCGCAGCATGGCACCCCGCCGGGGCCGTTCATAGATGCGCACAAACTGTTCCCACCGCAGCAGGCGGAAGGCGTGACCGGCCAGGAGCAGCAATATGGAAAGAATCAGATAGACAGCCATTATTCCAACGCCTCAAATCCCGCGTTGTTTTCCGGTTTTTCGGCGGTGCGGTACTCATCCGGCGTGCCGAAGGGCAGGTGCAGATCGGTGGCAAAGCCGCGCACCGCCGCGCCGTGCTCCGCCAGCACGTTGTAAATGCCCGAAACAAAGAATTCCTTGTATTCGCAGGCGTGCAGATATTCGGCACAGGCATCGGCGTAGGTCTTTTTATCCTTGAAGTAGTAGGCGCCGCAGATGGCATCGTGGCTGACCACCTGCTTTTCCACCGTGTGGCAGACATTGCCGTCCGCCCCGTACTGCAGGTAGCTGTAGGCCGGGGAATCGCTCTCAAAGGTGAGCAGCGCCCCCGCCGGGCCTTCGGCAAAGTTGCCCTGGGCACAGAATTCGTTGAAGGACCGGCACAGGAACAGATGGTCGCAGTCGTTGAAGAGCAGCGGTTCCCCGTCGGGCAGGCCTTCGGTGCCTTTCAGCGCCGTGATGGCCGCCCCGGCGGTGACTTCCGGCAGGGCCACGATGCGGGCGTCCGGCCAATAGGCACGGATTTTGGTATCAATGGCAAAGTCCCGGATATGTTCTTCCAGCACCACAAAGGTGAGGTCGGCACAGTCCACGAATTTTTCCACGCTGCGGGTCGCCCAGTAAAAGAAGGGCTTGCCGTGAATTTCGATGAGGGGTTTGGGGCAGACGAAGCCGTTTTCAAAAAAGCGGCTGCCCCGGCCCGCCATGGGCAGGATCAGATGCAGTTTGGGCATAAGGCTTCCCTCCTTGGGCGGCGTTCAGGCGTTGTCCCGGGCGGCCAGCATTTTGCATTCTTCGGCGATCACCCGGGAAAGTCCGGTTTCCATATCCACCTGGGGCACCCAGCCGTAGGCTTCTTTGGCGTGGGCGTTATCGCAAAGGCTGAACTTGTTCACCTCGTGGTCCAGGATCTCCTCCTTGATGCCGTAGGCGCCGCCGTACAGTTCGGGGTACTTGGACCAGTAATGGCTGGAGGGGCAGTACTTGGCCTCGATCTCCTTGCCCATCAGGCGGCAGGCGGTGGCGTAGAGTTCCCGCACCGAGTAGCTCTGGTTGCTGGAAACATTCACCGCGTCAAAGCCGGACTGGGGCCGTTCCACCACCCGCAGCGCCAGGGCGATGAGGTCATCCACATAGATATAATCCCGGCGCTGGTTGCCGTCGGAGTGGAATTCCGGCGTGCGGTCATAGTACAGTTCCCGGATCATATACCCCACAAAGGGCGGCTGCTTGCGCAGGCAGTCGATGTGGGGGCCGTAGACGTTGGCAAAGCGCAGGCAGGTCACCGTCATGCCGTAGGTATCGGCAAAGCTCTGGCAGAACCGCTCGCCGCAGTACTTGGTGTTGGGATAGATGAGCGTGGGCGGGTTGAAGGAAGTTTCCACCGTGGGGAATTCCGTTTCGTTCTCATACATGGCGTTGGTGGAAGCCTGTACCAGCTGCCTGACGCCGGTGCGGCGGGCACATTCCAGCAGATGCACCAGGCCCAGGGTGTTCACTTCCACCGCCTGCACAGGGTCGCTCTGGCAGTCGGGCAGCGGGGCGATGCCCGCAATATTGTACACCACGTCGAACTTTTCCGCCTCAAACAAGGCCGGGATGGCCTCCCGGTCCCGGATGTCCATGCGGCGCACCTCGGGGCCGAAATCGTGGTCCTCAAACTTCAGGTTGTCCAGGTTGCCGTAGGAGAAGTTGTCAATACCCACGACCTCATCGCCGCGCTTCCACAGCGCGTGCCACAGCTGGCCGCCGATAAACCCGGCGGCGCCCGTTACCAGAACTTTCATACAAAGACCTCCTTACTGCTGCACCGGGATCTCGGTGTAGGTGTATGCGTCAATGATCTTGCTGCGCCATTCCCGGGCCACAAAAGCCTTGGGCCCGCGCAGATACCGCCCGCAAAGTTTCAGCAGGCTGATGCCAAAACTGGTGAGCTTATTGTTGCTGACCTGATCCTCTTCCCGCCAGCTGATGGGGAAAAACAGCACCTTCTGCTTCAGCTGGCACAGGGCCAGGATCATGCAGTCGTTGAAATACAGCGTATCGGGGAATTTTTTGTAGTATTCGTTTTTCAGGGGCGCCACGGCGTAGAGGTTCAGCCCGCTGCCCAGGTCGGTGATGCGCTTGCGGGCCACCAGGGTGAACAGGGCGTTGAACCCGTGGTTGCCCACCACACGCAGGGTGCTGTAGCCCTGGATGCGGCTGCCTTTCATGAAGCGGGAACCCAGGCAGCAATCGTACTTTTTATAGGTGCCGTCCTGCAGAATGGGCAAAAGGTCCGCGATGGCCCCCTGGTCGTCGCCGTGGAGCACCACCAGGTGCTCATACCCGTGGGCGGCGGCGTAACCGAAAGCCACCTTGTGGCTGCCGCCCAGGCCGTAGTTTTCATCGTTGCGCAAAAGGCGCACCGGAGCGTCCGGGTGGCGGCGGCGCCAGTCCTGGACGGCTTCTTCGGTACCGTCGGTGGAGCGGTTGTTCACCACGATGCACTCCCCCACCCAGGGAGCAACGCGGGGGTCCAGCAGCTGGGACAGCACCCGGGGGACCTGTTTTTCGCAATTATAGGCAGGGATAAATACCAGCAGTTTTTCCATCAGTCAGGCTCCTTTAAAAAATCCGCAGAATTTTGTTTTCAGCATAGCACAAAACGCGCCGCCCCGCAACGGGCCGCGCAGTTATTGGGCCCAGCCATCCACCACCAGCACCTGCAAACTGGCGGTGCCGTGGGTGACGGTATACCGGTCGGTAATGGCGAAGTTTTCCTCCAGCCAGGCGTGGAACTGGGCCATATCCCGCACTTCGGCGTCATCGTAGAGGATGACATCAGGCAGTTTATCCGGCACCAGCGTATAGTAGTCCTCAAACCGGGGGTCGCTGTCGGTACCCGAAATTACCGAGGCCTGGGCCACCGTCAGGGTGCCGTCGGCCATCAGGAAGCCAAGGCCGTTCTGTTCTCCGATGGCCTGCAGCACCGCCTGGCCCGCAAAGGGTTCCAGCGCCTCGTACAGACATTCCTGCATATCGGCAGCCTTTTCATCGGCCCGGATGCCCTTGGCGGGACCGGTTTCAATGGGTACCAGCGGTGTATCGGTAATGTTGGCAGGCTTCCAGCCGGTAGTCTGCACACACCACAGACGGCAGACCGTCAGAAATACCAGCATAGCCCCCAGGCAGGCCATTGCCACCCGGCGCAGGGCCAAAGTGTCCCAGCGGAGAAGCACCAGCAAACCGCACAAGGCGGGCCATGTCAGATACAAAAAGGTGGCAGGCAGCCCCAGAACCGAGGAACGCACGATCAAAACATAGGCAGCCAGCCCCGGCAGGTAACCCAGCCAAAACAATGCCGCCGTGCCGGGCTTGCGCCGGGCGCGCCAGAAAACCCAGGCCCCGGCCAGCACCGCCACCGGCACAAACTGCCGTTCGTCCAGGCTGCTGTCTTTTACCGCCCGCAGGGTGCACTGCAGGGTGGCCAGTATGGTCCATACCCCCAGCAGCAACGCCATGCGGTCCCGCGCAAAGGCCTTGCGGCGGTACAGGTACGCACAAAGCAGCAGCGCCGCGGCCAGCGACCAGCGCCAGCCCTGAAGCACCGAGAGCGCCTGCTGCCCCAACTGGACCAGACGTTCGGCGGCGGTAAAGCCGTACTGGGGATCATCCAGAATCAGTTTGACCCTTGCCAGGAAAGCCCCCACATCAAACCCAAAGCCCTGCAGCGCCCAGAGCAAAAACGCTCCGCCGCAGACCGCACAGGTTGCCAGCAGCACCCAGGCGCCCCGGGGCACCCCGGCCAGGCGGCGTTCGCCGCCCCGGCGTCCCATCAGAAAGAGTCCCAGCCACAGGAACGGAAACGCCGCCACACTTTGGGGGTAAGCCAGAAAGCTGAAACAGGCACACACCGCGCCCACCGCCACCAGCCAGGGGCGGCGGAAACCGCGGGTCACATAGTGGTGGAAGCACAGGAAAGCCGCCACCGTAAAATAGAACTGCTGGCCGATATAATCCGGCCCCACAAACCATTTGGGCGCATAGAGGAAGAGCACCAGCGCAGCCAGACCCGCGCCGCCGCGCCCCAGATCCCGGCGGAATTCCCGGTAAAACACCCAGCACATAGCCGCCTTGCAGGCCAGCGTGACCACCCGGACAAACACCAGCAGCCCGGTGGTGGTACCGGTAACCGCCCGGTACAGCCACACCAGCAGGGCAGGCGGCAGGGCGCAGAGCTGGTGGGGTTCCCACATCTGGGCAAAAAGGCGATCCCCCTGCACCAGCCGGAATCCCAGGGAGAGGGCGTAGACTTCGTCGATCTCCAGCCCCACAAAAACCTGCCGTACCATCACCAGCACACAGGCGGCCACCAGCACGCCCCAGGCGATGCGCACCCCACGTTTCGGCATCATGGACGATCCCCTTTCAGCCGTTTGTGCAGCAGCGCATCCCGGGCGTACCACAGATAGGGCAGATAATTTTCCCCGAAGGCTTCCCACTTGCGGGCCAGCCAGCTGCGGGGGCGGCCGTCCTTGTGCTTGACCGCCGCCACATCAAAAAAGCGGGCTTTATCCAGAACCACGATCTTGGGTTCAAAGGGCAGGTCCCAGCCTTCGGGGTACCAGTAGGCCGGGGTCAGCAGACGGTAGTCGCTGCGCTCGGCGGCATAGCGGTTGAGCTGGCTTTCGTCGTGCCACAGGGCAATGACGCCGTGGGCCAGGTCCTCCTCGGTGCGGCGTTCCAGCTCATGGCACAGAGCCAGAAAGGCCGCCTCCGTGCCGCCGTTGAGCCCGCCGGAAACGTAATCCCGCCCGCAGTTGTAAGGGATATAGGCGGTGCTTCTGGGGTTGCGGTCGTAGGAATAGAACATCGGCTTTTTGTTCCAGAAGCCCGGCTGCTGCACCAGCAACAGGTTTTCCCCTTTTTCGGGCCGGGGCAGGAATTCCTCCGCCGTGACGGTCTTTTGGCAGACCAGGTTGGCGTTGAAGAAGAAGAGGAAATCACACCCGGCCAGGGCCGCCTCCTGGCTCAGGAAGATGGAAAACCGGCGCAGGGTGCTGTAGGGCCAGTCGTAGGCTTCCTGGGCGATGCGGCGGACATTAGGGGCATCCTCAAATTCGATGTGCGGGGCATCGGTAAAGACGAAGTATTCCTTTTGGCAGCCGGGCAGGAAATTCTGCTCAAAGCTGCGGTAAAATTCCGGCCAGAACACGGTATACTTGCCGGTGCAAAGGTAGAGCATTCCGATTTTTGGCATCATGCGCTCCTTTTGTGTCTGAGTTTTTGCCAGATTCCGGCGGCGTACTGCCGCAGATAGGCGGCATCGCTGCCCCAGCCGTAGACCACCAGGTTGAGGAGGTTGGGCACGATGCAGACGATCACGGCCCGGGGCACCAGGCCCAGCCAGCCCTGGATGGGCACGGCTTCGCAGAGCATCCAGGTGCCGCCCAGGCAGGCGGCCAGGGTGACAAGGTGCAGCAGCTGCATACGCAGATAATGGCCCATACTGCCCTGCATATACCGCCGGAACACCACCACCACGCGCCCCGCCCACATAATACAGTGGGCCACCACGGTGGCGATGAGGGCGCCGGTGATATCGAAGCGCGGGAACAGCGCAAAGCTGAGGGCCAGATTGACGGTGGCCGAAGCGACCATGAACCACTGATCCTGTTCAAAGTGGCCCAGCACCGCCCGGTAGGAGCCCAGCATCCGGTGGTTCCAGCCCACATACTCGTTCAGGCAGAACACCAGCACAAAGCCCATGGGCAGCAGCCAGTCCTCACCCATCCAGGCCGCCATGAAGGACTGGAACAGGCAGAAGTAGGCGGTGGCCACAAAGCTGCCGAAGAGGTAGCTGAACAGGTCCATGCCCCAGAACACCTGTTTGTCGTGGTCATTGGCCGCGGCGGATTTATCGTAGACGATGTTGCCGATGGCCGCGGCAAAACTGTCCATGATTTTGTTGCCCAGGTCGGTAGCGCTGGTGGAGATGTTGGTATAGTTGCCCAGCAGCGTGGTCTGGACCGAGCCGCCCATGCGGGCGGTGACGATGGTATCGGAGGAGCCGTAGATGGTATTGGAGAGCCGGTGCACCAGATAGTACCGCAGATCGTGGAAGATGCCCAGGTCCTTGAAGTCCTGCAAACTCACCTTGACGTCGTGGACGTAGGGGAAATCCTTGCGGAAGCGCCGGGCAATGACCAGGTTGGCGCAGACGTTGCAGACGATGGCCACGCTGAAGTAGAGCACATAGTTGGGGAACCACAGGGACACAGCGATCTTGGCCAGGGAGGTAAGCACGTTGAAGCAGAAGTCGATGCGGGTGCACAGATACCCCTGCTGGGTGCAGGTGTACATAAGCCGCCGGGTGACAAGAAAATAGCTGCACAGCGTGGAAACCACGTTGAGCGCATAGACCGTGTAGCCGGTGGCCAGGGGCACATCGGGCATGATCCAGGGCAGGGCGGCAGCGCCCAGCAGGGCCAGCAGGGCGATGGCCAGGCCCACGGCCCGGTAGGCCCACTTGTACATGGACATGTACTTGCTGATCTTCTCGGCATTTTTGGCGGCGATCTGCTCATACAGGCGGTAGCTGATGACGCTGCCCACGCCGAATTCGGCGATGGAGAAGAAGTTGAACAGCTGGGTGACCACCTGGGAGGCGGTGCTGATCTGAGTGCCGAAGTTGTAGACCAGCAGTTTGCGGGTCACCAGGCCCAGCAGCAGCAACAGCAGGCTGGACCCCACCGCATAGGCCATATTGATAAGGGTACGTCTGGTTCGCAAAACGGGTTATCCTTTCTTGCAGCTTTGGCGGCGGGAGGCCAGCCACAGCGTAAAGCGGGGGCCGAACAGCCGCATCAGGGTGCGGAACATCCGCCAGTCCCGGCGGGTGTTGACCTCGGTGCCGTGGGCGTACAGCGGGCGCAGCTGTTTGAGGTATTTCAGGCAGGCCCGGCGCAGAGCGGCGTCGGGCACGGCGGCGGTGCGGGCCTGGGGCCAGAACACATCCGCCGCCGCATCCTGCATGACGGCGTAGGTCTTTGCATCCACATGGCCGGCGGCCGCCAGCGCCGCCAGCCGCCGCTGGGCGGCGGCCAGGGCCTTGAACCGCTTGGGAAGGTTTTTGGCGTCGGTGAGCAGGCTTCCCTGCCGGCCCACCCGGTAGTGGGTGAACACCACATCCAGGAAATAGAGCCGCTGGCATTTTGCCAGCAGCAGCAGGTCAAAGGGCCAGTCCTCGGCCCAGCGCACATCAGGCCAGAACCGCAGGTTGTTTTCCGCCAGCCAGGCCCGGCGCAGGCAGTATTTCCATACCGACCAGTGCCCCGCCGTATACAGGGCGTGGAGCCGCTCGCCATAGTCGGAACTGTCAAAGGGGCCGGGCAGCAGCCGCAGGCCCTGGTGTTCGGTCAGGGTGCCGTCGGGCAGCCATTCCAGGTGCTTGCCGATGTACCAGTCATAACCGGGATGTTCCGCCAGTTCCCGGCGCAGCGCCGCCAGCAGCCCCGGGGCCATGGCGTCGTCACTGTCCAGGAAGAGAATCCAGGTTCCCGTGGAGGCTTTCAGCCCCGTGTTGCGGGCGGCGGCCAGGCCGCCGTTTTCCCGGTGGATGGCCTGCACGCCGGGGATCTCCGCCGCAAAGGCATCGCAGAGCTGGGGGCACATATCGGTGGAACCGTCGTCCACCAGGATGCACTCCCAGTCCCGGGGGCCTTCCTGCTCGGCCACGCTCTTGATGCAGGCCGCCAGATAGTTCTGCACGTTGTACACCGGTATGATGATGGAAAACAGCGGCACGGCGGTGCCCCCTTTCTTGGAATTATCGGGTTTCGATCAGCTGCCAGTCGGGCTGGTACAAGGCCGTCTGCTTGGTGTGGGCATACCACCGGTCGGGAGCCCAGACCCGGCGGTCCTCCCCGGCCAGATACTGTGCCCACCAGCTGTAGGTGGAATTGCTGAGGATGAAGCCCCGGCACAGGGCCATAAGGTTCATATCCCCCACGGCATCCCCCCGGGGCATAAAGACGGCGGGCAGGCCCGCGGTATCCAGGTTGGCTTTGGCCCAGTCGATGTCGTCGGAAAAAACGAACACCGTGGCCTCGGGGTGTTCTGCAGCCACCGCTGCGGCGGCCCGGGCGTAGTAGGCCGGGGTGCAGACCTGCAAAATCTCGTTTTCCGGTTTGCAGTAGTCCCCCCGGCGCAGATGCAGCGCCACCGGGTACCCGGCGGCACGGATTTTTTCCGTCCATGCCCCGGCCGGGGCCTGTCTGGCCTGCAGTTCCGCCCGGATGGTGGGGGCAAAATCGGCAAAGTAGGCTTCGCTCTGAAAATACCCCCAGGCCAAAAAATCCCGGGCCGGGCCGCGGTGCGCCGGCGTGTAGCCGTCGGTGGCAAAATGCAGCCCCAGCAGGTTCAGCACCGGGGCGCAGCGGCGCTCCCAGCTGTGCCAGTCCCGGGCCATCAGCCCTTGGCGCTGCTCGTATTTGATCATCAGCGCCTTGGCGGCATTCTGCCGTTTGAGGTGCTCTTTGGCAAAGCCCGGCTGGGCCAGAATCCTGACTTCCGGGGCTAGGTTCAGCGCTTCCAGGGCGCAGACCGTGTGGGCGGGAGCGCCGTCCCGCCAGTCCTGCCGGTCCAGCAGGGTGACGCCTTCGCCGCAGCGCAGTCCCAGCGCCCGGGCAAAGGCGTAAATGAACATCTGGTTGCCCAGGCCACCGGCCAGTTCCGCGTAGATCATGCCCTGCCTCCCAGTTGGTCATAGAGTTGTTCCATCCGGGCAGCGGCGGTGTGCAGCTCGTACCCGGCGGCGGCCAGTTCCGCCCAGTGGTCGGCGTGGGGGCCATAGCCCGCGATCTCTTGGGCTGTGGCCACCCACTGGCTCAGCGGGGCATCCAGGGGCAGGAAATGCACCAGGTCGGTCACCGCGCCGTCATTGGGCACATTGGTGGAGGCCAGGCAGGGCACGCCGCAGCCCTGGGCTTCCACCAGCGTGACGGGGCTGCCCTCGAAGTTGCTGGGCAGCAAAAACAGGTCGAAAGCGTTCATATAGGCGGGCACATCGCTCTGCACCCCCGCAAAGATCACCCGGTCGGTGATGCCGTGACGGTCGATGGCCGCCCGCATCTCCTCTTCCATCTCGCCGCCGCCCACCAGCAGCAGCTTCCAGGCGGGATCGGCGGCCGCCAGCGCCGCGAAAATTTCCAGCAGGAACAGCGGGTTCTTCTGGTGGTTGAGCCGTCCCACAAAGCCTGCCAGGCGGTCGGTTTCGGTGATGCCGTACTTTGCCCGGGTGGCCGCCCGGGCCGCCGGGTCGGGGTAAAAGCGGCCCTGGTCCACGGCGTTGCAGGCCACGGCAAAATTGGGTTTGTGGTCGATGTGGTCCCCGAAGACGAACCGCCCCGCCGCCACGCCGCAGCCGAGGAAATAATCCGCCGCCAGCTGGTAGACGCCGTGAGCTGCCCGCCAGGTCAGCGTCAGCGGCGGGTAGACGATGTGGCTGTGGACGATGATCTTGGCCCGGGGGCACAGTGCACGCATCATCACACAGACCAGCGCGCCGATCTTGCTGGCGGTGTGGTAGTGGATGATGTCGTAGTCCTTGTGGGTGCGCAGATGCTGCCGCAGCGCCCGGATGCGGTCCTTTTTATGGTCGGGCACCGGGAAGATGTGCACCCCGGCGGCTTCCAGCGCGGAGGCCGAGGAGGCCTGGTCCGGCGGGCACTGGCCCACAAAAAGGTCCACGTGGTAGCGGGTCAGGTCCATGTGGAGCAGCAGGTTCTGCACATAGCGCTGCACGCCGCTCTGCACACCCAGGTGGTTGCCGATCATGAGAATCTTCATAAGTCTTCCTTATTTAATGAGGTCCACCACGATGGACAGGGCACGGTAGGGGTCCTGCACCCGCTTGTCGTGGTCCGGTGTGCGGTCCACATACCCCAGGGTATAGTCGATGGGCCGGGTGACCGAGTTCCCGTTTTCGTCGTAGTAGTGGTAGAATTCCACCTTGGCAAAGGGGCTTTGGTCGGTGAGGGCCTTGACGTTCTCCCACAGGGGGAACCACAGGTGCGCACCGCCCCCCAGTTTGCCGTCCCGGTACCAGCCGCCGCCATCCGGGTCAAAGACGATGTTGCCCGCGCTGTCCCGCTGGCAGCGGTTGGCATAGACATCGCACCGGTAGTCCGGCACCGAAATGCGCATCCGCGCCCCCGGTTTGAGGATGCGGTACACTTCGGCCAGCACGGCGGGCAGTGCCTCGTAGGGGATGTGCTCCAGCACATCCTCCGCCTGGTAGAAGTCCACGCTGTTGTCCTTGAGGGGGTAGGGCCGGGTGATGTCGTGCTTGATGGTGTTCCAGTCCGCCTGCTTGATGGACAGGCCGATGAAGCCCTGATTTTCATACAGCGGCACCGCCGGGATGTCCCCCGCGTAGAGCCGCAGCACATTGAAGGTGGCGGCCTCGGCAAAGGTCATTTTGTGGAACAGGGTGTCCCCCAGCTTCCAAAGCCGTTTTCTCCAGGTAAGTTCCATGATTTGCTCCTTCTTTCTCTTCCGCCGCCGGTTTACCAGTAACTGCCGCCTTCCACGGCTTCCCGGTGGTCGATGCCCTCGTTTTCCGCCGGGCGCACCCAGGCGTCGTTGTACAGTCGGGAGAGCACGGGGTGGGTATCCCACCGCTTGCCCTTGATGCCGAACAAAAGCTGGGTGGCGCCGCTCATCTGGATGGCGGTGTGGCCGGTGTCCCGGGCGTGGGCCGCCAGGGGCAGGCTGTAGGCCCCCGCCCCCACAATGGCCACCTCATAGTCGGCGGCGTCCATCTGGCGCTCCATGGCGTCCAGGGCGTCGAACCAGCTGGCATAGCCGGTTTCCTGCCCGGCCAGGCCCTGCACCGCCCGGATGACCGTCAGGCTGCCCAGTTCCGGCAGCACCTCGGTACCGGGGAAAAGCTGCTCCCGCTTGGCGTACTGGCGCAGGATGGTGTCCTTGAAGGGATGCACCACCAGCACCTTTTTGCCCGCCAGGGCGCTGCTCCAGGGCTTTTTGTGGTAGTAGGGTTCCAGCGCCCGGAGTTTGGCAAACACCGTGCCCTGGCATCCCCGGATGACCTCCCGCTCGGCGCCCACGTCCCACAGGGCCATCAGGTCGGCACTCTGGGCACAGGCCACGTAATGCTCACAGAAGCGGCGGAGGGTTTCGTCGTCGGTGGGAAACACCCCGGACAGCGCCCGGATGTCCTGCCGGGTGCGGTCGGTAAAGTGTCCGTCGTGGGCCATCCAGTCGGCCACGGTGCGCATCTCGGTGGCACCGCAGCGGGCGAACAGGAAGGGCCCGCCCCGCAGAATGGCCGCCCGGGCCAGGTCGTTGCCGGCCTCCGCTTCCAGCACCGGCACGCCCCGGTACTTCCACCGGAACCGCCAGCCTTTGTACAGGTTGCGGGCTGCTTCCAGCAGCGCGTTATCGTTGTCCATGGGCAGCCTCCCGCTTGTTGGGCAGCAGCGTCAGCGCCAGTTCGGCGCTGTTCTGCCACAGAAAATGTTCGTTGATACGCTTTTGTGCGGCGGCGCCCATCTCGTCATCCACCCGGTCCAGGGCCGCGGCCATCGCCGCCACCGAATCGCAGAGGATGCCGCTGACGCCATCCTCGATGATAAGATCAGGCCCCGGCGCATGGCGGGCCACCGGCGGGCAGCCTGCATACATGGCTTCCAGCAGGCTCATGCCGAAAATCTCCTGATCGTTGAGGTTCACAAAGGCGTTGCAGGCGTGGTAGTAGACGTGCACCGCCGTGTTGGCCAGCTGGGGGATCAGGCGGCATCGGCAGGAAAGCCCTGCTTCCTCCAGCGCCGCCCGCAGGGCATCGCCCTGGCTGCCCTGGCCGATGATGATTGCCAGCCAGTCCGGGGCGGCCTTGAGCAGCGGCACCAGGTCCAGCGGCCGCTTGTAGGGGTCCAGCCGTCCCACAAAGACGAGGATCTTGGCCTGGGGGTCCAGCCCCACGGCCCCCCGCAGCTTGGCCCGCTCGGCGGGAATATCGGGAATGATGGCGGTATCCAGGCCCACGGGCATCAGCCCGGCACAGGGCACGCCCAGGCTTTCCAGTTCGGCGGCCACCGCCGGAGTTTTGGCGTAGGTAGGCGTTTTTTTATAAATAGCCAGGTTGCGGCGCAGCAAAAGGTCCATGACAAAGCGTACCGCCCTGTGGTTGGAGGCGCTTTTCAGCGCGCCCAGCTGGCTGTAGAACACAATGCCGTGGCGGCGGCAGAACCGGTAGAGCGACGGCACCCCGGGGGAGTTATCCCCCATCACATGGACGGCATCCACCCGCTCGTCCAGCAGAATCTGCCAGCTTTTGTAAAAGGCCTGGGAGCCCAGGGTGCGCACCGGCAGATAGTAGACCCTGACATTGGGTTCCGGTTCCTCCACCGTGGGGGCGGCGGCGTCCGGCGCGGGATAGAGCACGATGCCCCGGGCGCCCAGCGCCGCAAAGGCACGGGCCAGGCCCACTTCCTGCCGGTTATACAGGCCCTTGCGGCCCGAAGGCCCGCAGTAAAACTGCGGGATAGCGATGGTTTTCATGAATTTGTATTCACCTTTGTGAGATACCGCGCGTCGATGACTTCCAGGTGGTCATCGCGGCAGTAGGTATGGATGCCGATGATGTCTTTTGTATCCAGGCCCTGGATGCGCACCGACTGGGGCAGCGCGGCGCACAGTGGCACCTCGGAATTGCCCCGCCGGGCCGAAAACTGCAGGTAGACCCCATAATCCACCGTGGTGCTGACCTGGGTGGGATGGATGACCTGCTCCCCCAGCACAAACAGCGGGCCGGCGTTGCGGCTGACCAGGTCAAATTCCCGGTTCTGCAGGTGGAAGGCTTCATCGGGCAGCAGTTCAAAGGGTTCGCCGGTGGGTTCCGGCGGCTCGGTGCCGGGCAGCGGTTCCGGCCGGGGACGGGTTTTGCACAGGGTGAACCGCCGCCAGCGCACATAGAGCTGGTTATCGGGTTTGGTTTCGCTGCACAGCAGGGTCAGGGCGTCGGCCTTGCGGTCCACCAGGATGGCGTCGCACAGTTCGGCGTCCACCGCAAACCGCTGCACCAGTTCCCACTGTGTGGGGAATTCCCGGCAGCGGTAAAGGCGCAGGCTGTGGTCGCTGCCGCTCTCGGGGATCATCCAGGTTTCGCCGTTCCAGTCAAACACCGTGGGGAAGGAAAGATGAAACTCCTCCTCCAGCGCCGTCTGCCATTCAGTGGCCGTGCCGTCGTCAAACAGCTGGCAGACCTCGATGCGGCCCTTGCCGGTGGCCAGGTCCATGGCCTCGGCAAACAGATACCGGGCCCCGCCGTGGCGGAACAGCAGCGGGTCGGCGAACCAGAAGCCCTCCCGCCCCGGCAATTGGATATAGGGCGCAGCGCCCAGGGCGGGCAGCGGTTCGGCGCCTTCCGCCGTGGGCACCGGCCGCACGGCGATGGTATAGATTTCCTTTTCGCCCGTCAGTTTGCGCAGCAGCCGTCCGGGCGGCATGTGCAGGGCGCGGTAGAGTTGATTCATAGATCTTCCTTTGTATATAAGCGCAGCAGAGCGCGGGTATTTTCTTCTTCACTGTAGATACGGCGGGCCGCGGCAGCGATGGCATTGCAGTCAAACTGCATGGCAGACAGCGCTTCCACCGCCCCCGCCAGGGCTTTGGCATTCCCGGGGGCAAAGCGCAGCCCGTCGATGCCGGGACGCACCGAGGCCCCCACGTTGCCCAGGTCGCTGGCCAGCACCGGCGTGCCCAGGCAGTGGGCTTCCGCCGGGACAAGGGCAAAACTCTCATAGCACAGGCTGGCTGCCACCACCGCCCGGCTTTCGGCCATGCAGCGGTGGAGTTCCGCCGGGGTCAGCTGCCCCAGGAACCGGACCTTCGGCCCGGCGTGTTCCCGTGCCCAGTCCCCCAGGGGGCCTTCCCCGGCCACCAGCAGTTCGGGGGCGTCCTCTCCCAGCAGCCGCCAGGCTTCCAGCACGGTGGGCAGGCCTTTCAGTTCCTCCAGCCGGCCGGCAAAGAGCATCTGGGCTTTGCGTTCGGACCAGGGCAGAATCTCCCGCGGCTCAACGCAGACGGGGTTGGGCTTGACCACCAGCCGGTCGGCGTCAAAAGTGGGGCGTTCCCGGTTGAATTCCAGCAGTTTGCGGCGGTCAAATTCGGTCAGCGCCACCATGGTGACGCCCCGCCAGGTGCCCAGCCGCCTGTGCAGGGCGTAGGCCGCTGCCACCACAAGGGTCTGCAGAAGGCTGCCACGGTAGCAGCGGTGCCGCACCGCGCAGGAAAGCCCGTGGTGGGGGCAGTCCTCACAGACCTTACCCTGCCGCAGCAGGATGCCGTTGGGGCAGAACAGCCGGAAATTGTGCAGCGACTGCACCACCGGCACGCCGCTTTGTTTGGCGGCCCGCACCACGGCGGGGCTGAGCAGCAAAAGGGTATTGTGGATGTGCACAGCATCGGGGTTTTCCCGTTGGATCAGCGCCCGCACCTGCCGGGCGGCACCGAAGTTCCACACAGCGCGAAAGGGCAGCAGCAGTTTGGCCAGGCCATGAGCGGCTTCCTCGTTGCTGCGCTCATAGACCACGACGGTATGGCCCTGCTGTTCCAGCAGCTTGCGCTCCGCCGCAAAGACGGCATCCTCGCCGCCCGGCAGACGGTAATGGCAGTGGATAAGCAGGATTTTCACGCCGTTTCCTCCCTTTATGCTATAGTTCGCCTATTTTGCTATTATACCCTTTTTGACCGGTCTGCGCAAGGATGGCAGACAAAAAGCCGGGGCCCCGCCGCTGGCGGGGTCCCGGCCCGGATCATTGGTCGTTGAGTTTTTGGTTCAGATCGTCTTCCCGCATCTTGTTGACGGTTTCCTCCACGTGGAAGCTCTTATCCAGCACGGGGTAAATGGCCATCAGGCTGAGCAGCGTGGGCAGCCAGCAGCCAGTGATGACCAGCAGCACCGAGGTGAAGGGCCAGAACAGCACCACCACGCCCCAGTAAAGGAGCTGCCACATAATTCCCAGCATGGTGCGGGGCAGATAGCCCAGGAACATCAGCACGGCATTTTTGAGCACCAGGCCGAAGGGCAGTTCCAGCAGCACGATCTGGGCAAAGATATACTGGGCCAGCCCCGTGAGGAAGAGGAAGCCCATGAGCAGGGCCACCAGCACCATGGCGCTCTGGCTGGCGCTGATATGGTACAGGCAGAAGATCTGCATAGCCAGCAGCAGCCCGCCGATGGCACCGGGCAGCAGCGACGCCTTGGCGTTGCCCTTCCAGACACGGCGGTAGGTGGTCCACCAGAAGCCGGGCTCGTCCCGCAGGCTGCGCAGCATGACATCCTGCATACCGCAGATCTGGGGCGCGGCGATCATGCCGCCCAGCACACCACCCAGCAAAGCGGGCAGCACCGCATGGCTGACGATGGAGAACCAGACCCCGAAGGCGAAGGGCACGGCGCTGAGCAGCGTCAGCAGGCCCGCCAGCCAGAAACTGTTCAGATCGCGGCCCACCACTTCCACAAAGCGGGCGGCACCTTTTTTGCGGGGGGTATCGGGGTTCACACCGGGACCCGGGCGGTCATAATGCATATTGAAAAGACCCATGATTGTTTGTTCTCCTTATGGTTATTTTCCGTACCGTGCCGCGCCCGCCTCGATCAGCAGATCGGGTTCCAGGCGCAGGCCGGGGTGTCGGCCTTTCTGAGCTTCCACCACAAAAAGCCAGGGGATGCTCCCCGGGCGCTGCCGCACAAAGGCCAGCCGCTTGGGTTCCAGCCGGGCAGCCCGCAGGGTGCACAGCACTTCCGCCAGCTGGTCGGGCCGGTGGCAGAGCACAAACCGCCCTCCGTCCCGCAGCGCCCGGGCGGCGGCGTTCACCGCATCGGCCAGGGTGCAGGTATCGGTGTGGCGGGCAGCGGCCCGCACCGGGTCAGGGCTGCGGGGACCGGCGGCAAAATAGGGCGGGTTGCAGGCGGCAAAATCATACCGGCCCTGGTCCGCACCTGCACGGCAGAAGTCCCGCAGATCGGCACACAGCGGCGCAATGTGGTCGGCTCCGTTATCCGCCGCAGCCGCCGCACACAGGGCGCTGGCGTCGGGGTCCAGTTCCAGCGCCGTGCAGGGGCCGCGGTGGCCCTCGTCATGCCAGAGCAGCGCCACAATGCCGCACCCGCTGCACAGGTCCAGGGCCCGTTCCTGCCGCCGGGGCCGGGCAAACCGTCCCAGCAGCAGGGCGTCGGTGCCGAAGGTCGCCCCCGGCGCCGTAAAGACCCGGGTGCCGTGGTCCAGTGTTTCGACGCGGTTCACGCTTTTTTCCGCAGCAGGGCGTATTTCATCAGGCCCACCTGGGTCTTGGAGTCCCGGATGGTGCCGTCCAGCACCATGCCCAGAGCCTTCTCGAAAGGCATCTTTACCACGTCCAGGAACTCATCGGGGTCCAGGTGCTGGCCCACGGGGTGCAGCCCGGTGGCGGCCCAGACATAGATCTTCTCGCTGTCATAGCCCACGGTGGCGTACACCACGCCCAGGTCGGTGAAATGTTCGGCGGTCAGGCCGCACTCCTCGCCCAGTTCCCGCTTGGCCGCCTCGAAGGGGTCCTCCCCCGCTTCCAGTTTGCCGGCGGGCAGTTCCCAGATCTCCTCCCCCATGGCGTAGCGGAACTGGCGGACCATGTAGACGTTGCCCTCCGCATCCACGGGCAGGATGCAGGCGCCGCCGTGATGATGCACGACTTCGCGGGTGCTGGTGTTGCCGTTTTCCAGCCGGACGGTGTCCAGCGTGACGCGGATGACCCGGCCGTTGAAGATTTCTTTGCTTTCCAGCATGGTTTCGGTATGAGCCATGATGCAGCGCTCCTTTGCGGTTGGTTTTGGCATGCCCCCATTGTACCTCAACCGCGCGCGGGAATCAACCCGGATTCTGTGTACATTTTGCCTTTGCCGTGCAGGCCTGTTTTAAATCCGTCTGCGCCGTCGGACATGTGCCGACGGCGCAGACACCGCCAGGGAAATTCGGCGGCAAATTGTGTGCGAGGAGTTCCGCGACGAGTGCGCGGTTTGCGGCCGAATTTTGTCGAGGGGGAATCCAAAGGGGGGAATAGGCCTGTCAGGCACCGCCGTGCAGGCCTGTTCCCCTCTTTGAGGTATATAATACCAAAGCGGGGCCCGCATGACGCGGTCCCCGCTCTGGTTGGTATAGGAAAATAAGGGAATGGCAAATAAGCGGCGGCGCGCTTACACGATCTTGCGCGATTTGTGCACGCCGGTTTTGAGGAACTCCACCCACTCGGCCACGTTCACGGCGTGGTCGCCCAGGCGTTCCAGGTACTTGCTGATCATGAACAGGTCCAGCGCGGTTTCGGCATCCGAGGGATGGGCCGCAATGTACTGGGCGATCTCGCCGCTGATCTTGCGGAACATGGCGTCGCAGTCATCGTCCTTGGCGATGACCTGGGCCGCCATGGACAGGTCCACCTGCACATAGGCACCAATGGCGTCCTTGACCATGCGCAGGGCGATGTCGCCCATCTTGTCCAGGTCCTCCATCACGCCCACCGAGCGGGCCCCTTCGGGGTGCAGGTGCAGGGTGATTTCGGCAATATCGCTGGCCTGGTCGGCAATGCGTTCAATGTCGGTGACCATCTTCAGCGCCGTGGAAACCTTGCGCAGGTCCCCGGCCACCGGCTGCTGGCGCAAAAACAGCGTCAGGCAGCGGTGTTCGATCTCGTGTTCGGCGGCGTCGATCTCGCTGTCCCGGGCAATGACCCCCCGGGCCAGCTCCACATCGCCGGTGCGCAGGGCGGTCATGGCGCTTTCGATGGCGCCGCCCGCCGCGTGGCCCATACGGGCCAGCATGGTATCCAGCTGCATAAGCTCGGCATCGTAAACCTTGCGGCTGCTGTAGGGCATAGAAAATGACATATTGTTCTCCTTCCATCAACCGAAACGGCCGGAGATGTAATCTTCGGTGCGCTTGTCAACCGGCGTCGCAAAGACGCTCTCGGTGGGGCCCATCTCCACCAGTTCGCCCAGCAGGAAGAAGGCCGTCTTATCGGAAATACGGGCCGCCTGCTGCATATTGTGGGTGACCATGATGATGGTGTAGTTCTGTTTGAGTTCCATGGCCAGTTCCTCCACTTTGGAGGTGGAGATGGGGTCCAGGGCGGAGGTGGGTTCGTCCATGAGCAGCACTTCCGGCTCCACGGCCAGGGCGCGGGCAATGCAAAGACGCTGCTGCTGGCCACCGGACATACCCAGGGCGCTCTTGTTCAGGCGGTCCTTCACTTCATCCCAGATGGCGGCGCCCCGCAGGGACCGCTCCACGATCTCGTCCAGCTGGGCCTTGTTGTGGATGCCGTGGGTGCGGGGACCGTAGGCGATGTTATCGTAGATGGACATGGGGAACGGGTTGGGTTTCTGGAACACCATGCCCACCCGCTTGCGCAGCACGTTGACGTCCATCTTATCCTTATAAATGTCCACGCCGTCCAGCAGGATATCGCCGGAGATGCGGCAGCCTTCCACCAGGTCGTTCATCCGGTTCAGGCTTTTCAGAAAAGTGGACTTGCCGCAGCCAGAAGGGCCGATGAAAGCGGTGATCTCCTTTTCCGGGATGGAAATGTTGACGTTTTTCAGTGCATGGAAACTGCCGTAATACAGATCCATGTTTTTGACTTCAAATTTATTCACGGTAGGTCCCCCTCGTTTCAATGTTTGGCCAGTTTGCGTGCGATGAAGCTGGACAGGCAGTTGATGGCAAGCACCAGCACCAGCAGCACCACGGCGGTGCCGTAGGTTTCGTTCACATGCAGACCCTCGCTGGAGAGCAGGTACATGTGCACAGCCAGCGTGCGGGTGGAGCTGAAGACGCTCTCGGGGATCTTGGCCACCGAGCTGGCGGTGTAGATCAGGGCAGCGGTCTCGCCCACGATACGGCCCGTGGCCAGGATGATGCCGGACAAAATACCGGGCATGGCGCTGGGCAGCACGATGGTGAACACGGTACGCAGCTTGCCGGCGCCCAGGCCGAAGCTGCCTTCCCGGTAGGAGTCAGGCACGGCGATAAGGGCTTCCTCGGTGGTGCGCATGATGACGGGCAGCACCATGATGGCCAGGGTGAATGCACCGGCGATGAGGCTGTAGCCCCAGTTCAGCTGGGTGACGAAGAACAGCATACCGAACAGGCCGTAGACGATGGAGGGAATGCCCTGCAGAGTTTCGGTGGTGACGCGCACCACCCGCACCAACTTGTTGCCGCGCTGGGCGTATTCCACCAGCCAGATGGCCGCGAAGATGCCCAGGGGGGTGGCAATGACCAGCGCAAAGGCGGTCATGAGCACCGTGTTGATAAGGGAGGGCATGAGAGAAACGTTCTCGGAATTATATTCCCAGGCAAACAGGGAGGGTTTGAGGTTGGGAATCCCCATGACCAGGATGTAGCCGATGAGGAACAGCAGCACTGCGGCGGTAAGCAGGGCGGCAATGCGCACCAGCCACCGCAGCACACCCGCCTGCACCCGGGCGGAGGTGCGGTTGCGGTTGCCCGCGGGGAAAACCATGCGGGCCTTGATCCGGCCCATACCGGCAGATTTTTCGCTGCCGTTCACGGTGATCTCAGGCATTTTTGCTGCCCCCTTTCACGATGCTGAAGCAGAGGTTGATGAGAAGAATGAAAACGAAGAGCACCACGCCGGTGGCGATGAGCGCCTCACGATGAAGGTCGGCGGCATAGCCCATCTCGATGACGATGTTGGAGGTCATGGTGCGCAGACCCTGGAACAGGCCCTTGGGCATCCAGGTCTGGTTGCCGGCGACCATAACCACGGCCATGGTCTCGCCGATGGCGCGGCCGATGCCCAGGATCACGGCGGAGAGCACACCGCTCTTGGCGGCGGGCAGCACGGCAAAGAACACGCTGCGCTCATGGGTGGCGCCCAGGGCCAGGCTGCCCTCGTAGTAGCTGTTGGGCACGGCGTCCAGGCTGGCCTTGCTCACCGTAATGATGGTGGGCAGGATCATGATGCCCAGCAGCACCGCAGCGGTGAACAGGCTCATGCCCTTGCCGCTCTTGACGCCCAGCACGTCCTTGAAGAAGTCGCTCTTGACCATCGCCTGTACGGCGGGCACCATGACCACCATGCCGAAGAAGCCGTAGACCACCGACGGGATGCCGGCCAGCAGCTGCACGGCGGGCAGCATGACCTTATTGACGGCGGGGGAGGCAAACTTGGACATATAGACGGCGGTGAGCAGGCCGATGGGCACACCCACGATGATGGCGCCGGCGGTAACGTAGATGGAGCCCAGGATCATGGGCAGAATACCGTAGATATCGTTGCCGGGTTTCCAGGTGGTGCCCAGCAGGAAATCCAGGGGCCCGATCTTGAAGATGGTGGGCAGGCCGTTGGCGAACAGGAAGACGCAGATCAGCGCGACGGCCAGGATCGAGATGCAGGCGCAGGCGGTAAACACACCCTGCATGACCCGTTCCCGGGTCTTGGCGGTTTTCGTTTTCATTTTTCCTATACACGCTCCTTGGGTTTGAAAAGGGGAAACCGATGGGTTTTACCATAAAAAGCGGCTGTCACCGCCGGAGCTGCAACAGCCGTTGGGGGAAACCGGAACCCTTACTGGACGTCAGCCCAGACAGTGGTCTCGCCGGTGTAGATGCTCTTGATCTGGTCGACGCTCAGGTCAGCGGTGGTGTTGGCGGGGTTGACAACGACCGCGATGCCGTCCATGGCCAGCACGGTGGCGGTGGCGCCTTCGGCAGTTTCGGTGTCTTTCAGTTCACGGCTGGCCATGCCGATGGTGTAGGTGCCGTCCAGGGCGCCGGTCACACCGGTGGTGGAGTCGGTGGTCAGCAGCTCGATGGTGGCGTTGGGGTTGACCTCAGCGTAGGCTTCGATGAGCTTTTCCATCAGCGGAGAAACGGAGGAAGAACCGCCCACGGTGATGCTGCCGCTGGGCTGGGTGGAGGTGAACTCGGTGCCTTCGCCGCCGATGTAGCCTTCCTCGGTAGCCAGGGCCTGGCCGTCGGGGCTCATGCAGTAAGCGATGAAGTCAACGGCCACAGCGTCGGTGGGTTCGCCGTTGGTGACGATGTTGAAGGGACGGGCCAGGGTGTAAGTACCGTTGGAAACATTCTCGGAAGTGGCTTCCACGCCGCCCACGGTGACGGCCTTGACGGTGTCGTTCAGAGAGCCCAGGCTGATGTAGCCGATGGCGGTCTCATCGTTGGCCACGGCGGTCATAACGCCGTTGGTGCTGCTCTGGATGGCGGCGGCCTCGGTGGTCATGTCCATCTTCTCGCCGGCATCGTTCTTCTCTTCCACGCCGGTCAGCTCGATGAAAGCGCCGCGGGTGCCGGAACCATCTTCACGGGAGATGACCGTGATGTCCTGATCAGCATCGAAATCGCCGGTGGCTTCGGCTTCAGTGGACTCGGCAGCTTCGCTGGTGGAAGCGGCCGTGCTCTCGGAAGCGGAAGCAGACTCGCTGGTGGAAGCGGAACCGCCGCAGGCAGCCAGGCTCAGGGCCATGGTGGCGGCCAGAACGGAAGCGACAACAGAAGTACGTTTCATAACTATTTCTTCTCCCTTTTTACCAAATCTCTATGTGTTCTTTTGGTGGTTTTGCTGCCCCCGTTTGTCCGGGAGCACGTTTATTGTACCGCGAAGGGATTTTTGAATCGACCATAGTGGCGTACAATCGGCGTAAAGAATGCGCAAAGTGTACAACTCTTATGTAAAGAAATTGTAAAATACGTAAAAAACAGGCAAAACTCATCCCTTCCAAGGCCCAAAAACAACGCTTAACGGCCCATTTTACACAGATTTTACAAAACCTTTACCGTTCTCTGCTGGCGCCGCCCGTTTGCGATACATTATAATAGAGGACGGTATAGGGCGCGGCAGTGTGCCGCGCGGTTTTTACAAAACCAAATAAGAGAATGGATGGTCCCTGTATGAGTATTTTTAACATCTTCGTACTGCTGGGCGGCCTGGCCATGTTCCTGTATGGCATGGACGTCATGGGCAAAAGTCTGGAACAAACTGCCGGCGGCAAGCTGCAGGTCATTCTGAGCAAGATGACCTCCTCCCCGCTGCGCAGCCTGCTGCTGGGTCTGGCGGTCACCGCCGTGATCCAGTCCAGTTCCGCCACCACCGTTATGGTGGTAGGCTTCGTCAACTCCGGGCTGATGGATCTGTACCAGACGGTAGGCGTCATCATGGGCGCCAACATCGGCACCACCGTCACCTCCTGGCTGCTGAGCCTGACCGGCCTGCAGGGTGAGAGCTTCATTATTCAGATGCTCAGCCCCGACGCCTGGGCCCCGCTGCTGGGCTTTGCGGGCATCGTCATGTTCATGTTCGGCAAAGAGCGCCAGAAGGGCATCGGCCAGATCTTCCTGGGCTTTGCCATCCTGATGACCGGCATGGACCTGATGAGCAGCGCCACCGCCCCCCTGGCGGACGCCCCCTGGTTCGGCGACCTCTTCCTGGCCTTCACCAACCCGGTGCTGGGCGTGCTGGTGGGTGCGCTGCTTACCGCCATCATCCAGTCCTCCTCCGCCTCGGTGGGTATTCTGCAGGCGCTGTCCATCTCCACGGGTGCGGTGTCCATCGCGGCGGCCATGCCCATCATCATGGGCCAGAACATCGGCACCTGTGTCACGGCGCTGATCTCCTCGGCCGGTGCCAACAAGAACGCCCGCCGTACCGCCATGATCCACCTGTATTTCAACATCATCGGCACCACGGTGTTCCTGTGCGGCTTCTATGCCCTCAATGCCGTGTTCCATTTCGGCTTCTACCATGATCAGGCCAATGCCTTCAACATTGCCATCATCCACACGGTGTTCAACCTGGTGACCACCGCCATCCTGCTGCCTTTCAACAAGCTGCTGGTGAAGCTGGCCATCCTCACGGTGCCGGACGACAAGAAGCCCGAAGAAAACACCCTGCTGGACGAGCGTCTGCTCTCCACCCCCGCTGTGGCCATCAACCGCGCCATGCTGGTGGGCGGCGATATGGCCGAGGTCTGCCGTACTTCCCTTTTGCAGGCCATGTCCACCACCCGCAAGTGGGATGACGCCATCGCCGACGAAGTCCGCCGCAAGGAGGACGCCGTGGACCACTACGAGGATGCCCTGGGCACCTACCTGGTCCAGCTCTCCGGCCGTACTCTGAGCAAAGAGGACAACCGTACCATCAACACCCTGCTGCACACCATCGGCGATTTTGAGCGTATCTCCGACCATTCGGTGAACCTGCTGGAAGCCGCCGAGGAGATCCGCGACAAGAACATCCGTTTCAGCGACGAAGCGCTGGAGGATCTGAGCGTGCTGGAAGCCGCCCTGCAGGACATTGTCAACCGCACGGTGGACGCTTTCCAGAAGCACGACTGCTATGCCGCCGGCAAGATCGAACCGCTGGAGGAAGTGGTGGACGGGCTGGTGCGCGAGGTCAAGACCCGGCACATCGCCCGCCTGCAGGCCGGCACCTGCACCATCGAGTACGGCTTTGTGCTGGATGACCTGCTGACCACCTACGAGCGCATCGCCGACCACTGCTCCAACATTGCGGTGGCCATGATCGAGGTGGCCGACGACAAGTTCGACACCCACGAATACCTCAACCACATCAAAAACGGGGGCAGCGTAAAGTTCGAGCAGCGGTACGAGAAGTACCGCGACCGCTACACCTTCCCTGCGGAGGGCACCCCCGAATCTGCGCCCGTTCCGGCGACCGCCGAGGCCGGGCAGTCATAAAGGAGTATTGATTTTTCATGATCTATATCGTCGAAGATGACGCCAGCATCCGCGAGCTGGAGCAGTACGCCCTGCAGACCAACGGCTACGAGGCCACCGGCTGTGAGGACGGCGCCGGCTTTTGGGCCGCGCTGCGCAATGCAGCCCCCGATCTGGTGATCCTGGATGTCATGCTGCCCGACGAGGACGGCTACCAGATTCTGAACAAGCTGCGGGCCGACCCTGCCACCCGCGCCATCCCCGTCATCATGGTGACGGCCAAGACCAGCGAGATCGACGTCGTCAAGGGATTGGACCACGGCGCCGACGATTATCTGTGCAAGCCTTTCGGCATCATGGAGTTCATCTCCCGGGTAAAAGCCGTGCTGCGCCGCGCCGCAGCCGCTGCCCCCGCCCCGGCCCCCAAGACGCTGACCTTCGGCACCATTGTGCTGGACGATATGGCCCGCACCGTGCGGGTGGACGGCGCCCCGGTGGAACTTACCTTTAAAGAATATTCCCTGCTGCATCTGTTTCTGGAACATCCCGAGCAGGTGCTGGCCCGGGAACGCATCATGAAAGAAGTGTGGGACACCGACGATCTGCTGGAATCCCGCACCATTGATATGCACGTGCGGACGCTGCGCCAGAAGCTGGGCGCAGCGGGGGAAGCCATCCGCACCGTGCGCAAAGTGGGCTACAAGCTGAGCACGGAGGGCACCGATGAGTGACGAGGAGCGCCGGCAGACCCGGCCCCGGAGCATGACCCGACGGTATCGCCGGGGATTGATCATGGTAGGGGTGCTCTGCGTGGTAGCCACCCTGATCGCGGCCACGCTGCTGTTCCAGCGCAGCTACACCGAGCGGGTGGACCGCTACCTGCGGGCGCTGTGCACAACGATGGCCGACGGCTATCTGCTGCGCGGCACCGGCGATCCCCAGGACCTGGTGCAGCTGGCCGCCGACACCGGCGTGCGCTGCACGCTGATTGCCGAGGACGGCACCGTATTGTATGACAACGAAAGCGCCGCTGCCCTGCCCAGCCACGCCGACCGGCCGGAGTTCCGGCAGGCACTGGCGGAAGGCAGCGGCACCAGCACCCGGGAAAGCAAGACCATGGACCGGGAAACCCACTACTACGCCCTGCGGCTGGACACCCCTGCCGGGGTACAGGTGCTGCGCGTGGGCGAGGAAGTGGACAACATCTGGGGCCTGAGCGCCGATACCCTGCCTCTGCTGGTCTGCGCCCTGGTGGTAATTCTGCTGGGAGCGGGGCTGTTCTCGGCCTGGCTGACCCGCCTGCTGGTGCAGCCCATCAACCGCCTGGCGGAAAACCTGGATACCATCGAGGCCGACGTCCCCTACGAGGAACTGATCCCCCTGGCGCGCACGGTGCAGACCGACCGCAAACTGCGGGAGGACAACGAAACCATGCGCCGGGAGTTCACGGCCAATGTGAGCCACGAGCTGAAAACGCCGCTGACCAGCATTTCCGGCTACGCCGAACTCATCGAAACCGGCATGGCCAAAACCGCCGATGTGCCCACCTTTGCGGCACGTATCCACAAGGAAGCCCAGCGGATGATCGCCCTGGTGAGCGACATTCTGCAGCTGAGCGAGCTGGACAGCACCCAGGCCGCCCGGGGCCAGAGTGCCCCGCCGGACATGGTGCCGGTGGATCTGGCGGCGCTGGTGAAAGAGATTGCCCAGACCATGACGGTGAACGCCCGCAAGGCCTACGTCACGCTGCAGTACGATGCCCGGCCCGCCACGGTAAAGGGCTGCCGGGACCAGCTGGTGGAACTGACCACCAACCTGTGCGACAACGCCATCCGCTACAACCGCCCCGGCGGCCACGTGGAACTGCGCTGCGGCGTGGGGGCCGACGGCTGTCCCTATCTGGAAGTGGAGGACAACGGCATCGGCATCCCCCAGGACAGCCAGTCCCGGGTGTTCGAGCGGTTCTACCGGGTGGACAAGAGCCGTTCCAAGGCCACCGGCGGCACCGGTCTGGGCCTGGCCATTGTCAAGCACATTGCCCTTTTGCACGACGCCCGTATCGACCTGCAAAGCCAGGTGGGCACCGGCACGACCATCAAGGT
Organism: Candidatus Gemmiger excrementigallinarum; assembly: GCA_019116445.1. GTDB lineage: Bacteria > Bacillota > Clostridia > Oscillospirales > Ruminococcaceae > Gemmiger > Gemmiger excrementigallinarum. The sequence continues at coordinate 63,107 of DXBP01000064.1, forward strand.
CACTTTTCCCAAAAATTCATGAACAACGGGGGAACTTTAACGGTTCCTCCGTTGTTTTATGTCTGTTCCGCGTGGTATAATACCAATCAGGAACCAGAGAACGTAGAAACAATCCGATTTAAAGGAGCAAATCTGTATGAATGAACAATGGCTCAATCTCTACCGCACCGAGATCGAGGAATTCCATAAAAAGACCCTGGCTTTTGCCTCCGGGGAACTGTCCCGCAAGGACTACAAAGGCGCTTCCGGCGGTTTCGGCAGCTATGCCCAGCGGGACGGCAGCAAGCACATGCTGCGTCTGCGCCTGCCCGGCGGCCGCCTGACCCTGCCCCGGCTGCAGTTTCTGGCCCGCATTGCCAACCAGTACAACATCGCCCCGCTGAAGCTCACCACCTGCGAAACCGTGCAGCTGCACAACCTGACCCCCGAGCTGCTGCCCGTGCTGATGGAACAGGCCGTGGACTGCGACATCATCACCCGGGGCGGCGGCGGCGACAACCCCCGCAACGTCATGGCCAGCCCCCTCTCCGGCGTGCAGGCAGGCGAAGCCTTTGACGTAATGCCCTGGGTCGAGGCGGCCAGCAACTATCTGCTGTCCATCTGCCGGGACATTCACATGCCCCGCAAGCTGAAGATCGCTTTCTGCAACGGGGTGGATGACTGCGTCCACGCCACCTTCCGGGACATGGGCTTCGTCGCCCAGGCCGACGGCAGCTTCCGTCTGTACATTGCCGGCGGTCTTGGCAACAACCACCGCATGGGCGTGCTGGTGGCCGAGCATCTGCCCGCCTGCGATGTGCTGTACGCCATCCGCGCCATGATCGACACCTTCTGCGCCCACGGCAACTACGAGAACCGCGCCAAGGCCCGCACCCGCTATATGCAGGAGACCCTGGGTGCCGAGGAACTGCGCCGCGTCTATCTGGAAAATCTGGAAGCCTGCAAGGCCAAGGGCGGTCTGGACCTGGACCTGACCCCTGAAGCCGTGGCCAAGACCGGCGAGGGCAGCCTTGAGAATCCCCGGGTCATCGCCCAGAAGCAGGAAGGCCTCTATGCCGTGGTGTATCATCCCATCGGCGGCATCCTGCCCACCGGCAAGCCCGCCGAACTGGCTGCGCTGCTGCAGGAAATGCCCGCTGCCGAGTGCCGCGTGGCGCCCCACGAAACCCTCTATATCATCAACCTGACCGCCGCCGAGGCCGCCCGCGTGCTGGAGGCCACCGCCGACGGTGCTGCCACCCTGTTTGAAACCAGCGTGGCCTGCATCGGTGCGGCCATCTGCCAGCAGGGTGTGCGGGACAGCCAGGCGGCCCTGCAGGCCTGCGTGGCCGCAGTGCGGGAAGCCGGGATTCCCGACGGTGCCCTGCCCAAGATCTGCATTTCCGGCTGCCCGTCCAGCTGCTCGGCCCATCAGGCCGGGACCATCGGCTTCCAGGGCTGTGTGAAGCCGGTGCCGGGCGGCAAACCCGCCCCCGCCTTCAAAATGTTCCTGAACGGCACCGATACCCTGGGTGCCGAGCAGTTCGGCGAAGCCGTGGGCGTGGTCTATGAGGACCAGCTGCCCGCCCTGCTCGTCGAGCTGGGCCAGGCCGCCGCAGCCGCCGGTCAGGACTGGGAGAGCTGGCACACCACCCATGCAGACGAACTGCAGACCATCCTGGCAAAGTATTGCTGAGTTTTTGTACACTTCCGCCCCGCGGTGTGAAAGGTTATCCCCCTTTGGCCCCGCGGGGCTTTGGTTTGCTTGACACCGCCTGCCGGGCGGGGTATACTGGGCAGACAACCTAACCAAAAGGAAACGAAATCATGATGAAACGTATTTTCCCTGCCCTGTGCGCAGCACTGCTGCTGGCAGGCTGCGGCGCGCAGACGGCGGTGGAGAGCACCTCCACGGCCCCGGCTGCCACGGCGGAAACTCCTGCTGAATCCACCGCCACCCCGGAGGCCACCGACGGTACCACGCTGACCTTCACCGATGATCTGGACCGGGAGGTCACGGTGCCGGTACAGCCCCAGCGCGTGGCGGTGCTGCTGGGCAGTTACGCCGACGTCTGGTGCCTGGCCGGCGGCCAGGACACCCTGGTAGCCGCCGCCGATGATGCCTGGACCGACTTTGACCTGAACCTTGGCGACGAGGTGGCGAACCTGGGCAGCCTGATGGAGCCCAACCTGGAAGAACTGATCGCCGCCCAGCCCGATCTGGTGATCGCCAGCAGCAACACCACTTCCAACGTGGAACTGCTGCCCAGCCTGGAAGACCTGGGCGTGCCGGTGATCTACTTCGGCGTGAACAGCTTCAACGATTATCTGGAGATGCTGGATGTCTGCACCCAGATCACCGGCCAGACCCAGAACTACCAGACCTACGGCCTGGACGTGCAGGCCCAGGTGGAAAAAGCCAAGGAGCAGGATGACGGCAGCGCCCCCACGGTGCTGCTGCTGCGCTCCGCCAGCACCAGCTGCAAGGTAAAGAACAGCAAAGGCACCGTGCTGGGCGAGATCCTGGCCGACCTGGGCGCCGTGAACATTGCCGACAGCGACACCAGCCTGCTGGAGGACCTGAGCATGGAGCGGATCATTGCCGACGACCCGGACTACATCTTTGTGGTGTTCCAGGGCAGCGACCAGGATGCCGCCCAGAAAACCCTGGATGCGGCGCTGACCTCCAACCCGGCATGGGATACCCTCTCTGCCGTGCAGAACGGCAACTTCTACCTGATGGAGAAGGAGCTCTACCACCTGAAGCCCAACGCCCGCTGGGGCGAAGCCTACCAGAAGGTGGCCGACATCCTCTACCCTGCCGCCTGATTTACCCCCAACAGACAACCGGCCTCCCGCGGGAGGCCGGTTTTTTGCGTCCGGGTGCAGAAAAAGGCGCTTCCGCCCGAAGGGGAAGCGCCGGAATGATTTTTTGGGTTAATAGGCGGTCAGCAGTTCGCTCAGCGCGCCGTACAGGTCCTCGGGCAGGTCCAGGGCAAACAGGTCGCTGAGGGCGGTGCCGCTGTCCGGCTGGGCGCAGACCGTGGCATAGATGCGATCCTTGGAGGGGAAGTCGATCTCCGCCTGGTCCAGGAAGCGGAACACCTCGCCCTGCACGTCGTTGCCGGGGGCCGCCGCGTGCGCGCCCAGGCTGACGGTGAGCTCGGCGCTGACCGGCACAGCCTCCAGCTCCACGCAGAGGGTGCGGGTGGATTCGTCGTACACCGCATCGAAGGTCACCGGCTGGCCGTCCACACAGACCGACAGTTCCCCGGTGCAGTCGCGGCAGCCCACAAAGTCCAGCTTGTAGCGGCGCTGTGCGGGCAGCCAGCGGGTTTCGCCCCGGGCGGGTCCCACCCGGAACACCGTCTGCTCGCCGTCGGTCAGCGTCATGGGGGTCAGGGCGCCGTCCTCGGTCTGGTAACGGCAGGTTTCGTTGTCGTCCTCGTAGAGGGTGAAGGCGCCGTCGGCCCCCAGGTAGACATAGAGATGCAGCTGGTCGGGGTTGCCCACCGCATGGTTGGGGTCGATCTCATCGGTGAACGGCAGGATGGCACCGGCCTTGGCAAAGACGGGCACCTTATCCAGCGGGCGGTAGACCGTAACGGCCCGGCCGCCGCGGTAGGCGCGGTTTTCAAAAATATCGTACCACAGCCCTGCGGGCAGGTAGACTTTCTCTTTGGCGGCATTCAGCCCCTTGATGCGCGGCGTGGTGATGGGAGCCACCAGCAGTTCGCTGCCGAAGTAGTATTCGTTGGGGTAGCGGTAGCGCTCTGCCTCTTCGGGGGCGCCGTAGTACAGCGGCAGCACCAGCGGGACCCGGTCGGCATAGCAGCGGTGGTTCATGGTGTACAGGTAGGGCAGCATCTTGTGCCGGAGCTGCAGCGCGTCCTTCATGGCGGCGGCGGTTTCGGCCTTGTAGCGCCAGGGTTCCTTTCCGTAGAATTCGCTGCAGGAACTGTGCAGCCGCATAATGGGCGAGAACACACCGTACTGGGTCCAGCGGGCCATCAGTTCGTCATCCTTGTAGCCCTGCATGTGGCCGCCGATGTCGTGGCTCCACCAGCAGTAGCCGATGTTGGAAGCCGTAGCCGTGAAGTAGGGCTGGAAGGCCAGGGATTCCCAGGTGACGATGGTATCCCCCGAGAAGCCCAGCGGATAACGGTGGCTGCCGGGGCCTGCGTAGCGGGAGAGGTTCAGCGAGCGCTTGCCGTCCCGGCCGGTATCCAGGTAACCGTAATGGTTCAGCACCCACAGCGGGTCCAGGCCGGCCATCCGGGTCTTGGTGCCCTGCTGCCAGTCGATCCACCAGAAGTCCACGCCCTGGGCTTCCAGCGGATGGAGCACGTCTTCATAGTAATATTGCAAAAAGTCCGGGTCGCAGGGATCAAAGTTCACCGGGTCGCCGTTTTGGGTATCCACCTGCATGTGTTCGGCCAGGACGGGATAGGCTTCCTCATAGGCGCGGATGCCGTCCGCCGGGTGCAGGTTCAGCGTCACCCGCAAACCCTTTTCGTGCAGGGTGCGCAGCAGCCCTTCGGGGTCCGGGAAGAGGTCCCGGTTCCAGGTGAAGCCGGTCCAGCCGCTGCCGTACTTGGGGTCGATGTCCACCAGGTGCCAGTCCATATCCAGCACGCCCACCGTAAAGGGCATTTCTTCCTTTTCAAACCGGTCCATCAGTTCCAGGTAGCTCTGGGCGCTGTAGGGATAGTACCGGCTCCACCAGTTGCCCAGGGCATAGCGGGGCAGCATGGGGGCCGGGCCGCTCAGCCGGTAGAAATCCTGCACGGCTTCCAGGTAGTCCGGCCCGTAGCCGAAGAAATAGAGGTCCTGCACCCCGGCTTTGCGGGGGGCCAGCCAGCCGTCCTTGGTCAGAAGCAGGCTGTGGCTGTCGTCCAGCACCGCAAAGCCGCCCCGGGAAACCAGCCCCGATTCCAGCGTCACGTTGTCGCCGTCCACCTCGTCCAGGGTGCGGGCGGTGCCTTTCAGGTCCTCCGCCTTGTCGCCGTAATGCCAGCCGCCGCGGTGGGCTTCGTTGAAGCCGTGGAGTGTGATGGAAAGCCCCTGGGGCGAGAAGGGCTGCTCGTCGTACTGGATCTGCAGCCGGGAGGTGCGCACCACGATGCCGGTTTTATCCCGCTTGACGGTGTACTCCACCGGCGGGAAATCCCGGTTCCAGACCACCTGGGTGGGGCCATCCTCAAAGACGCCGTCCTCGCTGTACTCCAGACGCGCCAGTTTTTCTGTCAGAAGCGTGATCCGATAATGTGCCCCGCAAATGCAGTTGCGGGGATCGGACTGCGGGTGAGTTTCGGGAATGTAATATTCTTTCATAGCTTCCTCCTTCTTCCATACCTGCCCGCCGCGGCGGGCCGATGCTACGTTTCCTTTCCCATTGTAGCACAACGGTTTTTGGCTTTCTATTTCCGTTTTGTCAAAAATCAAGGGGCATTTTTTGCCTTTCCTGACAAAACAAAAAAAGGCCGGCGTCCTCTTCCGGGGGTACCGGTCTTTCTTGTAGAATCAGGTTCGCCGCCGGGCCTTACCACGGGGTGAGTTCCAGGTACAGGTCCTTGTACTGGCGGGCGGAGTTCTGCCAGGAAACATCCTTGGCCATATCCCGCTGGACCACCTCGTCCCAGTGGTAGCGGTTGACGAAATACTCCGTCTTGGCGCGGTTGACGGCATCCAGCAGCAGGCCCGCATCGTAGCGGTCAAAGGTGAAGCCGTTGCCGTCGCCGTTGAAGATGTTGTAGGGTTCCACGGTATCTTTCAGACCGCCGGTTTCCCGCACGATGGGCAGCGTGCCGTAGTGCATGGCGTTGAGCTGGGTCAGGCCGCAGGGCTCAAAGCGGGAAGGCACCAGCAGCGCATCGGCGCCGGCATAGATGCGGTGGGCGCGGGATTCGTCGTACTGGATGCAGGCGCTGAACATACCGCGGTAGGCGTTCTCATAGTAGCGGAAGGTATCCTCGTACTGTTTGTCACCGGTGCCCAGCACGATGACCTGGGTGTTGCCGTCCATCAGTTCGGGGACGATGGCGTTGACCAGGTCCAGACCCTTCTGGTTGGTCAGGCGGGAGATGAGCCCGATGACGAACTTGCCCTGGTCCTGCACCAGGCCCAGTTCCTCCTGCAGAGCCAGCTTGTTCTGCCACTTGTGGTCCAGCACGTTGGTAATGTCGTAGTTCACGGCCAGCGCCGGGTCGGTGGCGGGGTTCCACATACCGTAATCAATGCCGTTGACGATGCCCCGCAGCTTGTAGCTGTGGTAGCGCAGATGGTCCTCCAGATGTTCGCCGTATTCGGGGGTCTGGATCTCCCAGGCGTAGGTACCGCTCACCGTGGTGATGCGGTCGGCATAGGCCAGGCCGCCCTTGAGCATATTGGCATCCTCGTAGTCCTGCTTCATGGCGCCCATCTCAAACACTTCATTGGGCAGGCCCGTCCAGTATTTGAGGGTGGGAATGTTGTAAATGCCCTGGAACCGCAGGTTGTGGATGGTCAGCACCGTTTTGGCGCGGCCCACCGGCGTGCCCTGGAACATGGTGCGCAGATACACCGGCACCAGTGCCGCCTGCCAGTCATGGCAGTGGATCACATCGGGGATCCAGTTCAGGAAGTTCAGCGCCGCCAGCGCCGCCTTGCTGAAGTAGCAGTACTTGGGGATGTCGTCCACCAGGCTGATGTAGGGATTGCCTGCGGAGAAGAACTCCTGGTTGTCGATGAAGTCATAGACAACGCCGTCCCAGACATACTCCATGATGCCCACGTAGTAGCTGCGGCCGGTCAGGCCCAGGTCCATGTAGAATTCGCCGCGGTAGACCATCTTTTCCTGGTACTGCTGCGGGATGCAGGCATACCGGGGCAGAATGACGCGGACATCACAGTTCTGCTTGACCAGTTCCCGGGGCAGGGCGTACATCACGTCGCCCAGGCCGCCGGTCTTGACAAAGGGATGGCATTCCGATCCGATAAACGCAACGCTTCTGCGGGGCGAAACATACGGTTGTTCCATAGGTGCTTCCTCCACCGGATGAACCGGTTCTTCCACAGGCGCCGGTACCTCGTTCACGGGGGCCGGTGCGGGTTTCTTGGCCGCGGGCTTGGTCTTTTTTGCCGCGGGTTTGGCTTTTTTGGCAGCAGGCTTTTCCGCCTTTGCCGCAGGTTCGGTTTTCTTCGCTGCGGGGGCTTCCGCCTTCACGGCGGGTTCGGCCTTTTTGGCAGCGGCCTTTTCCGCCTTGGCAGCGGGTTCTGTTTTCTTAACCGCGGGCTTCTCTGCCTTCTTCTCAGCGGTCTTGGCCTGCTCTGCCGCAGGCTTTTCCGCTTTCGCGGTGGGTTCGGCTTTCTTAACCGCGGGCTTCTCCGCCTTCACGGCAGGTTCCGCTTCCTTGACTGCGGGTTTTGCCTGTTCTACCACGGCAACGGTTTTACCCGCGGACGCAGGCGCTGCCTTGGCTGCAGCCGGCTGCTTCTTGGCGGGTTCCGGTTTCTTCCGTGCCATTGTCGACACTTCCTTTCGATTCCTCTCTGGTGCCGGAAACCGGCGGGCCGCCCCAGGGGGCCTGCTGTGCCATACAGGTTTCCGTTTTCATCGGCCTGCCGGGACCGGCCGCACAGTTCGCGACGGCTCCAATGTCCCATGAGCCTATACAGAAATACTAACATATTCCCGTTGAAATTTCAATCGCTATCTGTCGGATGCCGGCGCAGCAAAAGGCAGCCGTCCCCCCGCTGATTCGCGGTCCACGCGATCCTCCATAAGCCCATACCATAATCCGCGCAAATGCCGTAGAAAACTGTTGATTGGCAATCTTGTTCCGGAGAGGTATAATAAAAATGATTCCGCGGGTCAGCTACCCGCAAACAGGGGGATACCATCATGTCACAGGAACCGAAAATTCTGTCCACCAGTGAATTGCTGAGGGAGTACAAAAATAAATTGACTTTGCCGGATTTTCAGCGGGATTACGTCTGGAAGGCAGACCAATGGGGGCAGCTTTGGGAGGATCTGATCCATCTTGCGGACGACGGACAGCATTTTATGGGCAGTCTGACGCTGCAGGCGGATAATATCGGCTTCCGCATTCTGGATGGCCAGCAGCGGTTGACGACATTGATGGTACTGCTGGATTTTCTGACGGCCCAGCAAGGGCGGCTGGATCCCCAACTGGGGAATCTGTTCTGCGCCAACGATTCCGCCAACGTGCAGTACCTGGATCTTTTGAATCCGGAAAACACTGCCGGACGCAAGACCCGCGCCTCCGCACAGTGCATCCAGTACCGGAACATTTTCCAATACTTTGCCACCCGCTACAGTCTGGCCGGGCATCCGGGACGGGCCGCCTTGCTAAACAAACTGAAATTCCGTTTTTTCTGGTTGGTCACCGAAATTCCGTCGGGATCAGCCCTGGGGCACCAGACATTTGAGTTGCTCAATGCCACCGGCAAACCGCTGGCCTATGCAGATTTCCTGTTGGGTTACCTGCTGGAACTGGCCGAACAGAAGCAGGATCTTACGGGGAAGGAAGTAAAAGAGCGCTGGCGCGCACTGCTGGGCAGTCTCACGGCCGGTGAGTTGTATGTGGTGGAGGAACCGAAGATCCTGGATACCGACACCCCTGAACCGGATGCGGGCGAAGCCGCTTCGTCCCCTGATTCTTCGGCAGAAACCGGCGCCAGCACCAACGACACGTCCTCCTCCCGACAGAGAGAAGAAACCTTCCAGCCACTGAAACTCAAAAAGTATCTGAATGCGCTGCAGACTGTTGCCCGGCTTTGGGAGGGGAGCATTCCCGAGACGGTGGAAAGTTTTCAGGATGTTCTGTCACTGCTTTGCAATACCGCCCCGCAGGATCTGACCGCAAACTGTATTCTGACGGAACTGGAGGCGTGGCTCCCCTATTACCTGGCCCTGACAAACCCGCTCTCCACCACTTACGAGAAAGAGTGTTTTGAACAGGAGCGCTACTATCTGAGCACTCTGCGCACCGCCGCCGTGCCCATGGCCATGCGGGTACTGCGCGGCTGGGAAAAAGGACGGTTCTCTTCCCGTGATGTGGCGGCGATTTTGGGTGCTGCGGTACGGTTTTCCCTTTATCTGCGGATCTATGTTTCCCGCGTTGGCAGCGGCCTGCAGAATGTCCGCCAAAAACTGGCCATGCTGGACTATATCCTGGCGGCCTTGCAACTCCCGAAAGATACCCTGACGGTATCTCAGGTTCTGGGTATACTCATGGGAGGCACCGAGTGGAAGCTCACCGAAGCCCCCCTGCGCACATTTTCCTATTCTTCTTCCGTGAGCAAAGTTCTCCTGTGTATTGCCTATCACCGGGACGGCAGGCAACCTTCCATCGCCGAATGGGAACGGCAGAATTCCCAACCATTCCAGGTTGAACACATGGTGGCCCGCAATCTTCAGGGCGGGGAATTCAGCAAGTACGGCTTTGACGTCAGCACCATTGACCAACCTGCGAACCTGCTCTTGCTGGAACAATCGCTGAACAATACCCTTAACAATCTCCCCCCGGAAGAAAAGCTGGCAAGGGAAGATGGTTGGAAACGTTCCTGCCTGTTTAACTATTACCAACAGCTTTCCACCTTCCCGGACGGCCCGGATCACTGGCCCGCTCTGTATACCTGCCAGAAAAGGCGAATGCAGGATCTTTGGGATGGTTTCCGTGATTACATGGGCACACCGCAGAAGATCGAGCAGAAGCCCGTCCCGATCCTGTGGGTGCACAAAAACGCCGGCAGGGTGCAAAAACTGGAGCCCTGTACCGACGGCCTTCCGGGCCGGACCCCGTCCAGAAATCTCCTTCTGTATTCGCTGAATTCCGATCTGCAGCTGCAGACGGAGCCAAAGCGGGAGAAGGAACTGGAAAGGGTCTATCTTTGCACCACCCGGTCCGACACCATCTATTATATGGATTCCGAGGGACTGCACAAAAGCGACGGCCAGCTGCTGTCCCATGAAGGTGCCATGATGAACACAGATCCCAGCATAAAAAATCTGGCGGCCTTGTTCTTGCGGTTCCTGATTGCGGAGGAAGCCGGTGTACCCCCCATATCAACCGCTCTCGGGAATCTGCTCAAAGAGGAGCCCCTGTATGGCATGCTGGCCTTTCAGCCCGTGGGGACAGAGAAACCGAACTTACAGGAACACTGCGATGACCAGAATGTTGCCTGGAACCCGATTTCTCTTGCAGAGTTGATTCAGTCCCCGCAGGAATGTGGAACCGTGTGGCTGAACCCCAAATTTTCCGGTCCTGAGTTTTCCAGACGCCTTCACATATTCTATCAGAGATATCAACAGATTTCCCCGTCCAACCGCTTCGGATTCTGGGTGGAAACCAAGACTCCTACCCTGCAGCTTCTTGGGCAGGAGGACGAGCAGGAAATGTATTATGTTCCCTACCTCAACATCGGGGATGAAGATCTCTACCGGGGATTTCTGGAACAGTCCTGCAAAGGTTCCGCAAGGCAGAAAACAACACCGCCCCTGCTCACGAATTCCTTTTCCCGCTGGTTCCGTGCCGAGCGCAAATCGCTGATGGATCTGCTGCAGCTTCCTCTGCAAATCCCGGAATACCAGCGTACTTATGTATGGAACCGGCAAAACCGGCTGGAATTGCGGAACCGCCTGTTGAACGAGGAAGGCGACATCGACTGCGGCATTGTGATTCTGTGCCGCAGCACAGCTTCCGGCTTCTATGACCTGGTGGACGGGCAGCAGCGGCTGACTACCCTGGACGCTTTCTGCCAATACGCGATGACGTTCTGCTCCAAAGATCTACCGCTGAAGTCGGAGATTGTCAACTTTCCGGAAGAGGTCGGAATTGACCAAGAAAGCCTTGCTGCCTGCCTGAAGCGTGTGCACTTTACGGTACTGTACCTGGAAGGGGAAGATCTTCCTATTATATGCCCTTATCAGGTTTTTTCCGCCATCAACGGCAAAGGGAAAAAACTGACCACCTCCGAGAAGCTGAAAAACCTGCTTTTTGAGAAGCTGGAAAGCAACACTCTCGGTTGCAAGAAAAAAGAGGTTGCCGACCTGCTCCGGGACACCCGTTTTCCCAAAGCGTGGGTGGAGAAGAACAATAAATGTCACATTTCCGACGAGGAGCTGTACAGAGTCTGCAAAAATGACCTGGCCGCCAGTGACAAGCTGAAGGATTTCCTCGCCTGCGGAGAAATTTACAAACGCTATTTCAACAGCATTCCCAATGATGCTTCCCCGGCTCTCAAAACGGAATTGCTCTTTTACCGCAGCCTGGAGATAACCACCGGGGACGCCCTGCTCCTGAGCTGGCTGTGCGAGCAGAACCGCGTCGAAACAGGCGACGTTACCCGGAAACTGAAAAAGCTCAATATGCTCTATTTCCTGCTGTATGTGATGGACCGCAACGGCAACGATAAAAAGAGCATCAACGGCAAACTTCCGAAACTGGTGGGCTGTAACACAGATCCGGCTATCCGCTGTAATGAGCAGACGCTGCTTAACGAGGCACTCACCACCCAAACCGATCCCAAAATCGTATGGGATCAATACGTAACCACCTATGACTACGGTAATGCACGCAAGGCGGTGGCCCGCTTCCTGCTGCTGCAGATCGAGCGCTGGCTGGGTCTGCCCGAGGATGACCTGCAGCGCTATCTGGCAGGCCAAAAAAGCGATTTGGTTGAGGTGGAACACATCCACCCCATCAGCACCCCGGATACTTCGCTGCGGATGAACAGCCTGGAAAACATCTGCCTGCTGGAAAAAAGCATCAATATTTCGGTCAGCGACCTTCCCTTGGAAGGCAAACTCCATCCTGCAGAACAGAGCCGGCACTGTTACAAAGACAGCAGATTGAAGATGCCCGCCATGTTCTATGCGGACTCCCAAAAATCCATTGCCCGGTGGTATAGCCCCAACACCAAGCACTATGAAAAAGCCGGGGCCGAGGCCCGCGCAGAGGAACTTTGGAAGATGGTCGGCAGTGCTTTTGCGGAAGCACTGCAAAGCATTCTTCCGTCTGCCTGAATTCAGCAAGGCGTGCTACGCTGAATATAAAAACAGGGATCCGCGCTGTATCCTTGCAAAATATGCGAACCGATTGAAGAAAACCCACTGAAACAAAGGAGGTAATCCAATGGCATATATGGACAAGCGGCAACGGAACATCGAGATTTTTGAGGATACCCGCAGCTGGTACACCCAGGAAGCGGAGCTGCAGCAAGCGATCCGCAGTGCCCGCCAGGGCACGCAGTTTTACGCGCCAGGTGCCCTGGTTCTTCCGCCCGAAAAAGCCAACCGTTTTGCTGGCGAAGGCCGGGTGGTCGTTTCCCGGGATCGGACGCTGCAGGCCGCCGGAAAGTACGCCGGGCAAAAGGTCACGGTGCTGAACTTTGCTTCCGCCACCAATCCCGGCGGCGGTGTGACCCGGGGCAGTTCCGCGCAGGAGGAAGCCCTGTGCCGCTGCAGTACACTGTATCCCTGCCTGCTGGGCGACCCCTTGCGGCAGCAATTCTACCAGATGCACCGTGACCGGCACGACGCCACCTACACGGATGCCTGCATCTATACACCCGATGTGCGGGTCATCAAAACCGACACAGACGCCCCCGAACGCCTGCCCAAAGAGAAAATGCAGACCGTGTCTGTGATCACCTGCGCTGCGCCTAACCTGCGGGAGCGCCCCAACAACCCGATGAATCCCGGGGACGACCAGCGCGTGCGCCTGACGCGGCAGGAGATTTATTCACTTCACCTGCAGCGCGCCGGCAAGATCCTGACCGTGGCAGCGTTGCACGATACGGATGTCCTGATTCTGGGCGCTTTCGGCTGTGGTGCCTTCTGCAATCCCCCGGATGTGGTCGCCGAAGCCTTCCGGGCCGTCCTGCCGGATTTTGCCCACGCTTTCCAGACGGTGGAGTTTGCCGTCTACTGCACGCCCCGCGACGACACCAACTACCAGGCATTCCGCAACACGCTGAGGTAATGCCGCCTCAGGCGGGCTGCCCTCCGCCCGCAACCGGGCCCGGTCCCGCCGGGGGTGCCCTTTTCCGGTTCACAGCAAAAGCCTTCCGCTATAAAGCGGAAGGCTTTTGTCTGTGTTACAGGGTATGTACCGTTGTACCGCGCTCCTCAGGAGCCGGTATGGGTGTCTTCCTGGTCGGTGGGGTCCTCCCTGCGGGTGCGCAGCAGATAGAGCACGGCCAGCAGCACCACCACCAGCAGCAGGAGGAGCAGCCACCACAGCCATACGGTGTGCGTCCGGGCCGGGGCTTCGCTTTCCGTTTCCCCTTCCTCCGGCTGGGCGGGTTCGGGGGTTGCCGGACCGGGGGTGGGCACGGGGAGTTCTTCCCCGGTGACAGAGGGGGTTGCCGTGGGAGCAGGTGTCGTCTGGGGGGCAGCCGTGGGCCGGGGTTCGGTCTGCCGGATGGTATTTTCGACGGTCTGGCTTTCGGCCGCGGCGGCGGTTTCCGGTGCCGGGGACTGGGGGGTCTGTACCGGGCGGGCCGTGGCGGCGGGCGGCGCAGGGGCCGCCGGTTGGGGGGATGCCGCCGGCAGGGTTTGGGCTGCGGAATAGTACCGCAGGATTGTTCCTTCATAGTTGCCCCGGAAGGTCAGGGTAAGAACCACCCGGCCGTTTTCCTCCTGACGGGTCACGGTATAGTCCTTGTCTTGCTGCAGAATCTCGGTTCCATCTTTCACAGTCAGCCCCGCGGCTTCCTGTTCGTTTGTCACCGGCGACACCCACCACTGCGACGCAGGCTTGGGCGTGATCTGCAACGGGATGGCCAGCCCTTCCACGCTGGTATAATTTTGCTGGTCTGCGGGGTGGTAATCAGCGGCAAAGGTCCGGGTCCCCACATCGCCCACCTTCTGGTCCGGGGCCTGCCAGGCAAATCCTGTGCCGGGGTCCACCGCCGCCAGCGTGCTGCCGTATACAGCCGTCAGTCCGGTGGGGATGGTATAGTCCGGCTGCGCTTTCAGGATATGAAATTCCGTGATTGCTTCCAGGCCGGCGTGTCCTTCCGTGGGGGGCACCACGGCCTTCACATACCAGGTGCCTGCCTGGTCGGGCACCTGTTCCGTAAAGATGCCGTCCGCCGTGGCGCTGTAGCTGTACAACGGCTGGCCGTACTCCGCCTGGGCATGAGGGGTGTTTGCGGGCTGGCCGTAGGTCCAGTCCTCCAGAGTGAGGGGTTCTTCCCAGCCGTTGCTGACCGAAAACTGCAGGGTTGCCGTAAAATCCGCGGTGCCGTCGGTGTAGCGGTAGGTCACAACGCTGCCGTCCTGCAGGCCGCTGAGCACGCTGCCGGTAAGCTGCGCCCCTGTCACATCAGAGATGCAGTCCAGGGCAAGGGGCACGCCCAGATCGTTCAAATCATAGGTGGTCTGTCCCTCGGCCAGCTGTACCGTCACGGGCCGCTGCCCGGTAAGGGTTATGGCCGGGGACGCATCGCCCATGCGCACTGCCAGCAGCATGTTGTTGCCGGCCAGCACATCGGTGAGTTTTGCGTTGGCGCTGAGATCCAGATAGCTAAAGTCGCTGCGCTCGATGCCCAGCTGTTCCAGGTTGGGTGCCTGGGCCAGATCCAACTGAGATACCAGGGAGTAGGAGCACCACAAGTGCAGCAGGCCGTCGTTGCCGGACAAAGTCAGGGTCCGCAAGGGGCCGCCCAGATACAGAAAGTACGCCAGCGACTTGTTGCCGGACAGATCCAGGCTGGTAAAGAGGTTATCACCGCAGGCCAGTTCCTGCAGCTGCGTCAAAGGGGACACATCCAGTGCCGTCAGGCGGTTATCGTGGCAGTGAAGCAGCTGCAGGCCGGGAACCTGAGTCAGGTCCAGGGTGGTGAGCTGGTTTTCATTACACAGCAGCCTGGTCAGCCCCGGAAGCTGCTCCAGCGGCAGCGAAGTCAGTTCATTGCCGATGCAGTTCAGATAGGTAAGCCGGGTAAAGCAGCCGATGCCCTCCAGGGAGGTAATGCCTTTGCTGCGGACATCCAGGCTGGTCACCGCGTCACATTCCGCCGGGGACAAAACCCCGTCGCCGTCGGTATCCAGCTTGCGGATGCTTCCCAAAAAGGCGGCGTCCGGAAAATGAGCGCTGTCCAGGGGCACCCCGGCATCGGCCGGGACCGTCGCCGTGGAAGGCACATCCAGCGGTGCCGGCAGGGCGTTTTCCGGGGTGGCAGGTTCCGCCGGTACCTCTTCTGCGGTCGGGGCTTCCTCCACCGGGAGGGGCGTTTCCGTGGGAAGGGGTTCCTCCGCCGGGAGCGGTGTTCCGGCGGGAAGGAACTCTTCCGGCGGGAGGGGCGTGGCCGCGGTTTCCGGGGTGGCGGTTTGCAGGGCTGTCTGCACGGCCGGGGCCGTGTTTTCCTCCCCGGACGCCTGGAACACCGGCATCGAGGCAGCGATCAGAGCAACCGCCAACAGGCAGGCAGTCACCCTTCGCACGGGCGCAAAGGCACCTGTGCGAAGGAGCGTATCTTTCTGTGGAGTATGGTTTTTCATTTCTCGTTTCACATCCTTTCCCAAGGTCCTCAAGGCACAGACCGCCGAATCAGCCGTCTGGCAGAACCTATGTTCCCAGTATAGCCTGTTTGCGGTATAAAGTCGGTGTGCCAGACAACCGGACGCCCGCTGCCGGAGAATTCCGCTCTGCCGCCTTCCTCTCAAAAGAAGGGCTTGCATTTTGGCACCCGGCCCTATGTCATAGGAACTTGTATGGGAACGGTGCGGGCCTGGCGCCGCGGCACAGAACCCGGCAAAATATGGGAGGTTTGTTTCATCATGGCAAAAACAGCATTTGCGGGCGGGCTGCTGATCGACGGTACCGGCGCCGCACCGGTCCGTGACGCCCTGGTCCTGGTGGACGGCAAAAAAATCGTGTACGCCGGCCCGAAAAAAGAATACGGTCCCGATTATGAAACCCGGGACATCACCGGCAAAACCATCATGCCCGGCCTCATCGACACCCACCTGCACTTTTCCGGCAACCTGACCGACGATGATACCGAGTGGGTTCTGGAAGACCCCATCCAGAAAACCATAGTGGCCGTGCAGCAAGCCCACGAATGTCTGGAGCACGGCCTGACCACGGTGGGCGAGATCAGCCGCAGCGGCCTGCAGATCCGGGATATGATCGAGCGCGGCGTAATGACCGGCCCCCGGGTGGTGGGCACCGGCCTGGGGTTTGCCCGCACCTGCGGCCATGGCGACAGCCATAAGCTGCCCAGCTGGTACAATGACGAGAGCCACCCCTGGGCCGAACGGGTGGACGGTCCCTGGGATCTGCGCAAAGCGGTACGGCGCCGTCTGCGCCAAAACCCCGACGCCATCAAGATCTGGTCCACCGGCGGCGGCATCTGGCGCTGGGACAAAAAGACCGACCAGCACTATACCTTTGAGGAGATCCAGGCGGTGGTGGATGAATGCAACATGGTGGGCATTCCCGTGTGGAGCCACGCCGAAGGCTTTGGCGGCGCACTGGATTCCGCCCGGGCCGGTGTGCATCTGATCATTCACGGCCAGGCCCTGAACGATGAGTGCCTGGACATCATGGCTGAAAAAGGCATCTATTTCTGCCCCACCATCCAGTTCCTGCATGAGTGGTTCAAGACCTATCCCCCGGTGTACATTCCCGAAATGCACGATGACCAGCCCGGCGACACGGTGGTGGAGAAGGAACTGAACCGCATCTACGCCAACCTGCGCAAAGCGAAAGCCAAGGGCATCGGGCTGACCATCGGTTCCGACTCTTTCTGCAGCAGCCTGACCCCCTACGGCACCACCGCCATCGGCGAAATGTACGCCTTTGTGGAATGTGCCGGTATTTCGGAGATGGACACCATTGTGGCCGCCACCAAGGTGGGCGCCGAGATGCTGAAGGTGGACGATGTGACCGGCACCCTGGAAGCCGGAAAATCCGCCGACCTGCTGGTGATCGAGGGCAATCCCCTGGAAAACATCCGCGCCATTGCCGTGGATAATATGCGTGTCATCATGAAAGAAGGAGCCTTTATCAAAGGCTGATTTTCTGTAACCTCATCCCGCCCTGTATGCCCGGGAGCTGCCCGGGGCAAAAAACGTCCTTTTCTTGTGCAAAACTGCCAAAAACCGCAGCAGCTTTTCTGCATAATGATGCATAGACAAAAAATATAAGAGCGGTTATAATTTAATGCAGAAAATTCAACTGGCTTGTTACTGGAGTACATTTGTATCGTTCAGGCAAGACCTGTAGTCACAGCAAGGGCATTGCTGCAACTATAGGTTTTGTCTTTTTTTATTGCCGGTTTTACTGCACAGCGGGCATTGCGGCACAAAATACTTTGCTGTGCAAGGAGGATGGGACATGAAGGTCATCAAGATCCTGAACAATAACCTCGTCTTTGCCCGGGACGACTCCGGGCAGGAGGTCATCGTCAAGGGGCTGGGCATCGGGTTTCATGCCAGCCGGGGCGATACGGTGGACGAAAGCCGTATCGGCCAGGTGTTTTACCCCCAGGATAAACAGAACATCCAGCAGATTCAGGAATTTCTGCTTTCCATCCCCGCGGAATATCTGAATTTTGTGCAGGATTTTGTGGACAGCGTAAAAGCCGCCGAAGGCATCACCTTCAACAGCAGCATCTACCTTTCGCTGAGCGACCACCTGCTGGGAACCATCAAGCGCTACCAGGAGGGTATCTCGCTGGAAAATGTGCTGCTGCTGGACATCAAGCGGCTGTATAAAAAAGAATACACCTGGGGCGAGCAGATGCTGGCCCAGGTGAAGGAAGTTTTCGGCGTGGCGCTGCCCCCCGACGAAGCGGGCTTCATCGCCCTGCATTTTGTGAACGCGGAAGAAAACCAGAGCGGCAACGACAGCTACAAAATCGCCGCCATCGTCAGCGACATCCAGCAGACGGTAAAAACCTACTACTCCGATTTGGAGTTTGACGATAACAGCCTGTATTATCAGCGTTTTCTGACCCATCTGAAATATTTCGCCCAGCGGTACCTGCACCAGGAACTGCAGACCGACCAGGACGACAGCCTGTTCCAGCTGGTCAGCCAGCAATACCGCGACGCCTTTGGCTGCGTGAAGATGATTTTCCTCATGATGGAGGAACGCTACGGCTACCAGCTGAGCCAGGAAGAAATGATGTACCTGACCATCCACATCCAGACCAATGCGGAGCACGCGCGCCGCAAAGAGTCCCACACCTGATTCCCTTTTGTTGGCACTGGGGTTCCGGTTTTGTACGGCCGACAGGGCCGGTCCCCCTTTCCATATAGAATACCCCAAATTTTCGAGGAGGAACCTTCCATGAAAAAGGACTATTCCCAGTCAGCTGAAAAGCTGGTCATCGCTCTGGGCGGGAAGAGCAACGTCACCCGTATGTTCCACTGCATGACCCGCCTTCGCTTTTATGTCAAGAACCGCAAGCTGGTCAACGAGGCCGACATCAAGAAACTGCCCGAGATCTCCGGTGTGAACTGGTATCAGGACCAGTTCCAGGTCATCGCCGGCAACGAAGTCAACGAACTGTACGATGCCCTGGCCCAGAAGGGCCTGCCCACCGATGAAGGCTCCGCGGCGCCGGTATCCAACGCCAACAAGAGCATCGGCTCCCGCATTGTGGACTCCATCACCGGCTGCATGACGCCGATGATCCCCGCCCTGACCGCCGCCGGTATGATCAAGGTCGTGCTGACCCTGCTGACCACCTTCCATCTGGTCAGCGATACCTCCAGCACCTACCAGGTCATCAACTTCATCGGCGACGCCGCCTTCTACTTCATGCCCTTCCTGATCGCCGCCAACGCCGCCAAGGTCTTTAACGTCAACCAGTCCCTGGCCCTCATCATTGCCGGCGT
>DXBP01000008.1 GCA_019116445.1 Candidatus Gemmiger excrementigallinarum
GCGAGCAAAAGCTTCAACGGGATGATCCGGCTGAACGATACCGGCGCCTTTTACTGGAAAGAGCTCGAGAAGGGCTCCTCAGAGGACGACCTGACCGCCAAAACGCTGGAACGTTACGAAGGCGTGGACCAGGAGACCGCCCGCCGGGATGTGCGGGAATTCTTGCAGAGCATCGAGGTGGCGTTGGAACATGCAGCATCGAACGATTGAGGAAGAACTGGCCCTGACCGGCCGCGCCCTGTCCTGGACGGTGGGGGTCAGCATGGAACCGCTGCTCCATCACCGCAGGAGCACGGTGGTGATTGAGTCTCCGCACGGCCCCCTCAAGCGAGGGGACGTGGCCCTGTACCGGAACGCCCGCAACGATTATGTGCTCCACCGGGTCATCGGGACGGCGGCGGAAGGGTATGTCATCCGCGGCGACAACTGCTACTGGAAAGAGACGGTGCCGCCGGACAAGATCGTCGGGGTCATGGCGGGCTACTACGCCGACGAAGGGGAGCAGTACACCCCCTGCGGCAGCCCCGCCGACCTGCAGTACCGCCGGACGTTGCCTCTGCGCTTTGCCTGGGTCTGGCTGCACGCCCTGCCGGGGCGCGCCAGACGGAAGCTGGGGTATGCGATTCGGTGGCGTTTGCGAAGACTGTAAAACGATGGCCGGTTGATCCTACGCAATAAAAACAGATTTCTGGGAGGAGTCATTTCCATGATGGAGAAACAAGAGTATCACAAGGCAGTTGCCGAAATGGTCCAGTTTTTCAACGATGATGTCATTAAAACAAGCGGTGACTGTAGAACCCCTGGCTGGTCACGGGGGAACGGCTGCACGACTACCAGCGGCGATTGCTCGGGCCAGTCCTGGAAGGATTGATGGAGAATCTGAAAAAGGGCAGCCTGCGAGACAAAAGACGCGAGGGAAGAAACGCTTGCATCGTTTGTATCGGCGGATGCTCGCATCTTGTTCGGGACGATGGCCGGCAAACCCGGAACACTTTGCTGACAGGTCATATTTCAACCGTGTTACAAGGAATCAATTGCATGACAGCATTTGTTTCTTGTATAGAAATTCTTGGCACAACATACAATCATTGAAAGGAGAAAGGCAGAATGAATCCTAGCAAGGAAAAGTATGCAAAGGCTGTTGCGGAAGTGACAGTCTTTAGTGAACGTGATGTGGTCGGGACAATTCTGGATGACGACCGTTATCTTGAGGGCGGCGGCCTGAACAGCGGCACCAGCAGAGTGACCTGCTATGGCAACGTTTTCTAAAAACCTTGGAAAACTGGGGAATACGGATAAGAAACCCTGACATCCGGATGCAGAATGTGGGATATTCCAGCATATTTGTAAACCCCTGAAAAAAGGGTGGGCAGAGGCTCCTTGCACCTGCCTGCCCTCTTTTATGCTCAATTGGTAAAGAGGAGAAAGAAAATGTTCTACCGGCTGAAATCGAATTACATATTGAGGGGCTGGAATGGCATGCCATGGGTGCTTGTAAGACGTCCTGAAAATGCGATTAAGAATCTGTCCCAGGAACAATTTCAAGTTTTACTTCTCTGCGATGGAGAAACGGAATTGCCCGGCGGCCTGCTGAATGATTCATTGAACGAAACATTGCGGGAGTGCGAGTCAGAAGGCTGGGTCGAACCTTGTGAAAAATCTGTGCCGATGGACGATGACCAATACTATAGGTATTACAGCAACCGGTATGTCAAAATGGTATTCTGGTCTGTAACCGGCCGGTGCAATTATCGCTGCCGCCATTGTTATATAGACGGCCCGGATGGAAAGCTGGGTGAAATGTCCACGGAACAGGCCATGGATCTGATCGACCAGATGGCGGGCTGTGGCGTCCTGCGGGTGGATCTGACCGGCGGAGAATTGTTTGTGCGAAAAGACCTATGGCAGTTGATTGACCGGATTTTATCTTATAAGATGACGATTGGCCAGATCTATACCAATGGGTGGCTGGTCAATGAAGAACTGATTGAGCAGTTTGAATTACGGGGCATTAAGCCGAATGTGCAGATCAGTTTTGATGGCGTAGGCTGGCACGATTGGATGCGCGGCGTTTCCGGTGCGGAAAAAGCTGCTTTGCGGGCGTTTCGCCTGTTGCATGAGCACGGTTTCAAGACCAATGCGGCCATGTGCATCCACCGCGGCAACTTGCATACTTTGCCGCAGACGGTGGAAGCCTTGAAGGTAGTTGGCGTGGACGATCTAAAAGTGTCCACCGTGGATATGACAGATCTCTGGCGCTGCAACAGCCAGGGTAATGAAATGACCCGTGAAGAGTATACAAGGGCCATGCTCCCATACATTGATTGGTACTATAAAGCCGGCCGGCCGATCAAACGGCTGGAGTTTGGCGGCGTTGTAGAACTTCGCTCGGATGGCCCGGCGGAACTGAAGGTGCGGCACTATGATGGGACTGAAAAGTGCCTGGATTGTTATCTTTGCGGAATTACTCGCTGGGCCTGCTATATTACGCCGGAGGGCCGGCTGCTGCCCTGTATGCCTATGGCGTCCAGTCCGGAGCAAAACCGTTTTCCGCTGGTGCAGGATATTGGGCTGAAACAGGGATTGAGCGGCGGCTATTATATGCGGTTTGTCAACGGACGAATCCGGGACTTGTTGGCTGCTAATCCTGAATGCAGTGCCTGTGCCTATCGCTATAAGTGCGGCGGCGGCTGCCGGGCAACGGCTCTTCTGCAGGGAAATCACGACCTGATGGGCTGCGACCGGGAGATGTGCGCTTTTTGGAAAAATGGCTACGAGGAACGGATCCTTCAAGCCATCCAAAAAGCCGAAGCCAAATACGGCGTTTCTACCGGCGCATGAGCGGGCAAGCAAAGAGCGCGCAGGAACATCAGAATACCCTGCGCTGGTTGGGGCAAGTGGCTGGCCGGTACAAGCTGGCAGTAGTGGGCATCGCCCTGCTGGACATGGTGCTGGGAGCCAGCAGCGTGGCGTATGCTCTGCTGTTCGGCAATCTGGTGGACCGGGCCGCGTCGGGGCAGATGGAGCCCTTTTTGGGGGCGGCGGCCGCTCTGGCGGCCATGACCCTGGGGCAAATGCTCCTGAATGCGGCGGACAGCCTGATCTCCGAGTGGGCGCGGGCCTCGCTGGAAAACCGCTTCAAGCAGAGGCTGTTTGCCTGCCTGCTGCACAAGGATTACGCCACAGTTACGGCGCGCCACTCGGGGGACTGGGTGTCGCGGCTGACCTCGGATACGGCGGTGGTGGCCGGGAATATGGTGGACCTGCTGCCCCGGCTGGCCGGCCTGCTGGCCCGGCTGAGCGGAGCGCTGGCGGCTCTGTTTCTCTTGGAGCCGACGTTCGTCTACATTCTGGTGCCGGCGGGCTGCGTCGTGCTGGTGCTGACGGTTTCCCTGCGGAAGATCCTCAAGCGGATGCACAAGCGCATCCAGGAGGCAGGGGCGGCGGTGCTGGCCTTTGTCCAGGAGCGGCTGGAAAGCA
>DXBP01000065.1 GCA_019116445.1 Candidatus Gemmiger excrementigallinarum
TATTATCTAAGATCAATTTCCTGACAATAGTAAAGTTGTTGATCTCTTCTCGCTTCGCTCGGTGCTTGAAGCTAAAGCTTTTTTACTCTCCCCAGCAGAGCTGGGGGTTCTCATTTTGCTAAAGCATACAATAGAAACAGCCCCCGCATACGCGGGGGCGTTTTCTTATTGGTGGGCCATCCAGGACTTGAACCCGGGACCAAGCGGTTATGAGCCGCCAGCTCTGACCAACTGAGCTAATGGCCCGCATCAGTCATACAAACTAGTATACCACAAATTGTCCCGATTGCCAAGGCCCGCTGTCATTTTTTCCCCGCCGCGGACATACCCTGTGCCAAAGGGGGAATGTACGGTGCGTCGTTTGGGTTGGGGTCTGGCGGCTATTCTGCTGCTGTTTGTGGTGCTCACGGTGCCGCTGGTGCTCTCGCCTTTTGCGCCGTCGCCGTCTGCCCCGGCGCCCACGGCCACCGCCGCCCCGGCACCTTCCCCGTCCGCTGCGCCTGCCCGCACCACGCCCTACCGTGCCGTGTGGGTCAGCTATCTGGAATGGCAGCAGGTGGATTTTTCCGGGGCCGAGGCATTTTCCCGGGACATCGGCGTCATGCTGGATCACATCGCCAGTCTGGGGGCCACCGTGGTGCTGGCCCAGGTGCGGCCTTTCGGGGATGCCCTCTACCCCAGCGAGTACTTCCCCTTCAGCCACCTCTGCACCGGCGTGCAGGGGCAGGACCCCGGCTTTGACCCCCTGGCCCTGCTGGTACAGGCCGCCCACGACCGCGGCCTGGAACTGGAAGCCTGGGTCAACCCCTACCGCCTGCAGGCGGGCAGCGTGCCCGCCCTTTGCGATGAAAGCCCGGCAGTGACCCACCCGGATTGGGTCAAAGCCACCGACACCGGGCTGTACCTTGACCCCGCCAGCGCCGCGGTGCGGCAGTACATTGCCGGCGGGGTGGAGGAACTGTGCCAGAACTACGACCTGGACGGCATCCATTTTGACGACTATTTCTATCCCACCACCTCGGCTGCCTTTGATGCGGCGGAGTACGCGGCGGCGGGCACCGACCTTTCCCGGGAGGACTGGCGGCGGCAGAACGTCAACCAGCTGATGGCCCTTTGCCACGAAGTCACGGCCCGGTACGGCGTGCGGCTGGGGGTGGCCCCCCTGGGTGATCCGGACCTTTGCTACAGCGGCCAATACAGCGATGCCGCCCTGTGGCTGGCACAGGGCGGCTATGTAGATTATCTGATGCCCCAGCTTTACTGGGGGCGGGACTATACCCAGAACGGCGATACCGCCCACAACCTGGACACCCTGGCCGCCCGGTGGGCGGCGCTGCCCCGGGCCGAGGGGGTGGCGCTGTATGTGGGGCTGGGTGCCTACCGCATCGGGGATGGCGACGGTTCCACCGCCGACACCGGCGAATGGCGCAGCGGCCACGCCCTGGCCGACCAGCTGGATGCCCTGGAAGCCCTGGGCATTGCAGGGGCGGGATTGTACCGCTATGCGTCGCTGTGGGGCAACACCGCCTGGCCCGACCTGGCCGAAGCGGAACGGCAGGCGATTGCCGCGGACTGGGTCACAGCGTCCCCAGCGTATTCAGGCGATACCCGACCTTGAACACGGTCTGGATCTCGTGCTGCAGGCCCAGCTTGCGCCGCACCCGGTTGATGTGCACATCCACGGTGCGGCTTTCGCCGATGTAATCGTAGCCCCAGGCATTGGTCAGCAGCTGGCTGCGGGTCAGCGCTATGTTGCGGTTGCGCACCAGCGTTTCCAGCAGGGCGTACTCCCGCGGGGTCAGCACCACCTCTTCCTCATTGCGCCACACCCGATGGGCCCGCAGGTCGATGTGCAGGTCCTTGAACCGGAAATCCGTCACCTTGCGGCTGGCCCGCCGCAGCAGCGGATAGGCACGGGGTTTGCGTTCCCCACCTGAAGTGAATTCCTGTAAAGCGATGGCATTGGCCACGGGGCAGCCCTCCTTTTGATTTGCTGTATCTATATACTATAACGACAGATGTTGCCGACTTGTTACAAATATTGCCAGAATTTGTACATTTTATTTGAAATTGTTTGATTTTTAAAGAATTTACCGGAATGTGTGTGGGGATACTTCTATTTTAGCGCATTATCCGCTAGAGTGCAATAGCGGATTATCCGCTATGCTATACTTTTTAGCATACCAAGGAAAGATTTGAGGATGACCCATGCTCTACCGACGCATCCGTGATCTGCGCGAGGATCATGACCTGACCCAGGCGGAAATGGGACGGATTCTGTCCTGCAGCCAGCGGGTGTACAGCAATTACGAACGCGGCGAACTGGACATCCCCACCGAAATTCTGCGCAGGCTGGCCCGGTACTACGGCGTCACGGCGGACTATCTGCTGGAACTGTCCGACGATCCGTGGCCCTACAAGTAACGGCTGGGGGGTTGGCGCTCGTGGGAGTTTTCCACATCCCTGGGGGAAAACGCCCCCGTTTTTGCCTGCAAAACCGCTTTTTCCACCGCCTGTGGCCTTTCGGCCGGGCGGTTTTTTGCTGCCGCGGTGGAGAGCTGTGGAATATTTCCATCCGATTTTGGACGATAGAACTGCAATTTCGGGGAGTTTCCCCAGTTTTCCACCCGGTTTTCCACAGTTTCAACCGGGTTTTCCACCATTCCACCGTGGATAACTCTGTGGAAAGTGTGGAAAACTAACCTGCTATCCCCGAAAAACCCGATTCCCACGCGGATTTTTCGATTCGTTCAAACTCCATTCACATGCGGTTCATGATTTCGGCGCATGCTATACTGCGTAAGGAGTGAATACCTATGAAAGAAACCACACCCCCGAAAAATCCAAAGAAAAAACTTTGGATCGGGTATGCCATTGTCATTGTGTTGCTGCTGATCAGCAACTTTGTATTGTTCCCGGCCATGATGCAGGCCGGGGTCAAGAGCGTGAACTACAGCACCTTTTTGCAGATGCTGGAGGATAAACAGCTGGCCACCGTCCAGCTGGAAGACCAGGAAATCTTTTTTGTGGACAAAGAAGAACAGGCCTACAAAACCAACGCCATCGCCCAGGACGGTGACCTGGTCAACCGGCTGGAAGATGCCGGCGTGGAATTCGGCACCGTCTACCAGAACCCCACTATCTGGGATTCCCTGCTCAGCCTGGTGCTGAGCTGCCTGCCCTTCTTTGTGCTGTTCTGGCTGGCCAACCGGATGCTCACCAAGCGGATGCAGGGCATGGGGGGCGCCAACTCCATGTTCTTCGGCGGCAAGTCCGGCGCCAAACAGTACGTGGTGGACGACAAGACCGGCATCAAGTTCCAGGACGTGGCCGGTGAGGACGAAGCCAAGGAAAGTTTGCAGGAGATCGTGGATTTCCTGCACAACCCCAAAAAGTACGAGGACATCGGCGCCAAAATGCCCAAGGGCGTGCTGCTGGTAGGCCCTCCGGGTACCGGCAAAACCCTGCTGGCCCGGGCCGTGGCCGGTGAGGCGGGCGTGCCCTTCTTCTCCATCGCGGGCAGCGAGTTTGTGGAGATGTTCGTGGGCATGGGCGCTTCCAAGGTGCGTGACCTCTTCAAGCAGGCCGGCGAGAAAGCCCCCTGCATCGTCTTTATCGATGAAATTGATACCATCGGCAAAAAGCGTGACGGCGCCGGCAACTTCGGCGGCAACGACGAGCGGGAGCAGACCCTGAACCAGCTGCTTACCGAGATGGACGGCTTCGACGCCACCAAGGGCGTGGTCATTCTGGCCGCCACCAACCGGCCCGAGTCCCTGGACCCGGCCCTCACCCGTCCCGGCCGTTTTGACCGCCGCGTGCCGGTGGAACTGCCCGACCTCAAGGGCCGGGAAAGCATCCTGCGGCTCCACGCCAAAAAGGTCAAGCTGGGCCCCGACTGCGACTTTGCCGTGGTGGCCCGCATGACCCCCGGTGCTTCCGGTGCCGAGCTGGCCAACATCATCAACGAAGCGGCCCTCTGCGCCGTGCGGCACCACCGCAAGGCCGTGACCCAGTTCGACCTGCAGGAAGCTGTGGACACCATCCTGGCCGGCGCCCAGAAGAAGAACAAGATCCTCAACGACAAGGAAAAGTGCATCGTGGCTTACCACGAGGTAGGCCACGCCCTGGTGGCGGCCCTGCAGACCCACAGCGCCCCGGTGCAGAAAATCACCATCGTGCCCCGTACTTCCGGCGCCCTGGGCTTTACCATGCAGGTGGATGAGGGCGACCATACCCTGATGTCCCGGGAAGAGATCCTGAACAAGATCGCCACCTTCACCGGCGGCCGCGCCGCCGAGGAGCTGATCTTCCACTCGGTGACCACCGGCGCTTCCAACGATATTGAACAGGCCACCAAGCTGGCCCGTGCCCTGGTCACCCGCTACGGCATGACCGATGACTTCGACATGGTGGCCCTGGAAACCGTGAACAACGCCTACCTGGGCGGCGACACCAGCCTGGCCTGCAGCCAGCGCACCGCCGCCGAAGTGGACGCCAAAGTGGTGCAGATCGTGAAGGAAGCCCACCAGAAGGCTCTGGCCCTGCTGGCGGACAACAAGCGCAAACTGGACGAGATCGCCCAGTATCTGTACGAAAAAGAAACCATTTCCGGCGAGGAGTTCATGCGAATTTTGAACGCACAGCCGCAATTGCCGGCTTCCACCCCGACAGATTCCACAAAAGAATCACAGTAATTTTGTGCGATTATACCCTCCTAACCCCTTGACGAATGGGGTGCCGCCCTGTATCATAAAAGAAAACTTCCCAGTGAGAGGGGGAACACAGAGTGACGTTCGAGGAACTGCAGGAGCTTTTGGCCGAACAGTTCAGCTGCGATACAGCGGAACTGGCCCGCGGCGTAGCGCTCAGCGACCTGGGCGCCGACCATGAGGACATGGTGGAACTGGCCTGGGGACTGGGCGAGGCGCTGGGCGTCGAAATCGACGAAAGCGAACTGAACGTGGATATGACGATCGGTGAGCTGTGGCGCTTTGTCGTGGACCTGGCTGAAAACGCCGAGATGTAAAACAAGCGGCCCGCCCGAACAGGGCGGGCCTTTTTGCTGTGTTACAGGAAAGGAACGGTATGGCACAACGGAAAAAGCGGTATCTGCTGGCGCTGGTGCTGCTGCTGGCGGCGGGGCTGGCCCTGATGATCGGCTACGCCGCCCGCAAGCAGGGCTACCATGTGGACGAGCTGT
Organism: Candidatus Gemmiger excrementigallinarum; assembly: GCA_019116445.1. GTDB lineage: Bacteria > Bacillota > Clostridia > Oscillospirales > Ruminococcaceae > Gemmiger > Gemmiger excrementigallinarum. Next base: position 5,204 of record DXBP01000065.1, read on the forward strand.
ATACCTACGAGCTGACGAATTATCCGGGTGGGTTCTATGCCCTGCAGGACGGCTACCTGGATACCTGGCAGGAGGGCACCCTGTTTGCAAGCGCCCTGCACCCCGACCATGCCTTCGACTACGCCATCCCCTGGAACAACCAGAAGATCGACGTGCATCCCCCGCTGTATTACTGCCTGGTATACACCTTTGAGTGCCTGTTCCCCGGGGTGCCCCTGCCCTGGGCCGGGCTGCTGCCCAATTTCCTGTGTATTCTGGCGGCCACCTTTGTGCTGTACTGGGCCGCCCGCCGCATGACCGGGCGGTTCTGGGTGTCCTGGGTGGCGGCGGCGGTGTTCCTTTTGAACATCGGCACCCAGGGCATGGCGGTGTTTACCCGGATGTATTCCCTGCTCATGCTGGAAACCCTGCTGCTGGTGCTGGGCCACCTGACCCTTTACCGCCAGCTGCGGGCCGGGCAGCGGCCCCGGCTGGTGTTTCTGGGGCTGGCCGCCGCTACCTTTGCCGGGGCGCTGACCCAGTATTTCTTCCTGGTGTTCTGCTTCTTCTTCTGCGGGCTGTTCGGCCTGTGGCTGCTCTGCACCCGCCGCTGGAAAACCGCCGCCCTCTATGTGGTGGCGGAATTCGGCGGCCTGGGGGCGGCGTATCTGGCCTTCCCCACCATGAAGCAGCACATCTTTTCCGGTTCCCGCGGACAGCAGGCCCTGGGCAGCTTCTTTGACCTGAGCACCCTGTCGGACTGGGCTGCCAGCGTGGGCCGGGTGCTCAACCTGCTGGGGGCGCAGTTCGGCGGCGCTGTGCTCTGGGCGTTGCTGCTGTTGCTGGCGGCGGCTCTGCTCTGGAAAGCCGGCTGCCGGCCCCGGGGCTGGGGCCTGTTTGCCGGTATGCTGGCGGTGGCGGGACTTTTCTACATCATCGCCATCGACAAGGCCGCCCCCTTTGAGGCCGACCGCTACTATGTGCTGATCTACGGCCCGCTGATCCTGGCGGCTGCGGCGGTGCTGGCAAAACTGTCGGCTCTTTATCCCCGGTGGGAACCCCTGATGGCCATTGTGGTGCTGCTGCCGGTGCTGTCCGCCCATCTGACCCAGGGCAACGATTACCTCTACACCCAGTACGCCGGGCGCGCCCCGGCCCTGGCGGATACCGCTTCCCTGCCCGCCGTGGTGCTGAACAAGGCCGGGTACGATGTGGCCCCCGACCTGTTTTTGCCGGAGTTCGCCCAGCGGGAAGCCGTCTACCAGGCCCACTGCGGCGACGAGGCCGAAAGTCTGGCCGATGCGGTAAAGAGCCGGGATCTCTCCGGTGGGTTCCTGCTCTACGGGTACATCTATGACGCCGACGAGCTGCTGGACCTGGCGGAAAGCGTGCTGGACATCCGCTCCGCGGAGCTGCTCACCGATGTGGCCCGGTGCCCGGTGTATTATATTACGTTGGAAGCGTAAGTTTTGTTCCTTCTTTATAAAGCCCTACTTTCTTTGCAAAGAAAGTAGGCAAAGAAACTCTATAGAAAAAGGCATGGTCTTTTGACCATGCCTTTTTGGTTGAAATTTCTTTGGTCCTTTCTTTATAAAGAAAGGACGATTATCCCCGCGTGCCGACGACGCTGGAATCGGTGCTCCAGCCCTGGAGGTCGGTGGGGGTCAGGCTCTCCAGCCAGTTCTCGTGCTCAGCATCCCACTGGTCCCAGGCTTCCTGGCTGCGGATGGCCGTACCCGTCAGGTAACTGTCATCCCAGGGATTGGCCGGGTCCGGGTCGGTGGGGTCCCAGCCCCGCTTTTCCTCGTCCTTGGGATCGGTGTAGATGGTCCCCGGCTTGCCCATGGGCCCCGGATTCTCCTCATCATCATAGATGACCACCGGCGTGCCGATGGGGCAGTTATCATAGATCCACTTCACGTCCACCACCATCAGGCGGATGCAGCCCAGGCTGGCAATGCTGCCCAGCTGGTTGAACTGGTCGTACTCCACGTCGTCCTTGTGCTGGCTGTAATACGGCACGCTGTGGAACAGGTACCCGCTGTAAATGCGGGTGGCATACTGCCCGTAACTGGGACCCATCAGCAGCCGCCAGTCATAGTTTACCGGCGTGGTCCAGTAGCCCGTGGGCGTGTCCTCGCCGCCGCTGCACACCATCGCCATAAACGGCACCGTGTACCGGTTCTCCTCGTCCGTCGTGTACACCGTCACCGTGCTCGCCGCACGGTTCACCGCCAACAGATACGGGTACCCGTCCTGGGCATCCAGCGTCATGCCGTCGCCGGCATACTGGCTTTCCAGCGATTCCATCAGCGTCTTGCCCGCTTCGTCCCAGGTGCTGGGGTCGGTGACTTCCGGTGCGTCCTTGGTGGCGTTGGAACTGGCCGTCGCCATTACCAGTGCACTCTCCGGCGTTTCGGTGGGGGCCGGCGTGGGCGTCGCGGTGGCGGTGGGCACCGGCGTGGGCGTGACTTCGGGCAGAACGTCTTTCTGTTTACAGCCCGCCAGCATCGTTACAGCCAGCATCAACGGTAAAATTCGGCGTATGATCGTCATAGTGTTCATCCTTTTCGCTTTTTGTTCCTTCTTTGTTCCTTCTTTGCAAAGAAGGAACCGAAGAAACTCTAATACAGTATGCCGGGAAGGAGTGATAAAGGAAAAGCAGCAGTCACCCGGTACGGGGCGGCTCCCTGCAAGCAGGAACCGAAGAAACTCTAAACAAATATCTCTTAGACGGCGTCGTAACGGGAACTTATACCGTTACCCCGTATACTTCGTGCACAAAGCGTTCCAGCGCCGCAAAGCTGCGGCGGACTTTCTCGGTTTCGATGCAGTAGGCCATCCGGAAATACCCCGGGCAGCCGAAGGTGTCCCCCGGCACCAGGGCCAGGTCGTAGGCCATGGCTTTGCGGCAGAAGGCCTTGGCGTCCTCCTCCAGCGCTTTGGGGAAGATGTAGAAGGTGCCGTCCGGTTTGCTCACCGTAAAGCCCAGCTTTTTCAGCTCGGCGTAGATCAGTTCCATGTTGGTTTCGTACACCGAAAGGTCGCTGGTGCAGTCGATGCAGGCCGCGGCCGCCCACTGGAACAGCCCCGACGGGCAGTTGTGCCCCGTCCCGCGGGAAATCTGCCCGCACATGGGTACGATGTAGGCGGCATCCTCGGCGTGGGGGTTCACTGCCACGTAGCCGATGCGCTCCCCCGGCACGCTCAGGCTCTTGGAGAAAGAGTAGCAGGTCAGGGTGTCGGCGTAGAACTTTGCCGGGTAGGGCACCTCTACCCCGCCGAAGGCGATCTCCCGGTAGGGTTCGTCGGAAATCAGGAAGATGTGATGGCCGAACTTCTCCCCTGCTGCCGTCAGGTAGGCAGCCAGCCGGGTGAGGGTTTCGGCGCTGTAGGCCACGCCGCTGGGGTTGTTGGGCGAATTGATAAGCACCGCGGCGGTGTTCTCGTCCACCAGGGTGTCCAGGGCGTCAAAGTTGATCTGGAAATCCTCCACCCGGGGCGGCGCCACCCGCAGGGTCAGGCCCGCGCCCTCCACATAGGGCTTGTACTCCGGGAAAAACGGCGCAAAGGTCACAATGTTCTGCCCCGGCACCGCCACGCACCGCACCGCATGGGCCAGCGCCCCCGCGGCACCCGACGTCATGAAGATGTGGTCCGCCGTGTAGTCCATGTTGAACCGGCGGTTCAGACTTTCGGCCACCTTGGCGCGCACCTCCGGCAGCGTCAGCGTCGGCGTGTAGCCGTGCAGCGTCACCGGGTCGGTGTGTTCCAACAAGTCCAGGCAGGCTTCGGTGAACTGCGGCGGGCAGGGCACCGACGGATTGCCCAGCGAATAGTCAAACACGTTCTCGTACCCAATTTCCTTGCCCCGGGCTGTGCTCCATTCGGAAATTTCCCGAATGACCGACTTGGCCCCCAGCATATCTTTATAGTGCTGCGCAATCATACTATCATGTCCCCCTCACAAATTTTGTTGAATCCCCCACTTTCTTTGCAAAGAAAGTGGGCAAAGAAATTCTGACCTTTTGCCCCGTGAGATGGTGGCAAAAGAAACTTTTAATAAAATAACAATGAACCCCCATAATGCCCGCAATTTTTCCGCTACGGGGGTTCGGGCACACCCGAATCAACGGTGGAGCACCGCCAAAACGGCAGGAAAAACAGTCTTTCCAGGCGTTTTTCCCCGTTTTGGCGAGGGCGACTTCTTCTTTGGGGGTCTTGGGGGCGTGTAGCCCCAGGGTGGAAACCACGCTGCAAAAGTACCGAGGCCTTCGCCGCAAAGCGGCAGCGGCAAGGAGCGAGAACGACGCAATACTGGATATCTTGCGAGGACGAGCGACGCAGACGCTGCCCTTTGCGGTAGAAGGAAACGGTGCTGGGGCAGCGCGGCTTCCACCCTTTCAGCCGTGCCCCGCGCCTCGGAAGTAGCGGCGACTTTTTCGGTTCCTTTTTGGTCGTTCAAAAAGGAACATTCTGCAACCTTCCGGGTGCGCGAATGTTCTGTGTTGCAAAACATTTTTCTTTGTTCCTTCTTTGCAAAGAAGGAACCGAAGAAACTCTCACTGATCAGCCTAAAATGACCTTTTCCAGCTCGGCGGCATCGGCGGCCAGATATTCCGCCCCGGCTTCCTGCAATTCCTCCCGGGTGCGGAAGCCCCACAAAACGCCGCAGCAGGGCAGCCCGGCGTTGTGGGCTGTGGCTACATCCACGTTGCTGTCGCCTACGTAAAGCACGTTCCCGGCAGCCGGGTCCACACCCAGCGACGCCATCAGCGCCCGGGTGCCTTCGGGGGCGGGTTTGGTGGGCACGCCTGCCCGGGCACCCCGGATGACTTCAAACAGGCTGCGGTCAAAGTACCGCGCCACCACGTCCCCGGCAAACTCGTCGGCTTTGTTGGAGTACACCGCCATCCGGATGCCTTTTGCGTGCAGCCGTGCCAGCAGTTCCGGCATGCCGGGGTAGGGCGCGGTCTTATCGAACATGTGCGCGCCATACTGGGCGTCGAATTCCTGCAGCGTGGCGGCCAGCTGTTCCGGGCTGCGGGCGGATTCCGGGCTGAAACGCTCCACCAGTTTGGGGATGCCGTTGCCCACAAAATAACGGTACTGCGCCACATCGTAGTTGGGCCAGCCGTGGGCCGCGCAGACGCGGTTGGCGGAATCGGCCAGATCGTCGATGGTGTTCAGCAGTGTGCCGTCCAGATCAAACAGTACGGTTGTATACATCTTTCCTGTTCCCTCTTTATCTACAGATATACCCTATTATAGTGGCATACGCCAAAAACAGCAAGACGGTTTTACGGCTTTTGCCTATCCGGCCGGAAAATAGTTGTAAAATCTCCAAAAAAACAGTACCCCTCCCCGCCAAATCTATGGTATGATAGATACGTGAATCTGTAAGGAGGCATTGTCCCCATGGAATTACTGTTTGATCTGCTTCGTTCCGTCGTCTACGGCGTCATCGAAGGTATTACCGAATGGCTGCCCATTTCCAGCACCGGCCACATGATCCTGGCCGAACAGGTGCTGAAATTCAGCTTCGACGAGGAATTCATGTCCATGTTCCGCGTCGTCATCCAGCTGGGCGCCATTCTGGCCGTGGTGGTGTTGTATTTCAAAAAACTCTGGCCTTTCTGCGCCGACAACGGCCAGGATTCCGGCTTCTCCAAGCATCTGCGCTGGCCGGTGGTCCGCCTGTGGTGCAAGATCATCGTGGCTTGCCTGCCCGCCGCCGTGCTGGGCTTTTTGCTGGATGACTGGCTGGACGCCCACCTGTACAACAGCATCGTGGTTGCCATTATGCTCATCGTCTACGGTGTGGCCTTTATCCTCATCGAGCGCCGCCCCCGGGTGCCTTCCACCACCAAGCTCAGCCAGATCACCTACAAACAGGCTATCCTGGTGGGGGCCTGGCAGGTGCTGGCCATGATCCCCGGCACCTCCCGCAGCGGCGCCACCATCGTGGGCGGTCTGCTCTGCGGTATGAGCCGCCCCTGCGCGTCCCAGTTCACCTTCTTCCTGGCCATTCCCGTTATGGCCGGTGCGTCGGGCCTTAAGGTCGTCAAGTACATTCTGGGCGGCAGCAGCTTTACCATGGCGGAAGTTCTGGCCCTGGTGGTGGGCTGCGTGGTGGCGTTCCTGGTATCCATGGCCGCTATCCGCTTCCTGATGAGCTACGTCAAGAAGCACACCTTCACCGCCTTCGGCTGGTACCGCATCGCCCTGGGCCTGGTGGTCCTTGGCATCTGGATCGCCCAGACCTTTATGGTTGCCGCTTGATTTTTGTTCCTTCTTTATAAAGAAGGAACCGAAGAAATTCCAAAGAAAAAAGGCATGGTCCATGGGACCATGCCTTTTTTTGGTAGAATTTTCAGGAAAAGCGTTATCCTGTCATGGAAACTTGACGGGATAAATGTTTGGAGTTTCTTTGCCTGCTTTCTTGGGAAGCAGCCCGATGATGGTGGGGCACGGGTGTTCCCGTTACTACCATCCTGCGGGATAAATGTTTGGAGTTTCTTTGCCTACTTTCTTTGCAAAGAAAGTAGGGGCAAAGAAAGTAGGTTAAGGGAAGAGAAGATAGAAGTTTTCCACCTGCATGAGTTCCGCGGTGGGGTTCAGGCCGGCCAGACACTGGGCGGTTTCGGCATCCGTGGTCACGTAGGCGGTGTCAGGGGATGTCTGCCCCTGCTCCAGCGCTTCCCATTTCCGGGTGTTCTCGGCGTTGGCCTGCTCATAGGGATAAATGCCGGTGTTTGCTACAGAATACAGCGATACCATGTCATTTTTGGTGGCGCACAATACCATGGCCCGCAGTTCGCCCACCTCGTGGTTGGGGTCCCAGGCGAGAATATCGTACTCCGACAATTTCTGCTGCAGCTCGGCGTTGTCCGCTAGCGAGGTAGTGCGCAGCTGCTCCGCCATGTGCCGGTGCAGGCCCGTGATGCCCCCGTGGATGTCGAAGAGCTGCAGCACCACCACCGCCGTAAAGACGGCGGTAAGGGCCATCACCGGACGGCTGCGCCATCCGCTCTGCCGCCGATACCCTTCCAGAGCGCTGCAGAGATAACTCACCGACCAGACCATCAGGCTGTAGATCACCGTGTAGAACATCCGGGAACTGGCCCGGAAAATGCCGCACAGATACACAATGCTTTCCGGCAGGGGAATGGTGAAGAGGATACGGTCGTTCAGGGTCAGCACATTGCTCAGGGCAAACAGCGTCATGCCCACCATGGCCAGCAGATAGAACCAGTTGGCTTTCAGGAAGGACACCAGCTGCCGCCGCACCACCAGTGCCACCACACAGCCCAGAACCAGCAGCATCACACCAAGGCCCAGATAGGTGAAGCCGTCGGTGTTGTCGATGAGGATGGGCATTTGGGGCAAAAAGGCGGACCAGTCATACCCCGCCGCACTGGTGGGGTTGATGGGGCTGTTCAGGTTCATGGAAAAGCGCCCATACCCCAGACGGGCGATCTTGAAGCTGTCGTTCAGCGCCCCGATGCCCCGCCCCACATAATAGCAGGTGACAAGGTTGCCGGCGAACAGCGCCACATAGGCCAGGGCCGGGAGCCACCGCTTGCGGTACACAATGGCGTGCACCACGGTGATCAGGGCAAAAATCATCGTCATGGGGATGAAATAGGGGTGGATGGTGATGGCCAGGAACCCCAGCAGATAGAACAGCCAAGGATACCGGCGGAAACCGTTGTCCCGGCAGCGCAAAAAGGCGTAGATGGCCAGCAGGATCATCCAGTGGGAACCCAGCGCCGTGTGGCGCAGGGTGCGGTCCATCAGTACCGGCGTGAAGCAGAACAGTACCATCGCCAGCCCCTGCAGCGGCAGCGCGTGGGTTTTGCGGCGCACCAGCAACCCGGTGACAAACGCCTGCAGAATGTAGCACAGCAGCGCATACAACCCGAAATACTGGAAGGTACCCGCATACCCCACCAGTTCCAGCAGGAACTTGACCACGATCGCCACCAGGGGGATGCTGTCGGTGTAGGTGATGTAGGTACCGTAGGCCATTTTGTCCGCCAGACCCAGGGGGAAATGCCAGGGCGATTTCTGGAAGGCACACCAGCCGGCATAATGCTGCACCAGGTCATCGTTATACAAATACAGGAGCCAGTTGTCCCGGGTGGGGTCCAGCACCGTAAACCCGAAGGTGATGCCAAAGGCTACGGTGCCCACCACCACGGCCAACAGCAGCGTGGGCCACAGGGGGCGTTTGATCGGTTTTTCCATAGCTTCCTCTCTTGCCATAAAAGAAGGGGGCCGATACCCCGAAAGGTATCAGCCCCCTGTGATCAGGGTTTCTTTACTGCCTTCTTTGCGAAGAAGGCGGTAAGGTCAAGCGACTCTTACTTGTACAGCTCGACCAGACGAGTCAGGTGCTCGTAACGGGCGTCGGCCGCGGCCTGGTTCTTCTCGAACAGTTCCTTGGCGCGCTCGGGGAAGGCGCGGGCCAGACGGCTGTAACGGGTTTCGTTGTTCAGGAAGTCCTGATACTTGCTCATATCGCCGGCCTTGGAGGTCAGGGTGAAGGGGTTCTTGCCCTCGGCCTTGTTGGCGGGATTGAAGGTGAACAGGTTCCAGTAACCGGCCTCGACAGCCTTCTTCATCTCGTTCTGGCAGTTGGTCATGCCGCCCTTGACACCGTGCAGCTCGCAGGGAGCGTAGCCGATGATGATGGACGGGCCGGGATAAGCCTCGGCCTCGGCAATGGCCTTGACAGCCTGAGCCATGTTGGCGCCCAGAGCGATCTGAGCAACGTAGATGTAGCCGTAGGTCATGCAGATCTCGGCCAGGCTCTTCTTGCTGATCTCCTTGCCGGCAGCAGCAAACTGGCAGACCTCACCGATGTTGGAGGCCTTGGAAGCCTGTCCGCCGGTGTTGGAGTACATCTCGGTGTCGAAGACCATGACATTGACGTCGTGGCCGGAAGCCAGGACGTGATCCAGGCCGCCGTAGCCGATGTCGTA
>DXBP01000066.1 GCA_019116445.1 Candidatus Gemmiger excrementigallinarum
TATTATCTAAGATCAATTTCCTGACAATAGTAAAGTTGTTGATCTATTCTCGCTTCGCTCGATGCTTGAAGCTAAAGCTTTTTTACACTCCCCGGCAGAGCCGGGGGTTGTCCTTACGCTCAAGCTAACAACGCAGCCCGCCCGGAGCGTACGCTCCGGGCGGGTTTTCTTTATGCAATATCAGCGGCGGCCATCGCACCGGATTCCACCACCATGTCCAGCAGTTCCTCGTGGCTGCTGTACCCGTCCATGGGCACCAGCGCCACATCGTAATAGGTCACCGGCAGATCGTTCTGTTCCAGCACCTGTTTGAGGGTATGCAGCACATGGTCCAGGTCCTCCCGGGTGGGGGTGCCATTCCACAGCACCTGCAAACAGATCCGGCTGGGCACCTTTTGCAGCAGGGACGGCTCGAACGGCGCATCCAGCGGGAAGTTTTCCAGATAGTTTGCCGGCGTCGAGCGCCCTGCGCCCGCCCCGTCCGGCTCCCAGGCCAGGTCCAGTTCCACTGTGCGCCCCTCGGCGCCATAGATGCCGGCCAGTTCCAGTTCGGGGGCATCCCGGGCCAGGATTTTGGCAATTTCGTCAGCGCCCTCTGTGCCCATACGATAGCAGGTGTGCCAGCGGTTCTCCACCTGCTCCTGGGCGTAGTCCTCGGTAAACAGCCAGAGCCAGGTCGTCACATCAAAGCGGGTATCGGGGCTGGTGGCAGACTGCACCGTTGCCCCGTAGTTGAAAAATTGCCCGCTGTAGCTGGAAGTCACATAAAAATCCTGCCCCGGGTAGAGGGTTTCGGCCCGGTGCAGCGCGCGCCACTCGGCCCAGGCACGGCTGAGGGGGTCCCCGGTGACGGCATCCACCGCCAGCAGCAAACAAAGAATGATGAGGATGCCCGCCGCACCGGCCAGGCGTTTTTTCGTCTTGGTTTTCATTTTGTTTTCCCTCCAAAGGCGTATTTGAGCAGCGCGGCAGCCAGCGCGCCGATCAGGCAGAGCACCCCTGCCACAGCGGCACTGATCAGCGCCGCTTTCAGCCAGGCCGTCGTTCCTTCCAGTCCTTCCACATACCCGCCCCGGGTGCCGATCAGGTGGAAAACACTCCACAGCACCGCGGCCAGCGGCGGCACCACCCGCCAGGTACGGCCGCCCCACCAGTAGGTGACCCCGGTCACAAAGGGGAAGATCAGCACAAAGAGCAGTCCGCTGGCCACATTGCTGCGGCTGCAGGCCAGCCCCAGGACCAGCCCCACGGCGATGAAAGCCAGCAGCCATCCGTTGACCCGCTGGCGCAGCTGACGCACAACTTTTTCGTCATCGGGCAGCGGGGCCGGGGCGCTGCTCTCCCCCGCTTCGGGCCAGAGGGCCCGGCAGGTTTCACAGTTTTGCAGGTGAGCACGGACGGCGGCTTCGCTCTCGGGGCTGGCGACACCGTCCTGCACCAGCGGCAGCAGGTCCCGGCAGATTTCACAGGGCAGCGTCACGGGGGGCTCATGGATTTTTTTCGGTTCGGACATATCAGTACCCCTCCTTTTGCAGAATTTGTTGCAGCGCGGCCCGGGTGCGGTGTTCCACCACCCGCGCCGAAGATTCGGTGATTTGCAGTTGCTGAGAAATTTCAGCGTAGGAATACCCCTGGGCCCGCAGTTCCACCACCTGCCGGGCCCGCGGATTCATCTCCGCCAGGGCCTGGCGTACCCGTTCCAGGGCGCGGCGGGCATCGGTGACATCGGCCAGGGTATCCTGCCCCAGACACCGCTCCAGCATGGCTTCGGGGTCGTCCAGGCTGACGGTGTCCCGCCGTTTGCGCAGGCTTTCCAGCCAGATGTTGCGGGCGATACCAAAGAGCCAGGTTTTCACCGCGCAATCCCCCCGGAAAGTGGGCAGCCGCCGCAGCGCGCGCAGGAACGTTTCGCTGAGCAGGTCCTCGGCTTCCGCCGTATCGCGGGTCAGATGGCACAAGTAGCGGTAGAGGTCGGCGCGGTACAGGGTGTACAGCGTTTCCAGTTCCGGCAGCTTCACGGGCGGTTCCGCCTCCTTTCGGTGGGATTTCAGGCGCCTTACATTCTATCAGTGGCAAAGGGCGGGCCGATGTTACACCCTTTGGAAAAAAAATTCCCGGGCCAGCAGGTCCGGGAATTTGCGTTTTACAGAATCCAGTTGAGCACCAGCAGCAGCGCCAGCATCCCCACGTTGCACACCGTGAACCAGACGAGGTAGGTGTTGCGGCGTTCGGGGCTGTTCTGGGCCACCATCTTGTAAGAGATCAGGCTGGCCATGGAAGCGATGAGGGTGCCCAGGCCGCCCAGGTTGCAGCCGATGAGCAGGCCCTTCCAGTCCTGGGTAAAGCCGGAGAGAAGCAGGGCCGCGGGCACGTTGCTGATGACCTGGCTGGCCAGCACCGACACCGCCACCACGTGACCGTCCAGCACCGAGGCGATGAAATCCTTGAACCAGGCCACACTGCCCAGATTGCCGATGAAGATGAAGAACGCGATGAAGGTGCCCAGCAGCGAGTAGTCCACCTTGGCCAGCACGCCGCGGTCATAGAACAGCAGGAACACGGCGGCAATGGCCGCGATGATGAGCGGCGGCAGCACATCGAAGATGCCCAAAAGGCACAGCGCAAACCCGGCGCCGTAGACCGCCAGCGTGCGGGGTGGGGCCAGTTTGCTCTGCACCGGGGCCGCCTGCACCGGCACCGATTCGCACCGCAGAATGAGCAGCGCCAGGCAGACCGCCGACAGCGCCGCGTAGGGCAGCATCAGGCCCACCAGGTCCAAAAACGACATCCCGGATTTTGTGTAGAGATAGAGGTTTTGGGGGTTGCCCATGGGGGTGAGCATACTGCCCAGGTTGGCCGCCACCGTCTGCAGGACCACCAGCGGCACAACGAGCCAGTCCTGCCCGGCCATGTGCAGCACCACCAGCGCAAAGGGCACAAAGGTGATGAGGGATACATCGTTGGTGATGACCATGCTGCAGAAAAAGGGCAGGAACACCAGCACAAACAGCATCTTGCGGGTGGTATCGGTGCGGCGGAGCAGACAGTTGCCCAGCCAGACGAAAAGCCCCGCTTTCTGGAAGCCTTTCATCACCGCCATCAGGCTGAAAAGCATGGCCAGGGTGTCCCAGTCGATGTACCCGGCGTAGGCTGCGCTGGGCGGGTTGAACGCCACCGAGATCACCGCCAGCACCGCCGCAATACACAGCACCGTTTCCTGTTTGAAAAAGGCAGCGCACCGCTGCCCGAATCCGCTTTTCATTTCCCATGCCTCATTTTCAACCAAATTTCCTACGGTATTATAGAAAACCCGCCGCGGACTGTCAATTCTCTTTTTACACAAAAATCCCGCCGGGCACAAAGGCCCGACGGGCAGGGAGGATCTTACCGTTTATTCAGCAGGCGGCACGTCGATTTCCATATCCGCCTGGGGGTAGGTCACACAGGGATGGATGAAGCCGAACTTGCGGTCGGCGGCACGGCGGCCATCCCGGCCATCGGCCACCAGATAGTCGCCGCCCAGCCACTTGCTGTGGCAGTAGCCGCAGCCGCCGGCCCGGCACTTGTTGGGGGCCTGGATGCCGGCGCGCTCCATGGACACCAGCAGCGTTTCGTCCTCCCGGGCGGGCACGGTATAGACCTTGTCCCGGATGTGGACGGTGAGAGTAAAGGTGCGGGGGTTTTCCACAGCGCGGGCACCGCAGCAGGTGGCATCCTTGCGCAGGGCCTTGAGGGGCAGGTGCAGCGGCGCCAGTTCCTTCTGGATAAAGGCGTACATCGCCGCCGGGCCGCAGAGGAAGAAGGTCACGTTGTGCAGGTCGGCGTACTTGGCCATCAGCTCGGCCGAAACAAACCCGTGCTCGTAGCCTTCCCGCTTCTCGTCGCTGAGAACATAGACCACTTTCAGCGCGCCCTCAGCCGCCAGGGCATCCAGTTCGGCCTTATAGGCCAGATGAGCTTCATCCCGGGCGCCGTAGAAGAGAATCATCTCGTAGGATTCGTCCCCCTCTTTGCGGCTCTTGGCCATGGAAACAAAGGGGGTGATGCCGCTGCCGCCCGCCACGCAGAGGATCTGCTTGTGGTCCCGCAGCGTTTCGTAGTGGAATTCGCCGGCAGGCTCGGTCATGATAAACCGGTCCCCCACCTTGGCCTGACGGTTGAGGTAGTCCGAGAAGAAACCGGCATCCTCAATGCCCAGGGTCAGCTTGTTTTCCAGTGCTTCCCGGGGGCTGGAGGAGATGGAGTAGGGGCGGCTGACCACGCTGCCCTCCACCGTGCCCTGGAGCGAAACATACTGCCCCGCGCGGAAGAACGGGAAGGCATCGCCGTCGGTACGGAGGAAGGTCAGTTCGGTCATGCGGTCGGTGAGGGCGCGCACGGCGGTGACTTCCACTTCCATACGGCCGGGATGCAGCGCCTTGGCCATCTCGTTGACGCGGTAGTGCTGGGGCAGCGGCGTATCGGCACCGGATTCCAGCGCCTTGCGGCGGTTGGGCACCAGCTTGGTGAAGCGGAGCATATCCATGAATCCGAAAATCTGTTTTTTGAAGTTCATATCACTGCGCCTCCTTCTTGAGGTCGCCCACGGTCTGGCGGCCGGACAGGTCACCGGACACATAGGCACTGGAATAGCCGCTGGAACGCATGGCGTAGCCGCCGGCGAACCGCAGGCCCGGGCAGAGAGCGGCGTCCTCTTTCATCATCATCATGCGGGGCATCAGGCTGTCCCAGTCGGCGGTTTCGTAGCCGTAGATGACGCCCTGGGGATGGCCGCAGTACCGGGCATAGGTGGTGGGGGATGCCACGGCGATCTCTTCGATGGCATCGCGGATCTTGCAGCCGGTTTCCCGCTCAAAGACATTGATCATGTCTTCGGCCACGCGGTCCTTGGCCTTGAAGTAGTCGGTTTCGGAAATATTGCCCCAGTCATCGGACATGAACATGGTGGTAAAGTACATCATGCAGGTGCCTTCCGGCGAGCAGGCGGGATAGGCATTGTTCAGGCAGACGGTGGCCTGCACATGGTTGGTAGCGATCTTGCGCATCAGGTCATACTGCTTGACGGTATCGGCGGTATCGTAGATAAAGTAGTTATGGCTCTTGATGCCCAGTTCCTCGGCGGATTTGTTGAGGCCCAGGAACAGCGTGAAGCCGCGGCCCGCAAAGGTGCGGGCGTTGGTGGCCCGGACCTGGGCTTCGGTGACGGCCTTTTTGTCCAGCATCTTGCCGAACACCAGGTGGGGCGAGCAGTTGGCGATGACGTGGCGGGTTTCGATGACGGTGCCGTCGGTGAGCTGCACGCCGGTGATGGCCCGGTTGGCATCGGTGAGGATGGACGCGGCCTCGGAATGGTACCAGATATCGCCGCCCAGTTCCCGGATGCGGGTATCCATGGCAAGGCTGATCTCGTGGGAGCGCATCTTGGGCATCCAGGCATCCCGGGTGATATAACGGATGACCATGGAGCCGTAGTGCAGAAAACTCATGCGGTCGCAGTCCACACCCAGGTAGCACCAGTAGGCGTTGAGGATGTCCTGGGCGGCCTTGGGCATCTTGAGGGCATCCAGCACTTCATTGACGGAATAGCTGCCCGCCTTGATGAAGTTGGGGAAATGGGATTTCATATACTCGGAATCGGTGTTGCCGTTGACCGAGTTGGAATAGGTCTGGGCGTCCCGCACCTCGTTGCACAGCTCGAAGAATTCCGTCATGGATTTGCGGGAACCCGGCACATACTGCTCCATCTTGTCGATGAAGGCGTCCACGCCGAAGGGCATCTCGCAGTCGTATTTTTTATCGGTGGTGATCATGTGGTAGGCTTCGGGGATGCGCACCCAGTCGATCTTGTCCTCCACGCCCAGGTCCCGGAACAGGGTGCGGATATCGCCGGGGGCTTCGGGGGAACCGAAGTCATTGAGCTCGTGCAGGCTGGCCTCAAACTCGAAGCGCCCCCGCTTGAAGCTGGTGGCAAAGCCGCCGGGCAGGTTGTGTTTTTCCAGCAGCAGGCAGGAATAGCCCCCCTGCAGCACCCGGATGGCGGCGGTCAGGCCGCCGTTGCCGGCGCCGATGACCACCACGTCATAGCGCTTTGTGTTTTGCTTTTCCATAAAAACCTCCTTGCAGGTCACAGGATCAGATTGCGGGAACGCCCCAGCCAGTACTGCAGCTGGGCGTCATCGGTAATGCCTTTGTAATGGCGCAGGATCAGGCTGTAAAACTCAGTCAGTTCGGTTTCAATCTGCGCCTCGGTCAGTTCCAGGTAGTCGGTGGCCAGCATGACCCCCAGCCCGTAACAGCGCAGCTGCATCTGATGGTGCATCCGGCGGGCTGTTTCCGGTTCCATTTCCAGATTCTGGCTGAGCAGCCGGATGGTTTCATCGTAATTGATGTCGTCCAGCAGTGTTTCACCGGGGGCGCGCCGGCGCAGGTAGACAAAACGGAACAGTTCCTTCTCCTGCCGGGCAAAATTCAGGAAATGCCGGCCGAATTCCTTGTAGTTGCTGCAGCGGAACTGCAGATACTGCTGCCGCACGTAGGGCAAAAGTTCCGCCCGCAGCTGCTCGATGTTGGCAAACTCATAATAAAGCGGCTGGGTCGAACAGCCCAGCACCCCGGCAATGCTGCGCACCGTCAGCGCGCTTTCCCCTTTTTGCCGGATGACCTCTGCGGCAGCACGCAGAATGTCCTGCTTTTCGATCTGTTTGGTTCGCGGCATGGCCCCTCCTTTTTTGTAACAGCTGTTATTTTATGATTCTATTGTACCACGCCTTGTTAAAAAAGCAACAAAAATTTTGCCCATCTTACGATTTTTTACAACAAAAAACCAGCGGGGCCTTGCAGCAAGGCTCCGCCGGGTTCATTTTTGCCCCGGTTGGGGGGCTTTGGGCGCCGTGAGGGCATAACTTTCGGCAATGAGCTGGAAGACCTGGTCCGCGGTCATGGAGCCGTCCAGGATCACGCCGATCCAGTGCCGTTTGTTCATGTGGTAGGCAGGCACCACCGCCGGGTAGGTGCTCTTCCAGAAATCGCCCCAGGCGGGGTCCGCCTTGACGTTGATCCAGAGTTTGCCCTGGTGCTCAAAAATCATGGCGAAGGATTTCCGGTTGCTTTTGTGGCGCATCACCGTCCAGTTGGGGTCGTGGAAGGGATAGTCCTCCCAGGCGTCGGGCAGACGCAGGCAGAGGGCAATGGCTTGGGCGCGGTCCATGGCAGTTCCCTCCCCTTTTTTACAGATCCAGCGGCTCGCCGCTGTGCAGCGGGTGCAGCTGGTCGCCCAGCAGTTCCAGCAGCCGCTCCTGGGCAGGCTTGCCGGTGCAGTGGCCGGTGTAAAACCGGGTGTGATACTTTTGCAGCGCCCGGCCGGTGGCCTCGATGATCTGCCATTGTTCATCGGTATAGGGATCGGCCTGCTTCATGTGGAAGCCGCTGATGGCCACATCCGGGTCGGTGCCGAACAGCGCCCGGTAGCGGTCCAGAATGTTGAGGATGCCGTTGTGGGCACAGCCCGAAAGCAAAATCTGTTTGCCCGCCCGGGAAATCACCAGACACTGCTCATGGGAAAAATCATCCTGCACAAGGCTGCCGTCGGAGGCCGCCACCCGCAGTTCCCGGTTGCTTTCCGGCCAGAAACGCCGCCCCGTGACCCCCGCAAAGAGGAACAGTTCCTCGTCCAGCCGGCAGTCACCGTCCAGCAGGTGCAGGTTGGGCAGGTCCAGAATGGCCTTGTCGATGCCGATATAGCGGTCCCCGTGGTAGAAGTCCTGCCCGGCGCCCCGCTGCATATAAATCCGGGCCTGGGGCGCCAGTTCCGCCAGCCGCAGAAGGCCCCCTGCATGGTCGTAGTGGCCGTGGCTGAGGACCACCGTGTCCACCCGGGCCAGGTCCAGCCCCAGGGCGGCGGCATTATCCGCAAAAGCGCCGGTGGCGCCGGTATCCAGCAGCAGGGTGTGGCGGGCGGTTTCGATATACAGGCTCAGGCCGTGTTCATGGGCGCAGCCCGGTGCGCCGGGGGTGTTTTCGATCAGGGTGATGATGCGCATGGGCGGTTCCTCCTGTTGGGTGGGTTTGTTTCAGTATAGCACAGGGTGCCTGCAAACGCAAAAGGGCGGCACAGCCGAAACTGTGCCGCCCGAAGGGGTTTGGTTACACGCCGATCAGCCGGTGACGGTGACCGAAGTGATGTGGGGGTTGACGCCCTCATACCAGTAGAGGAAGCCTTCCATATCGATGGTCTGGCCGATCTCCAGGTTCTTCACCGCGTTGTAAACGTCGGTGGTGTTGTCGCAGAGGTAGCTTTCAACGGTGAAGGTGTAGGTCTGACCATTGTAGGAAGCGTTGAAGTACAGGTCATCGCCGTCCTCGCCGGAGCCGTCCCAGTTGTACAGGAAAGCGTGCTCTTCGTCGGAGCCTTCCACGGTGGAGGGCTCAACGGTGAGGCCCTTGAAGGCCACGCGCTGGTTCTGGCTGTAGATCAGCTCATCGGTGCCCAGCAGTTCGGTCACATCCAGCGGCATGGACACGAAGGTGTCGGCATCCTCCACAAATTCAAAGGTGCCGTCCATGATCTCCACTTCGCCGCTCCACTCGCTCTTGAAGCCGGTCACACGGATGCAGGTGCCCTCGGTCAGCTTGGCATAGTCTTCCTCAGAGCAGGCCATATCGTAGGCAAAGTAGCCGCCGTCCTGATCCTGCAGGTACACCGTGGCCGTAGCCTGATCTGCGTACCATGCCTGCTTGGCCTGAACATAGGCCTGGATGGTGACCTGGGTATCCAGTTCTGCGGCCATGTACTGGTCGTAGTTCATCACCTCGCCGGAAGCAACGGCATCCAGCTGGGGGGCATCCTGCTCGGCAGGAACCGCTTCCTCCTGGGTGGCTGCCTCACTGGAAGAGGGAGCCTCGGAAACAGCCTCACTGGAAGAGGCGCCGCCCGCGCAGGCCGCCAGAGAGCAGGCCATGCCCAGTGCCATCAGCACAGACAAAATCTTTTTCATTGTTCGTATCCTCCCTTATTGGATCGCGTACTGTGCGATCCTACTGCCTATTATACAGCAGATGCCGGGAAAATCAACCTTTTTTGCCCTGCCAGCGGGCCTTTTGCGCTTTTTCGGCACGGCGGCGGCGCACCGCCTGCCAGGCCACATAGGCAAAAATCAGAATCCAGGCAACCACCAGCCCCGCCAGCAGCGCCACCGCCGTACCGGGCAGCGGGCCCAGGTCGGCTTTTCCGCCCGAAGGCGAAGCGGCATCCAGATGGTACAGCGACTGGGTATCGGTATACAGGGCCTGGATGTAGGCATCGTCCACCGTCTGGCTGCGGCGCACCGACTTGGTCACATCCTCGATGAGCTGGCCCGCCGCATCCCGCAACGAGGCCGAACCGTTGAACACCGCCGTCACAAAGGTGTCGTCCATGTGGTCCAGCAGCAGCTGCACGGCATCCATTTTGACCTGGTAGTGGGTGGTGTTGTCCTCCCCCGCCCGGCTGAGATAGTCCTGATAGTCGGGATTCTGCTGGGCCCGGGTGGTGACCGGCACATAGCCCTCGGTTTCCGAGTAGGCGATCTGTACGTCGTCGGTGAGCAGATACTGGGCAAACAGCCAGGAGGCCAGCACCTCCTGGGGGTCCTGCTTGTTGAACACACAGATGGACGGCCCCTGGGAGATCATCTGGGGATTCTCGGGATCAAACTGGGGCACCATCCGCACCGCCGTATCAAAGGACACCACCTCGTCGGCGGCAATGTCCATCAGGGGGGCGTCGCTGCCCATCCAGGTGGAACCGGCGGTGGAGTCCACCGCAAAGACGCACTGCCCGGCGTTGAGGAAGTTGGCCGGGTAGCCGGAAATCTTGAAGGTGGAGAACGCCCCGTTGGCCGTGTGGGCGGCAATGCCTTTGAGCAGTTCGGTGGTGGTATCGTTGAAGAGCTGGATGTCGCCGGTCTGGGTGGAGTAGCCCGCCCCCTTCTGACGCAGCATCTGGATCATCATGTTGTCGGTGGATTTGTACAGGAAGGGGATCAGCACCTTCTGCCCGTTGAGGCTGTAGACACCGTCGGCCCCCTTGGTGGCAGCCGCCGCCTCGGACACTTCCCAGATAAAGTCCCAGGTGAGCACGTCGGGCATTTCATAGCCCAGGGCCTCCACAAAGTCCTCATTGATATAGCAGGCTTCGGTGGAGCGCATATAGGGGATGGCATAGTATGCCCCGCCCAGGCGGCACTCGTCCAGGAACTGGGGCACGATCTCCTCCTGAGTGGGGCCCTCGTAGAGCAGCTCACTGCCGCCCAGGCCATAGCGCTCGTCGGCAAACAAATCGTCCAGCGGCACCACTACATTGTCGCCGGTGAGGTAGGTGGCGATATGGTCCGGATAGGTGATACAGACGTTGGGCGTGGTGCCGGTGGAGATGTTGGTGATGACATCGTTATAAATATCGCCGTAGTTGGTGTACAGGCGCATGGTCACCGTGATGTTGGGGTACAGCTTCTGGAAATCCTCGATGGCCTGCTTGTAGATGTCAGTCTGGGTCTTGTTGGTATCGTTCTTGGCCCAGAACACCACCTCATAGTTGCGGGAGGTATCGAAGGATTCCGGCACCGCAAAGGCGGCCTGTTCCCGGCGTCCATGGCAGCCGGACAGCGCCAGCGCAGCCAGCAGCAGCGCCGCGGCGCACAGAGATGCAAACTTTTTCATCCTTTGATGCCTCCCCGGGACGCGCCCTCCATGATCTTGTTGCGGAACGCCAGGAACAGCGCCACCAGCGGCACCGAGATGACGACGACAGCGGCCATCATGGCGGGGATGTTCTCCCGGCCGAAACCCTCCTCCCGGATCTGCTGGATGCCGTTGGATACCAGGAGGTAAGCCTGGTCGTCGGTGACAAGGCGGGGCCAGACGTAGGAGTTCCAGCACTCGATGAGTTTGAGGATGGTCACCGTGACGATGGTGGGACGGCAGATGGGGATCAAGACCTTCCACAGGTATTTGAGGTCCGAGGTGCCGTCCACCTTGGCCGCCCGATAGAGTTCGTCGGGCACCTGCTCAAAGCTCTCCTTGAGCAGATAGATATAGAAAATGGAGGTGATGGAGGGCAGGATCAGGCCGGTGAAGGTGTTGCGCAGGTCGAGATTGGTGATGGTGACATAGTTGGTAATGACCACCAGTTCGCTGGGAATCATCATCAGGGACAGAAAGGCCCCGAACAGCAGATTTTTGCCCCGGAATTCCAGGCGGGCGAAGGCGTAGGCCGCCAGCGTGCTGACGACCACCATCGCCGCGGTGGTGATGAGGGAGAAAATCAGGGTATTGAGCAGGTAGCCCCCCAGCGGCACCGCCGTAAAGGCTTCGCGGTAGTTTTCCAGGGTGGGCTGCAGGGTAAAGAACTGGGGCGTATGCTCCGAGTTGTAGGCGCCGTAGCTTTTCAGGGAGGTAAGCACCATCCAGTAGAAGGGGAACAGCACCACCACGGCCCATACGCTCAGGCCCAGGTAGGTCAGCGCCTTGCGCAGCCCGGCTTTGCGGCTGGCCGCGCGGCGGCGGGCTTCAAAATTTTCCGACATAGCAAGGCCTCCTTAGTCGCGCAGCTGCCGGCGGCTGACCAGCAGGTTGATGCAGGTGATGGTGAGTACGATGACAAACAGGATGATGGCCGCCGCCGAAGCGTAGGACGGATAGCCGCCGCTGTCGCCATAGAGCATATCGTAGACATAGCCCACGATGGTGTTCATGCCCGCGGCGTTGAGGTCGGTGCCGAAGAGGGCCACCGCATCGCTGTAGGCTTTGAAGGCGCCGATAAAACCGGTAATGACCAGGTAGACGATCATGGGGGAGATCAGTGGCAGCGTGATGCGGAAGAAGATGCGCCGCCGGGAAGTTCCGTCCACCCGGGCGGCTTTGTAGTAGTCGGGGTTGACCGAGGCCAGCGCCCCGGTGAGCACCAGGATCTTAAAGGGCATGACCACCCAGATGGTATAAAAGCAGAGCACGAACATCTTGGCCCAGTGGGGGCCGTTGATGAAGTCGATAGGCCCGGCGCCGAACCAGCGCAGCATCAGGTTGACCAGGCCGTCGGTGTACTCGGTCTTTTGGAACAGCACCATGAACACCAGGCCCACGGCCAGGGTGTTGGTGACATAGGGCAGAAAATAGACGGTCTGGTACAGTTTGCGCAGGGGCTGGATGGAGCTGAGCCCCGCCGAGATCAGCAGCGCCAGCCCGGTGGAGATGGGCACCGTGATGATGACGAGGACAAAGGTATTCTGGACCGCCTGCAGAAAGTAGGGGTCATGGAGCACATAGCTGTAGTTGTACAGCCCTACGCCGAAGTAGGTCTGGGAGGCGAAGTTGAAGCCCTCTTCCACCGAGTAGATCAGCACATCGATGAGGGGATAGACCAAAAACGCCCCCAGCAGCACCAGCGACGGCAGCAGGTAGAGCCACGCCTTGTGGGAATTGCGATGCATGGACAGTTTCCTCCCTTCGGGGCGTCAGCCCTGGGTGCCGAAGCGGATGCGGGCTTCGGTTTTGCGGTCAAACAGGAACACCTTGTCGGGGTGCAGGGCAAAGTGTACGGTATGGGCAGCAGCGTCCACATCGTGGCGGGCGTTGACGATGGCCCGCAGGGTGTCCGCCGTGCAGGCGGGATGGGTGCAGACGATGCTCACGTCCCGGCCCAGCACCTCCACGCGGGAAAGGCCGCAGACCACAGGACCGCTCTGGTCGGGCACAAAGCCTTCGGGCCGGATGCCCACCCAGACGGCGCCATCCGGCGCACCGGGCACGGGGAGCACATCCTGCCCGGCCAGCAGCAGCCGTCCGCCGCGGACCTTGCCCTCAAACACATTGACGGGCGGCGTGCCCAGGAATTTCGCCACAAAGAGGTTGGCGGGGTCATCGTAGACCTGCTGGGGGGCGCCCTGCTGCATAAGGACGCCGTCCTTCATGACCACGATGCGGTCCGAGATGCTCATGGCTTCCTCCTGGTCGTGGGTAACGAACAGGGTGGTGATGCCGGTCTTTTTCTGGATCTTGCAGATCTCCTCCCGGGTCTGCAGCCGCAGCCGGGCGTCCAGGTTGGAAAGGGGCTCGTCCAGCAGCAGCACCTTGGGCATCTTTACCAGCGCCCGGGCAATGGCCACCCGCTGCTGCTGCCCGCCGGAAAGTTCCTTGGGTTTGCGGTCCAGCAGTTCCTCGATCTGCACCAGGGCCGCTGCTTCCAGGGCGCGGCGGCGCATCTCGGCCTTGGTCAGTTTCTGGGCGCCTTTCAGGTTTTCCAGCGGAAAAGTGATGTTCTGCAACACCGTCAGGTGGGGGTACAGGGCGTAGTTCTGGAACACCATGCCCACGCCCCGCAGTTCGGGGGGCAGATGGGTCACATCCTGCCCGCCAAACAGGATCTTGCCCGCACTGGGTTCTTCCAGCCCGCAGATCATGTTCAGCGTTGTGCTTTTGCCGCAGCCCGAAGGCCCCAGCAGCCCCACCAGCATGCCGTCCGGCACCTCAAAGGTCAGGTCCTGTACCGCCGTCACTTCCCCCTGGGCTTTGCGGCCCCGGGCCGGGAACCGTTTGGTCAGGTCCTGCAGTTGAATATTCATGCACTCCATCTCCCCTGTGCTTTGCGTTTTATCCTTTATTATACAAGGTTTTTTGACAGTTCACAAGGCTTTGGGCCACGGTTTGCTCCGCGTCCGCCGCTTGACACCCCCCTGTGGACGCGGTAGGATAGTAGAAAATATACAAGACAGCAGAGGTGTAGGAAAAGAGTGTTTCAAAAAAACGTTTCCCTGACCAGCGGCAGCGTGGCCAAGGGCATGCTGGTATTTGCCATCCCCATCTTTTTCAGCAACCTGTTCCAGCAGTTGTACAACGCGGTGGACTCCCTGATCGTGGGCAACTTCCTGGGCGGTGATGCACTGGCGGCCGTGGGTTCTTCCGGCAGCCTGATTTTTTTGCTTACCGGCTTTGTGAACGGCGTCAGCCTGGGCGCCGGCGTGCTGGTAGCCCGCCATTACGGCGCCAAGGATGATACCGCCCTGCGCCGGGCCGTACATACCACGGTGGCCCTGGGTCTGGCCGCCGGTGTGGCCCTGAGCGTGATCGGCGTGCTGCTGACCCCCCAGATCCTGCGCTGGATGGACACCCCCGAGGAAGTGCTGCCCAATTCCATCATCTATTTCCGGGTGTACTTCATGGGTTCCCTGTCGGTGGTCATGTACAACGTGGGGGCCAGTATCCTGCAATCGGTGGGCGACAGCCGCAGTCCCATGCGGTACCTGATCATCGCCTCCATCCTCAACGTCATTCTGGACCTGTGGTTCATTGCCGGGCTGCACATGGGCGTGGGCGGCGCAGCGCTGGCCACCATCCTGTCCCAGACCGTCAGCGCTGTGCTGGCGTTACGCAAACTGATGCTGACCCCGGAGGCCTACGGCGTGCGCTGGCGGGAAGTCCGCTTCCACCCCGCCACCCTGCGGGCTGTCGTTGCCCAGGGCGTGCCCTCCGGCGTGCAGAACTCTGTCATCTCCATCGCCAACGTCATTGTGCAGGCCAACATCAACGCCTTCGGCTCCCAGGCCATGGCCGGGTGCGGCGCTTACAGCAAAGTGGAAGGCTTCGCTTTTTTGCCGGTGACCTGCTTCTCCATGGCGCTGGCTACCTTTGTGAGCCAGAACATCGGCGCGGGGCAGCTGGACCGGGTGTGCAAGGGGATGCGGTTCGGCATCGTGACTTCCTCCCTGCTGGCGGAATGTGTGGGCTTTGCCATGTTCGCCCTGGCCCCCTGGCTCATCGGTGCCTTTAACCAGGAGCCCGACGTCATCGCCTTCGGTGTGCAGCAGGCCCGTACCGTTTCGCTGTTCTACTGCCTGCTGGCCTTCAGCCATTGCTGCGCGGGCATCCTGCGCGGCCTGGGCCGCCCCGTGGTGCCCATGGTCATCATGCTGGCTGTATGGTGCGCGTTGCGCATTACCTACATCACCGTTACGGTGCATTTTATCCCGCAGATTTCGGTCATCTTCTGGGCCTATCCCCTCACCTGGACCATCAGCTCGGTGCTGTTTGCCTGGTACCTGACCCACTGCCCCATGCCCGCCCCCGGCGGCGGTGCCCAACAGCATCCAGCCTAATTTTTTGTAAGACAAAACGCGGAGAACTGTACAAAAAAGCCATTGATTTTGCGTTGCAGCGGGTGTATCATAGAATGAGCGCATCCTGCAAAATTACACTGCAAGTTCGGAAACAGTGCAAGGGTTTTCCGGTCGGATTCCGGCCGGGGAACCCGCTGTTTTTTTGCACGGAAACGGGCGCTGAGCGTAGAGAGAGGGAAGATTATGCAAGTAGTAGAAACCTTTGGGCGTACCGTGGAGGCCTGGAGCAACCAGAACCCCGCCCGGGCGCGCAGACTGCTGCGCACCGGCTGGGAAGCCCAGAACCTGAAAAACCGGTTCACCCCCGACAAACGCCTGCAGCCGGCGGACCGCAAACTGGCCCGCATCATGATGGACGCCATGCTGGCACCGCTGCAGGACCCCGACCATTCGGCCATGGTGAGCGTGTTCACCCCCTGCGAAATGCTGCAGGAAGTGGGGCTCAACCCCTATAATGTGGAAGCGTTCTCCTGCTATCTGTCCGGCTCCATGGCGGAGCGGGGCTTTTTGCAGCAGGCCGAGAACACCGGCATCTCCGAAACCCTGTGCAGCTACCACAAGACCTTTCTGGGCGCGGCCCAGAAAGGGGTACTGCCCAAACCCAAATGCATCGTCTACACCAACCTGACCTGCGATGCCAACCTGCTGACCTTCCGCACCCTGAGCCAGCTGTACCATGTGCAGCCCTTTGCCATCGACGTGCCCATGCAGCAGAACGAGGACAACGTGGCCTATGTAGCCGCCCAGCTGCGGGCGCTGGCGTCCTTTCTGGAGCAGCAGACCGGCCGCACCATCGACGAGGATTCGCTGAAAGAGCGACTGCGCCGCTCCAAACGCACGCTGGAAAAGTACCGCACCTACCAGCAAAAGCGGGCGGACCGGTATGTGCCCACCGACCTGGTGACGCCGCTGTACTGCGGCATGACCAACAACATCCTGCTGGGCACGCCCCAGGTGGAAGCCTATGTGGACCAGCTGCTGAAAGACCTGGAATCCGCCCCCGCCGCCAAGGGCAAGCGCATCTACTGGATGCACACCATTCCCTTCTGGTCCGACGCCATCAAGGAGGACCTGCTCTTCCAGGAAAGCGCCCAGATCGTGGGCTGTGAGCTGAGCGAAGTGTGCGAGCCGGACTTTGACCCCGAGCAGCCCTATGAGGCCATGGCCCGCCGCATGGTGTACCATGCCCTCAACGGCAGCGCGGTGCGCCGCATCGAGGCCGGCATCCGCCACGCCAAACAGGTGGGCGCCGACGGCGTGGTGTGGTTCGACCACTGGGGCTGCAAGCATACCCTGGGCGCGGCCCAGCTGGCCAAAAAGAAATTTGAGGAAGCGGGTCTGCCTCTGCTGATCCTGGACGGGGACGGCTGCGACCGCAGCCACGGCGGCGAGGGCCAGACCTCCACCCGGCTGGGTGCCTTCCTGGAGATGCTGAACGAACCGGGCCGCACCGGGGAAGGAGCGCAAGGATGAACAAGACCTATTATGTGTGCAAATACACCCCCATTGAACTGCTGACCGCCCTGGGCGCGGAGTGCGAAAACCTGAACGGTATGCAGGAAGGGTTTGACCGGGCCGACCAGCTGGCCCACTCCAACATCTGCGGCTTCGGCAAATCCCTGCTGGAAGCGGTGATGAGCGGCCAGGTCCACGAGCTGGTACTGGTGAACTGCTGCGATACCATCCGCAGCGTCTACGATGTATTGGAGGAAAGCGGCAAGCTGGATTTCCTCTACCTTGTGGATATGCTGCACAGCGGCGGCGAATGCAGCCGCCAGCGCACCGCCGCCCAGCTGAAAGGGCTGGCCAAAGCCTATGCCGCCTACAAGGGCACCACTTTTGATGCCAAAGCCTTCCGGGCGGCCTTCCATGCCCCCGAAAAGACCCGCGGCCCCCACATCAGTGTACTGGGCGCCCGCATGGGCAAGGAACTGTTTGAGATGGTGCAGGGTGCCATGCCCTACCCCGTGGAGAACGAAACCTGTGTGCACAACCGGTCGGTGGGCGAGGTACTGCCGCCGGAGGACGCCGACTTCGACGCCCTGATGGAGTGGTATGCCGCCGAGCTGCTGGGGCAGATCCCCTGTATGCGGATGATGGACAACACCGGCCGGAAACGGCTGTTCAACGACCCCGACCTGAAGGGCATCATCTACCACACGGTGAAATTCTGTGATTTTTACAGCTTTGAGTACGCCCAGGTCAAGCAGAGTGTGGCAGTGCCGCTGCTGAAGATCGAATCCGACTACACGCTGCAGAGCAGCGGTCAGCTGCTGACCCGCCTGGAGGCCTTTGCCGAGAGCATGGACCCCGGCCAGGGCGAGGGAAAGGAGATCAAGATGGGAAAAGGCTATTTTGCAGGCATTGACAGCGGTTCCACCAGCACCGACGTGGTGATCCTGGACCGGGACAAAAAGATGGTCACCGGCGTGATTCTGCCCACCGGGGCCGGTGCTGCCGTGGGCGCCGAGCGCGCCCTGGAGCAGGCGCTGGAACAGGCCGGGCTGCAGCGGGAGGACATTGACGCCATCGTGACCACCGGCTACGGCCGCACGGCCATCCAGGACGGTGACAAGAGCATCACCGAGATCACCTGCCACGCCCGGGGCGCCCATTACCTGGACCCCGGCGTGCGCACCGTCATTGACATCGGCGGCCAGGACAGCAAGGTCATCCAGCTGGATGAGAACGGCGCCGTGGTGAACTTTGTGATGAACGACAAGTGCGCCGCCGGCACCGGGCGTTTTCTGGAGATGATGGCCCGCACCATGGAAATGAGTCTGGACGAAATGAGCAAAGCCGGCCTGCATTATAAGGAAGACATCACCATCTCCAGTATGTGCACGGTGTTTGCGGAGTCCGAGGTGGTTTCCCTCATTGCCCAGAACAAACCCACCGACGACATCGTCCACGGTCTGAACAAGGCGGTGGCCTCCAAGACCGCCGCCCTGGCCAAGCGCGTGGGCGGCGAGGAGCGCTATATGATGACCGGCGGTGTTTCCAAGAACCAGGGCCTGGTCAAAACCCTGGAAGAAAAACTGGGCACCACCCTGGTGGTCAGCGAGAAAGCCCAGCTCTGCGGCGCACTGGGTGCCGCCCTGTTCGCCATGGATATGGTGCAAACCCACTGAGCACCGCGTTTTCTGCAACCAATAAATATCCCCCGGCAAAGCCGGGGGTTTTTCACAGACGGGCGAAGCCCTGGAATACTAGCGCACGCGTCACGTCGCGTTGGTACGGTCTGCCAGCCGCGAGAGTTTGTTACTTACCGCCCGTAAACG
>DXBP01000067.1 GCA_019116445.1 Candidatus Gemmiger excrementigallinarum
TATTATCTAAGATCAATTTCCTGACAATAGTAAAGTTGTTGATCTATTCTCGCTTCGCTCGATGCTTGAAGCTAAAGCTTTTTTACACTCCCCGGCAGAGCCGGGGGTTGTCCTTACGCTCAAGCTAACAAAACAAAACTGCCCTTGCACAGAAGAATTCCTTCCGTGCAAGGGCAGATAAATTTTATCTGTGGTGCCACCTTGCTTGCCGTACAGTTTATTCTGCACAGCCACTCTGTAGGGAACCAACATTCCCCTGCCCTGTAACGGGAGCGCCCGTCAGCGGATACTCAGGCTTTTGCCTTTTCCCCGTGCCCTCCGCGAACCATTGTACTGCACCGCTCTGCGTCCCGTTTCCAGCAGCGGGGACTCTCTGTGGCTGCGCTTGCAGTTTTACTTTCGCTTCACTGGTTTGAAGCATTTATACCACAACGGCGCGCGTTTGTCAACGGCTTTTGGTAAAAAAGTTCAGAAAGCCGTATCTTCCTCGGCATTTTCCGGGGTGGCTGTACTGACCTTGTTGTCGGGGTTCAGGATCAGCAGCTTCTGGGCCACCTGGGTGGCGCTGGCCTCGGCGTCCTGCAGCAGCGAGTCCTCCCCTTCGTCCAGGGGGCAATCCTCGCCATCCAGCACCAGCATCAGGTCCTTGCCCGGCGTCACATACTCACCCAGCCGGCTGCCCAGGCCCTCGGCGCTCCAAAGGGTGTTCCCGTCCTCCGGGGCAAAGCTGGTATCGTTTTTCCACTTGCCGTACAGCACACCAATGGAGCAGACGTTTTCGTCCTCCTCCGCCAGCAGCTGCTGCATCTGTGCGGCTACGCTGTCGCCGCTCTGCAGCGCCTGGTCCCCGGTCACAAAGGCCAGGACCTGGTCCTCAGGGTAGCCTTCCAGCGTCTGGCGCAGGTCCTCGGCCACCTGGGCGCTGTCGTCGGTCAGTTCACCCTGCAGGCTGCTGTACAGCCGCTGTGCCATGGCGTAGTCCTCATCCAGATAGCTTTCCATGGCGTCGGGGTATTCCTCCATGGCCTTGCGGAACCAGTAGAAGGCCGTGCGCGGGTTGCCGTCCGCGATACCCTGCACCGCATCCTGCAGCTCCTCTTCCGGAGCCGCGACGGCATTTTCCACCAACAGCTGCACCGCATAGCCGACGGTGGCCGAGGTCTTATCGGCCCCCAGGCCCACAGCGTGCAGCGACCGCGGGTATTTCTGGTACATATCCTGCCAGAGGATCCGGGCCTCGGCCCGCTGGTCGGCGGGCAGCGCCGCCAGATACCGGCTCAGCATCATGGTGTCCCCGGTCTGCAGGTAATTGTCCAGCAGCACACCGGCCGCCGCGCCGCCGGGCACCGCGATCACCCGCACGCCCTGGGCGGCGAGATAATCCATCAGCGTGTTCTGCACGTCGATGTCCCGGCTGCCGCCCAGTCCTGCCAGGAACAGGCGATAGTCGCTGCTGCCGAAGTCACTGTCGCTGAGCGGGTAAGCCAGATCCACTGTATGCAGATTCTGGCGGATGTATTCTTCTTCGGGGTCGGTTTCCCTATCCCAGGCGGAAGTTACCTCGGATTCCGGGTCGGTTTCCTCCTCGTTTTCCCGCTTTTCGGCTTCCGCCGCCGCGGTCTCCGGCGTGGCTGCAATCACTTCCTCGGCGGTCTTGCCGTTGTACAGGAAATCCTGCAGTGCCGTGATGTTCACCGCCCAGTCGGGGTCGTACATCAGGCGGTCATCCATGCCGGTGCGCACGCCGTAGGTGCCCTGCAGCGGCAGCGAAAGCTGCTCCACTTCGGCCCCCAGGAACGCCGGCAGCTGCACCAGCAATGCGGTGATCTCGGACTTGGTAAAGTTGGTCTGCACCAGCGGCAGCACGGTGTTGAGCAGATTGTCCAGCTCCACCACACTGGCGTTCTTGACCTGATCCAGCACCGCTTCGATGACGGTGCGCTGGCGCTCAATGCGTTTCCAGTCGCTGTCGATCTTGCGCAGGCGGGCATACTGCAGCGCCGTATAGCCGTCGAAGTGATTGAGCCCCGGCTCCACCTTGTTGACGATCAGCATGGAGTTGGAGGGCACTTCCCAGTTCAGGGCCTTGGCTTCCAGATCGGTGATCTCAATATCCACGCCGCCGACCGCATCCACGATCTGCACAAAGGAGTTGAAGTTCACACGCACATAGTGATCCACCTGTACGTTGAAGCAGTCCTCCACCGTGTCCATGGTCAGCTTGGCGCCGCCATAACGGAAGGTGTGAGTGATCCAGTCGTACTGACCCTCGTAGCCGTCCAGCAGAATGGGCACGCCGGTGGCACGTTCAATGGAAGCCAGGCGGATGGTATGGTCGTTGATGTTCAGCGACACGAGAATCATCGCATCGGCACGGGCATCATCGCTGAACTCGGTGGTGTCCTCGGTGCCGTCCAGCTGGTTCAGGTGGGTGAAGGCATCGGCGTCGTTGACAGCCTCGGTGCGTTCATCGGTGCCGATGAGCAGGATATTCAGCACGTTTTCGTCGGCGAAGGGGCTGCCCTCGGGCATCTCCATCTCCTCATCGTTATGTACCAGGCCCGTTGCGTCCAGGTCCTGGTCCTCGGTGGCGTCGATGGTGCCCATCTCGCTGACGCTGCCGTCGTCATAGCGCAGCAGGTCCAGCTTGCCGTTGACATACAGCACACCGGCACCCGCCACCACGGCAATCACGATCACCACGCCAATGAGGATTTTGCCCCAGCGCGGCAGCTTTTTGCGGGTGGATTTCGGTTCCCCGGCGGACCGGGTTTTCGGTTCTTCTACGGTTGTTTTCATATACGTTCCTTTTTTCGTTTCAAACGGCCCAGGGCCACACGCAGGTCACAGGCATGGTACAGGAAGGCCATGCCCGCAAACAAGGTAAGCCCCAGCGCGCGCCAGGTGAACCAGCCGTGCTGGATGCTGTGGGTGCGCAGCACAACAAACCAGACCAGCGGCAGCACAGCCGCCAGCGCCAGCGGCGCCGCACGCACCAGGGCTGCACGGCTGCGCACGCTGAGGGCAAACACCGCCACGGCAGCCACCGCCAGCACCACCAGCGGCCAGAACAGGCCGTGGTCCTGCAGCGTGGAATATACAAACTGTATAATATTACTCCATGTCAATTCCATGCCGTGCCAGGTATCGGCAGCCGTGCGCACACCGATCTGATGCAGTGCATCGGCAATCACGCTTTGCCCGGTAACAAGACCGGCCAGCACCCATTTGAAGGCCCAGCAGGCGCCGTACCCCACACCCCAGCTGAGGCAGCCCCCAAAGGCCAGGGCGCACTGCGCCCCGCCGGCACGCAGCCGCTGCTGGGGTTCCAGCAGCCAGCAGGCCAGCGGCAGACCCAGGGTCAGGATGGGCGTGACCAGCAGGTCACAGAAAGCCGTCACGGTGCCCAGCACCACCAGGCCCAGGCAGAGTACATCGCTGCGGCGTGGCTTGGCCAATACCCAGGCACACCCCGCATAGGCGACGGCAAAACAGGTAAAATACTGGATCTGGTGCGGCACCCAGAATACGGTGACCAGCAGCTGGCTGACCGCAAACCAGACAGCCGCCCGCAGCCCGCAGCGACGGCGCAGCAGCACCAGCACCGCGGCAAACAGGGCCGCCAGCACAACATACTGCACCACGCGCACCCCGCTGTAGGGCATCAGGCAGAGCAGCGGCCGCAGCCAGATCAGATACCCATGCCAATACCGTGCATAGGAAAAGGGTTCCAGCCCGGCCTCTGCGGCGTTGATGCCGGCATCACGTGCTTCCAGATAGGCTGCCAGATCCTCCCCCAGCGTTTCAAAGTTATCCACATTGTAGGCGGTATTGGTCATCATGGCGGTCAGCGGGTCGGTTTCATCGGCGGACGCCGCCTCTATCAGCATGAGTGTATCGGTGTAGTTATCCATCTGGAACAGCTTGAACCCGAAGTAGGACGGGTACAGCCCTTCGTCGATGATGGTTTCGGCGGAATCGGCCAGATGGGCGCGCACCGGCTCGCCGGGCAGCGCATAGGCCCCCAGCAGCAGCACAAACAAAAGCACCAGCGTCACGCCGAACGCCGCCAGCGCCCTCAGCGCAAACGGCGTTTTTCGGTTTTGTGTATCCGGCACGGCTTCACCCCATTCTCCTAGAAATACTGATTTATTATACGGCAAAAGGCCACGGGATTCAACCGTGGCCCTGTGAAAATTTGTCGCAATTTGTTGGCAGTTCATACCAGGTCTGCCTGGCGGGAAGCCGAAAGCACAATCCCCATCTCCCCCAGCAGCATCATCAGGCTGGTGCCGCCCGAGGAAAAAAACGGCAGGCTGATGCCGGTATTGGGGATGGTGTTGGTGACCACCGCGATGTTGAGCACCGCCTGCAGCACCACCTGCACCACAAACCCCACCACCAGCAGCGCACCGAATTTATCCCGGGCGCGCACGGCGATGGAGATGCCCCGCAACAGCAGCAGCAAAAACAGCAGCACCACCAGCGCCGCCCCGATAAAACCCAGCTCCTCGCAAAGGATGGAAAAGATAAAGTCGTTCTGGGGTTCGGGGACATAGAGATATTTCTGGCGGCTGTTGCCCAGTCCCAGCCCCGCAATGCCCCCCGACGCGATGGCGTACAGGCTCTGGATAGTCTGGTGCCCCTCCCCCAGCGGGTCGGCAAAAGGGTCCCGCCAGGAAACCAGCCGGTCGGTGGCATAGGGCACCAGTTCCGGCAGGGCGATGACCGCCGCCGCGATGGCCCCCACGCCAAGACCGCCCGCGATGCCGAACCACTTGAGGCCGGTGCCGCCCACAAACATGAGCACCGCGCCGATGGACAAAATCAGCAGCGTACCCGAAAGATGGGGTTCCAGCAGCATGAGCACCGCCACGGTGCCCAGGATCAGCCCAAAGGGCAGTACCCCGGTGGAGAAGGTTTTCATCCGGTCATGGTTGAGAGAAATGATGTGGGCGAACACCAGCACCACCGAGAATTTGGCGATCTCGCTGGGCTGCAGGGTGCCCAGCCCCGGCAGCACGATCCACCGCTTGCAGCCGTTATATTCCGGCATGAACAGCACCACGGTGAGCAGCACCAGGGAAAGGCCCATCATGGGCCAGGCCAGTTTATGCCACACATGATAGTCGATAAGACTGGCCGCGTACATAGCCACCACGCCCAGGGCCGCAAACAGAAGCTGCGGGCGGATGTAGGTGTAGGCATCGCCGCGGCGGTAGAGAGCCACGGCATACCCGGCCGAAAACAGCATGATAAGCCCGTAACATAGCAAAGCCAGCAGCAGGGCCAGAAAGGGCACATCCAGTGCCGGACAGGACGCAAGGCGGGTGCGCAGACGTTGTGCATAGGACGACATAAAAAATCCCCCCGCGTATAGTGTACGCAGAGGGAAGGGTTGGTATGCGAAGGGACCGGCTCAGATCAGGCCGAAATGGCGCAGCCCGTTGGCAAGGCCATCGGCGGTCACATCGTCGGTGATGTAGTCGGCCGCCGCTTTGGCTTCCGGGCAGGCATTGCCCATGGCCACACCGATGCCCGCGTAACGCAGCATCTCCACATCGTTGCCGCCGTCGCCGAAAGCGATGGCCTGTTCCCGCGTCAGGCCCAGGGCCTTGAGCACATGGGCCAGGCCCTCGGTTTTGCCGCCGCCTGCAGGCAATACATCCGCAAAATCGTCGTTCCAGCGCACCGCCACACAGCCCGGGCAACTGGCCAGAAAATCCTGCTGTTTATCCGCCGGCAGAAAAGCACTGAGCTGATAGATGGGTGCAGCCTCGATGCAGGCCGCCACATCGCCGGTATACTGCTGCATTCGCTGGCAGAATTCAGCGCTGCGCTCGTTGATGAGGTTGAAGGTGGAACGGTCTTTTTCGATAAAGCCCACCGAGATCTTTTCCCGCTGGATATAGGGCAGCAGCGTGCGCAGGGCGGCGGGGTCAATGGCATGGCTGTACAGCTGCGTGCCGTCCGCCAGGTAGCAGTACTGGCCGTTCATCGTCACATAGCCGTCAAAGGGGATGCCATCCAGCGCATGGAGCAGCGGCAGATGGATGGGCGGACGGCCGGAGGCGATAAACACCTTGACGCCCCGGCGGCGCAGAGCCGCCAGCGCCTTTTGGGTGGAATCCGGCAAAGCACCCGCACGAAAGGGCAGCAGTGTGCCGTCGATGTCAAAAAAAGCGATCCGGATGGATTCTTGCAAAACGGATGCACCTCACTCCCGTTTGAGATCCCGGCCCATCAGCGCGGCCAGAGCGTTGCTGGCCGCCAGGCGGCCGCCCAAAATGGCATCCACGCTCTGGACGATGGGCATATCCACTTTATATTTTTTGGCAAGGCGGCAGGCGGCGGGCAGTGCGTTGATGCCTTCCACCACCTGGCCCACTTCCGCTTTGGCTTCCTCGGCAGTTTTGCCACGGCCCAGCAGCATACCGGCGTGCAGGTTGCGGCTGTGCATACTGGTACAGGTAACGATCAGGTCCCCCATGCCCGACAGGCCCGAGAAGGTTTCGGGTTTGCAGCCCATAGCTGCCCCCAGACGCGACAGCTCGGCGTTGCCGCGGGTGATGAGGGCGGCTTTGGCGTTATCGCCATAGCCCAGGCCCAGGGCGATGCCCACCGCCAGGGCGATGACGTTTTTCACCGCGCCGCCCAGTTCGGTGCCGCGGCGGTCGGTGTTGGTGTATACCCGGAAAGTGGGGGTCGAGAAGGCTTTCTGCACCGTTTTGGCGGCATCCTCGTCCGGGCTGGCCGCCACGATCAGAGTGGGCATATCCCGGGCCACTTCCTCGGCGTGGGTAGGTCCGGACAGCGCCACCACCCGGGCGGTGCGCTTCTGTTTGGCAAGTTCATCCTCGATGATCTCGCTCATGGTCAGCAGGGTCTTGTCCTCAATGCCCTTGGCCACATCCACGATCAGCTGCCCGTCGGGAATATGGGGGGCCGCCTTTTTGGCCGTTGCGCGCACAAAGGGCGACGGCACCGCAAACAGCAGAATATCCTTGCCGGCGCAGGCCTCGGCAATATCGGCGGTGTAGTGCATCGAAGAGGGCAGTTCCATGCCGGGCAGGTTGGGGTGGCGGTGGGTGGTGCTTAAGGACTTGAGTTCGGTGGGAATGGCGCTCCACACCGTAACATCCCGTCCGTTGACCGCCAGCAGGCGCGCCAGAGCAATGCCCCAGGTCCCCGCGCCAAAGACTGCGATTTTCATCATAGCTGTTCTCCTTACCAATGTTATCTCTGCCACAGGCGCGACATCAGACGATGCTGCGGTCTGGGCGGTGCCGGCTCCACATCCAGGTACATACGCTCAAAGCAGTTGACAATGCGGGTGGTACCGTACTGGTATTCCCGCTGGAGGTTGGCGCCATAATTCATGTGTACGTGACCGTGCAGCATCAGCTGGGGGTGGTAGCGGTCCAGCAGTTCCCGGAACACCGTGAACCCGCGGTGGGCCAGGTCATTCATATCACCGTACCCGTGCAGCGGCGCGTGGGTCACCAGCACGTCCAGCCCGCGGTGCCGCTCCACCTTGCTGCGCAGGCGGTTGACGCGCTTTTTCATTTCGGCCTCGGTAAACTGCCAGGCGCCGGAGCGATAACGGCAGGCGCCGCCCAGCCCCGCAATGCGCAGGCCGTGGTATTCAATGACATCATCATCGATGCAGACCGCCCCCTCCGGCGGGCGGGCATCGAAACTTTCATCATGGTTGCCGTGCACGTAAAACACCGGCACCGGCGCCATGGTAACCAGATATTCCAGATAATGGCGGTTCAGATCCCCGCAGGCAAGGATCATTTCCACATCCTTGAGCTTATCAGGGCTGTAGTAATCCCACAGCGCCTTGCACTCTTCATCCGCCACGGCCAGCAGCTTCATAGTTCGGCCTCCTTCTCCACCGGCAGGCGATCACGATGGATTCCCTGCATACGGTACATGGTGCGGGAAGCCTCCGCCAGTTCATCATACTCCGGCACATGGCCGTCCACCGCATCACACAGCCAGTCCATGTGCACGATCTGTTCCAGATCCAGGCCCCGGCGGCCGCTGTTTTTGATGCTGCCGTCCTGTGCCGTAATACGGCAGGCAAAGGGGTCGATCATGCCCGAGATCACACCTTCCCGCAGGATGCGCGCCAGATGCTGCACGTCCTGGGGCAGTTCGCGGCTGAGCAGCACGTCCATGACACCGCTGTTCATGCCCCACCAATAGTTTACGGCCCGGCCATCGTTGCCGGACTTGTCCCGGGCCCAGCCGCCGTCCAGCACGCTGCGCACCACGTTTTCATAGAACTGACCCCAATGCCAGAAGGGTGTGGCCAGGTCCTGCAGCACCCCGCCCGGACGGATCAGGAAGGTGCCGAACTCCCGCTGGGGACGCCCCGGCACCGGCGCATCGCGCCCGGATACCACCGTGATGCCCTTGCGGGTGAACAGTGTGAGGGGGTCTTCCTGTTCCGGCAGGCAGGTCCAGAACAGTTCCACCGTCACACGGGGATTGACCATCCGCGCGCCCAGGGCAAAGGCGTTGATGTTGGCAGGCACACCAAAGCTGGGGTAATCCGCCACATAGCCGATGCGGTCCCCGGTGGCCATGGCGCCCGCAATGGCGCCGGTGATGAATTTTGCCTCATACACGCGGGTGTAGTAGGTGCGGATGCTGGCGTAGGGCATCTCCATCGAACAGTTGAGGATGCGCACCGAAGGGTGCTTCACCGCCGCCCGCAGCGAGGCCCCCACCAGTTTGGGGCTGGTGGTAAATACGATGTCGGCCCCTTCGGCAATGGCCTGCTCCACCAGTTGGTCGGCATTTTCGCCGGGAACGGCGTTGCAGTAGGCCACCGTTTCGACCTTGCCCTCAAACACCGTGTCCAGCTGGCAGCGGCCGAACTCGTGCTGGCTGGTCCAGGCACTGGTTTCCGGCGTGCGCTCGTGCACAAAAGCCACCTTGAGGTGGGTCGGCGCCGCCGGGCGGATGCCGGGCAAAATGCGGTCGATGAGTTTCTCTTTGGTTTTGGCCGGCTCGGCGGGTTTGACGCTGACGGTGACGGGGTCATCGTTCTGCAGGGCCAGCACATCATCCCACAGGGCATCCAGCTTCTGGCTCAGTTCCGACGGGGTACTGTCGGCCAGTTCCTGGCGGGAATACAGCCGCAGCAGCAACAGCAGCACATCCCCGGTGGACCAGCGCAGCCGGTCGCCGCCGTGGGCCCGGAACGCCTTGCCCACCCAGTTGTACAAAGAAAGGACATCGGCGCGGTCCTCATCGCTCCAGGATTCCTCCGGCCCTTTGCCCATCAGTTTCTGCAGCCGGGCAAAGCTGCCCAGCTTGGTAAAGCGCAGCGTATAGGTCCGGATCAGGGGGTAATAGTGCATGAACTCGTAATACAGGCGCACTTCGGGGGTATCGTTGTAGCAGGGCACCACCCGGGTGACGTTGGCCATAACGCTGCTGGCACCGAAATACTTCAGCACGCTGACGCGCTTGTTGCCCTCCTGCACATAAAAACGGCCCATATATTCAAAGCAGCGCACCGGGTCCCGGATGCCTTCCTCCATGTGGGCCACACACAGGTTGGTCCACTTGGTGCCGAACTCGGTCTTGAGTTCCAGCAGCGGCATAAAGTTGCCCGCAAATGCGGCGGTACGCCCCGCCGTTTTGGTGCCCACCAGCAGTTCCAGCGGCACTTCGATCACACCCAGCGGCAACTGGTTCTCGATCTCCACATTCTGCAGGATGTCATCCAGCACCGGCAGGAAAGGAGATTGCCCGGCTGCTGTTTTTTCGCGATATTCCCGCTGCCCCAGTCTTTGCGCCTTGACATAACAATCCATTGCCTCTGAACGGGTCATGGCAGAAACCTCCTCTGATTCCTGTGTCAGATTTCACAAATTTGCAGCTTTATCTTCGTATAAAATGATTATAACACAACGCGCGGAAAGATACAAAATAAATCTGTTACGTCTTTCAGCCCGTATGTACGGCCTTGGGGTACACCGCCTGCATCCGGGCATCGTCATAGTGTTCATCCAGATAGACCTGCAGGCTGTTCTGGGGCGGCACACCCTCGATGCGGGCGTTGTAGCGCATGAGCGCCAGGGAACTGACGATCATATCCGCCGCCATGAACACACACAGCGCCCAGGTCAGCACCTTGCCGGGCCGCCGGGGGATGCGCTCGATGAGATCGGAGATGGGCGGATAGAGCGCCTTGAACCAGATGACCGCCGCGAAGCCCCAGAAGAAGCAGTACAGCAGGTTGATGCGGCCGCCCAGGTTGAAGGGGATCTTGCTGTAATCCCAGAACACCGCGCCGAACACCACCTCGGTAAAGACGCTGCACAGGTATTCGTAGGCGCCGCCCAGCAGCGTACCGGCCATGAACAGCCAGCTGGAAGATTTATCCTTATACCGGTAGAGCAGCAGGGTGACCAGGGCGATGGCCAGGCCCCATACAATGGAAAACGGTCCCCACACAACGCTGGAACGGCTCATCCAGTACCCGGCTGTGATGCGGCAGAAAATCGTTTCGGTGATATCGCCCAGAAACGCGCCGATGAAAAAGAGCAGCACGATCTTGTAGGGACTGCATCCGGAGGCAAACACCGTGGACTTTGCCTTTTTCTGGTGTTCAAAGGTCAGGGCCGGGTGGGCTTTGGCCATACGGTTTTCCACATGGCCCAGAATCCACAGTCCCGCGCGCAGCGTCAGGCTGGCCAGACGGTTTTCCACCGCTTCGGCCGGCGGCCAGCGGTAGCGCAGGCCCAGCATCGTCAGCAGGGTGCCCACTGCGTCGATGGCAAAAAGCACCAGCAGCACCCACAGCACCGCAGCGCGCACCGCGGCCGGGATCAGGTCAAACAGGGAAAGCAGCAGCGGGTTGCCCCACTTGATGGTAATAACGCTGAGCGCACCCCACAGCAGCGATGCTCCCAGGCAGATGTAGCCGTCCAGGTTGAACCATTCATCGCTGTAGTCCCACCAGCGGGTGCCGCTGGTGCGTTCCAGGATATGCCCGGCCACCCATTCCAGCACCGTGGTGTAGATGGTACTGAGGGCAAACAGGAAGAACCAGCTTTCATGCAGTTCCCCCAGGGTAAAGCTGATGGTCAGGCCGCCCACACCGTACAGGATGCACAGCGGCCCGTTGAGAACGCCGCGGTCCTGGTAGCGGCGCTTGCGCACGGCAGTGGTGATGACTTCGCCCAGCCAGCCCAGGAAGGAATAGGCGAAAAACAGATACACAAATTGATAGAATCCCATACAAATATCCTCTTATTCACAGGTCAGACGTCGGCCGGGGGTATCGGCACTGACGTAGCGGGTGGTGCGGCTCATCTGGTTATCCAGCGTCTGGCCGGCGGCAAACCGTGCCAGATTGTGGGCAAAGATCTCCACGATATTTTCCAGGGTGCGGGGCAGGCTGAACCGCCCCGAGATATGGGGCGTGATGAGCACGGTGTCCAGGTTCCACAGCGGGTGGTCCGGCGGCAGGGGTTCGGGGTCGGTCACGTCGAGGGCCGCACCGTAGAGCGCGCCGCTCTGCACGGCGGCCGCCAGGGCATCGCAGTCCACGGTACTGCCCCGCCCCACGTTGAGCAAAATCGCTCCCCGCTTGCACCGGGCCAGCCGGTCGGCATCAAACATCCGCCTGGTTTCCGGGGTGCCGGGCAGGCTCAGCGCCACCAGGTCGGCCCGGGGCAGTTCCTCGTCCAGGTGGGCGGTATCCACCACCCGCAGGCAGTAGTCGGGGCAGTCCCCTGCATGGCGGCGGACGCCCACCACCTCGGCGCCCAGCATATGGGCCCGCCGGGCAAAGCTGGAGCCGATATCCCCCAGCCCTACGCAGAGCACCCGCGCCCCGGCAATGGAGCGCACCGGACGCTCGATGGCATCCCACTCATGGCGGTGCTGCCGGTCCCGGTAGAGCACCAGGTCCTTGGCCAGGGCCAGCCACATACCCAGCATCCACTCGCTGATGGCCAGGCCGTAGGCTCCGGTGGCGTTGGTGACAATACACTCCGGCGGCAGGACGCCGGGTTCCAGGTAAGGGTCCGGCCCCGCGAAGTTGGACTGGAACCAGGCAAGGCGGGTATTTTGCCGGATCAGTTCCACCGGCACATTGCCGAGGATGGCGTCCGCCCAGAGGATTTCCTCCCGGGTCGCCGTTTCCTGGGTGGTAAACCGGTAGGCAAACTGCGGGGCCGCCTGCCGGATCGTTTCGCGCTGGGCCTCATTGAGCGGCAGCGCCACAAGGATATGTTTTTCCATCGTATGTTCCTGTTCTTTATCTGTTCTCAGTGGCGCTTCAGACGCCCCGCTCCTGTTTGCTGAACACACAGCCGCAGTAGTCCTGCCGGTACAGTCCGTACTCGGCACTGAGCTGCAGACTGCGCTTGTAGCCGTCCTTTTTGCGGAACTCGCTGGGCAAAAACCGAACCCCGTACTGCGCGCCCAGTTCCGCCCCCAGTGCATTGATGCGCACCGGGTCTTTCATGGGCGAGATGGACAGCGTGGTGCAGAACCAGTCAAAACCGTGCTGCGCCGCGTACCGGGCCGCCTGTTCCAGCCGCAGACGGTAGCACACCGTACAGCGCTCGCCTTTTTCCGGCTCCTGTTCCAGGCCCTTGACGGCGCTGTAAAACTCCTGGGGCTCGTAGGGCAGTTCCACCACCGGGAAGCGATAGCCCGCCTGCTGCACAAAGCGTTCCAGTTCCTTCTCCCGGCGATGATACTCTTCCGGCGGGTAGATATTGGGATTGTAATACAGAATGGTCAGATCAAAATGATCGGCCAGGCGCTCCAGCGTCGCGCTGGAACAGGGCGCACAGCAGGCGTGAAGCAGCAGGCGCGGGCGGGTCCCCTCGGCCTCCAGCCGGCGCAGCACTTTTTCCATTTCCTGCTGGTAATTGATTCGATTGGGCATATACTTTGTTTCCTTTGCTGAACTTGCCGGGCCATGACGCAGGGCGGCCGCGGCACCTCTTTTCCATGATAACATATACGGCCTGTTTTTGCACCAGGTTCCTTGTGATTTTGCTGCCATTTTATCCAGAATCCGAGGATTTCTGCAATTTAAAGATTGTTCCGATTTCTTTTGCAATTTCTTGAAATTTCTTTCACCTCTTTGTCACATTCGCCCGATATACTGTAAGTGTCCTCAGGAAGGGAGCAGGGACCCGACCCGAGGCAGGGACCCCCAAGTTTTTTCATCCATACTCCTCTTTTCTTTTGACACCAAAGCGGCACCGGCGAAAGCCAGTGCCGCTTTGGTGTTTTTTCGCCTTAAAATGACATATTTCCGCCCGCAGACTTGCCAAAACGGGGAAAAAAAGGTACAATAAGGTGATATGGTATCGGTAGGAATAGGCGTTTTACGTCCCTCCCGCGCAAAAAACCGCGTTGGAACGATACCGCATCCCGCAATTTCCCGTTTTCCGCAGGAGGTTACACCCGTATGAGAGTTGGTTTGGACATTGGTTCCACGACCATTAAATGTGTGGTGCTGAACGACGCCGGTGAGATCCTGTTTTCCACCTACGAGCGTCATTTCAGCCATATTCTGGAGAAGGGCAAGGCCCTGCTCGAAAAAGTAGCTGCCGAATACCTGCCCGACGGCAAGGCATACCTGGCCATTTCCGGTTCCGCCGGTATGGGCCTGGCGGACAGCTGCAAAGTTCCCTTTGTGCAGGAGGTGTTTGCCACCCGCGTGGCGGCCAACCGTCTGGTGCCCGGCACCGACTGCATCATTGAGCTGGGCGGCGAGGACGCCAAGATCCTGTTTTTGACCGGCGGCACCGAGGTGCGCATGAACGGCAGCTGTGCCGGCGGCACCGGCGCTTTCATCGACCAGATGGCAACGCTGCTGAAGATGGGCGCCGACGAGATGGACGCCGCCGCCCAGACCGCCACCCGTACCTACACCATCGCCAGCCGCTGCGGCGTGTTTGCCAAGAGCGACATCCAGCCCCTGATCAACCAGGGCGCCCAGGCCGGTGACATCGCCGCTTCCATCTACCAGGCGGTGGTCAACCAGACCATTGCGGGCCTGGCCCAGGGCCGTCCTATCCAGGGCAACATCGTCTATCTGGGCGGACCGCTGACCTTCAGCAAGACCCTGCGCCAGAGCTTTGACAAAACCCTGGGCGTACAGGGCCTGTGCCCCGAAAACAGCCTGCTGTTCGTGGCCCTGGGCGCGGCGTTCTACGCCGACGAGGAGTCCGATCTGCACGAAGTGGCCCGCCGCCTGGACGATTACAGCGCCACTGCCACTTACGTGAGCCTGCCGCCGCTGTTTGCCAATCAGCAGGAATACGAAGAATTCCATGCCCGGCACCTGAAAGCCACCGTCCCCTGCCTGCCCTTCAGCGCCCAGTGCGGACCGGTGCACATCGGCATTGATTCCGGTTCCACCACCATCAAACTGGTGGTCATTGACCAGAATGCCAACATCCTGTTTGAGAGTTACCGCCCCAACCTGGGCAACCCCGTGCCCCTGGTGCGGGAAACGCTGCTGAAACTGTACAAGGACCACCCCGGCCTGCAGATCGCCAGTGTGACCACCACCGGTTACGGCGAGGACCTGATCAAAAACGCCTTCCACTGCGACCGGGGCCTGGTGGAAACGGTGGCCCACTTTACCGCCGCCAAGCATTTCCTGCCTGATGTGGACTTTATCATCGACATCGGCGGCCAGGACATGAAGTGCTTCAAGATCGAGGATGGGGCCATCAGCAACATCTTCCTGAACGAAGCCTGTTCCTCCGGCTGCGGCAGCTTTTTGCAGACCTTCGCCCAGGCCCTGGGTTACGATGTAAAAGAGTTTGCCGCCCTGGGCCTGTTTGCCGACAAGCCCGTGGACCTGGGCAGCCGCTGCACCGTGTTCATGAACTCCTCGGTGAAGCAGGCCCAGAAGGACGGCGCTTCCATTGAGAACATCAGCGCGGGCCTTTCCATCTCGGTGGTCAAGAACGCCCTGTACAAGGTCATCCGCGCCTCCAGCCCCGAAGAACTGGGCCGCAACATCGTGGTCCAGGGCGGCACCTTCTACAATGAAGCGGTGCTGCGCGCCTTTGAAAAGGAGATGGGCGTGGAGGTCATCCGTCCCGACATCGCCGGTCTGATGGGCGCTTACGGTGCGGCCCTGCACGGACTGAACCACGCGGGCGAAAACGCCCGCAGCAGCGTGCTGACCCAGGAGGAGCTGGAAAACTTCAGCCAGACCGTCAAGACCGTGCAGTGCAACGGCTGCGGCAACCACTGCCAGCTGACCGTCAACACCTTTGCGGACGGCAAACGTTTTATCTCCGGCAACCGCTGCGACAAACCGGTCACCGGCAAGGCCAACAGCGAGGACCTGAACCTCTACGCCTACAA
Organism: Candidatus Gemmiger excrementigallinarum; assembly: GCA_019116445.1. GTDB lineage: Bacteria > Bacillota > Clostridia > Oscillospirales > Ruminococcaceae > Gemmiger > Gemmiger excrementigallinarum. Next base: position 15,379 of record DXBP01000067.1, read on the forward strand.
ACTCAAGCTGCTGGACGACTACCGCAACGCCCCCGCCCCGGCACAGCCCCGAGCCAAAATTGGCATCCCCCTGTGCCTGAATATGTATGAACTGCTACCCTTCTGGCATACCTTGTTTACGAAGCTGGGCTTCCAGGTGGTGATCAGCCCCTTCTCCAGCCGTAAGCTGTACCAGGCCGGACAGGCTACCATCCCCAGTGATACCGCCTGCTTCCCTGCCAAGCTCAGCCACGGTCACATCCACTGGCTGGCCGAACAGGGCGTGGATGCGGTGTTCTACCCCTGCATGAGCTACAACCTGGACGAACACCTGGGCGACAACCACTATAACTGCCCGGTGGTGGCCTACTATCCCGAAGTGCTGGAGGGCAACTGCCCCGAACTGACGAAGATCCCGCTGCTGTATGATTACTTCAATCTGGAGCGGCGCAAGGATTTCTACAAGCGGTTCTACCAGTCCATCACCAAGACCTACCCGGGGCTGGATAAGAAATCCGTACACGCTGCCATCGACGCCGCCTACGACGAGTACGCCCGCCATATGCAGCAGGTACGGGACAAAGGCACCGAGATCATTGCCAATGCCCGCAAAGAAGGCAAACACATCATCGTGCTGGCGGGCCGTCCCTACCATGTGGACCCGGAGGTCAACCACGGCATCGACCAGCTGATCATCCGCCAGGGCGCCGCCGTGGTCACCGAGGATGCCGTCAGCTGGCACGAGGAGAAATTCAACACTTCGGTGCTGAACCAGTGGACCTACCACAGCCGCCTGTACGCCGCCGCCAAGTACTGCATCTCCCAGCCCGACATGGACCTGGTGCAGCTGGTATCTTTCGGCTGCGGTCTGGACGCCATCACCACCGACGAGACCCGCGAGATCCTGCAGGCCGGCAACAAGCTGTACACCCAGCTGAAGATCGACGAGATCACCAACCTGGGCGCCGTCAACATCCGTCTGCGCAGCCTGTTCGCCGCGCTGGAAGAACGCCGCGAAGCCGCCGGTCAGGCGTAAGGGCCGCGGGCTTCCCCTGAAAAAGAGGCAAAGTATATGGAATACATGACCCCCAATTTTACCAAAGAGATGGTAAAAACCCATAAGATCCTGATCCCCAACATGGCGGTGACCCAGTTCCGCCTGATGCAGGCGGCGCTGGCCAGCGAAGGCTACCAGACCGAAGTGCTGGGCAACTGCGGCAGCGAGGTGGCTCAGCTGGGCCTGAAATACGTCCACAACGATACCTGCTACCCTGCCCTGCTGGTCATCGGCCAGTTTTTGGACGCGCTGAACAGCGGCAAGTACGATCTGGAACATACGGCCCTGCTCATCACCCAGACGGGCGGCGGCTGCCGGGCCTCCAACTACATCAAGCTGCTGCGCAAGGCCCTGGTCAAGGCCGGGTACGGCAATATCCCGGTGGCTTCGCTGAACTTCTCGGGCCTGGAAAAAGGCAGCGGCCTGCCCCTGACCCTGCCGCTGCTGCGCAAGGTCATTGCGGCCATCTTCTATGGCGATATGCTGGTAGCCCTGCGCAGCCAGACCGCCCCCTACGAGAACCACAAGGGCGATGCCGACGCCATGACCGAGAAGTGGATCGCCCGCATCCAGGAATGGATCCGCACCGACCGCAACTACTCGGCCCCGGCTATGAAGAAGCAGTTCCCCGCTATTGCCGCCGACTATGCCACCATCCCGGTCACCCGGGTGCCCAAGGTAAAAGTGGGCGTGGTGGGCGAGATCTACGTGAAGTACTCTCCCCTGGGCAACAATGACCTGGAAAAGTTCCTGGAAAGCCAGGACTGCGAAGTGAACCTGCCGGGCCTGATGGGCTTTGTGGAATACTGCGTGGCCAACACCCGGCTGGACATCGACCTCTACGGCGGCAACAAACTGGTGGCCGGCGGCGCCGATGCCTTCCTGGGCTGGCTGGATTCCATCGGCGTGGCCAGCTACGACGCCATGCGCCAGTACGGCTTCTATGCGCCGGGTTCCTTCCGGGAACTGATGAAAAAGCCCGAAGGCATCATCTCTCTGGGTGCCAAGATGGGCGAAGGCTGGCTGCTCACCGCCGAAATGCTGGAACTGGTGGAAGGCGGCTACGGCAACATCGTCTGTGCCCAGCCTTTCGGCTGCCTGCCCAACCACATTGTGGGCAAGGGTATGATCAACAAGATCCGCGCCCTGCACCCCGAAGCCAACATCACCCCCGTGGACTACGACCCCAGCGCCACCCGCGTCAACCAGGAAAACCGCATCAAGCTGATGCTGGCCGTGGCCCGGGAGAAGCTGGACCATCCGGAGGCCGCACCGGCCCCCCTGACCGCCGAGGAACTGGCCGGCGGTGCCCCCCAGCTGCAGACCACCGTGCAGTAACCTGTATACAGCAAACCGCCCCGCACATTCAGCGATGTGCGGGGCGGTTTTGGTTTATTTCAGGTGGCGCAGGTCGCCGCTTTCCCGGAAGTCCTCGTAGTCCAAAGAGAGGGCCGGGTTGTAATAGGGGTCATGGAGAATGTTGTCCCGGCCATGGACCTCGTACAGGCGGTCATGCTCGGCATCGAACCGGGCTTTTTTTACCGGGTCCTTCTCGTCGGAACCGCGGGATTTGCTCTCGTGGTGGTAGAGTTCGGCGTAGGGCGTCCAGAGAATGCGCCAACCGGCATCCCGCACCCGCAGGCAGAAGTCCACATCGTTGTAGGCCACGGTCAGGTTTTCGTCCAGGCCATGCACGGCGTCAAACACAGCGGTGCGCACCAGCAGGCAGGCCGCCGTCACGGCGGAGAAATCCTGCACGGTGGCCAGCCGGAACATATACCCGCTGCCGCCCCGCTTGTGGTACTTGTGGCTGTGGCCCGCATAGCCGCCCAGCCCCGTGATGATGCCCGCGTGCTGGATGGTATCGTCGGGATAGTAGAGCATGGCACCGCAGATGCCCACACCGGGCTGGATGCATTCCCCTACCATCTGGGTGAGCCAGTCGCCGTTGATGACCTCAATGTCGTTGTTGAGCAGCAACAGATAGCTGCCGGTGGCGTACTTGCGGCCAAAGTTGTTGATGCGGCTGAAGTTGAACCCGCCCTTGTACCGCACCACCCGGGCGCGATCATACCGCTGGGGCAGCTGTTTGTAATAGGCTTCGGTGGCGGGGTCGGTGGAGTTGTTCTCGATGACAATGACCTCGAAATTCTCGTAGGTGGTCTTGGCATAGAGGCTGTGCAGACACTTTTCCAGGTCGTCGGTGTGGTCCTTGTTGGGAATCAGGATGGACACCCGCGGCTGGGGGTCCGGGATATCCCACACCACATGGCAGGTGCCGGGGAATTTGCCCGCTTCCACCCTGCCCTGGCGGCCGGTAGAGGCCAGGTGATCGGCCACCGCCTTGCGGGCGGCGGCTTCCACATAGGGTTTGGCCGCCGTGCCGCCGCTGGTGGACGCCGCGTGCACCCGCCAGTAATAAAGTACCTGGGGAATGTGCAGGGGTTTGGCCGCCGGGTCCCGGCGCTGCATTTCATCCATAAGACGCAGGAACAGGTCGTGGTCCTGGGCGCCGTCACACGCCGGGCGCTCGCCGCCCACCGCCTCAAACAGTTCCCGCCGGAACACCGCCAGATGACAGATATAATTCACCGCCATCAGGTAGTCGGGGGCGTAGTCGGGCTTGAAGTGCCCTACCCGGGGGCGCTGGGGCGTTTTCTCAAACAGGGCTTCATCGCTGTAGGCAAAGTCCGCTTTGCTTTCAGCCAAAGCCTTGCCCATGCAGTAGATGGCATGGGGCGCCAGCATATCGTCGTGGTCGGCCAGGGCCAGGTAGTCCCCGGTGGCCAGGGCCGCCGCCGCGTTGGTGTTGGCGGCAATGCCGCCGTTTTCGATTTTCTGGTAGACGATGCGCTTGTCCTGGGCGGCACGCTCCTGCACGGTCCGGCCCACATCGCCGTGGGCATCGTCACTGGCATCCACCAGCACCAGCTGCCAGTTGGGCGCCGTCTGGCCCTGGACGCTGTCCAAAAACTGCTGCAAAAACTGCGGCGGCGTGTTGTACAGCGGCGTCAGGATGCTGATGGTAGGCCAGCCTTTGGCGTGCTGGGCTGCATCGGCCCGCTGGGCTTCCAGCGTCTTTTTGGCAGGCAGATACCGCGCCCGTTTGCCGAAAAACCGTCGCTTGAAAAAGCCCACCGCCCGGGTGGCCATGACCCCAACGCCCTGTTCTTTGGTCAGGGTTCGGGCATAGCCGAACAGTTCTTTGATGCGTTTTGTTTCCAGGCTCATGGGCAGGCTCCTTGCTGCACGGTCATTTCAGGCCGAAGTTTTCAAACAGGTTGTTGAAATGGGGGTTGTAATAGGGGTCGTAGTTGTCGATATAGGGCTGATATTTGGCGTAGAAGTTGGCTTTCTCCCGCTCGTAGCGCCTGGCGTTCTCCGACAGGGTATCCAGCCCCCGGCTTTTGCTCTCGTAGTGGTAGGCCTCGGCCCGGGGGGTGTAAACGTTCAAAAGTCCCTGCTGCCACAGCTTCATGCAGTAATCCACATCGTTGTAGGCCACCGCAAACTTTTCTTCGTCCAGACCGCCTGCCGCTTTGTACAGGGAGGTCTTGGTCATCAGGCAGGCGCCGGTGACCGCCATATAGTTCTGGGTCGTCACCAGGCGGTACATATCCCCCACCGCCGTGCGGGGGTAGCTTTTATGGCTGTGGCCCGCGCTGCCGTTGATGCCCATGAGCACGCCCGCGTGCTGGATGGTATTGTCGGGGTAGTAGAGTTTGGCGCCCACCGCGCCCACGTCGGGGCGCTGGCTGTAACTGAGCAGTTCCCGCAGGAAATCCCCGGACAGCACCTCAATATCATTGTTGAGCAGCAGCAGGTGTTCGCCTTCGGCAAACTGAGCACCGAAATTGTTGATGGCCGAGAAGTTGAAGGGTCCCTGATACCGCACCACCTTGCAGCGGTCAAACCGCTGGGGCAGCGTCTGGTAGTAGACTTCGGTGGCCGGGTCGGTGGAGTTGTTCTCGATGATCAGAACCTCGAAGTTATCGTACCCGGCGTTCTTGTAGAGGCTCGTCAGGCAGCGGTCCAGGTCGTCGGTGTGGTCCTTGTTGGGAATCAGCACACTGATGAGCGGATGACCCGTCAGTTCATACCGCACCTGGAAGGCACCGGGGGCATCGGGCACTGCCATGGCCCGGCCGGGCAGGCCCAGCCGCTGCAGCTGGGCGTCGATGGCCCGCTCCCCTGCCGCAATGGCGTAAGGTTTGGCCTCCATACCCGCGGCGGTGGACCCGGCATGGCCCCGCCAGATATAGAGCACCTGCTTGATGTGCTCGATCTTGTGAGCTTTTTCGGTCAGGCGCAGGATCAGGTCATGGTCCTGGGCGCCGTCAAACTCGCTGGATTCATAGGCCCCCGCCGCGTCCAGCAGCGGGCGGCTGAACACCGCCAGATGGGTGATAAAGTTGACGCCCCGCAGATAATCGGGGGCAAAGTCCGGCTTGAAGTGGTACCCGCCCAGCTGTTTCAGGTCGGCAGAGAGCACGATCTCGTCACTGTAGACAAAATCCGCGCCGGTCTTTTGGATGGTCTGCACACATTCAAAGAGGGCGTTGGGGTACAGCACATCATCGTGGTCCAGCAGGGCCAGGTAACCGCCGGTGGCGGCGGCAAACCCCGCCGTGGTGTTGGCGGCAATGCCCTGGTTCTCGATTTTCTGGTACACAATGCGGCTGTCTTTGGCGGCATACTGCTGCGCCCGCCGGGAAACTTCCCCGTGAGCGTCGTCGCTGGCATCCACCAGCACCAGCTGCCAGTTGCCGTAGGTCTGGCGCTGCACACTTTTTACCATCTGGTCAAAAAAGCGCAGCGGTGTGTTGAACACCGGCACCACCACACTAACGCAAGGTCCCTGCAGATTGGCGGCCCGCTGGGCTTTCAGGGTACGGCGCAGGGGCAGGTCCGCCCGGTGACGCCAGTCATCGTGATGGAAGGCCAGCCCCACCCGGAAAGACACATCCCGCCACAGCTGCTCGGCCCCCTGCTCCCGCAGGGTGGCGGCCGAACGGCGGGCCAGGTCTTTCAGGTGGGCGGGGTTCAACAGACGGCGGGCCATGCCGCCCACACTGTCCTGGACAGCCAGGTCAGCGGGGCGCTCGTTGTTGGGTTGTTGCTTCATGGATGGCCTCATTCCTCCGTCCGCTTGGCGGGCATGGCATCTTTTTTCTCAAACTTGCGGTATTCCGCCGTGATCTCGGCGGTGGGACCGTTTCGGCGCAGGTGGCCGTGGTCCAGCCAGGCCACCTTGTTGCACATACGCTCGATCTGGTCGATGGAATGGCTGACCAGAATGACCGTGGTGCCGCCGGACAGCAGTTCCGCCATGCGGCGCTCGCACTTTTCCTGGAACAGGAAGTCACCCACCGACAGGATCTCGTCGGCAATGAGGATATCCGGCTTGGTCATGGTAGCCACCGCAAAAGCCAGGCGCGCCACCATGCCGGAGGAGTAGTTCTTCAGCGGCACATCGAGGAAATCCCGCAGTTCGCTGAATTCCACGATGTCCTCGAACTTGGAGTCGATGTATTTGGGGGTGTAGCCCAGCACCGTACCGTTGAGGTAGATATTCTCCCGGGCGGTGAGGTCCATGTCGAAACCGGCCCCCAGTTCGATCAGCGGCGCGATGGTGCCCCGCACCGTAACCTTGCCGCCGGAGGGTTTGTATACACCGGAGATGATCTTGAGCAGCGTGCTCTTGCCGCTGCCGTTAAGGCCGATAAGGCCGTAGAAATCCCCGGGCATGATGTCGAAACTCACGTCGTCCAGGGCAAAAAATTCGTCAAAGCGCACACCGCCGTGCATCAGGGCCACAAAATATTCTTTCAGGCTCTCGTGCTTTTCTTTGGCCAGGTTGAAGCGCATGGAAACATGGTCGATGGAAATGATCGGCTGTTCAGCTGCCATAGGTGCGCCCCCTTACATATACAGGACGAACTTGTCCTGATTTTTCTTGAACACCACAATGCCCAGCACCATGCTGACGGCGGCGCAGAGGAAACAGACGGTGATCATGGTGGCGTCCAGTCCTTCGCCCCACAGCACACAGCGGCGGAAGGCCGTAATGTACCAGTACATGGGATTGATGTGGATCAGCTTCTGCATGATGCCCGAGAGGGTCTCGGGGTCATAGAAGATGGCGCTGGCGTAGACCAGCAGGGTGCAGAACACTTCCCAGATATGCATGATGTCCCGCACAAAGACATAGAGGGCCGACAGAAGCAGCCCGATACCCAGGCTGAAAAAGAACAGCATGATAAGCGGGTAAATCGCCATCCAGGCGGTGGCCCAGCTCACCGGCGTCCAGGTGATCACAAAGACGATGACCAGGGCAATAAAGCTGAAGGCGCAGTTCACCAGGGCAAAGCAGCACTTTTCCATGGGGAAGATGTATTTAGGAATGTAGACTTTGCGCAGCAGCGGGGCGTTTTTCAGCACGCTTTCCATAGCCATGCTGGTGGACTCCCGGAAGAAGTTGAACAGCAGCTGGCCGATGATCAGGAAGCCCGCAAAGTTGGGGATTCCCTCGCCCCGCAGGCCCTTCATGATGGAATCGAACACCAGGAACATGACCAGGCAGGTGAGCAGAGGGTTGAGCACGCTCCAGGCTACGCCCAGCACGCTGCGGCGGTATTTGAGTTTGAAGTCCCGCGTGATAAGATTCTGCAGCAGATAACGGTACTTCCAGAAACTGGCAAAACTGTTTTTGAGACTCTGCACGGTGACTCCTTAGTACTTCTCGAAAAATTCAAATTTCTGTTCGGCGAAGGGGGTGTGCTCCTTGTCCTTGGCGCTGGTCTTGTGCTCGCAGCCGCAGTCCGGCCACTGCACGTTGACGGTGGGGTCATCGTAGGGGATGCCGCCCTCGGAGGTGGGATCATAGACATCGGTGCACTTGTAGCAGAATTCCGCCACATCGGACAGCACCACAAAGCCGTGGGCAAATCCCTCAGGGATGTAGAGCATCTTCTTGTTTTCGGCCGAAAGGGTCACGCCCACCCATTTGCCGAAGGTGGCACTGTGGGGACGGCAGTCCACGGCCACGTCGAACACTTCGCCCAGCGTCACACGCACCAGCTTGCCCTGGGTGTGGTTTTTCTGGAAATGCAGGCCGCGGAGCACACCCTTGGTGGAACGGCTCTGGTTATCCTGCACGAAAGGCTTGTCGATACCGGCGGCGGCAAAGTCGTCGATCTGGTAGGTTTCCATGAAATAGCCGCGGTCGTCGCCGAACACGGTGGGTTCGATAATCTGCACTTCGGGGATATCGGTTTTGATGAAATTGAACTTGCCCATATAGCTCTGGCTCCTTTACTTCCTACACATTTTTAAAAATTGCCCCGCGCCGCGGCGCGGAGGATATAAGCGCATAACGATACAGGGTATATTATACTCCATTTTGTGTCAGCGGGCAAGATGGGGGCCTTCTTTTGGCAGGTTTTTTCACCGGAGATTGTTCAGAATTTTGTTACTTGTCAGATACAACGGTCTGTGGTATGATAGCCCCGAAGCAGGAAAGGAAGGGATGGCATGACCAAGCGGGAAGTTCGACAGCACGCCAAAATCCTGCGCGCCGCCCTGGACCAGAAAGCCCTTGGCCGTGCCATGGCGGATGCCTTGTTCGGGCTGCCTGTCTGGCAGCAGGCTCATACCGTGCTGGCTTTTGCCTCCCTGCCCGACGAGCCCGACACAGCGCCTATGCTGCGCCAGGCCCTGGCGGAGGGCAAGCGGCTGCTGCTGCCGCGGGTCACCGGCGACGGCACCATGGACTGGGTGGAAATTCCCGACCTGGGCCTTTTGCAGCGGGGCGCTTTCGGAATCTGGGGGCCGCCGGCCGCGTTGCCCCCGGTATGCCCGCCGGATGATTCCACCACCCTGGCTCTGCTCCCCTGCCTGGCTGTCGGCGCCGACGGTGTGCGCCTGGGCCGCGGCGGCGGGTATTATGACCGGTTTTTGGCACATTATAAGGGAAAGCGCCTGCTGTTGTGCCCTACCGCGCTGATTTTGCCCCATATCCCGGCTGACGCCTGGGACGTTCGCTTTCACCCCGAAGAAATTCTTACCGAGAAAGGAATTCCTCTATGAAAAAAGCACTGATTTGCCTGAGTTTGCTGGCCGCCATGGCCCTGACTGCCTGCGGCGGCGCAAAGGAACCCGCCGAAGCCACCCCCACCCCGCTGCCCGATGACGTGATGAATCAGCCCGCCACGCCGGACGGTGACGGCGAAGTGGACCCCGGCATGGAGATGACCCCCGAAACCGGCGCCGAGGTGACCGCCGACGCGGAACTCAGCGGCATGGTGGACAAGATCTACGAAGCCTATCCCGTGGAACTGATGATGATGACCACCAGCGCCGTGGACCTGAGTGACGAAAGCTGGTGCACCTACAACACCGGCCTGACCGCCGAACAGGCTGCCCTGGTGGATGCAGGCGTACTCTCTGAGTCCATGACCGGCAGCCAGGCCTACAGCCTGGTGCTGCTGCGTGTGAAGGATGAAGCTGACGCCCAGACCATCGCCGATGCGATGCTGGAGAACATCCAGATGAACAAATGGGTGTGCGTGATGGCTGACAAGGCCCGCGTGGTCACCTTTGGCGACAAGGTTCTGTTTGTGATGAGCAACAGCGAACTGGCCGATGTGGACGCCCTGATTGAAGCTGCTCCCGAAGCCCTGGGCGTGACCTTTAACTACGACCAGAGCAAGACTGCTGAAATGTAAGATTTTCTTCTGACAGACCGCTCCCGGTTTTACCGGGGGCGGCTTTTTTGGCCCGCAGCAGCGGTAAAAAGGGGCACTCTACGGTGCGTGGGTGTTCCCGCGGCGGTTCCCATGCTATACTACCATCAGAAAGGAGGGAGGCCCCCATGGACCAAAGCAAGACCGGGAAGTTCATCGCCCAGGCGCGCCGGGCCCAGAACCTGACCCAGCGGCAGCTGGCCGACCAGCTTGCCATCAGCGACAAGACCGTATCCAAATGGGAGTGCGGCAAGGGACTGCCGGAAGTATCCCTGATGCTGCCCCTGTGCGAAATTTTACAGATCACCGTCAACGACCTGCTCTCCGGCGAGAAGGTGGCTGAGGGTGAGTACCAGAAAAAAGCGGAGGAAAACATGATGGACCTGATCCGGGAAAATGCCGAAAACAAGGAACGTATGACTCTCTCTATCATCTGCGGGGTCATTACCGTCATCGCAGTCTGCGCACTGGTGATGCTTGCCTCTTACCTGGAACTGCCGGTGGCGGTGCGCATTCTGCTGCTGGTATGCGCCGTGCTTACCGCCATCGCCGGTATCGGCGCCGCCGCCCGGCTGGAAGTAAAGGCCGGTCATTACGAGTGCCCCCACTGCGGTGCCCTGTTTGTACCTACCATGATGGACTATGTAAAAGGGTACCATACCCTCACCCGGCGGCGGCTCACCTGCCCCATCTGCGGCAAGACCAGCATGTGCCGCCATCGCATCACCCGCTGACCTGCTCCCCCACCCCGGGACAGCACGCAAAAAGGCGCCGCAGCGTACAACGCTGCGGCGCCTTTGTTATGCAATTGAAACCGATACCGGGATTACGCCTTGGCGGCGCGGATCTCCTTGATCAGTTCGGGCACGACCTTGAACAGGTCGCCCACGATGCCGTAGGAGGCCACGTCGAAGATGGGCGCGCTCTCGTTCTTGTTGATGGCAATGATGGTTTCGGAGTCCTGCATACCGGCCACGTGCTGGATGGCACCGGAAATGCCCAGAGCCACGTAGATGCGGGGATGCACGGTCTTGCCGGTCTGGCCGACCTGATGATCGCTGGACAGCCAGCCTTCATCGGTAACGGCACGGGAAGCGCCAACAACACCGCCCAGAACGCCGGCCAGTTCCTCGGCCAGGGCAATGCCCTTCTCCACGTCGGAGCTGATGCCGCGGCCAACGGAAACGACCACGTCGGCACCGATCAGGTCAACCAGCTTCTTGGCGCTCTTCTTGATGTCCAGGATTTCCACATGGATATCGTCGGCGGTCAGTTCGGGAGTAACCTTCTCCACAACGACCTTGGCAGCACCGGCCTCGTCGAAGGCCTGGGTCTGCATAACGCCGGGACGGACGGTGGACATCTGCGGGCGGAAACGCGGGCAGATGATGGTGGCCATCAGGTGGCCGCCGAAGGCGGGACGGGTCATCTTGAGGTTGGTGTTCTCCTCAAACTTGGTGTTGTCCACGTCGATGTTGGAGGTGGTGCGCAGGAAGTCCTTGTACTTCTCCACGTCCACATCCAGGTGGGTGCAGTCGGCGGTCAGGCCGGTGTGCAGACGGGCCGCGCAGCGGGGGCCCAGGTCACGGCCCAGGTTGGTGGCGCCGATGAGCATGATCTCGGGCTTCTTGTCCATGATCAGGTCGCACAGGGCCTTGGCATAGCCGTCGGTGGTGTAGTCCTTCAGCAGGGGGCTATCGATGTAGTAAACGCGGTCAGCGCCGTAGCCGCCCAGAGCCTTGATGTAATCCTCATTGAGCTCGCTGCCCATAACGACACCGCACAGCTCAACGCCGAGGTCGTTGGCCAGCTTGCGGCCTTCGCTCAGCAGCTGATAGCTGATGGTCTGGATCTGGCCTTCGCGCTGCTCGCAGAAAACCCACACGCCCTTGAAGGCGGCGGTGTCCATTGCATTGAATTCAGCCATTGTACGTTTCTCCTTCCTCAAATCAGGTGCTTGTCGTTCAGGATGCCGACCAGCTGGGCCGCATCCTCGACCATCATGCCCGCGCCCTTGACCGGAGGAGCAAAGGACTTGTAAACATTCGTCGGGGAGCCCTTGAGGCCGATGGTGTCGGTCTCGATGAGCGGGTCATCTTTCAGGGTGTTGTAGTCGAACACGTCGATGGGCTTGTCGTAGCACTCGAAGATGCCGGACACGCTCATGTAACGGGGGTTGTTCAGCTCCTTGATGCAGGTCAGCAGGCAGGGGGTGTTGACCTTCAGCTCCATGTAACCGTCCTCAAGCTGGCGCTTGACAACCACAGCGTTGCCTTCCTTCTTGATGTCGGTGACATAGGTGACCTGGGGCAGGTGCAGCTTCTCAGCGATCTGGGGGCCGACCTGAGCGGTATCACCGTCGATGGCCTGACGGCCGCAGAAGACGATGTCCTCGGGGCCGACGCCGATCTTGTTGACGGCAGCAGCCAGGATCTGGGAGGTGGCGAAGGTATCGGAACCGCCGAACTCACGGCCGGAAACCAGCACGCCACGGTCAGCGCCGCGGGCGATCAGCTCACGGAGCATGCCTTCGGCCGGCGGCGGGCCCATGGTGACGACAACGACTTCGCAGCCGGTCTCATCCTTGAGCTGCAGGGCGGCCTCGACGGCGTTCAGGTCGTCGGGGTTGGTGATGGTCGCCATCGCAGCGCGGTCCATGGTGCCGTCAGCCTTGACAGCTACCTTGCCCTGCGTATCGGGAACCTGTTTGACACAAACAATTGCTTTCATTGTACGTCTTGCCTCCTTACTTCAGCATCGCGCCGGAAATGACCATCATCTGGACTTCGCTGGTGCCTTCGTAGATCTCGGTGATCTTGGCATCGCGCATCATGCGCTCGATGGGATAGTCACGGGTGTAGCCATAACCGCCGAACAGCTGCAGGCAGCGGCGGGTCACATCGCTGGCGGTGCGAGCGGCGATCAGCTTGGCCTCGGCGGCCTCGACGCTGTAACGGGCCTTGGCGCCGTCCATCACGCTCTGCTTCTTCAGAGCAGCCTGGTAAACCAGGAACTTGGCGGCGTCCACGCGGGCCTTCATTTCGGCCAGCTCGAACTGGGTGTTCTGGAAAGCAGCGATGGAACGGCCGAACTGCTTACGCTCTTTGACGTAGGCAACGGTTTCGTCCAGGGCGCCCTCGGCGATGCCCAGAGCCTGGGCAGCAATGCCGATACGGCCGCCGTCCAGGGTGGCCATGGCCAGCTGGAAGCCCTTGCCCTTGACGCCCAGCAGGCGGTCCTTCGGGATGATGCAGTCTTCCATGATCAGCTCGCAGGTGGAGGAGCCACGGATGCCCATCTTGTCCTCGGGCTTGCCGACCTTGAAGCCGGGATCGGTGCGCTCGACGATGAAGGCGGAGATTTCCTTCTGCTTGCGGCCGCGCTTGTCGGTCACAAAGCCGGTAACGGCGATGATGATGAAGACGTTGGCGTAGCCCGCGTTGGTGATGAAGATCTTGGAGCCGTTCAGCTTCCAGTGATCGCCCTCGTCAACGGCGAAGGTCTGCTGACCCTGGGCATCGGTGCCGGCGCCGGGCTCGGTCAGACCGAAAGCACCGATCCACTCGCCGCTGCACAGCTTGGGCAGGTACTTGGCCTTCTGCTCGGGAGTGCCGTTCTCAAAAATGGGAGCCGCGCACAGAGAGGTGTGGGCGGAGATGATAACACCGGTGGTGCCGCAGACTTTGGACATCTCCTCAACGGCCATGACGTAGGACAGCACATCGCCGCCGGCGCCGCCGACTTCCTTCGGGAAGTAGATGCCCATCATGCCCAGCTTCGCCATCTTCTGGACGGTCTCAACGGGGAAATATTCCTCGGCATCGACCTTTTTGGCGAGAGGCTTGACTTCGTTCTCAGCAAATTCCTTGTACATTTTCTGGACCATTTGCTGCTGCTTGGACAGAGTAAAATCCATTTGATAAACCTCCATTACTCAAACAAACGCAGCCCGGCGCGGTATTGCCCGCGCCAGGCGCGAAAGTTTTACTGAATTACAGGGCGTCGACAGGGGTCTTGGTGCGATCGGCGTTGTAGACGTAGAAGCCCTTGCCGGTCTTGCAGCCCAGGTTGCCGCCGCGGACCATCTTGCGGATCAGCGGGCAAGCACGGTACTTGCTGTCGCCGGTTTCCTTGTACAGAACGTCCATGATGGCCAGGCAGATGTCCAGGCCGACGAAGTCGCCCAGCTCCAGGGGGCCCATGGGATGGTTGGCACCCAGCTTCATAGCGGTGTCGATGCCGGCGATGTCAGAAACGCCCTCCATCTTGATGAAGGCAGCTTCGTTGATCATGGGGATCAGGATGCGGTTGACGACGAAGCCGGCAGCCTCGTTGACCTGAACCGGGCTCTTGCCGATCTCGACGCTGATCTTCTTGATGGTCTCAACGGTCTCGGCGGGGGTGTTCACACCGGCGATGACCTCGATGAGCTTCATGCGGTCAGCGGGGTTGAAGAAGTGCATGCCCACCAGAGGACGGGACAGGCCCTTGCCAATCTCGGTGATGGACAGAGAAGAAGTGTTGGAAGCGAAAACGCACTCCGGCTTGCAGATCTTGTCCAGCGCGGCGAAGGTGTCCTGCTTGACCTTCATATCCTCGAAAGCAGCCTCGACGATGAGGTCGCAGTCAGCGCACAGGTCTTCCTTCAGGCCCGGGGTGATGGCCGCCACACGGCGATCCACTTCCGCCTGGTCCAGCTTGCCCTTGGCAACCAGCTTGGCGTAACCGGCGGCGATCTTGTTCTTGCCGTTCTCGGCCCATTCCTGTTTGATGTCGCACAGCGCAACGGTGTAACCCTCGATCTGTGCAAAAGCCTTCGCAATGCCCTGGCCCATGGTGCCAGCGCCAATAACGCCTACCTTCATAGTAGTAACCTCCCTGAAAATGTTCTGTAAAAATCAGTTGTTGGTGAAAACCGGTTTGGGTTTCGGCTTCTCACGGCTGAGGAAGCACTGCATGCCCTCCACCTGATCGTGAGTTTCAAAGCAGTCGCCGAACAGCTTTTCTTCGACTTCAACCGCCTTCTCGATGGGCAGGCTGATGCCGTCGTTCATCGCCTTCTTGCAGTTGCGCACGGCGATGGGCGCGTTCTTGGCGATCTTGCCGGCCAGCTTGAGGGCTGCGGGCAGCAGCTCCTCCTGGGTGTACACGGCGTTGACCAGGCCGATGCGCAGGGCTTCGTCCGCCTTGATGTTCAGGGCAGAGTAGACCAGCTGCTTGGCCATGCCCATGCCCACCAGACGGGCCAGACGCTGGGTGCCGCCGAAGCCCGGGGTGATGCCCAGGCCCACTTCGGGCTGACCGAAGACGGCGTTATCAGAGCACAGACGGATGTCGCAGCTCATGGCCAGCTCGTTGCCGCCGCCCAGGGCAAAGCCGTTGACGGCCGCGATGACGGGCAGCGGGAAGTGCTCGATCATCAGGAAGATGTCGTTGCCCAGCTTGCCGAAGGCTTCGCCTTCCGCCTTGGTCATGGTGGACATGGAGCCGATGTCGGCACCGGCCACGAAGCTCTTGTCACCGGCACCGGTCAGCACGACGCAGCGCACGGTGTTCTGGTCGATGCCCTCAAAGGCGGCCTTCAGGTCGGCCAGCACTTCGGGGTTCAGGGCGTTGAGCGCCTTGGGACGGTCGATCGTTACAACAGCGACAGCGTCCTGGATTTCAGTTTTGACAAAGGACATTCTGTTTTCCTCCGCAATTACATTTCAACGATGGTGGCGCAGCCCATGCCGCCGCCGATGCACAGGGTAGCCAGGCCCTTGTGTGCGCCGCGATGCTTCATGGCGTACAGCAGGGTGACCAGGATACGGGCACCGGAAGCGCCGACGGGATGGCCCAGAGCGATGGCGCCGCCGTTGACGTTGACCTTGTCCATATCGAACTTCAGATCCTTGGCAACGGCCAGGCTCTGAGCAGCGAAAGCCTCGTTGGCTTCGATGAGGTCCATATCAGCAACGGTCAGGCCGGTCTTTTCCATGACCTTGTTGGTGGCGGCGATGGGGCCGACACCCATGATGGAGGGATCAACGCCGCCCAGAGCGCCGCCAACCCAGGTAGCCATGGGGGTGATGCCCAGTTCCTTGGCCTTGTCCTCGCTCATGATGACGAGAGCAGCAGCGCCGTCGTTGATGGCGGAGGAGTTGCCGGCGGTGACGATGCCGTCCTTCTTGAAGGCGGGCTTCAGCTTGGCCAGCACTTCGGGAGCGCTCAGACGGGGGCCTTCATCGGTATCGAAGACGATGTCGCCCTTCTTGTTCTTGATGACAACGGGCACGATCTCGTCCTTGAAGGCGCCGGCCTTGATGGCGGCATCGGCCTTGACCTGGCTGCTGTAAGCGAAGTTGTCCAGATCCTCGCGGGTCAGACCCCACTGCTCAGCCACGTTCTCGGCGGTGATGCCCATGTGGTAGTTGTTGAAAGCATCCCACAGCGCGTCGTTGACCATGGTGTCAACCAGCTCGCTCTTGCCCATGGGGTAGCCCATGCGGTAGCCGTAACGGCCCTTCATCATGGCGAACGGAGCCATATCCATGTTCTCAGTACCACCGGCCACGACGATGTCAGCATCGCCGGCCTCGATCATCTGAGCAGCCATGTTGACGCAGTTCAGACCGGAGCCGCAGACCACGTTGACGGTGACAGCCGGGGTGGTGACGGGCAGACCGGCCTTCAGGCTGGCCTGACGGGCAACGTTCTGGCCAAGGCCCGCCTGGATGACGCAGCCCATGTAAACATGGTCGACCTGCTCAGGCTTGATGCCGGCGCGGTTGATGGCTTCCTTGATGACAATGGAGCCCAGTTCCGCAGCGGGGACGTTGGACAGCGTGCCGCCGAACTTGCCGATGGCAGTACGGCAGGCGCTTGCAATGACGATCTTCTTCATAAGTAGCCTCCTGAAAACATTTTTTGTGGATAGACTTCTTTGTAAACCGTTGTATCTTCAAACCGCCGGGGCGGTGTGAATTCTTTTCTCAGAGTACCCCTGCCTGCCGTTTGGCAAGCAGCGCCTTTTCGACGTTGGGCGGCACGAACCGCGAAACATCCTGCCCGTAGTGGGCAGCCTCCCGCACGATGGTGGAGGACAGGTAGCTCCATTTGATGGCCGTGGCCAGAAAGACCGTTTCGATCTCCGGCATCATGGCGTAGTTGGTGTGGGCCAGCTGGATCTCGTTCTCAAAATCGGTGACCGCCCGCAGCCCCCGCACCATGACGGTGGCGTTTTTCTGTTTGGCAAAGCTGACGGTCAGCCCGTTGAAGGAATCCACCTCCACATTGGGCATATCCTTGCAGCATTCCCGCAGCATGGCAACGCGCTCCTCGACCGTGAACAGCGGCGTTTTGGCACTGTTGACCAGCACGGCAACGATCAGCTTGTCGAACATACGGCTGGAGCGCTTGATGATATCCAGATGCCCGCGGGTGACGGGGTCAAAGCTGCCGGGATACATGGCAATAGGCATGGGTAACAAACCTTTCCGGTTCCGCCCGATCTGTTAAAAATTAAACAATTCAGGGCAGAAATGTAGGCACCGGCGCCGTGGCTGGCTTTCTGGAATGTTCAAAAACCGACTCGGTCAGGTGCGCGGCGGCTGGTGCCGCAAAGTTTCCGGCGCATTTCCAGAAACTCTACTATAGTTTTACCATCTTGTTAAGGTTTTGTCAATTACTTTCCCGTTAAAATTGTGTTGAAATCCGGGCATTCTTTTCATCATTCCGCACAAGGCTCCCCTGCCCTTTTGCCAGGCAGCGGCAGCCGGCTACCTATTTTATAGGGGATGCGGCGCGCCCTTCTTGACAGGAACGGATGTTTTGCCTCTTGACCGGCGGGCCGTACCGTGTTATTATTTTAACATGTGAGGGTGTGTCCCTCTGGTTTTCCCAAAAGGATACAATAAACGAGGTGCTGTACCATGAATTTTGAGGATCTGATCGCAAAAGTAAAGACCTGCGGCAAGCAGAAGCTGGCCGTGGCCGCCGCCGAGGACGACGCCGTTCTGGAGGCTGTGGACGCCGCCCACAAGCAGGGCATTGCCGACGCCATTCTGGTGGGCGACGAAGCTGCCATCCGCAAGATCGCTGCGGAGCTCAACATCGACCTGAGCGACTACGAGATCATCAACGAGCCGGACAAGGTCCAGGCCTCGCTGAAAGCCGTCAAGCTGGCCCACGACGGTGTGGCCAATATGTACATGAAGGGTCTGCTGGACACCAAGACCTTCCTGAAGAGCGTGCTGGACAAGGAAGTGGGTCTGCGCACCGGCAACACCCTGTCCCATGTGGCCGTGTTCGAGGTCAAGGGCATCGAGCAGCTGCTGTTCCTCTCCGACGTTGCCTTCATGACCTACCCCACCCTGGAGGACAAGGTCCATATCATCGAGAACACCGTGGCCGTGGCCCATGCCTGCGGCGTGGAATGCCCGAAGGTGGCGCCCCTGGCCGCCGTTGAGGTCGTCAACCCCAAGATGCCCTGCACCGTGGACGCTGACGAACTGCGCAAGATGAACGAAGAGGGCAAGATCACCGGCTGCGTGGTGGACGGCCCCCTGTCCATGGACATCGCCATCGATCCCGAAGCGGCCCACCACAAAGGTGCCCAGGACCGTCCGGCTGCCGGCCATGCCGACATCCTGCTGTTCCCCGACATCCAGGCCGGCAACCTCGTCTACAAGACGCTGGTCCACACCGCCGAGTGCAAGAACGGCTGCATCCTGACCGGCACCAAGGTGCCCGCCATCCTGACCAGCCGCTCCGACTCCTTCCAGACCAAGGTCAACTCCATCGCGCTGGCCGCCGTTGTGGCCGCCGGCCTGAATCAGGAATAAGAAACGCGAAGAAAAAGGAGAAGAGATACCATGTCCATCAAAACGTTGGTTATCAACCCCGGCTCCACCTCCACCAAGGTGGGTGTGTTCGAGGACGAGACCCTGCTGTTCGAGGAAACGCTGCGTCATCCCACCGAGGAGATCGCCAAATACGCCAGCGTCATTGACCAGAAAGACTTCCGCAAAGAGATCATTCTGGACTTCCTGAAAGAAAAGAACTGCGACCCCAAGACCCTGAACGTCATCGTCGGCCGCGGCGGCCTGCTCAAGCCCATTCCCGGCGGCACCTACGCCGTCAGCGAAGCCCTGCTGGCCGACCTGAAGGCCGGTGTCCAGGGGCAGCACGCCTCCAACCTGGGCGGCATCCTGGCCCGTGAGATCGGCGACGCCCTGGGCATCCCCAGCTACATCGTGGACCCCGTG
Organism: Candidatus Gemmiger excrementigallinarum; assembly: GCA_019116445.1. GTDB lineage: Bacteria > Bacillota > Clostridia > Oscillospirales > Ruminococcaceae > Gemmiger > Gemmiger excrementigallinarum. Next base: position 34,407 of record DXBP01000067.1, read on the forward strand.
GTGGTGGATGAGCTGACCGACAAGGCCCGCCTGTCCGGTATGCCGGAACTGCCCCGCCGTTCCATCTTCCACGCCCTGAACCAGAAGGCCGTGGCCCGCCGCTTCGCCAAAGAGAACGGCAAGCGCTACGAGGATCTGAACCTCATCGTCATTCACATGGGCGGCGGTGTTTCCGTCGGTGCCCATGACCACGGCAAGGTCGTGGATGTGAACAACATCCTGGATGGCGAAGGCTGCTTCAGCCCCGAGCGCAGCGGCACCGTGCCTGTGGGCGACCTGGTGAAGATGTGCTTCAGCGGCAAGTACACCCAGCAGGAAATCTACAAGAAGATCTGCGGCAACGGCGGCTTCAACGCCTATCTGCACACCAACGATGCCCGCATCGTTGAGAAGATGGCCCAGGAAGGCAACGCCGAGGCCAAGCTGGTGCAGGATGCCTTCTACTACCAGATCGCCAAGGACGCCGGCGCTATGGCGGCTGTGCTCTGCGGCAAGGTGGATCAGATCATTCTGACCGGCGGCATCGCCTACAACCCCCATACCCGCGAAGTGCTGGAGAAGCACCTGGGCTTCATCGCGCCCATCACGGTTTACCCCGGCGAGGACGAGCTGCTGGCCCTGTGCCAGGGCGCGCTGCGCGTGGTCAACGGCGAAGAGGAAGCCAAGAAATATTGATGGCCCGGCAGGGTCCTCTCCCCTGCCTTACTACAGAAAAAGCAGGAAAGACGCAAAGGTCTTTCCTGCTTTTTCATTTCTTATGAGTCCGCTTCGTCGGCAGCTTCCATCTCTGCCAGCAGCGAGTCCATGATCTGGTCGTTCTGCTCTTTGTACTGGGCGGCCACCTCATCGTCAATGACGTACACCGTCACCGGGATAACCGCGCTTTCCACCGATTCATCATAGGTCTGGTAATACAGGTCCACGAAGGCGTGCCCCGTTACCAGCGCGGTGCCGGTATCGGCAGCATAGGCATATCCGTAAACAAACTCTCCGTCGTCGCTGGTAATATACAGCAGCGTTCCGTAGGGAATGATGGAAGGGTCCACCGCCACGGTGCCATAGGTCAGGCGGCGGCCGCTGGCTCCCTTGGCCGTAGCGGAAGCCGAATACCCGGTGGACCGCTGGCTGGTGTAGGTTTCCGCCACACCTTCCGACGGAACGCCGTCCACGATCTCCGGTCCCACAAATTCCGAAACCGGAACCTGCTCACCGTAGACCTTGACGATGGTGGGCACCATACCCACCTGGGTGACACGGTCCAGTTCCTGCTTTTCCGTCCACTGCCCGTCCACGTAGACATCCCGCCAGGTCACGGTATCCAGGCCGTCGCTGCCTTCCTGCAGGGTCATTGTTTCGTCGGGGTCGCGGTAGAACAGGCTGGTGGGAATCTCCTGCCGCTCCGAGGGGATCACCACGTCCTCGGTGTAGTCCACATACTCCACCCGCTGCAGGGTCAGGCTGCTGCCCTCGGTAACGATTTCATCGGCGGCCGGGGTGAGCCAGTCGTTCTCGTCATAGGAGATGCCCAGTCCCGCCAGCAGCTCCGCCGCGGTGGCGCCGGTGGTAACGACCTCCCGGGTTTCGCCGTCCGCCGTGACCGGCACGGTATAAGCGCGCAGTACCTGCAGCAACTGGCCATCCGCAATCTGGGACCAGACCACTTCATCATTTTCCCCCAGCGGCGGTGTGTCGCTCTGTTCCAGCAGGTCCTCCACATCGGAAGACGCCGTAAAAATACGAACGCTGCCGCCGTGGGTATCGCTGACGACCACAAAGTGCAGCGACTGCGACGTAAAAAGAATACACAGGCCCAACGCCGCCGCCCCGCCGAGCAGGGCACCCCATTTGGGCACTTCCAGCACAAGACGGCGGCGGATACGCTCTTTGGTTTTGAGGGATACAAGCATAAACGGATGCTCCTTACAAAGAAAGTGCCGGCCCTGTGAAGGACCGGCACCATTGGGTAAAATCATTGTTTGCTGAACTTTTACGGTGCGGTAAAAGTGTTATCCCCGTTTCGACTCTTGGGGGGCTCGGCTTGAAATAATAACACAAAACCGTAAATTTTGCAAGTATTTTGGCAAAACAACCGCAGTTATGCCCAAAATCCGCGATGTACCTTGCTTCTTTTGTGCTTCTTGCCGGAGCGGTCCGCCGCACAGGGGTTGTCCCCCAAAGGCAGGGCGCCGTGCGCAGGATTCCCGCGAATCCGGCAGGGCTCAGCAAGGCTTACAGCAGAACATACTTCAGAATGAACAGAACCGTCAGCACGTACATCAGCGGGCTGATCTTTTTCTCGCGGGCTTTGCCGGTGATGAGGTTCAGCAGCGTCCAGGAAATGACGCCGATGGCGATGCCTTCCGAGATGCTGTACGCCAGCGGCATGGCAACGATGGTCAGGAAGGCCGGGATGGCATCCGACAGATCGTCAAAGTCGATCTTGGCCACAGCGCCCAGCATATAGAAGCCCACAACGATCAGCGCCGGGGCGGTCGCAAAGGAAGGAATGGTCAGGAACAGCGGGCTGAAGATGACCGCCAGCAGAAAGAGCACACCGGTGGTCATAGCCGTCAGGCCGGTGCGGCCGCCCTCGGTAACACCGGAAGCGCTTTCGACGTAGGTGGTAGTGGTGGAAGTGCCCAGCACAGCGCCCACGCTGGTGGCAACGGCATCGGCCAGCAGCGCGCCCTTGATGCGGGGCAGGCGGCCATTCTCATCCAGCATATCCGCCTTGGAGGCCACGCCGATCAGGGTGCCCAGGGTGTCGAAGAGGTCGACAAAGAGGAAGGCAAACATGACGGCGAAGAAATCCAGCACATTCAGGCCGGTGAAGTCCACCTTGAACACCTGACCAAAGGTCTGGCCCAGGGCGGAGAAGTCAAAGCTGACAAAGGAAGTGGGAATGACGGAATACATCCCGGCCTCGGCGTCGGGGATGTACAGGCCGCACAACTCGCAGAGGATACCCAGCACCCAGGTGATCAGGATGCCGTACAGGATGGCGCCCTTGACCTTTTTGACCAGCATGACGGCGATGATCAGCACACCGATCAGGGCCAGGATCGCACCAATACCCACGCTGTGGAAGGTTTCGCCCTTGAAGCTCTGGTATGTCAGCAGAGTGGAGTCGCTGTTGACGATGAGTTTGGCGTTCTGCAGGCCCACAAAGGCGATGAACAGACCGATGCCCACACTGACAGCGGATTTGAGGGTGGTGGGAATGGCGTTGAACAGTGCCTCCCGGACGTTGGTCAGGGACAGCAGGATGAAGATGATGCCTTCCGCAAAGACAGCCATCAGGGCCAGCTGCCAGGTGTAGCCCATTTTAAGAACCACGGTGTAGGCAAAGTAGGCGTTCAGGCCCATACCGGGGGCCAGGGCAAAGGGATAGTTGGCCAGCAGCGCCATCAGGGCCGTGCCGATGAAGGCAGACATCGAAGTGGCGATCAGGATGGCATTGGCATCCATTCCGGTGGCGGAAAGAATGCTGGGGTTGACCGCAAGGATGTACGCCATGGTCATGAAGGTGGTAATACCTGCCATGATTTCGGTTTTGGCGTTGGTATGATTTTCCCGCAGCTTGAAAACTCGTTCTAACATGAAATTCCTCCTGTTTCAATGGACGGGTTTTCTACCTGCCGCACCCTGGGGCGGGGCGGGCCAAAAAACCGCGAAACCCATTCTACCATTTCAGACATAGTTTGTCCATATTTTAAAAAAGAATATTTTGCGTTCCCATGTGAAATAGTCATACTTTTCCAGTGCAGAGCGCTCCCGGGGCCGTGTTTGCCGCCCGGCGCCGTCACCGGTCCGCCCGGGCACGGCGGCGCGCTGTGTTTCCGTGGGGTGCGGTGAACGGGCAAAGGGCGCGGCAAACGCCCGGGCCTTTTTGCAGCAACAGAAAAACCCCGGAAAACCAGAGTTTTCCGGGGTTTTTGAGCCTCTTGGAAGCAGTTGGAAGTGCTGATTAGCGCTTGCTGAACTGTTTCCGGTGCGGCGACTGTGTTTTGGCTACTTCGGTTTGAGCGTTTTCCGGAAGCAATAACAACACAGAACCGTGCATTTTACAATCATTCAGGCAAAAGTTTTTACAACTTCAGCCAGAATCTGCAAGGCACCTTGCTTCTTTTCTGCTTCTTATCCACGGCAGCTCAGGGCTGTGGAGGGAGTACGAAGGGGCAAGGTGCTTATTAGCTTCCCCCAGCATGCGGGTGCTGTAATTAGCTGGCGCTTTTTTCGCTTTTTTCCATAGATACAACCGGTAGACAAGGAACGGAAGAATGTAAATAGCATTATAGATAAAAATTGACAGTGCATCTAAAAATCCTGTTGCATTGATTTTCCCTACAGAAGATGGATTCAGGGATATAAAAACAGCAAACTGGTTGTTCAGATAATGTAAGACAGCCAACAACCAGATATTATTTGTCACTTCTTTTGAGAAAGTCAAAAAGAAGCCCAAACAGATGCAGAATGCAATTTGCCTTAATCATCAGCAAAACGGTTAGAATTAAGATCGGTATGCGGTATTTTACAACCGCCTTTGAAAAACACATAGATGATTACATATCCTTTCTGTTAGGGTCTATCTGGCAATATTCGGCATCGATGACCTCCGGCAGCTGGTGACGAATGATCTTAACGGCGGTCAGAATGGTGATCAGATTTAGCACACCTTCGGTTATGAGCGTCACCCCCAGCAAGATCATCACGACCTGGGCGCTTTCCGATGGGCGTAAGACCAGCAGGAAACCGGCAGCCCCTGTCAGAATTGCCACAGCGAGAATCAGCCACCACTTTTGAATGCCAAAGGCTTTGGAATCAATGGAAATCTGTATTTTGAGGAGTGCGTCTGCCAGAACACAGATGCCCATAACAATGCAGATAAGATTAACCATTGCATCTGTACGGATGATCAGAATGACGCCAAGTGCCACGAGCAGAATGCCAAAGGCCAGATCAAATTGAAATGCCAGCCTGTATAAGTCTTTGGAACAATAGCCGACGATCTTTACCAAGCCGAATAGAACCATGATTCCTCCGCCGAGCCTGCATAGCAGCGTCACCGAGAAATCAGGCACAGCAATCAGTACAATTCCCAATACACATAACAGAATAGAGATCATGATATAGCCAATTTTTGCGGCTTTAATCCGGTTGTTCAGTTGCACAAAAAATACCTCCTTGTTTTGTCAATATTCTCATGGTTGCGTGAAGGTCACGTACCTCATAGACAATCTTTTTATATATAAAAAGTGTGATTTCGCATCGTAATTTACTACATGAGCTGACATATCAGCCAACTCTTCCGTCTATACTGCCAATCTGAATGTAGAGCAGACTAAGCATTCATTTGACAAAAAATATCTTGCAGATCGGCATCAATTGCAGACAGCAAATCTGCATCATGTTTCAGACGACATTTAAGGGAATCTGACACATCGTTTTCAGTCTTGTATTTTAGGTGATGCTCTAAACTCGCCCAATAGTCCATAGCAATTGTCCGTATTTGGATCTCAACAGGAATGTGTTCTGTTGTCCCCGCCAAGAAAATGGGAACTGAAACAATTAGGTGGAGACTCCGGTATCCGTTTGACTTTGGATTAGAAATAAAGTCCTTTTTCTTAAGCAAACGAATGTCATCTTGAGAAAGGAGCAGGTCAGCGACTAGATTTACATCATTTAGGTAATTGCACACGACCCGAACTCCAGCAATATCAAGAATACCCTCACGAAGGGATTGCATTTCTATGGGGTATCCTTTTCGTCTGAGCTTTTCGAGCATACTTCCTGGAGACTTCAGCCTACATTCAATATGGTGGATAGGATTGTGGCAGTGCTCTACTTGGAATCCATCATTAAGAATCTCAAGTTTGGTCCTTACTTGCTTAATTGCAGCATTGTACAACTGACGGATTGCGAGAAACTCTGTCACATCATCCACGAAAGCCTCGTCCTGTAAGAGCGCCAGATTACGCTCACTTGTCGTCATTTGCAGGATTCTTTCAAAGTCCATAATAAGTCCCCCTTTTCATTTAAAACCGACAGGACTTTGACCCCTCCATAACACAGATAGCCGGACTGCCCAATGCAACCCTTGGGGCAATCCGGCTATTAGGATCTTCTATCACGAAATCAGATTATATCCTGCCAAAGCTGCGGCAAGTTTGTCTGTTCCCAAGGTAATTCCGCAGTATTTGAGCCAAAGTGACCATAGCTTGCGGTGTGTCTGTAAAACGGTGTTCGCAGGGAAAGGCGGTCTATGATAGCAGAGGGGCGCAGGTCAACCGTTTTAAGAATCAGTTCCCGGATCCGGTCTGCCGGGAGCTTTCCCGTACCGAAGGTGTCTACCAGGAGGGATACCGGCTGGGCAACGCCGATAGCGTAACTGATCTGGATCTCACACCGATCCGCCAATCCCGCCGCAACCACATTCTTCGCCAAGTACCGGGCCATATACGCACCACTTCGGTCGACCTTTGAGGGATCTTTACCAGAGAACGCGCCGCCGCCATGCCGGGCGTAGCCGCCGTAGGTGTCCACGATCAGCTTCCTGCCCGTCAGGCCGCTGTCACCGGCGGGACCGCCAATGCAGAAACGGCCTGTAGGATTGATAAAGAATTTTGTGTTCCTGTCCAGCATGCCCTCCGGGATCACCGGGCGGATGACATGGCGGAGAATATCCTCCCGCAATTGCTCCATGGACACATCCGCCTCATGCTGGGAAGAAACTACAACAGTGTCCACCCGTGCCGGGATTCCGTCCCGGTACTCCACGGTGACCTGGGCCTTCCCATCTGGCAGCAGATAGGGCAGAATTCCCTCCTGCCGCACAAAGGCAAGGCGCTTTGTCAGCGCATGGGCAAGCTCAATGGGCAGCGGCATCAGGTTTTCCGTTTCCTTGCATGCGTAACCAAACATCATGCCCTGATCTCCTGCGCCGTTTTCCATAGAATCCGTCTTCTCCACACCCATGTTGATATCGGGGGATTGCTCATGGATATCCACTGTGATTTGGCAGGTGTCTGCGTCAAAGCCATAGCCGTGCTTCACATACCCGATATCCCGAACCACCTGCCGGGCAATAGCGGCATAGTCCACACGGGCAGCCGAGGTGATCTCGCCGAAAATGTGGATCCCGTTGGGAATGGCAGTTACTTCGCAGGCTACATGGGAATGGGGATCGTTTTCCAAAAGGGCATCCAAAATGGCATCGGCGATCTGGTCACATACCTTATCCGGGTGTCCCGCTGTGACGCTTTCAGAGGTAAAGAAGGTTGTCATTTTGCCGCTTCTCCCTTTTTCTTCGCACAGCTGCAGCTCCACAACTCGGTGGCGGTGGGGGTCCAGTTCTTTGCGTAAGCCTCGCATTTATCGCACAGGTGATCCACCGTTTCCGGGGATTGCAGGTCTGTGGAATGAGCGCCGGTAGCTTTCACAATTTCCCGCAGCTTTTCCGGATTCTCCAGCATGGGGCAGGGACGCAGATGGTTATCGTTAAAGGGCTGCCCATCGTGATAGGCCATGAAAATGGGGCTGCGCAGCACATCCAGCAGGCTCATGTCCCGGATGTTGGCGTTGGAATAGTGGATAAACACGCAGGGATCACAGTCACCGTTGGCGTTGATATGCAGATACCGCCGTCCTCCGGCAATGCAGCCGCCTACATACTCGCCATCGTTCTGGAAGTCCATGGCGAAGATCGGCTTGGTAGCCCGGATCTCCCGGATCCGGTGATACATGAATTCCCGCTGCTCAGGATTGGGCAGCAGTTCCGGCACTGCGTCATTGCCCACGGGCATATAGTGGAAGTACCACACGAACCGCGCGCCCCACTCCACCATCTGGTCAATGAACTCGTAGGAGCTGATGGAGTCCAGATTCTGGCTGGTGTAGCAGCAGGACAGACCGAAGGGCAGGTGCTTTTCCTTCAGGATTGCCATAGCCTTGATGACCTTCTGGTAAGTGCCGTTGCCACGGCGGCCGTCGGTGGCGGCTTCAAAGCCCTCGATGCTGATGGCTGGAATGAAGTTCTTCACCCGGAGCATCTCGTCTGCAAAGGCTTCGTCAATGAGAGTGGCATTGGTGAAGGAGAGGAACTGACAATCGCTGTGCTTTTCACAAAGGGCAATCAGATCCTTTTTGCGCACCAGCGGTTCGCCGCCGGTGTAGATGTACATATACACACCCAGTTCCTTGCCCTGGGTGATAATGGAGTCAATTTCGTCGAAGGTCAGGTTCAACTTATTACCATACTCCGCTGCCCAGCAGCCGGTACAGTGCAGGTTGCAGGCAGAGGTGGGGTCCAACAGGATTGCCCAGGGGATATTGCAGTTGTATTTCTTTCGATATTCCTCCTGCTTTGGCCAACCGACGATATTCGCGTTGAGGAAGAAATTTTCAAAGGTGGCCTTTAGAACCTCCGAATCCGTCTCCTTCAGAATGTTCATAACGAGCTGATACATGTTGTTCTGCGGGTCTTCCAGCACTTGACGAACTGCCGCGCGCTGGACTGGGAAACTGTCTGGGCCATCGCCAGCCAGCTTATCCACCCAGGACATCAGTTTCAGAGCATTTTCTTCCGGATTTTTCTCCAAGTAGCCAAAAGCAGTACGCAGAGTTGCTTTTTTCAGTTGATTTGTAAATGACATCTTTATCTCTCCATATATAAGGGGGGAGGCAACGCCTCCCCGCAGTGAAGCTTCTATCACTCAATTACATGATATTCTTTCAGCAGCTTTTCGATATCTGTTCCGCGGATCTTCTCCAGCAGCTTCTTGACCACCATTTTCTCCTTGAAACCCAGGTTCATTTCCGTCAGGGGCTTGCCGTCCCGAAGCTGGATGGTGGCGTTCAGCAGATCACGAATGTCGTAAACGCTGCCCCAGACCTCGGGCACACCACGGTCGATGTCCAGCAGGGTGTAGACAGCCTCCATGCCGGTACGCATGGAATACTCGGTGGTGAAGATGGTATCCCGCTTGGTTTCGGCAAACTGGCCCAGGAACGCAAAGTTCACAGCACCCTCGGGCACCACATCAGGACGGTCACCGGCGGCACGGGGCATGAAGAAAGCGGTAATATAGGGCATCATCACCGGCACAGTGTTGGCGCTGTGCTCGGCCAGCTCCTCGATCTCCCCCACCGGCACGCCGATGTGGTACAGCCACTCCATACAGATTTCCTTACCGGTGCACTCCCGCATGGGCTTCTTCACGAAGTCGCCGGGTTTGTCGGAGAACAGGCCGTAAACCCACACCAGGCACTGATCCTTGGGCTGATTCCGGAACTGGGGCTGACGGTTGATGGTCCAGCTCAGGAGCCAGCCGGAATCCTTCACGGTCACGATGCCGCCGGTAACCACGCCGCCGGTAAAGGGGTCACGCTTGCAGATATTCTTGATATAGGGAATGATCTTCTGATCCAGTGTGGTGACGGTGGCGCTCATCCAGTTGGACTGCTCAGGATCATGGCAGAACTTGTCGGGATGACCGAAGGAAGGATCCTGCGCGGCAATTCTGCGCCACATATCCCAGCCGCCGCCGGGCTTGATTTCGGGGTTGAAGGGTGCCACGGTGTTCTGGGAACCCATGGTGGCGTTCTCCACGCAGCCACCGTTGGTAATGAACACCAGATCGTTTTCCGTCAGGTCAACAAACTGATGTTTGCCCTCAGACAGCAGCTCAATACGCTTTGCCTGCTTTTTACCGGGCTGGATGTCGAACTCCACATTGACCACCTTGGTGTTATAGTGGAACTGGACACCGAAGCCTTCCAGATACTTGACCATGGGCAGAATCATAGATTCGTACTGGTTATAACGGGTGAACCGCAGAGCCTTGAAGTCCGGCAGACCGCCCACATGGTGGATATAGCGCTTGAGATACAGCTTCATTTCCAAAGCGCTGTGCCAGTTCTCAAAGGCAAACATGGTGCGCCAGTAGAGCCAGAAATTGGAGTTCAGCACCTCATCATCGAAGAAATCCGTGATGCGCTTATCGTACAGGTCTTCATCGGGGGTGAAGAACAGCTTCATGATCTCCATTGCAGCCTTGTCGGACAGACCGAACTTGCCGTCGGTGTGGGCATCCTGACCCTGGTTGACGGTTGCCCGGCAGAGGGAGTAGTTGGGGTCTTTCTTATTCAGCCAGTAGTATTCGTCCAGAACACTGACCCCTTCTGTCTCGATGGACGGAATGGAGCGGAACAAATCCCACATGACCTCGAAATGGTTATCCATCTCCCGTCCGCCCCGCATGACATAGCCTACATCGGGGTACTGCCAGCCATCGCATGCACCGCCGGGAATGGGGTCTTTCTCATAGATGTGGATGTTCTGACCCTGCAGCTGTCCGTCACGAACCAGATAGCAGGCGGCAGTCAGAGCCGCAAGGCCGGTGCCGATGATGTGGGCGGATTTGTTGTCCACGCCCTCGGGCTTTCTGGGACGGGCAAAGGCTTCGTAATTACCGCTGGAATAATACATAATTTTTCCTCCTTGTTATATTGGCATCCTCTATTTGAGAGGTGTTTTTTTGTTTACGCCCTCATTATATCGGGAAGATTCTTCCTTTCCTATGGACAGAGATACCCCCTATGCCTGAAATTCAGACACAGGGGGTAGGTTTGCCTGGTTTTTTGACTCGTATCGCAAAAAAAGCAGGACCGAAGTCCTGCTTATACCTGGGAATATGAAGTTGTATGCTGGAATTCATCATAAAAAAGCAAAATATCTTTATATACATCCAGCTTTTTCTCTTCGTTGAGTATCTCATGACGCATATGTTCATACAGTTTGCTGCTGATATTTGTATAGCCCAGCTCCGATAAAAAAGCGATTAGCTGTTCAAATCGCTTTCTTGATCGAATAACCGGGTCTTCCTCACCGGCAATGACAAGAATTGGCAAATGTGGGTTGCTTACATGCCAGTTTCTTTTCTCAAAAGCCGCTTTTTGCAGCCTCAAAAGGTTGACAAACCCATTTGTGGTAAAGATAAATCCACATTTCGGATCTTGGTTGTATTGTGCAACATTGGCTTGGTTTTCTGAGAGCCAGCTATTCGGAATCGAATTTCCGGCATTAAACTGCGAAAAGGCCATAGCATTCAACATTTTATTCGGAGCCTTTTCCTTAATGAAGGGTTTTGAAAGCCTGGCCAGAAGCAGACCAAGCCCCGCTGCCGCATTATAGGTCGGCGGACCGCACAGAACAACTTTGTCAATTTCCGAATCATATCTTTTCAGATAACCCCGGGCAACAAGCGTACCCATGCTGTGACTAAACAGAAATACAGGAAGGCCAGAATAGATATGTTTAATATACTTTGTAACGGTATGCAGATCCTCAATGATTGCCTGTTCATTCTCGGTATAGAAAAAGCCATAATCCTCTGCCTTTTCCACACTTCCACCATGTCCACGATGGTCATGAATAACACACACATATCCATGATCGGAAAGATAATTCATGAAGTCGTAGTATCTCTCCTTGTGTTCAGCCATACCATGGGAAACCTGAATAACGCCTTTGGGATTCCCCTCTGGCACAATCACTGCGATTTCCAGCCCCAGTCCGTCAAACTCAGAAAGTATTTTTTCGATTCTCATGTTGCCTCCTTTTCGTTATAAGAGCGAAGAAAAACATCCACTCGGATTTTGTTACCATATTATCAATCATTTTCAAAAACTTTCCACAGACAAAATATCCCCTGTGTCTGAAATTCAGACACAGGGGGTAGGCTTGCCTAAAGACTATGACCGCATTTTCTCACAACGGTCAATGAGATGCTCCAAATCACCGCACTTTAATTCTAAAATCCGCCGAAACCGGGCCATAGCATTCGGGTTCATACCGGTTTCCAGCCAGCCCATAATCATACCGAAGCTGACACATTTCAGATAATCTACAACGGTGGTATAATCCTCAGATGTCATTTTTCGGTTGCCTAGAACGCCGTCTACATACGTCCTGGCCACATAAGTACAGACCCGCCATTGGTATTGCTCATAAATGTCTCGGTTGACGGAATGATAGATATGAAGCACTGCTTTCCGATTGGCCAGAGCAAATTCCAGTGCTGCATTGATACAATCGTCCAGGGAATCGATGGTAGGATGCCCCCGGATAATCCGCTCCGCATCCTCATCTACAATGCTTTCCACCAATTGCGGCAGGTCCTGGTAATAGTAATAAAAGGTATTGCGGTTCACGCCGCAGTCATCTACAATATCCCGAATGGTAATTTGGCTCAAAGGCTTCTCGTTCAATAGTTTCACAAATGAATCCCGAATGGCTTTTTTAGTAAAACTGGCCATGCGTTACGCCTCCTTATTACACAGTGTAACGACATCTGAAATATCACATTGAAGGGCAACACATATTTTTACAATCGTATCCAGATGGACCGGCTGATCTTTTCCCATTTTAGCAATCACGGACGAACTGAGATGTGCCATATTCTGTAAATCTTTTTTCTTCAATTTACGGTCAATCAACAGTTTCCAAAGGCTGTTATAAGAAAGGCTAAGCGTTGCATTATCCATTTTTCCACCCCACAGTGTTGTGTCATGATATATATTATATCATTTTTTCTTCTAATACGCAATAGAATTTACACGAAATCGCTATTTTTATATAGTTAATAAAAAGTCCGCCGATTACAAGTCATCACGCAAAAGTTTTTTGGAGACAATCTTCAGATAGAATTTATATGGATGTTTGCAAAGTAGAAAGGAACAAATACGAAGGAAATTCGTATTTAGTAAGATGCCGCCCGGAAGGACGGCATCTTGTTTAATAGGCGGGAATACCATAACCAAGGATTTCATAATAGCCCACAGAATACTGCCTCTGACGGCAGCTATCACCGGAATTTCCCTCGATGGTATAGACAATGCCGTTTTCGCATTTTTCCACGATACCCACATGGTCGGACTGTCCGTCCTGGGGACCGGAAGAACCATTCGGGGAATCCCAATCAAAGAAGATAATCATACCCGGTGTCGGTTCTATACTGTTGTCGGCCCATTGGCCACGATCCTTGAACCACTGGACGCCATTTACACAGCCTGCGAATTTGGGAATAACACCGGTGTCAATATAGCCGCACTCGTTGGCGCACCAGCTCACAAAGCAGGCACACCATTCCACACGGCCCTCAAAACCGTACCATGACCAATAAGACTGTCCGCCGATGTTGCCCACCTGTGACAATGCCACAGCCACAATCGTGTCATCGCTGACGCCGATTCCATACAGCACCGCCGCCCACAGGGAATTGTTTTCCTTTGCCAACAGCTCTGCAAGCTGCGCCCGCTGGTCAGCATTGAAACCAAAATAGTCAGCCATTTCCTCAGCGGTTTTATGGCTGACCGTGATATACAGTGTGGTTCGGGTAACGGTGGTTGTGGTTTCCACGATATTGCCGTTGCCGTCGTCCGATTCTTCAATTACTGTTTCCGTGCTGGTTTCCGTCCGGGAGGAGATTTCATTCATCTGCCAGAAGATGTCCTTTAGAATGGCTTTCCTGGCATCGTCCACCGTTGCCACGTCCATGGCATTGTCCGGGTCAGTGGGGTTTTGACCGCATAAACAGAAAGCATCTCTGGTCAGACGGCACGGGAGCCGGACATTTCCAGTACATCATAGGAGATATTGGCCTTAATGGTGTCAAGTTGGTTTTCGTAATCCTCGTTGATCTCCCGTACCACTGTCTGCATGGTCTGCCCGGTGCCGGTGTCCTCACCGGAAAAGAAAATACCAAAGCAGGAACCAACGATCAGCCCGATCAGGCAGATAATGACGATGACAGCTAATATCATACATCTTTTGATTATTCCACCCGTTTCAGTTCAACAATAAAAAGCTGGTCAGGAATTTTCCCAACCAGCTTATGTCTATATATTTCTACCTCTCATTTCGTTCAGTAAACAAGTTTTCCTTCCATTCGATTTTATGTTTTCGCAGAAGTGATACCATACCTGCTTTTTCCCGTTTGAGGCGTGCGTTTTCTTTTTCCACCTGCATTCGCCGTGCTCTTTCCTCCATGAGTGCCTGACGGTACCGAGCAGTCTGCTCTCCCAGTCTGTTGGTCAGATCATTCACTTTCTTTTTCAGACTGTTCAGCACACTTTCCAGCTGCCGGATTTTTTCCTGGGCGGCATCCCGCAGTTTCTGCAGCTGTTCATCCTGACGGCGGTACACCACATACTGTTTGGCTGCATGGAGCAGGTTTTCAAAGTCACTGCGCGGCAGCGTTACCCGGTCACTCAAAAGCGCCTTTTTCGCACTGACGGCCTCGATCTTATCAAGGTCCACCACTTGTTTCTGGACCGCCTGCAAGGTGTCCTCTATCTTTTCCACTTCGGTACGTTTCTGCGCAATGGCTGAATCCAGTTCCTTGACCTCCTTGCTGCGCTCCTGCTTTTTGTACTCCAATACAGACAGGTGTTCTTCGTGGGTGCCGAGTTGCTCCCATTCGATACCATGCTCCTGCATGATATCCGCCAGCACCTGCTTTTCCCGCTGCACCCACAGATTCCACTCTGTGGCGCTGCGCGTTCCGCCCACAAAGCCCATCTGCGCCAGCGCCTGTTTGAGGGATACACGGGTATCCATTCCCCGTTTGCTGCCGGTGATATAGGGCACAAAATCAATATGGACATGAGGCGTCGCTTCATCCATGTGCAAATGAGCAGAAAACATACGCAGTGTGTGGTTTCGTGCTTGAAAGCCATGGACATACGCTTCCAGACATTGCCGGGCAAGTTCCGCCATTTCCGAGCCGATGCCGGTATCGTCCTTGTTTCCGATTTGCAGCACAACCTCGTGAAAGGGCTTCTCCTGCCTAGAGGACGCGATTTTTTCATAATAATCTGCAATACGGCGGTCACTGCGTGTCTGCCTTGCATTGTAACGCTGCTGTGCTGCGTCAAACAGTTCATGGTACACCGTTCGGATATCTTCCTTGCAAAATTCCATGTTCAGATGGCTGCGGGACGGGTCTACATTGGGAGCATAAAACTCACGGCTGTTATGATTGAGGGAGCCTTTCCCAACCATAGCGCTGATTGTCCTTTTCAAAATTTCTCCTTTCTCCGGCGCAAGCCGGCGAGTTCTGTTACTCTTGTCAAGAGTAACGCAAAAGCACTTTTGACACTTCGCATCAAAAGCGCCTTTGCGCCCTGCGGGGCT
>DXBP01000009.1 GCA_019116445.1 Candidatus Gemmiger excrementigallinarum
ACGACCTGGGCGGCGGCACCTTCGACGTTTCCATCATCGAGATGGGCGACGGTGTTACCGAGGTTCTGGCCACCAACGGTGATACCCACCTGGGCGGCGACGACTTCGACCAGCGCATCATCGACTGGATGGCTGAGGACTTCAAGCGTGAGAACAACATCGACCTGCGTCAGGACAAGATGGCTGCCCAGCGTCTGAAGGAAGCGGCCGAGAAGGCGAAGATCGAGCTGTCCAGCGCTACTTCCACCAACATCAACCTGCCCTTCATCACCGCCGATGCCAACGGCCCCAAGCACCTGGATATGACGCTGACCCGCGCCAAGTTCAATGAGCTGACCGCTGACCTGGTGGACCGCACCATGACCCCCGTCCGCAAGGCTCTGGCCGACGCCGGCCTGAAGGCTTCCGACCTGGCCAAGGTCCTGATGGTCGGTGGCTCCACCCGTATCCCCGCCGTCTACGACGCCGTCAAGAAGGAACTGGGCTGCGAGCCCTTCAAGGGCATCAACCCCGATGAATGTGTTGCTGTCGGCGCTGCCATCCAGGGCGGCGTTATGCAGGGCGACGTCAAGGGCCTGCTGCTCCTCGATGTTACCCCGCTGAGCCTGGGTATCGAAACCCTGGGCGGTGTCTGCACCAAGATCATCGACCGCAACACCACCATCCCCACCAAGAAGAGCCAGATCTTCTCCACCGCTGCGGATAACCAGCCCAGCGTTGAAGTCAACGTCCTGCAGGGCGAGCGTGAGTTTGCCAAGGACAACAAGAGCCTGGGAACCTTCCACCTGGATGGCATTGCTCCGGCGCCCCGTGGCGTGCCCCAGATCGAAGTTACCTTCGACATTGACGCCAACGGCATCGTGCACGTCAGCGCCAAGGATCTGGGCACCGGCAAGGAGCAGAGCATTACCATCACCGCTTCCACCAACATGAGCAAGGACGACATCGACAAGGCTGTCAAGGACGCCGAGCAGTATGCCGCCGAGGACAAGAAGCGCCGTGAGGAAGTGGACGTGCGCAACAACGCCGACCAGATGGTGTTCCAGACCGAGAAGGCCATGAACGAGTTTGGCGACAAGATCACCGCTGAGGAGAAGAGCGACGTGGAGACCAAGCTCTCTGCCCTGAAAGAGGCTCTGAAGTCCGGCTCCATCGACGACATCAAGGCCAAGCAGGATGACCTGCAGAAGGCGTTCTACGCCATCAGCGAGAAGGTCTACAAGCAGGCCGCGCAGAGCCAGGGTGCCCAGCAGCCCGGTGCCGACAACGGTGCCCAGGGCGGCAGCCAGCCCAAGGATGACGGCGCTGTGGATGCCGACTTCCACGAAGTCTGATTTTACAATCTGAACCCTGAAACAAAGGCCGCCGCCCGGCAAGGCGGCGGCCCTTGCGGGGTTAATTGAGAGAAAGCCCAAATAGAGGGGATTGATTCTATGGCAGAAAAACGTGATTACTATGAGGTGCTGGGTCTGGGCAAAAACGCCACCGATGCCGAGATCAAAAGCGCCTACCGCAAACTGGCCAAAAAGTACCACCCCGACCTGAACCCCGGTGATAAAGTTGCCGAGGAAAAGTTCAAGGAGGTCAACGAGGCCCACGATATTCTTTCCGACCCGGAAAAACGCAAACGCTATGACCAGTTCGGCTTTGCCGGGGTCGACCCCAACTATGGGGCCGGCCAGGGCGGCGGCGCCGGTTTCGGTGGCTTTGGTGCCGGCGGTGTGGATCTGGGCGATATCTTTGGCGATATCTTCGGTGGTGGTTTTGGCGGGTTCAGCGGCTTCGGCGGCTCTTCCCGTGCCAACCCCAACGCGCCGCGCAAGGGGCATGATATTCAGGCCAGCGTGATCCTGACCTTTGAGGAGGCGGCCCATGGCTGCGCCAAAAAGATCACGATCAACCGGCAGCAGACCTGCCCCGACTGTAACGGCAACGGCTGCGAGGCCGGTTCCGCCCCCGAAACCTGTACCAACTGCGGTGGCCGCGGTTATGTGGTGACCTCCCAGCGCACCCCCTTCGGTGTGATGCAGAGCCAGCAGCCCTGCCCGCACTGCGGCGGCCGGGGCACCATCATCAAGAACCCCTGCAAGACCTGCCGCGGCACCGGCAAGACCAGTGCCCGCAAAACGCTGGAAGTCAAGATCCCCGCAGGTATTGATGACGACCAGAACATTGCACTGCGCGGCCAGGGCGATGCAGGCAGCAACGGCGGCCCTGCCGGTGATGTGATCGTCCACATAACGGTCAAACGGGATGCCGTGTTCGAGCGTGATGGCTATGACGTCTACGTCCGTGTGCCCATTACCTACTCCCAAGCAGTCCTGGGGGGCGAGATCGAGGTGCCCACCGTGGACGGCAAGGTGGCCCAGCGGATTCCCGAGGGGACCCAGAGCGGCACCAAGTTCCGCCTGCGCGGCCAGGGCATCCAGTACCTCAACGGCCGCGGCCGCGGTGACCAGTACGTCATCGTGGAGGTCGAGATTCCCAAAAAACTCAACCGCACCCAGCGCGAGGCGCTGAAAGCCTTTGAGGACAGCCTCAAGGACGAGAACTACGAGAAGCGCAAGGGCTTCTTCAAGAACCTGCGCGACCGGTTCAGCTCCTGATCCGTGTACACAAAGCAACCGGGCAGCCCCTGAAGGGGACTGCCCGGTTTTTGTTTGGCACAAAAGCAAAAGAAAAAGAGCAGCTCGCAAGAGCTGCTCTTTTTTGCACGGTTGGATGCCGGGGCGATTAGTCGCTCACGTAGGGCATCAGCGCCATATAACGGGCACGCTTGATGGCGACCGTCAGCTCACGCTGATGGAACGCGCAGGTACCGGTCACACGGCGGGGAATGATCTTGGCGCGCTCGCTCACGTACTTGCGCAGGCGGGGCAGATCCTTGTAATCAATGTGCTCAACGCGATCGACGCAGAAGCTGCAAACCTTCTTGCGGCCACGATGCATCGGGCGGGAAGAACGATCCATAGCCATTGTGGTAACCTCCTTGTTGGAATTCTACAATCGATTTGTTAGAACGGCAGGTCGCCTTCGTCCTCGATCAGTGCAAAGTCATCGTTGCTGCCGGCGGAATAGCTCGGCGCAGGTGCCTGCTGCACAGCAGGGCGGGCGGCGGGGTCTGCCATGGGAGCGCCGTAGCTGGCGCCGCCCATGCCGGGTGCGGCGTTGGCGGATTTGGGTCCGGCAAAGTTGACGTTGTTGGCCACGATCTCAATAGCGGTGCGGTTGTTTCCGTTCTTGTCCTGGTAGGACCGGCTCTGCAGACGGCCGTCCACGGCAATCAGCGAACCTTTCTGGAAATACTTGCACACAAATTCCGCCGTGCGGTCCCACGCCGTAACGGGGATCCAGTCAGCCTGGCTCTGGCCGCTGGCATCGCGTTTGCCGTTGCGATCACACGCAATGGTAAAGGATGCCACGCTTTTGCCGGACGTAGTCTGGCGAAGTTCAGGGTCGCGAGCAAGGCGGCCCATAATAGCAACAACATTCAGCATTTTCGGTCTCCTTACTCCTCCTCAGCAATGGTCATGCTGCGAAGAACGCCTTCAGTGATCTTGAAAACACGATCCAGCTCAGCCGGGAAATCGGGCTCGCTGGTGAACTTGATCACCGTGTACACACCCTCGGTCTCATCGTTGATGGGATAGGCGAGACGCTTCTTGCCCCAATCATCAACAGAATCGATCGTACCGTTCGCCGCGATCAGGTTCTTGAACTTGTTGATCAGAGCGGCGGAAGCCTCCTCGTCGAGGTTGGCGGTGGTAACCATCATGGTTTCGTACTTAGCCATATTCTGTGCACCTCCTTTTGGACGTATGGCCCTTTGCCCACGCAAAGGGCAAGGATAAACTGTGCCGTTTGGCACAGCAACTTATTATAGCAGGCTGTCTACCCCTTTGTCAAGGCGCATTTGGCATTTTTTGTGCGTACAGCGCACAAAAACAGCCCAAAACCACCCTGCTGCGGCAGAGAGTTGCAAAATAAGCAGCTTCATGATACCATAAACGAGTCGGGCTGTACAAGGCCCGTTTTGGTGTATAGGGGAGTGGAAGCAGTATATGGAAAATCTGATTTTCAGCCTGGACGCCACGCTGCCGGTTTTTCTGGTCATGGTGGCGGGCGGTATTCTGGGGCGGCTGGGCTTTCTGCCCAAGGAATTCTGCAAGGCGTGTGACAAACTGACCTTTAAAATCACCCTGCCCATCATGCTCTTTCTGGACATGGCAGATGTGGATATGGTTCATGATTTCCAGCCCAAATTCGTGCTGTTCTGTGCCGGGGCAACGCTCATCAGTATTCTGGTGATCTGGGGGCTGGCCCGGGTGCTGATGCGGGATAAAAGCATCATCGGCGAGTTTGTGCAGGCATCCTACCGCAGCAGCGCGGCGGTGCTGGGCGTGGCGTTTATCCAGAACATTTACGGCGAAGCCGGTATGGCGCCGCTGATGATTCTGGGCAGCGTGCCGCTGTTCAATATCTTTGCGGTGCTGATTCTGATGATCGAATCCCCCGGGGAACAGCACGGGGCGCCCACCGTAAAGCAGCTGCTCTACGGGGTCATCACCAACCCGATTTTGCTGGGCATCCTTGCGGGTACGGTGTTCAGCCTGCTGCCGGTGGAACTGCCTGCCATAGCGAACAAAACGCTGGACAGCCTGGCTTCGCTGACCACACCGCTGGCGCTGCTGTCCATCGGTGCCAGCTTCGAGGGGCCCAAGGCGCTGAAGAAAGCCGGCCCCACGCTGGTGGCGGCGCTGATCAAAACGGTGGGGCTGGCAGCCATCTTCATTCCCTGTGCCCTGGCACTGGGCTTCCGGGAAAAGGAGCTCATCGCGCTGCTCATTATGCTGGGCAGCCCCACCACTCCCAGTTCTTACGTTATGGCCAAAAATATGGGGCACGAGGGCGTGCTGACCGCCAGTGCCATCGCGGCGACGACACTGCTTTCGGCCCTGACGCTTACCGGCTGGATCTTCATTCTGCACAGCGGCGGCTGGCTGTGACTATACTTATAAAAAAGCGGAGCGCTCCCGGCAGGGGAGCGCTCCGTTTTTGGGTTCAATAGGTTTTGCGGGTGTAGATGCGCACGCTGACGGCCCAGCTGATGACCATACATACCAGTGAAACGAGTAGCGAAGCACCAATTACAGCTGCTGTAAAGGATGACTCGGACCAGGTGGAGGTGATATTGATATCCAACGAGGAAACCGCGTTTTTGATGGGGGCGGTAACCTGTTCCGGCAGCAGCGCGAGCAGAGCCACCGGTCCAAAGGCCACCACAAGAATGGAAATGGAAACCCAGCTGCGGGCCTTGGCTGTCCCGAACTTGTAGGACAGGGGAATGACAAAAGAAAAATAGATCAATGTCACGGTGCTGGCCGCCGCCAGCCCCAGTGCAGCCTCAAAAGGCGAAGGCTTGGAATCGGGCATCAGCGCAAGAAGTAGAACGGCCAGGGGGATGCTGGCCGCCGTGAGAATCAGGGTCAGCCAGTATTTTACCGCTACCAATTGCCCGGGGGTGACAGGGAGGGTGTGGGCGTAAGCATCCCAATGGCTGTTTTCGTCCATGCCGATGGTGGAGGTAGCATACAGCCCCAGCACAAAGATCATGGCATAAGCCAGAAAGCTCATACGGGCAACCACCGTCAGCAACCCGTAGAAAACCAGCAGAAAGAGAAAGTTGGTTTTGTATCCACCCGCAATCAGGGCCCAATCCTTATATAACAAACCTTTCACTGTGCGTCCCTCCCACTGTAAAAACGCATGATGTCATCAATGGCTGCCGGGTCGCAGACGGCTTCCGGCAGAAACTGCTGCACTTCTGTACGGCCTTTGACCAGGCTCTCGCAACCGAAGGCTCCTTCCCGGGTATACACCACGATGCCTGCGGGCAATTTCTCCAGCTGGGAGCGGCTGCAGCGCAGCAGACCGTATTCCTGCAGCAGGGCATCCTTTTCCTCGTGGAAAAGCAACTTGCCGTGGTGCAGGTAGGCGATGGAATCGGCCACCTGTTCCAGATCGCTGGTGATGTGGCTGCTCATCAGGATGCTGTGCCCCTCATCCTGGATGAATTCCAGGAACAGGTCCAGCATCTCCCCGCGCACCACCGGGTCCAGCCCGGCGGTAGCTTCGTCCAGTACAAGCAGGTCGGGGTTGTGGGCCAGGGCGGTGGCCAGGCTCAGCTTCATCCGCATGCCGCGGCTGTATTCCGAAACCTTTTTGTGTGCGTCCAGCCCGAACCGCTGCAAAAGGTCGGCGTAGGCGGGGGCATCCCAGGCGGCGGCAAAGATGCCGCTCATGCTTTTGCCGATTTGCTTAGCGTTCAGCCCGCCGTAAAAGTAGGCATCCTCAAAGACGACCCCCAGCCGGGCACGGGCTGCCGGGTCAGACGGCTGGCTGCCCAGCAATGTGATTTCTCCGGCGTCCGCAGGGTTTACGCCGCACAGCAGCTTCAGTGTGGTGGTTTTACCGGCACCGTTTTCTCCCACCAGCCCCACAATGGTACCGGCGGGAACCGTCAGATCAACAGGCCCCAGTGTGAAATCGTTGTACCGCTTCTGTACGCCGCGCAGTACGGCTGCTTCGTTGGTCATGTTCAGCCCTCCCATAAAAGGCGTAACGTTTCGCATACTTCCTCATAGCCGATCCCTCCCTGCCGGGCGGCATCCACAGCCCCCTGCAGGCAGGTTTCGACTTTCTTTAAATGTTCTTCCCGTACCAGCGCGGGATTCTGGGCGGCTACAAAGCTGCCGCGCCCCGGCTGGGTAAAGATGAACCCGGCGGATTCCAGGTCCTCGTAGGCACGTTTGGTGGTGATGACACTGATGCGCAGCTCTTTGGCCAGAAGGCGGATGCTGGGCAGCGGGTCCCCTGCGTGCAGTTGGCCGGACAGGATCTGTTCCTTGATCTGCCGCGTGATCTGTGCGTAGATCGGTTCCTGGCCGGAATTGGACAGATAAATTTCCATGAAGCGCTCCTTATCATCGAACTGTACATATTCGATATTTACAGTATATACACGGTATACACAGTTGTCAATAGGCAAACGCAAAAAAAGCCCGCCTTTTTGCAAGGCGGGCGTAAGGGGGAAAAATCAGGCTTCTTCAGGGGCCGATACCGGCACACCGCGGTGCTCCACCGGGGTGGAAAACACGATCTGGGTATGGGTGCGGCCAAACTGCTGCAGATGGTTGATGAACTGGTCCAGTTCCTGGGTGGTGCCGAACAGAACTTCAATGAGCATGCTGTAGTCACCGGTCACGCAGTTGCATTCCACCACCTGGGGGCATTGCTGGATATACGGATAAAACTCCGGTTTGCGCTGGGGGTCCATATCCAGGTTGATGAAGGCTTTGACCATGTAGCCGAGTTTGGGGGCGTCGATCTGGGCCTGGTACCCCGAAAGAATCCCGGCGTGTTCCAGTCGGCTGATGCGTGCCGAAACAGCCGGGCTGGAAAGAAACACATGGTCGGCGATCTCTTTCAGCGGGGCGCGGGCGTTCTTTTGCAGAATGTCGATGATTTTGCGGTCTATATGATCCATGGCGGAAAACTCCTTGCAATGTTGCAGCTGTGCCACATAGCCGGCGCAACTTTATTATCGAAAGCATTGTATCACAAGAGGTGCGGCAAGTAAAGGTATCGACAAAAGAAAGTGAAATCCGGAGCGGGCTCCGGAGATACCGGAGGGAAAAAATGACACTCTGCTGACAATCCAATGCCCGGAATTGAAAAAACGGCCCAAACATGGTACAATATACCGATAGTATGGATACTAGGCTCTTCGGACGGCAAGGGACGGAGAGGGAAACAGGAAACAGGAATGATCAATAAACGCGAAAAACTGCAATATGCTTATGTCTTCGCGCTGGACCTCCTCACGCTGGGCTTCAGTGTACTGCTGGCCTGGCTGATTACCGACGGACTGTTGGGGCGCATTGTGCCCTACAGTGTCAGCGACTGGGTCCAGACGCTTTGTCTGGTGGTCGTGGCTTTTATCATGACCTTCTTTTTCTTCAACCAGCGGGAAAATATCGTCACCCGCACGGCGGGGCGCGAGGCAGCGCTTTCCATCCGGTTCAACGTTTTGATGGCGGCGGTCTATTCGGCGCTGATGCTGCTGGCCAAGGCCGAAATGCTGGACTCCCGTTACTTTGCGGTGGCGGTGCCCATGGTCAATGCCCTGATGATGCCGCTGGCGCACACTTTGCTCAAACGGTATCTGCTTCATTCGCAGAACCGAAGCGGAATGGAAAGCCTTGTGGGGATTCTGTCCACCGTGGACCATGCGGCGGCCGTCATTCACGAATTGCGGGATGACTGGTCCAAGCGGGTGTGCGGCGTGGTGCTGCTGGATGCCCCGGCGGAAGAGATCGGCCGGGAGTTTGAAGGGGTGCCGGTGCGGGCAAACTTTGATGCCTTTATGGACTGGATTCGCCGGGCCGCCCTGGATGAGATTTATGTGGACATTCCGATGGACAGCGGCGAGTCCTTCATTCCCTACCTGGAAGAGATGGAGAGCATGGGCCTGACCGTGCACTTCCGGCTCAAAATGCTGGACCGCATCGAGGAAGTCTGCTGTGACGAAACCAGTGCAGCACGGCTGAGCCGTGATCTGGGGCGCTGTGCCGGCGGCAACATCGTGACGATGGGCACCATCGAGCTGGAACTGCGGGACATGATGCTCAAGCGGATCATGGATATTGCAGGCGCATTGGTGGGCTGCCTCATCAGTATTCCCATCATCGCCATCGTGGCCATCCCCCTCAAGCTGGAAAGTCCCGGCCCCCTGATCTTCCGCCAGAAGCGGGTGGGACTCAACGGCCGGTATTTCTACATCCACAAGCTGCGCAGTATGTATGTGGATGCCGAAGCCCGCAAAAAGGAACTGATGGCCCAGAATGAGATGGACGGCCTGATGTTCAAGATGGAGGATGATCCGCGCATCACAAAAGTGGGGCGCTTCATCCGCCGCACCAGCATCGACGAACTGCCGCAGTTTTTTGATGTACTGATGGGCAATATGTCACTGGTGGGCACCCGGCCGCCCACGGTGGATGAGTACAAGCAGTATGAAAGCCACCACAAGCGCCGCCTAAGCATGAAGCCAGGCATTACCGGTCTGTGGCAGATCAGCGGACGCAGCAACATCGAAAACTTCGAGGAAGTGGTCCGGCTGGACGTCCGGTATATCGATCACTGGTCGTTGTGGAACGATGTCAAGATCCTGCTCAAAACCGTGGTCGTGGTCTTTGCAGGCCGCGGCGCCAAATAAACAAGAATAAACAGCCCTCTGCCTTCACGGCAGGGGGCTGTTTGCTTAGAAGTCGGGATTTCGGGTGGGCATATTGGGGAATACGTCGTAAGCGCTGAACAGTACGTCGTTGTAACTCATTTCAAAGTGACAATGGTTGCCGGTGGAATCCCCGGTAGAACCCACATAGCCGATGACCTGTCCCTGGGTGACGGTGTCGCCCAGTTGCACCGCAAAACTGGACATGTGGGCGTACAACGTTTTGTACCCGTTGCCATGGTCGATGGTCACATAGTTTCCCCAACTGTAGTGCATTTTGACCACTTCCACCACGGTGCCGCTGTCAGAGGCGCAGATCGGTGTGCCGTAGGGGGCTGCGATGTCCACGCCGCGGTGGCCGCCCCGTACCTGCAGGTTGGCCCAGCGGGAAATGGACTTGTACTGCGGTACCGGCCAGATGAAGGTGCCGGTGCCCAACTTGCCGATCATGCCATTTTTCAGCCGGGTGCCCCGGCGGATGATCTCCGGTGTGGGGGATTGCAGGACCTGGACATCCACCACCTGGTCGTCGATGAGCGTGCCGTTGATGTAGGTCAGCTCCCGGGTGACGGCTTCACTGCCGGGAACGCCCTGCTGTACAGTTTCGCTTTTGCCAAAATCCAGTTCGCTGTCCTCCTGGGTCTGGGTATCGTAGGGGATTTCCTGGGTTTCGGTCACACTTTCGCTGACTTTCACCTGCAGGGCCTCGCCCTCGTTGGCCTGTAATCCTGCCAGCACATCGGCGTAAGGAACCACGGAATCCGTCAGATAGATGCCGTCTACCAGCCGCAGCCCGTGGGCAAAACTTACCCGTGTGGTGCTGCTGGCCGGATCTTCCCAGGGAGCCTTGATGCGATTCAGGTAGCTGCGCAGATGATCCCCCTCGGTGGTGACATAGCGCAGATCCCCGTCTATGTATACGGCGGTGCCCTCACTGATCTCGCTGCCGCTGATGCGCAGAATCTCGTTGGCAACTTCGCTTTCGGTCATGGTGCTGGCACTGATGGAGAGGGTGTAGGAGGATTCCACATCCCAGGAAAGGGTTTCGCTGTCGGCGGCCAGCAGTTCCCGGGCTGAATTCACACGGGCCAGCACATCGGCGCGGGCGTTGTCGAAGGCTTCCTCGCTGGCAACATAGCCGACGGTTTGCCCGTTGACGGTGACGCGCAGTGCAAAAGGCAGCGAAAGCCCGGTGTGTACGAGGACCAGAAGACCGGCTGTTGCGGCAACCGGCAGAAGGTATCCCATAAAGAACCGTCCCGGAGAGTGGAGCGCGGCAGCCAGGTCCAGCAGGGCCTGCACGGGCGGGCGCAGTGCCACAATCAGCAGATTGCCCACGGACCGACGCAGCCATCGCCCCACAGCGGACAGCGTCCGCAGCAGCCGGACAAGATTGTATTCCACAAAAAATCCTACAGCGTATAACAAATCTCCCACGGGATTTTCCAACAGGTGGGAAAACATTCTCTGCCACCTCCTTTCTGAAACTGTCAGCGGGGTACATAGGCCAGGGGATTGACACGGCTGCCGTTGACGCGCAATTCCAGATGCAGATGATACCCGCCGTTGGCACCGTACACATTCCCGGTATTGCCTACATAGCCGATCACCTCGCCTTTTTGCACGGTCTGCCCCTGGTTGACGGCAATGCGGCTCATGTGGGCATACAGACTGTCGTAGCGGTTGCCGTCGCTGGCGGTGCCGTGACTGACCTGCACACAGTTCCCGTAGCTGTTCACCGGCCCGGCGGCGCTTATGATGCCGTCGGCAATGGCATAGATGGGTGTGCCGTTGGGGGCGGCAAAGTCGGTGCCGCGGTGGGGGATGCCCCACGGGTCCGCTTCCCCGAACTGTGTGGTGATACTGCTGTAACTGTCCAGCGGGCACCGGAAATCCAGACTGGTCAGAACCAGATCGGCGGTGGTGTACCGGTCACTCTGGGCCCGCACATAGGCATCCAGCGCTGCGGTGGCATCTTCGTAGGCCTTTTTGGCTGCTTCGGTCACTACGGTCTGCGCCTGTGCTGCTGATTCCTGCGCACTCAGGGTTTCGTTGGCCTGCTGCAAAGCGGTTTCAAGTTCGGCCTGCATACCGCTGAGTTGCGCTTGTTGTGCATCCAGCGCCGCTTTGGCAGCTTCAGCCTGCTGCCGGGCGGTTTCGGCTTTCTGCTTCGCTTCCGACAAAGCCTGTGCCTGTTCAGTCAATACCGTAAGGATCTCACTGTTTTTGGAAGAAATTTGCTGCAAAACGTCGGCGAAGGTCAACAACTGGTACAAACTTTTTGCCTGTGACAGCAATCCGATGGCACCGCCGCCATCCAGCATCTGCATGGCACGCATCTGCTCCTGGCTGCGGGTAAAACAGGCGTCATACTCGGCCTGCTTTTCTGCCAGAGCTTGGGCGGCCTGATCAGCGGCGGCCTGTTGGACCAGCATCTCCCGCTCCGCATCCTGCAGCGAAACATACACATTCTGCAATTGTCCCGCCACCTGCGCTGCCTGCCCTTCCAGCTGCCCGATCTGAGATTCGGTTTCCTGTTGCTGGGACTGTATCTCGTTCAGTTCCTTTTGGGCGTCTTCGTATGCCTGTTGGGCCTGGATCTGCTGGTCGGTCAGTGCTTGCTTGCGATTCTCGGCGCAGACCGATGCCGGCAGCAGCAAGGCAAAAAGAAAGGCTGCCAGAGCGGCAGAACAGCGTTTGACAGAAAACATGAAAGAACCTCTTGTCTATAAGGCGGTTTACTACAATAGACCAATTACAAAAAGTCTATCACGATAGACCAAATCTGTCAAGGAACGCGCTCTTTCCGCCGGCAGCACCCCGGGCAAACAAAAAAGAACACGCTCTCTGCTTTACAGAGAGCGTGTTCCCACTATGCAGCCAAAAACTGCCGCACAGTTGTATGGATCAGAAGTCTACCTCGGTATCATAGTAGCAGCATTTCAGCAGCTTTTCCATTTCCTCCTGGGAGGGCTGACGGGGGTTGGAACCCGTGCAGGCGTCGCCGATGGCATTTTTGGCGATCTCAGGCAGGCGCTCCAGGAATACTTCCTCGGGCACAAAGCCTTTCTCACAGGGATAGGAGTCCGGTCCGTACTGACCGATGCAGTGCGGGATGTTCAGATCATCGTTCATGCCGCGCAGATACTTGATCAGCAGGGCGACCTTTTCGTCATCGTTCTCACCGCCGAGGTGCATTTTGTCGGCAATCACGCCGTAGCGCTTCTTGGCGGTGGGGTCTTTGGCGTTGAACGCGATGACCTTGGGCAGGTACATAGCGTTGGCGGCACCATGGATGATGTGGGCGCCGTAGTCGGCAAAAGCCGCGCCGGTCTTGTGCGCCATGCTGTGGACGATGCCCAGCAGCGCGTTGGAGAACGCCATGCCGGCCAGGCACTGAGCGTTGTGCATGGCATCGCGTTTGGCCATATCGCCGTTGTAGCTGCCTACCAGATCCTCCTGGATCATCTCAATGGCGTGCAGCGCCAGCGGGTCGGTAAAGTCGCAGTTCGCGGTGGAAACATACGCCTCGATGGCATGGGTCATGGCATCCATACCGGTGTGCGCCACCAGCTTCTTGGGCATTGTATGGGCCAGTTCGGGGTCCACGATGGCCACGTCGGGCGTGATCTCGAAGTCGGCGATGGGATACTTGATGCCCTTGGCATAGTCGGTGATGATGGAGAACGCCGTCACCTCGGTAGCGGTGCCGGAAGTGGAAGAAATCGCACAGAAATGCGCTTTGCGCCGCAGCGGGGGAATACCGAATACCTTGCACATATCCTCAAAGGTAATGTCAGGGTATTCATACTTGATCCACATGGCCTTGGCCGCGTCAATGGGGGAACCGCCGCCGATTGCGACGATCCAGTCAGGCTGGAATTCCTCCATGGCAGCAGCGCCCTTCATGACGGTCTCCACCGACGGGTCGGGTTCGATACCCTCAAACAGGGCAACTTCCATGCCGGCTTCCTTTAAGTAGGCCTCCGCGCGATCCAGGAATCCAAAGCGTTTCATAGAACCGCCGCCGACACAGATCATAGCGCGCTTACCGGGGAGCGTCTTGAGCGCTTCCAGCGCATTGGGGCCGTGATACAGGTCGCGAGGTAACGTAAATCTTGCCATGGGAATGACCTCCTAACGAATTGACAAGAAATTGTCAATGTGATTGTTTACAGTATACCCTACCTTTGTACAAACGTCAATCGGCGATAGGGAGAATTTGCGGGCACAAATTCGGCATTTTGACGGAATCACAGGCATAGGGTGAAACAGCGGCGAAAGGTAGAATTCCTGCGCCGAAAGGAGGGAGCGGTATGCGTCATCTCACCCCGCAGCAAAATCGACTGATGCGGCGGCGGGCACGGTTTCTGGCGGCGGTTTTGGCCGTTGTCTGCTTTGGTGGCTTGCTGGTCCGGCTGTTTACGCTGCAGGTATTGGACCCCGGAGGCTATGCTGCCCGGGCGGCGGATCAGCAGTTGCGGGGGGCGACGCTGCCGGCGGCCCGGGGCGAGATCTACTCCGCGGACGGCACCCTGCTGGCCGCCAGTGAAACCTGCTGGACCATCCGGGCTTCCCCGCGGGAACTGGACGATGCCCTTGTACAGCCGGCAGCCCAGGCGTTGAGCGAAATCCTGGAAATCGATTATGAGGAAACGCTGGAAAAATTCAGCCAGCGCACCTCCAACGACTGCCTGTTGAGCCGGCGCGTGGACCGGGAAACGGCCGATGCGGTGCGCAACTGGTGCACCGAGCATGGGGCAGAGGGCATCCAGATCCGGCAGGATACCAAACGGGTGTATCCGCAGGGGGACTTCATGGGCGGTATCCTGGGCTTTACCGATGTGGACAATGCAGGCCTGTGGGGTCTGGAACTGGAATATAACGAACAACTCACCGGGCAGAACGGGGAAATCCTGACCGCCAAAAATGCCTGGGGGTACGATATGCCTACCCATTACCAGACGCTGGTGGAAGCGATCCCCGGCAATACGCTGACACTGACCATTGACGCCAATATCCAGCATTGGCTGGAAAGTGCCATGGATGCCGCCGTGCGGGAGCACAACGTAGCGCAGCGGGGTGTGGGCATCGTGATGGATGTGCAGACAGGCGCCATCCTGGCCATGACCAGCCAGCCGGACTACGACCCCAACACGCCCCGGCGGATCATCAATGAAGAAACACGGGCCGCCGTGGATGCGCTTACAGGCGAGGAACGAAGCGCAGCGCTGCAGGAGGCCCAGCAGACCCAGTGGCGCAACAAGGCTATCAGTGATTTGTATGAACCGGGCAGTGTTTTCAAGCTCATCACTGCAGCAGCTGCCCTGGATACCGGCGTCTGCACGCCTGATGATACTTTTGTCTGCGCCGGTAAGATCAATGTGGCGGGCACCTGGTTCCGCTGTGCCAATGGGCACGTTCATGGCGTGGAAACCTTCGCCCAGGGGCTGGCAGTCAGCTGCAATCCCTGTTTTATCCAGATCGGCGCACGGCTGGGTAAGGAAAACTTCTGTAATTACTTTGAGGCCTTCGGCCTGCGGGAAGCCACCGGCATCGACCTGCCGGGTGAGATCAAGCGCAGCGAATACTATACCGCCGACCGGATGGGGTTGGTACAGGATTTTGGACTGCTTAAAATGATCGTTAAAACGATAAAAATAAAAAAGAAACAACGCCCACACTTTTGTGTGGGCGTTGTTGGTTCGGTAACATACGGGTGGGGCCTGATAGTACAGGCCGTCAGACATTTTTAGGGCATAGGTGGTTACGGAATAAAATCTTCAACCACATCTTCCAGTTGCGTCGGATCGAGCTGGCCTACAGTACATTGCCAGGACAGGCGAGTTGCATCCCGTCTGTTCGGTGTTACATCGGGAACAAAAATGCAGGGCGTGTGATGCATGGCGGGAAGTTCCCATGCTGCGATACCGTAGGATATGTAATTCCCCAAGTCTTCCTGATACAACTGCTGTTTTACCGGCAGGTACAGAAACATTCTTCCCGAGTCTCCTATACTGTATCATCTTTACTTTATTGTATTGTGCACGAGACACTAATCCTGATATAAAGGGCAGAGAAGATAGATAAAGAAATGATTTGTTTATACACTCTGGAGCGCATACAATATACAATAAAATATTATTGCCTATACAAACGAAAATTAGAACGGAACGTTGACGACGTCACTATAGGCTTCGACAGTTTCTAGAAGAACTCCGTTGCGATAGCATTTTGCGACTGTATGGGCTCTATAGGCACCACCAGACAAAGCACGAGTTGCTTGTGTGGCGACGGCATAGTAGTCGGAAGCGGTCCACTTAAAGCCGTCAATGGGGACGTAATTTCCGGAAGAATTGCAACCTTCAATTGTTAATGTGATGTCAATTCGCAAATCACTGTCATAAGTTCCCGCACCACCTTCAATATGGTAAAAGCCTAAACCGGTTTTGACAAGACCTGCGTAAACCGTAGTAAACTCGTTGTATCGAGCTTCTATATAAGGTGTGGCTTCTGAAGAACGTGTGCTTTCAGCAAAAGTGGTTGTGGAAGCAACACAAAGAAAAAGTGTACATAAAATAATGGATAGGAGTTTTTTCAAGTTTATCAACCTTTCTTAAGATATTTTTCGAAATTACCGAACTGATATCTTAGAGAGGGAAAAATAAAAAAGGTTACACTAAAAAACCAAATTTTCTGCTATTTTTTTTGCCTCTTCGGAAGAAAGAGAGCCGCTAATCATTACTACATAATCATCCCTTGTCCATAATAATATGCAGCTGCTTTTTGATTCTTTTGTATATAAGCTAACGGGAAAACCATTAATTTTATCTTGTTCAAGTAAGGTGGTGCCTTCGATATCGACAGTTGGAGCATAAGCACCGGTCCAGATATAAATTGCTATACTTTGGGTGGCAGATTCATTTGAATATTTTAGAATCCAATTTAAGTCGAGATTGATTGCTTGCACACTATTAAATCTGGATGGGATCCAGGTCGGTTCAAAAGGGCCGCGCCAATCTATTGGGAGTAGAGCTCCAGTGCTTGTTTGAGTGGGGCTGGTTCTGACAACTGCATGATCGTCAAACAATTCCAGCACAAAATTATTAATTGAATTCCTGGCCGCATCCACATTGAAATAGACTCCTGAAATTAATATGCAGCACACTACAGCCGCGCACGCCGTGAATCTGCCCAGGTGCAGAAAAATAGTATGGCGACGTTTCCGCTTGCGAGTACGACGCATTGTCATTTGCAAATTTGTCTGCATGCGCTGTAAAACTTCAGGGGATGGATCTGGCAAATTTTGTGCTTCCAGAAATTCCTCGTTTTGTTCCGATTCGATTTCCATAGCAACCAGCCGGAAAAAATCTTCTTCGGCAGCATGCTTCCGGAAATCATCCGGTTTTATATTGCTCATCTTTTTACCTTCCCACGCTTTATGCGTGATGTTTCCAAACGGGTGTTAGTTCGTTGACGATTCTTGGGCAATGCACCCTTTTTACTCTGTACAGGTGGTACTACATTCGGAGTTATCATGAAGAATATCCCGCATATAAATCAGTTTCAACTGCGCCCTGGCGCGAGTAAGCAGGGTGCGAACATTGCTTTCTTTCAGCCCCATAATAGCACCGACTTCATCACAAGAACGGTTTTCAAAATATTTCAGATACAGAATAAAGCGGTATCTCGGCGAAAGCTTCTCGATGCAGAGACGGATCTCTTCACGTGTTGCTCTACGTTCTACGAAGTCAACAATCGGCTCAGCTGGGTCGGGTTCGTTTTTCCCCAAATCTTCGGTGGCAGGAAATTTGTCCTGCTGTTTAGCAATGGCGGCACACTGGTGTAAAAGTGCTTTGCGAGCATAGCCCAAGAAGCGTTCATTACTGAATGTGCGTATATTGTCAAAGTATTGCAGGAGCTGCATAAAAGTGGCTTGTACTGCATCCTCTGCGTATGTGGGATTTCCCAAAAGCTTCAGAGCATACTTGTACAAGGGGAGTGCTGCGTAACTGAAAAATTGCGTCATGAGTTCCTCATCATGGT
>DXBP01000010.1 GCA_019116445.1 Candidatus Gemmiger excrementigallinarum
TACCGTTTCTTTTTCGTTGGTTGTTATGCAGAGCACAGTTTATTTCCGTTTTGGTTGTTATCCATAGCACATTTCATCCTGATTTTGCTTGTTGTTATTGCCCGCACATTGGAATTTCCGGAACAGTTGTATTGTTATTTGCTGCACAATGCCATTGTAAATCTCGGCCTACTCTTGTTGTTATTTGCAGCACATCATACTTTATAATCTAAAAAATAAATTTTATAAAGAGATAAAGATACACCAAATGGCGTTTTGTCGTGAATTGTTGAAGATGTGTTGAGAGTTACAATAATTGACGAAGAAAGCACAATGTGGTATTATCTTGCGGGTCAAAAAATAAATACATGTGAGGAGCATTGCTCGTGGCAAACCGGAAAACTTCTACAGAGTTCACTTCCCTGGTGGCAGAAGACCCTGAAGAAAGAGAGCAAACTGTTGCGACTTATGGTGAACGCGGCAACCAGACAGTCGTTCGCAAATCCAATGAACTCATTCAAAATGCGATGTATAGCTTGACGCTCAGTCAACAGAAGCTGATGCTCCACATTTTTGCAATGATAAAGCCGTCTGATACAGAGCTTCCCCGCTATGAAATGTCCATTTACGAATTTTTGAAGCTCTGCGGCGTGGACCCTCATAATGGGTCCATGTACAATCAGGTCAAGAAAAATATTTCGGACATTGCCAATACCCCGGTGCAGTGGATCCGAATTGAAGGAACGCAGAAAATTACGATGTTCCGATGGATTGACGGGACAACAATTGACAAACGAACCGGTAAGATCACCCTTACCCTGAGCCCGTTCCTGAAACCGCACCTGATCCAGCTCAAAGAATTCTATACTACGATGGATGTCACCTACATTATGCTGATGAAAAGCCAGTATAGTGTAAGAATTTATGAGTTGTGCAAAAGTTACCAGAATCTGTATCTCCAGAATAAGGCCAAGGGCAAGCCGCTTGTGTGGGATATTGACAATCTGCGCAAGCAGGTGGACTGCACAGCCACCAACTGGGCGCATATCCGCAGAACCGTTTTGGATAAAGCCAAAAGTGAAATCAACGGTCATACGGACATTATTTTTGACTATGAGGTGTATAAAAAAGCCAAGTCAAAGGTCATTGAAATTGCCGTAAAGATTGAGCCTGTGGCGCAAAGTGAAGCCGCGCAAAATCTTACCGACATTGCATCCACCATCACAAAGCGGAAAAAACGGAAAGTGCACATGCCGGTTGAGGACGAATGTTTCGACGAGGATTCCAGCGTGATGTCCCTGGGGTATGTATCCTCCCCCGAAACGACGATCCCCTATTCCTTCGGTCAGAAACCTGCTGAACTGAAAGAAGAAATCAAAGTCCGCGCGGAGATGGACCGACTGAAAACCGAACTGACCGCTCCCGAACTGGAAGCAGTGCATGTAGTCATCAACACCATGGCCAATATGGCGGGAAAGGCCCGTGGCAAGAACACGCTGATCGATGGCGGCGACCAGCAGTTCTTTGAGTTGATGAACGAAATCATTTACGAATGCAAAGGACTGCGGCGGTGGTTTTTGGGAATTGCAAACCGATATGCAAAAGTTGTAATTCCTACAGCAAAAGCAAAGACTTCTCCGGTCCTGTATCTTTGGAAGTCCATTTTAGAAGATATGGACAATTATCAGCTGTACACATCCGGTGCAGCAGGTGAACCCCATCCTCAGAGCACTTCTGACGATGCTGTGTATGAGGCAAACTTCGTGGAAGCCGACCACGAAGAGGAAGCCGGGAGCACCTTGGTTCCGCAGGATGCAAACACAAAGAAGAGTATGCTGCAGGCACTGCGGCGCTTTATTGACGAAAAAGAACTGGATGAAAAGCTGACAAGCGGACAGAAGGAAGCGTACGAAGATATTCTGCATTTGTGCGTATATTTTTGCCGTCGGAATATCAAAAGCAAGGACGAAGGCATGATGGACGGCAAAGCCAATATGCAGTTTTTGGGCAGCCTGAACAAGTGCATTCTAAAATACGGTGCACTGACCCCCTTGCTGGAAGCGCTGGCCATCACCTACGATTACGATACCTACTGGAAAAAAGTGAACCGGGATGACAGTATCCGGAATCCCAAACTGCTGTTCCAGTCGGAAATCGAAAACTCTCTTCTGATGCCCTTCAGTGTCATTGAAAACCAAAAAGCAAAAGAACAAAAAGCAAATCCGCAGGAATTCACGACGGATTGGCTTTCGGTGTTTGACAACGACTGAAAAGTGACAGCTTTTATACAGCACAAATGCTGCCAACGGCTGTGATGTGCGCAGGAAGACCGTTTATTATGAAAAAGGCCGGGTCCCTTATGGGGGACCCGGCCTTTGTGTGTCTGAGGTTTATTCAAAGGTTATACTGGCTTCAAAAGCGGACTTATCCTCCCGCAAACCGCAGAAGTAGTACTGCTTCTCCCCTGTTTGCGCACGCAGCAGCGTAAAGGATTCACCCCGGGGGACCTCCCGGTGGTAATAGATCTTCAGATCTTTTACTGTGCCCTGATCCCATACTTCCCACGGCAAAGCATCACAGAGAATATCTGCATAGCGGGTGTTGTTCATGTGGCCGTTCATATCGCAGCGGGAATAGGTGGCCACGCACTCCCCTATGCGCTCACATTCCGCGGGATCGACTTTTACCATCTTCATGGGAAGTTCAAAGGGAACATCCGGTGCCCACTGGTCGTTGAACTGCTCGGGATGCTTGCGCAGAATCAACCGCTTTTCGGTGTCGATCAGTACCCAGCGGCTGTCCAGCACAGCGACTTGCTGGCCGGTCTGGTCATAAAAAGTGGTAATACGTTTATTGACCGCACGCTTGCACCGCTCCGGTTCAGTAACGGCCGTCAGGACCTCGTCTACACGGGGCGTACGGTCGATATGCAGGGCTTGTTTGGCCAGCACATAAGCAGTATGGGTAGCTGCATACAACGCGTCATTGAGGCCCACAGCCTCGGCGTGGATGGTGGCGATCTGTTGGCCATAGCGCAGCAGCGCTCCCGGCTTTACATTGCCGTGATGGTCGCCGTCGTGGCGGTATACAGTATAGCGTTGGGTATAAGTGGCAAGCGGTTCCGGCATAGCGGTCCCTCCTTATCTGAATCTGATAACACGCTGTTTTTGTCAATTCTTAATATTATAGCACGTTGCCCCGGGAAATGCAAAAAAGAAACCACAGGGCCAGCCTGCGGTTTCTCTCTATAGGTCAATAATCGTCGCGCACTTTTTTGCGCAGTTTGCGCCAGATATTGAAGAAGGATATGACCAGCGCCAGCGCCAGCAGCACCACGACCATCCAGCCGCTGCCGCCCTCCTCGTAGCTCTTCATCTCGCTCCACTGGGAGTCCAGCGCGGCATTGATCTCGTCGGGCAGTGTAGTAAATACCTCTGCGTTGTTCATTACTTCTTCCCCGGGATAGGCAATCTCGTTGTATTTGAGATCATCGTCCAGCTGTTCCCATACCGCTGTGATCGGGGTGGAATACCCGATATAATCACAGTTGACCAGGCCAACCGACGGTTCACACATATAGTTGATGAACAGTTCAGCTGCCTCTTTGTTGTTGGAGTTTGCCGGGATGCACATGCTGTCCACAAAGAAGTTCACACCCTCACTGGGATGTACAAAAGCCAGGTCGGGATTTTCTTCGATCATCGTCAGTGCATCGCCTGCATAATAGGGCGCCATGGCGGCTTCGCCGCCTTCCATCTTATCGAAGATCTCGTCCATGACATAGGCCTGTACGACACTCTTCTGGGTTTTGAGTTCCTGCATGACCGTTTCGACTTCTTCCACCGAGGCGGGATTCAGGGAATAGCCGAGCTTTTTGGCCGCAATGGCGTAGGCATCGCGGGAGTTATTGAACATCAGCACATTGTTGGCGTACTGTACATCCCACAGGGCAGCCCAGCTGGTGGGGGCTTCATCTACCAGCGTGGTGTTATAAATCAGACCTGTGGTACCCCAGGTATAAGGCACGCTGTAGAGGTTGTCGGGGTCGAAATCCCAACCCAGGTATTCTTCGCCGATCTGCGCAAAATTGGGAATATTCTCATAATCCAGCGGGGCCAGCATTCCTTCCGCGGCCATCTTGCCCACCATATAATCCGAGGGGAAAATCACATCGTAGGTGGCGCCACCGGATTTCATCTTGGCGTACAGACTTTCGTTGGAGTCGAAGGTGGTATAGTTGACCTTGATGCCGGTCAGTTCCTCAAAGGCAGAAAGGACGTCCACGCTGTCATCAGAGCCGTCCGAAATATACAGACCCCAGTTGTAGACGTTGAGGGTAATATTATCATCGGCAAAACGAGTCCAGTCATAGTCCGACGAAACAGAGATGTCATCGTTGACGGTTATGGTTTCCCCTTCCGCCCATACAGAGGGGGCGGAAGCCATTGCCAGCATGCCGGCGGCCAGTACCCCGGCAAAGAGTTTTTCTGCTTTCATCATCAGCGGTCCCCCTCTTCCTGCATGGCTTTGCGGATCGCCGTCTGGTTTTTGCGGTAGGCGCGGGAATCCGCTGCGTTGGAGATCAGGATGATGGCAAGAATCACGCAGAACATGACCGCCGACAGAGCATTGATCTCGGGGCTGACCTTTTTGCGGGTCATGGAATAGATGGCGATAGGCAACGTCTGCATCGTGCCGGAGTTGAAGTAGGAAATCATGAAGTCGTCGATGGAATACGTCAGGCAGATGAGGAACGCTGAGAGAATCGCCGGGGAAAGCTGCGGCAGAATGACCTTGAAAAAGGCCTGCCGCGGTGTGCAGCCCAGATCCAGCGCGGCATTATACAGGCTGGGGTCCAGCTGCCGCAGTTTGGGGCCGACGTTAAAAATCACATACGGCACATTAAAGGTAATGTGGGCGATGATCAGCGTGGGCCAGCCGAACAGGCCGCCCTCGCCGCCCAGGCCAAAGTTCTGGGCCAGAACAAAGAGCAGCATCAGGGAAACACCGGTAATGATTTCGGGGTTGACGACCGGCACATAGCTGATATTGTTGACAATCAGCTGGGTGCGGCGGCTCATGGAGTTGATACCGATGGTGGCCAGCGTACCCAGCACCGTAGCCAGCACACTGGAAACCAGCGCCAATACCAGGCTGAGCCCCAGGGCCGAGAGGATCATCTCATTATGGAAAAGGCTCTTGTACCAGTCCAGCGTGAAGCCGGTGAAGTTGGAACGGGATTTGCTCTCGTTGAAGCTGAAGGCAATCATGACCGCAATGGGCAGGTACATGAAGCAGAAAATCAGAATGATATAGGTGCGCTGTAAAATGATGGATTGTTTCTTGTTCATTTTACACCACCCCTTCCATTTCCGATTCATCGAAGCTGGAAGTGAAGCTCATACAGAGCAGCACAATGACCATCAGGACCAGGCTCATGGCAGAACCAAGGTTGAGATTATAGGAGTTGCCCAGGAACTGCAATTCGATCAAGTCACCGATGAGCAGGTTGGAGCCACCGCCCAACATACGGCTGATGATGAAGGTGGAAACCGACGGAACAAACACCTGGGTAATGCCGGTGGCAATGCCGGGACCGGTGAGCGGCACCAGAACCCGCCAGAGAATCTGCCATATGTTGCAGCCCAGGTCCTGAGCCGCTTCGATGATGGAATCGTCGATCTTGGTCATGGCCGTATAAATGGGCAGGATCATGAAGGGCAGATAGTTGTACACCATGCCCAACACCACAGCACCGGAAGTATTGATCATATTGAAGGGACCAATGCCGAACAGGCCGAGGAATTTGTTGATGAGGCCGTTTTTCTCCAGCAAGGTCATCCAGGCGTAGGTACGCAGCAGGAAGTTCATCCACATGGGCAGCATGACCAGCATAAGCATGATGTGCTGCTTGTTGGCGCGCAGGCGGGAAAGAAAATACCCCGCCGGAAACGCCAGAATCAGGCAGATGACAGTGGATACCGCTGCCAGGATCAGGCTGCGGGCGAACACGCTGGAATACCGGCCGATCTGGGTCAGGTTTTCCAACGTGAACTGGCCGTCGGTATTGGTCAGGGCGTACCAGATCACAATAAACAGCGGTACCACAATGAAGGCCGCCATCCAAACGAGGTACGGCCCTGCCAGCCAGCGGGAGGTTTTGGATTTGAGCATCGCTTACACCTCCGTACGGGCCATGATATGGATCTCGTCGGGGCCGATATTCATACCGATCAGTTCGCCGGGCTGGCTGGCCTGGGTGGAGTGGATGAGCCATTCGTAGCCTTCCACATCCACGTGCATCTCAAAGTGGACACCCTTGAAAATCACTTCCCGCACAAGACCGGTCAGCATACCCACAGAGGGGGGCACGATCTGCACGTCCTCGGGACGGATGACGACCTGCACCGGTTCATTGGGCTTGAAGCCACGGTCCACGCAGGTGAAATCGTGACCGCCGAAGTTCACCAGGAAGTCCTTGATCATGACGCCGTCCACAATGTTGGAATCCCCGATGAACCGGGCTACAAAGGCGTTGCGAGGCTCATTGTAGATGTCCTGGGGCGAACCGATCTGCTGGATGTTACCGCCCGACATGACGACAACGGTATCGGACATGGTCAGGGCTTCTTCCTGGTCGTGGGTGACATACACGAAGGTGATGTTCATTTCGCGCTGCAGGCGTTTGAGCTCCAGCTGCATCTCCTTGCGGAGTTTGAGGTCCAGGGCGCCCAGCGGCTCGTCCAGCAACAGGACCCGGGGCTGGTTGACCAGGCTGCGGGCAATGGCCACACGCTGCTGCTGACCGCCGGACAACTGATGGATGCTGCGTCGCTCAAAGCCTTTCAGACCCACGATCTCCAGCATCTCCAGCACCTTGGGGCGTATCTCCTCCTCGGGCAGCTTTTTCAGCCGCAGACCGAAGGCAACATTTTCAAACACATTCAGGTGCGGGAAAAGTGCATACTTCTGGAACACCGTGTTGACCGGGCGCTTGTACGGCGGCAGGTCGGCGATGTCCTTGCCATCAAAAAAGACATTGCCCGATTTTGGGGTAACAAACCCGGCAATCACGCGCAAAGTCGTGGTCTTACCACAGCCCGAAGGGCCCAGGAAAGTCACAAACTCTTTGTCGTGAATGTCAAGCGAAAGTCCATCCAGAACTTTCTGCCCGTCAAAATCGACAACAATGTCTTTCAGTGATACGATGATGTTTTCGTCCATATTACTGCATCCCCCTTTGCGGAATTTCCCGCCGTAGGGATGCAGTTTCTGCGGTTTCGGCCGCCAACGCTCCCCTGCGGGTCAGCGTGCTTTATGCCGCCCCGCAAAGGTTTGTTACACGGTCTTTCCCGCGGGGGAAAGCCGCTGCAAGCAGCACGTACAACGCCAATGTGGCAGGGTGCGATTGAATTTACCCCCAGATGCACACAAAATACATTATACGGCAGCCACAGGGTTTGTCAACAGCCATGTTTTGCATTGCCGTAAAGATTCATTCAGATTTCGGTAAAGCTGTACATTATGCAGCATTTTGCCCATCTCCGAAAGTTTGCTGCAGCGAGTCGGCTGCCCGGCGGAAGGTTTCTTGCAGGTCTGCTTTGGCCGTTTCCTCTGTCTTCTCTTGAATCGCTTCCAGCAAATCGTTCCAGGATACCACCTCTCCGTTCAAGCTCAGACTGACCTGACCTTCTAACCCGGCGCTTTTACCGGCGATGCGCAGATCATACTTGCCCGCCGGCAGAGTAACAGACATAGGGTCCTGACTGCCCAGCGGCCACTGGGCGGCAAGGGTTTCATCCCCGGTATTGAGCACCAGCAGTTTGGCTTCCCCCTTGGTGCCGGTCAGGGTGGATTGCACCTCGCACAGAGTTTGATCTTCTTCTACCGTAAAGGACCCCAGAGTTTTCACACCGGAAAAGCTACCGACTTTTAAAGCATAGGAGCCGTCTTTCTGGATATTGCCCCACCATTGGATCGCGGCGTAATGGTTTGCGCTGTCAGACAGGAAAGCCTCATCATCATACTGATCGTCGTACTGGCTGCAGCCGCACAGCAAAAACGCGGTAAGCATTGCCGCCAGCAGCAGGACCCATTTTTGCTTCTTCATACCAGTCATCCCCTTTTGGCATCAGCCGCCGATCAGGAAGTCCAGCACATCCCAGCCGTCACCGCCGTGCTGCTTGTACAGCTCGGTATAACCGCACTGGCAGCAACTGACCGTGACGAACTTTTTGTTCTGCACATCGAACAGCTTGGCAAAGTTGCCGCCGGTGGCCTGCATTTGATCGGTTTCGTACGCAGTGCAGCCGCATTTGGGGCATACATATTGACGTTTTTCCATACAACATTCTCCTTTTTGAATTGTGTGATCAGACAAGATTCAGACGGCGGGTCATCAGCCACTGGGTGACGGCCCATTTGACGGCATCCACCAGCACGGCAAAGGCAAGCAAGATAGCCAACATATAAAACATTGCCCAGAACGAGTCCACATTATAGAAGAGTTCCAGCCAGCCGGCAGCATTGGCCTGCACGGCGCCAACCGCAACGATGATAACCAGAAACACACCGAGGATCTGTTCCACAAAGCCCAGTACAAAATAAGCGATGATACTGGCCAGCAGACGCTGCTGACCGAACTGCCCGCCGATGGCGCAGGCCAGGTAGAATTCCAGATAAGTCCCGGCCAGAAGGGCCAGCAGGATCAGCACAAACAGACATGCGATTGCAAACCCTTCCGGGCTGAAGGGTACGATCCCATCCCCGGGGTTAAAGGTTATATCTGCCAAACTGCCCCCTAGAATGCAGCCGCAAAGAATCAGGTAGGCAGCCACCGCCACGGACCAGGCACAGGCACAGATCAGCTTGGCGGTAATGTGCTTCCAGGTCGGCACCGGCAGGGACAGCATCAGGTAGCCCTGTTGGCCAAGCAGTTTGTAAAATCGTTGAACATTGACAAATATGCAAACGCCCAGCACAAAAATCAGTGCCAATACAGCGATCATATTCAGCATCGCCTGGAAGAAATTCACCAGAGCAGGCAAATCCCCCAGGTTGTTCAATACGGCATTGGCCAGACCGGCAACGATTGTAAAAGCCAGCACACCGCCAGCTACCGGCAGCAGCACATGCGCCGTGGCCTTGCCCTCATATTTTAACAGTTTGGTCAGCATCTGTATACCTCCCGGAAATATTCATCCACGCTTTGACCACTTTCTTCCCGCAGAGCATCCACACCTACCTGGCGCAGCACCGCGCCATCCTTGAGGAAAATCACTTCATCCAGCGCCTTCTCAATGTCGCCGATCAGGTGCGTTGAAAGAACCAGGGCCGCATTTTCGCTATAGTTGCGCAGGATGGTTTGCAGGATATAATCCCGCGCGGCAGGGTCTACACCGCCCAGCGGTTCGTCCAGCAGATACAGCCTGGCCGCGCGGCTCATCGTCAGGCAGAGCTGCATTTTTTCCTGTGTGCCTTTGCTCATGGCTCCGATGCGGTCCTGCGCTTCAATGTGCAGATCGTTGAGCATTTCATGCGCCTTGGCGGCGTCAAAATCGGTATAAAAATCGGCGTACAGGCTTACGGCATCGGCAGCACGCATCTCGGTAGGCAGGGCCATGCGGTCCGGCAGATAGCTGGTTACACTTTTGGTATACACACCAGGTTCCTGCCCGTCGATCAGCACACTGCCGCCGCTGGGTGTCAGCAGACCGGCCGAAATTTTGAGAAGTGTCGTTTTGCCGCTGCCATTGGGACCCAACAGTCCTACCAGTTTGCCGGGCTGTACGGAAAATGTGGCACCGTTCAGTGCGGCTTTGCGGCCGTACCGCTTGTACAAGCCGTGTGCTTCGTAGATTCCATTTTCACACATCATTGGTTCCTCCCTCTGCGGTCCGCCGCAGTAGTTCTTCGGTTTCGGACCGGTCAAGCCCCAGGGCTTTCATCTGGCGCAGAAAGTCCGCTGCCAGCGCGGCCGCCCGCTTGCGGCGCAGCTGCTGCAGGGCATCGGCTTCCGCTGTGACGGTACGCCCCGCTGTGCGTTGGGCCTGCAAAAGGCCCCGACTTTCCAGTTCCTGCAAGGCACGCTGCATTGTATTGGGGTTTACCCCC
Source organism: Candidatus Gemmiger excrementigallinarum (assembly GCA_019116445.1). Taxonomy (GTDB): domain Bacteria; phylum Bacillota; class Clostridia; order Oscillospirales; family Ruminococcaceae; genus Gemmiger; species Gemmiger excrementigallinarum. The sequence goes on from DXBP01000010.1 coordinate 10,093, forward strand.
GCTTGGGCAGCCAGTTCTCGTACCGGCGGAATTTTGCTTCCGGGCGGAAACGTCCCGTTTACAAGGGCCAGTTCCATCTGCTCTACCAGTTGAACATAAACCGGGCGGCCCGCCGCGATGTTCCAATCCATAGCGGTGCTCCTTCTTTGTATTATTGTATTAAGTGCTTAATACAATAATACACTATTTTACAGCTTTGTCAAGAGAAAGATACAAAAAATCCGCACACCAAAAGCTGTACGGATTTTTCTGTTTATTGAAGATGATCTTCCAGCCAGGTCAAAACGTAATCAAAGACTTCTTCCCGGTTGGTTTCATTATGAAGCTCGTGGCGGGCTCCTTCATAGATCTGGCAGGTCAGGTCCCGGATACCGGCATCCCCCAACATGGCCCAGACCTTGCGTACCCCCGCACCGTAATCCCCTACCGGGTCGGCATCACCGGAAATCAACAGGATGGGCAGATCCTTGTTCAGTGCTTGCGCCCAGCGGGGTCGATTTACGTGGTTGATGGCACCCAGCATTTCCCGGTAACTGCCCACTGTAAACGAAAAGGTACACAGCGGGTCGGCGTCATAAGCCTGCACCACTGCTTCATCCCGGGTCAGCCAGGCATTGGGAGATTTGGCGCCGGGAATACGTTTGCAATAGGTGCCGGTGTTGGCACGGACCATGAAGGGTGAAACGGTGCGTGCACCCCGGACCGCCGTAAGTACCGTGGCAATCCCCTGCCCGATCACATTGAGCAGCCGCGGCCCTGCTGTGCCGGAAATAATCAGACCGCTGATGGTATCGGGCCAGCGCTCAGCATACCAGCGCGCAAAAAAGCTGCCCATACTGTGCCCGTAGAGGAATACCGGCAAACCGGGAAATTCCTCATGGAGCAGTTCGTTCATTTTGTGCAGATCCTGCAAAAGATAATAGCGTCCGCCGGTTTCGCCATAATGGCCATATTCCTCCGGGGATGCGGTATCGCCATGCCCCAGATGGTCGTTGCCGGCCAGGGCAATGCCATGGCTGGCATAGAATTTTGCCATCGGTTCATAGCGGCGCACATACTCACACATACCGTGGCTGAGCTGCAGCACAGCATGCACCGGTACGCCGGGCATGGTATATACCGACGCCGAGACCGTATGCACGGTGTCCGACGATGGAAAGCGGATGGTTTCGCAGCAAAGCTGGGACATAGTTTCCCTCCTTTTTATTCGCCTTTGATTTTTCTCCAGTATTGGGCAAAGGCTTGCTCGTTCTTGTTGTCACCGGGCTCGTAGTACCGCCGGTCCTTGATGGCGTCGGGCAGATACTGCTGTTTGGTCCAGTGGTTCGGAAAATCATGGGGATACAGATAATGCTGGCCCTTGACTTTGGCATCCGCCCCATCGTAATGCTTGTTCTGCAGCCGGCGGGGAATCGGTCCGGTGCGGCCGGCCTGCACATCCGCCATCGCCGCATTGATGCCGTCATGTGCCGAGTTGGATTTGGGCGCCGTGGCGACCAGCACCACTGCATCCGCCAGCGGAAGCCGGGCTTCCGGCAGGCCCACCGCATTGGCAATATCCACCGCAGCCTTGACAATGGGGATGATCTGGGGCCAGGCAAGGCCCACATCCTCACAGGCGCAGACCATCAGCCGGCGGCAGGCACTGGGCAGGTCCCCCGCTTCCAGCAGCCGGGCCAGATAGTGCAGCGCCGCATCGGGGTCGGAGCCGCGCATGGATTTCTGATAGGCAGAAACAATATCATAGTGATCGTCGCCCAGTTTATCGTAGCGCATGGCCGTGCGGGCTGCCACCTGCTGGACCATGTCCAGCGTGACGGTGCGCTGCCCGTTCTCCACCGGTGCTGCCGTCACGGCAAATTCCAGGTTGCCCAGGGCCTTGCGCATATCCCCGCCTGCGCTCTGGGCCAGATAGTCCAGGGCATCATCGGGAATCAGAATGGGTAGCTTGTCCTCGGCGCCAAGGCGTGCCGCAGCGTTCTGTACCCCCTTGCGGATGTCCTCCGCTGTCAGAGATTTGAACTCAAATACCGTGCAGCGGGAGAGCAGCGCATTGTAAACATAAAAATACGGATTTTCGGTGGTGGAGGCAATCAGTGTGACGGTACCCTGTTCCACACATTCCAGCAGGCTCTGCTGCTGGCGTTTGTTAAAATACTGGATCTCGTCCAGATACAGCAGGATTCCGCCGGAAGCCCCCAGCGTGCCAATATCTGCCAGGACCGATTTGATGTCGCTGGTAGAAGCTGTTGTACCATTGAGCTTGTGCAGCTGCATCCCGCTGCCTGCGGCAATGATGCTGGCCACCGTGGTCTTGCCCACACCGGACGGGCCGTAAAAGATCATGTTGGGAATGCGGCCGCTTTCCACCGTGCGGCGGAACACCTGATTTTTGCCCAGAAGATGCTGCTGACCGCAGACCTCATCCAGGGTGCGCGGCCGCAGCCGCTGTGCCAAGGGTTCCATGCGTGTTCCCTCCTTTTAAATAAGGTAATGACATCTGCCGGGCACAAGAGTATGTTTTTTTTATTTGTTTAAGTGCCCGTACAGGAAACTGTGAGGTTCTTCCTCTTGATTATAAGGTATCACCGTGGTAGAATCAAGAGAAAGAACGTGAAACGGAGCGAATGCTGTGACAAAAAAGGAACTGGCGCAAATCTGCATCGACCGCCTCAAGGCCGAATATCCACTGGCCGAGTGTACGCTGGACTATGACCACGCCTGGCAGCTGCTGGTGGAGGTTCGCCTGGCTGCGCAGTGCACCGATGCCCGTGTGAACGTGGTGGTGCAGGACCTGTTTGCCCGGTACCCCAGCGTGGAGGCACTGGCTGCCGCCACGCCGGAAGAGATTGAATCCATCGTGAAACCCTGCGGACTGGGCCGCAGCAAGGCACGGGATATTTCCGCCTGTATGCGGATGCTGCGCGATGAGTACGGCGGAAAGGTGCCGGATGACTTCGACGCCCTTTTGTCCCTGCCAGGTGTGGGCCGCAAAAGCGCCAATCTGATCATGGGTGATGTGTTCGGCAAACCGGCCATCGTGACCGATACCCACTGCATCCGGCTGTGCAACCGCATCGGTCTGGTGGACAACATCAAGGAACCCGCCAAGGTGGAGCGGGAACTCTGGAAGATCATTCCGCCGGAGGAAGGCAGTGATTTTTGCCACCGCCTGGTGTATCACGGCCGCGCCGTCTGCACGGCACGTACCACGCCTTTCTGCGAAAAATGCTGCCTGGCGGATGTCTGCCGGGCCGGAAAGGACTATCTGCATGAAAAAGGCAACTGAAGCACCGCTGGGCGGCGAACTGCGCAGCCAGCAGACCGCCGATCGGCTGGTCGCTGAGCTGCGCAGCGGTCTGTATGCAGGCGCCGCGCAGTTGCCCAGCGAAGTGGAACTGGCTGGGGCATTGGGCATCAGCCGTACCGTAGTGCGCGATGCACTGAGCCTTTTGGAACGGGAAGGATACCTGGAACGGGTACGCGGCATCGGTACCCTTGTGAACCGCGATGTACTGCGGGTGGAAAACCGGCTGGACCAGAAACTGGAATTTTACCGTATGATCCGCTCTGCCGGGTATGTGCCCCACAGCGACAATCTGCTGGTCACGCGGGAAACGGCCTCTCCCGAACTGGCGGCACGGCTGGGGTTATCGGCTGCAGAAAAACCGACGCTGGTTTTTGTACGCCGCCGCGTGCTGGCTGACGATACGCCGGTCCTGTATTCCACTGATATTCTGCCGCTGACGCTTTTTGGCGGGCAGCGGCTGGACACCCTGGATTTTACGCGTCCGATTTTTGAGATCGTGACAGATACCTGCCATGTGGATGTGACCAAGACCCTAGCCCATGTACACGCAGTGACCGGCACCCCGGGCATCCGGCAGCAGCTGGGACTGCGCCCCGACCAGGCACTGATGCAGCTGGACGAAACCTTCTATTCCCGGTTGTGCAAACCGGTTCTTTGCTGCCAGACCTGTTACACAGACTTTTTCGACTTTGCGATCGTGCGCCAGCTGGTGTGACAGCGCTTACCACTTTTGTCATAGGGTGTTGCGGTCCCCTTTTCCGGGACCTGCGCTCCATGAGATAAATAGAGTTTAAAGGGGAATGTGTATGAGACATTTGATCGACCCGGCGGACTTTACGCTGGAAGAAACCCTTCGCCTGATGGATCTGGCTGACCGTATCCACGACGACCCGGCTGCATACAAGGATGTGGCCTACCGCAAGCGTCTGGCGACGCTGTTCTATGAACCCAGCACCCGTACCCGCCTTTCGTTTGAGGCTGCCATGCTCAACCTGGGCGGCCAGGTGCTTGGCTTCCCCGATGCGGGCGTTTCCAGCGCATCCAAGGGTGAAACCGTTGCCGATACCATCCGGATCATCAGCTGCTATGCCGACATTGCCGCCATGCGCCACCCCAAAGAGGGCGCCCCGCTGCGCGCTTCCCGCTACAGCCGTATTCCGGTCATCAATGCCGGCGATGGCGGCCACAGCCACCCCACCCAGACGCTGCTGGATATGATGACCATTCGCCGCCGCAAAGGACGCCTGGATAACCTGACCATCGGTTTCTGCGGTGACCTGAAATTCGGCCGTACCGTGCACAGCCTGATCAAGAGCCTGTCCCGTCTGCCGGGAATGCGGTTCGTGCTGATCTCACCCGAAGAACTTCGCGTGCCGGATTACATCATCAGCGAAGTTCTGCTCCCCAATGGCATCGACTATGTGGAAACCCGCAGCCTGGAGGAATCGCTGCCGGAGCTGGATATCCTGTACATGACCCGCGTGCAGCAGGAGCGCTTCTTCAACGAAGAAGATTACATCCGGCTGAAAAACAGCTACGTTCTGACCAAAGACAAGCTGGCGCTGGCCCCGGCCGACATGGCGGTGTTGCATCCGCTGCCCCGCGTGAACGAGATCACGCTGGATGTGGACGATGATCCGCGCGCCGCTTACTTTGAACAGGCGCAGAACGGCGTATATATGCGCATGGCCTTGATTATGACGCTGCTGGGTCTTGCAGACCCCAAAACCGGGGAGGTTGCTTTTGATGTTAACGGTTGATGAGATTCTGAACGGCGTGGTCATCGACCACATTACCGCCGGTACCGGCCTGGGACTGTACCACATGATGGAATTGGAAAAGCTGCACGATGCCAGCGTGGCCCTGCTGCAGAACGTCCGCAGCCAGAAAAGCGGCAAAAAGGACATTATCAAAATTGAAGGCGACGTCAGCAAGCTGAATTTTGATATTCTGGGGTATCTGGACCCCAAAATCACCATTACCGTGATTGAAAACGGACACATCGTCAACAAGATCCGGCCCAAGCAGCCGCAGCGTCTGGTCAATGTGATCAAGTGCACCAATCCCCGCTGCGTGACCTCCATTGAGGAAGGCTGCGACCACATCTTTACCCTGACCCCCAGCGGTCGGTATCGTTGCATTTACTGTGAACAGGAATTCCGCGTAAAACCGTAACTTCTCATACACATTCCGAGCGTGCCGGGATTTTTCCGGCACGCTTTTTTCTTGTGTAAAAAAGCGTTATGTTCGTCATATTGCACAAGAATTCATAACAAGTTTATAATTTGTTATTGATTTGTCATTCTGGAGGCCGTATAATAGATTACAACCGAACCGAAACAAACGGAGGACAAAACATCTATGATACGACTTTCTATTGAAACGCCCGATCGTGCGCAGCAGGTCGTACAGGATCTCTGCCGCGATATGGGCCACCGCATCGCCGCCAATCCGCCCGGGCTGTGCCCTGTGGATATGGCGCTGAATTTTTTGCGCTTGTGCCATGCACAGACCTGCGGCAAGTGTGTACCTTGCCGTATCGGGCTTTCCCAGTTGGAAACCCTGCTGGAAAGTGTACTGGACCAGACTGCCCCGGAGGGAACCATAGACCTGATCGAACAGACTGCCGCTGCTATCGTGGATTCGGCAGACTGTGCCATCGGGTACGAGGCTGCCGCGATGGTTTTACAGGGCGTGCGCGGATTCCGCGAGGACTACGAAGAGCACGCCCACTACGGGCGCTGTATTTGCTCGCTGAAACAGCCGGTTCCCTGTGTGACGGTATGCCCTGCCCACGTGGACATCCCTGGTTACATTGCATTGGTGCGGGAAGGACAGTTTGTTGCCGCCCTGGATCTGATCCGCAAGGACAATCCATTCCCCCACTCCTGCGCCTACGTCTGTGAACACCCCTGTGAACGCCAGTGCCGCCGTCGTCTGGTGGATGATGCTGTGAACATCTGCGGACTCAAGCGCTATGCCGCCGACCACGCCGGGAACCAGACGCCCCCTGCCCCGGCGGAAAGCACCGGCAAACGGGTCGCCATCATCGGCGGCGGCCCCAGTGGACTGACTGCGGCATACTATCTGCGGCTGATGGGCCATGACATCACGGTCTTTGAACAGCGCGAAAAGCTGGGCGGTATGCTGCGGTACGGTATTCCGGATTACCGTCTTCCGCCGGAAGTATTGCAGCGGGACATTGATTATATTCTTGCCACCGGCATGGAGGTCAAAACCGGTGTCTGCGTGGGTAAGGATATCCAGCTGCTCGATCTGCAAAAGGAGTATGACGCCTTGTACATTGCCATAGGTGCCCATGCAGACAAAAAGCTGGGGCTGGAGGGGGAAGACAGCAAGAACGTTCTTTCTGCTGTGGAGTTTTTGCGCAGCTGCGGCGAAGGCAACGCCCCCGACTTTACCGGCAAGCGCATTGTGGTCATCGGCGGCGGCAACGTGAGTATGGACGCTACCCGCACCGCGATCCGTCTGGGGGCAGAGAGCGTGACCTGTGTCTATCGCCGCCGGGTGGATGATATGACCGCACTGCCCGAAGAAATCGAAGATGCCATGGCGGAGGGTTGCCAGATTCTTCCGCTGCAGGCCCCGGCCCGTATCGAAGCCAACGAAAATGGCGAAGTCAGCGCCCTTTGGACCCGCCCCCAGATCATCGGTGGATATGGCCGGGATGGTCGCCCCGCCCCGCGGGATGCCCGGCAAAAAGAATTCCGCATTCCCTGCGACTATTTGATTATTGCCATCGGACAGCGTATTGAGTCTGATGAATTTGAAAAAGGCGGTATCGGCACCAGCCGTGGCGCCCTGAAAGCCGACCTGTCCGGTTATGTACCCGGCACCCCCAACGTCTTTGCGGGCGGTGACGCCGTGACCGGTCCGGCTACCGTCATCCGTGCAGTGGCTGCCGGAAAGGTCAGTGCCGCCAACATCGACAGCTTCCTGGGCTACGCCCACACCATCGGTACCGCGGTCAAAATTCCGCCGGCCAGGCTCTCCAACACGCCACCCTGCGGGCGGATTCAGTTGAAGAGCCGCAACGCTCTGGAAGCCCGCTGCGACTTTGAATTGGCAAGCTGTGGTATGACCGAGGAGGAAGCGATGCAGGAAGCCAGCCGCTGCCTGCGCTGCGATCACTTCGGTTACGGCATTTTTAAGGGAGGGAGGACGACCCAATGGTAAACGTAACTGTCAACGGTGTGGCCGTCCAGGTACCGGAGGGTACTACCATCTTAAATGCGGCCAAAGTTGCCGGGGTGGATATCCCCCATCTGTGCTATCTGAAAGACCTCAACGAGATCGGCGCCTGCCGTGTTTGCTGTGTCGAGATCGAGGGGGAACGCAATCTGGTGCCCAGTTGCAACAATCCGGTATTTGAAGGCATGGCTATCCGCACCGACACCGACCGGGTACGCCGTACCCGCCGCATCAATGTGGAATTGATCCTGAGCCAGCATGACTGCCATTGTGCCACCTGCCTGCGCAGCGGAAACTGCCATTTGCAGAACGTGGCCAACGACCTGGGCATACTGGAAAACCCCTACCCTGCCGATCTGGTGACCGGTGCCCGGGCACAATGGCCCAGGGATTTTCCCCTTTACCGTGACACCAACAAATGCATCAAATGTATGCGCTGCATCCAGGTCTGCGACAAGGTGCAGGGGGTACACGTGTGGGACCTGTCCGGCACCGGCAGCCGTACCCGGGTGGATGTCAGTGGCAATCGCCGCATCAAGGAGAGTGATTGCACTCTGTGCGGACAGTGCATTACCCACTGCCCCACCGGCGCCCTGCGGGAGCGCAACGATACCCAGCGTGCCTTTGATGCCATTGCAGATCCCGATAAAATCACGGTCGTTCAGATTGCGCCTGCCGTGCGCACAGCCTGGGGCGAAAATCTGGGATTGACGCCGGAACAGGCCACCGTGCACCGCATGGCGGCAGCGCTGCGTCGGCTGGGATTCGACTATGTGTTTGACACCTCTTTCAGCGCTGACCTGACAATCATGGAGGAAGGCACGGAAATCCTCCATAGGTATCAGGCGGGCGAAACCCGTGAACTGCCCATGTTTACCAGTTGCTGCCCCGGCTGGGTACGGTACCTCAAGAGCCATTATCCCCAATGGGCTGACCGGCTTTCCACAGCCAAAAGCCCCCAGCAGATGTTTGGTGCCGTGACCAAGAACTATTTTGCCCAGAAGTTGGGGGTATCTCCCGACAAGATTTACTGTGTGTCTGTAATGCCCTGCATCGCCAAAAAGCAGGAATGTGATCTGCCCACCATGCACACCGAAGCCGGGCGGGATGTGGATTTGGTTCTGACCACCCGGGAATTGGTGCGGATGATCCGGGCTGAGCACCTGCATCCGGAGGCTTTGCCCGAAGAAGCCTTTGATTCCCCCTTGGGTACCTACACCGGCGCAGGCGTGATTTTTGGCGCCACCGGCGGTGTGATGGAAGCCGCGCTGCGCAGTGCCTATTATCTGGTGAACGGTAAAAATCCCAGGGCGGACGCGTTCACCGCCGTGCGGGGCGAGGCCTTCGCACAGGGATGGACCGAAGCGGAGTTTGACCTGGGCGGCGGGGCCATTGTACGTACCGCCGTTGTCAGCGGTCTGGGCAACACCCGGCGCCTGCTGGATGCTATTGCTGCCGGCAAGGTTCATTACGATTTTGTAGAAGTCATGGCCTGCCCTGGCGGCTGTGCTGGCGGCGGCGGTCAACCCCAAAATCTGGATGATGAAGAGCGCGCGGCAGTGCGCGGTCAGCGTCTGTATGCGCTGGATCAATGCAGCACCTTGCGCTTCAGCCACGAAAATCCGGAGGTCGGGGTCCTGTATCGGGATGCACTGGGCGAACCTGGCAGTGAGCGGGCCGAAGCATGGCTCCATACCGATCACAGCGGCTGGAAAATGCCGCAGAGTCCGCAGTAAATTTCCCCCTTTTCCCTATAGAAATGCAAGAAAAGCCGTCCGGCGTAAAAACCGGGCGGCTTTTTCCTGGTGTGATTATACGCAGGCGGCAAGGTCACTTTCCTGCAAGACAATGCTGCCATCCGGAGCAGCATCCGCTGTATATACCCTTCCTGCGTGAGCAGTTCCGGAAGCAATACGATCTGCCAACGCCTGTTCCACTGCGCGGCTGACGGTGCGGCGCAATTCCCGCGCCCCATACGGCGGCACCTTATCCCCGGCCAGGCATTGGGCCGCAGCTGCCGTATGATGCAGTGTGTATCCCTGGCGTGCCGCCCGCTCTTCCAGTTCGCAGAGCAACCGGTCGGCAATGGCGGCCAGCTGCCGGGGCCCCAATGGCTCAAACAACACCGTTTCGTCCAGGCGGCCCATCAGTTCGGGACGGAAAAACTCCTTGGCTTCCTGAATGGCCTGCTTGCCCCGCCGGGCTGTTTCATTGTCAGCGGCGCCGAACCCCATGGGGGCGGTCTGCCCGCTGAGGCAGCGTGCCCCCAAATTGGAGGTAAGCAGTATGATCGTGTTGGAAAAATCCGCCTTGCGCCCCTGAGAGTCGGTCAGGCTGCCGTCTTCGAGGATCTGTAACAGCAGATTCTGGATGTCGCCGTGCGCTTTTTCGATCTCATCAAAGAGCACCACGCTGTAAGGCCGGCGGCGCACGGCTTCCGTCAGCTGGCCGCCTTCATCATGCCCCACATAGCCCGGCGGTGCTCCCAACAGCCGGGCAACGGTGTGGCGCTCCATATATTCCGACATATCAAATCGCAGCAGCGCTTTTTCGCTGCCAAACCAGCATTTGGCCAACGTACGGGCCAGCTGTGTTTTGCCAACACCGGTAGGGCCCAAAAACAGCATCGCTCCGATGGGACGGCCGCTTTCCCGCAGACCGGTGCGGCTGCGCCGGATGGCTGCTGCTACTGCGGAAACAGCCTTGGGCTGACCGATGACTTCTGCCGCCAGACGGCTTTCGAGGTTGGCCAATCGTTCCCGCTCAGCTTCCCCTACCCTTTCCACCGGAACGCCGCTGGCTTTGCTGACTACCTTTGCCACGTCGGAAGGCTGTAAAGTGCGCTGCTTTACAGTTCCTTCGGCGCAGGCAATCCGCACCGAAGCGGCCGCTTCGTCCAACAAGTCAATGGCCTTATCGGGCAGATAGCGGCCCGGCAGATAGCGCACACTGAGTTCCACCGCGGCATGGATGGCTTCCTGCGGGATGGAAATACCGTGATACCGCTCATACCTTGGCATTAACCCGCGCAGGATGGTTTCGGCGTTGGCGGGGCTGGGTTCCTCCACCATTACTTTCCCGAAACGACGTTCCAGGGCAGAATCCTTCTGAATCGTTTTGCGGTATTCCTCCACCGTGGTTGCACCGATCAGCTGAATTTCTCCCCGGGCCAGCATCGGTTTGAGAATGCTCGCCGCGTCGATAGCGCCCTCTGCCGCTCCGGCCCCCGCAATCACATGGATCTCATCAATAAACAGGATGGTGGAACTGTCGCGGTAAAGCTCCTCCAGCAGATTTTTGAAGCGCTCTTCAAAATCGCCGCGGTACTTGGTTCCGGCCACCATGGAGGCCATATCCAGCGCCAGCACCCGTTTGTTGCGCAGCGACGGCGTGATCTGCCCGAAAGCAATGCGCTGGGCCAGGGCTTCCGCCAAGGCGCTTTTGCCGACACCCGGTTCCCCCAGCAGGCAGGGATTGTTTTTTTGGCGGCGGCAGAGAATCTCGATCATTCGGTCCAGTTCGGCGTCCCGGCAAAGCACCGGGTCAAGGCGTCCTTCCTGGGCCAGCCGTGTAAGATCGCGGCCGTATTTCTCGCTGGGTTTTCCGCTGCGGGAAGTTGCCATCCGCGGCTGCGCCGGGAGGACCATCTGCCCCGAAAGCTGCCGGCATTCCCGGGCAGCCTGGGGCACCTCAATGCCCAAAGAGGCCAGCCAGACGCTGGCCGTGCAGGAGGCATCCTCCAGCATGGCACAGAGCAGATGCTCGTTTTCTGCTTTTGCCGTACTGGCAGCATGGGCACCCAGCACGGCAAACTCCATGGTTTTGCGCGTTTCGGGGGCCAGGTCATTTTTGCCCAGGCTTCGGGGCTGACCACTGCAGCTGCGGGCCTGCACACAACCATGCAGCGCCGATTCCGTCACCCGTTTCCGCCGCAGAAAATCAGCCGCCGGCCCCTGCGCCGTCCGGAGCATGGCCAGCAAAAGATGCCCGGTATCCGCCGCTGCGCATCCTTGCTTTCCCGCCAGTGTGACCGCCGTGTACAGCGTATGCGCCGCTGCCCGGGAAAAACCTTTATAACAATGAAACAGCATCCTTGTGCCTCCCGTTTTGGTCTCATAGCAAGTATAGGCGCTCGGGGCGCAAATAATCATCGAATCGGGGCAAATCCTGCAATGACAAATGCATCGGACTGTGTTATACTAAAAAATATGACGCAAAATGCGGAACAAGTGGGGTGGTTTTACCAATGCACAAATTGCTGCGCTATATCAAGGGCTATGAGAAGCAGGCCCTGCTGGCGCCGCTGTTCAAGATGCTGGAGGCCTGTTTTGAACTGTTTGTGCCCTTAGTGGTGGCAAGTATCATTGACACCGGCATCAAGAACGCCGATACCGTTTTTATCTGGCAGCGCTGCGGGCTGCTGGTGCTGCTGGCCGTGATCGGCCTGACCTGCAGCCTGACGGCACAGTATTTTTCCGCCAAAGCGGCGCTGGGATTCGGTACGGCGCTGCGCAAGGATCTGTTTCGTCACATCAACACACTGAGTTACAGCGAATTGGACGGTATCGGTACGCCGACACTGGTCACCCGGATGACCAGCGACATCAACCAGGTCCAGAACGGTGTCAACCTGACGCTGCGGCTGCTGCTGCGTTCGCCGTTCATTGTGCTGGGCGCGCTGATCATGGCATTTTCCATCAGTCCGCACCTTACCCTGCTCTTTGTGGTGGCTACCGTCCTGATCTCGCTGATCATCTGGCTGATCATGCGTGCCACCGTGCCCATTTATCATCAGGCACAGAACGGACTGGACCGCGTTACGCTGCTGACCCGGGAAAACTACGTCGGGGCCCGCGTGGTGCGGGCTTTCGCCCGGCAGGCAGATGAGCTGGCCGCCTTTGTGGAAACCAACGACCACCTGAAAGCGATTCAGCTCAAAGCGGGAAAAATTTCTGCTTTGATGAACCCGCTGACCTACCTGGTTGTGAACCTGACAGTCATTGCCCTGCTGCTGTTCGGTGGCCGGGAAGTGGACTCCGGGCACCTGACCCAGGGTGAAGTTATCGCCCTGATCAATTATATGAGTCAGATTCTGGTCAATCTGCTGCGTGTGGCTGATCTTGTGATCTCGGTGACCCGTGCCTTGGCCAGTGGTATGCGGGTGAATGAAATTTTGAATACCCCTTCTTCCATGCCCGACCCGGATGCGGCGGAACTGGGAGCTGTTGCCGGCAGCGCTGCTGTAGAATTTGACCATGTGACCTTCACCTATCAGGGGGCCGGAGGTCCCAGCCTGACCCAAATCGATTTCACTGCCCGACCCGGTGAAACAGTGGGTGTCATTGGCGGCACCGGCAGTGGCAAAACGACACTGATAGACCTGGTGGCACGTTTTTATGACGCCAGCGAGGGCGTTGTCCGGCTGTTCGGTCACGATGTAAAGGAATACAGCTTCGCACAACTGCGTCGTATGATCGGGATCGTGCCCCAGCAAGCCATGCTGTTTACCGGGACGATCCGCGACAATATGCGCTGGGCTGCCCCCAATGCCACCGACGAAGAGATCTGGGCGGCTTTGGAAATCGCCCAGGCTGCTGATTTTGTGCGCAGCAAACCCGGAATGCTGGACGAGCCGGTGGAAACCGCCGGACGCAATTTTTCCGGCGGGCAGCGCCAGCGCCTGACCATTGCCCGGGCACTGGTGCCAAAGCCCCAAATTCTGATTCTTGATGACAGTGCTTCGGCACTGGACTTTGCCACCGACGCCGCCCTGCGCAAGGCACTGAAAGAGAAAACCCGCGGTATGACGGTGTTTATCGTTTCTCAGCGCGCTGCCAGCGTACAACGCGCCGACCACATTCTCGTACTGGATGACGGCGCCCTGGTGGGCGATGCTCCCCATGCCGAATTGCTCAGGTCCTGCCCGGTTTACAAAGAAATTTGCCTGAGCCAGCTGAGCAAGGAGGAGGTGGATAAGACGCTATGAGCAAACACGTCAAACTCAACCGTTCCACAGTCCGGCGGGTATTGGCATTGATTCGTCCCTATACCGGATCTGTTGTGCTGACCCTGACCCTGGCTGTGATTACCGTCTTTACCACCTTGCTGGCACCGGTGATCTCCGGCAAAGCGGTGGACCTGATTCTGGGACCCGGCCAGGTAGATTTTGCCGGACTGGCCCGGTTGGCCGTTGCTATGGCCGCCACCATTCTTTGCACCGCAGTAGCCCAGTGGATGATGAACGTTGTAAACAATCGCATAACCTTCCAGGTAGTGCGGGATATACGCATTAAAGCCTTTGAGCAGATGGAGATTCTGCCCCTGAAATATATGGACGCCCACCGCCCCGGCGATGCGATCAGCCGCATCACTACCGATGTGGAGCAGTTCAGCGACGGTCTACTGATGGGCTTTACCCAACTGTTCACCGGCGTACTGACAATTCTGGGCACGCTGGGGGTCATGATCTCCATTGACTGGCGCATCGCGCTGGTGGTCGTGGCATTGACGCCGCTTTCCATCTTTGTGGCACGCTTTATTGCCACCCACACCTACTCCATGTTCAAGGTGCAAAGCGAAACCCGTGCCGAAATGACCAGCCTTGTGGAAGAGCTGGTCGGCAACGAGCACCTGGTCCGGGCGTTTGGGTACGAAAGCCGTGCCGAGGCCCGGTTTGAGCACATCAATCTGGATCTGCAGAAGTGCGGTGTGCGTGCGGTGTTCTTCTCTTCCCTGACGAATCCCTGCACCCGTTTTGTAAATGCACTGGTTTATGCCGCTGTGGGTGTGCTGGGCGCGTTTGCCGCCATTGCCGGCAGCCTGACGGTGGGTGAACTTTCGGTCTTTCTGAATTATGCCAACCAGTACACTAAGCCGTTCAATGATATTTCCGATGTCATGACCGAGTTGCAGAACGCGCTGGCCTGCGCACAACGGGTGTTTGACCTGATTGACGAAACGCCCATTGTGCCGGATGCCCCGGATGCTGCCGTGCTGCCCATGGGCGCCGGCAGCGTAGAGTTTGAACACGTAAAGTTCCGTTATGTGCCCGATGTGCCTCTGATCGAGGACATGAACCTGCGGGTCTGGCCGGGGCAGCGTATTGCGCTGGTAGGCCCCACCGGATGTGGCAAGACCACGCTGGTCAACCTGCTGATGCGGTTTTATGAGATCAACGGTGGCTGCCTGAAAGTGGACGGCCATCCCATTGATGCAGTTACGCGGGACAGCCTGCGTGCCAACCTTGGCATGGTATTGCAGGAAACCTGGCTGAAATCCGGTACCATTGCCGATAACATTGCTTACGGGAAGCCGGATGCTACCCGGGACGAAATCATGGAAGCTGCAAAACGCGCCCGCGCCCACAGCTTTATCTGCCGACTTCCCAACGGGTATGATACGGTAGTGGCCGAGGACGGCGGCAATATCAGCCAGGGGCAGCGGCAGTTGCTCTGCATTGCCCGCGTCATGCTGCGGCGCCCCCCGATCCTGATTCTGGACGAGGCAACTTCCAGCATCGATACCCGCACCGAAGTTCTGGTCCAGGATGCTTTTGAAGAGTTGATGAAAGGGCGCACCAGTTTTATTGTGGCGCATCGTCTTTCTACCATCAAGAACGCAGACCAGATTCTGGTAATGAAAGCCGGCAACATCATTGAGCGAGGTACCCACGACGAACTGCTCGCCAAAGGGGGATTTTACGCACAACTGTATGAAAGCCAGTTTGCAAAAGCCTGAACCCCACCAAGAAATCGCTATATAAGGAGTGTGTATTTTATGAGTTCCGTCAACATTCCCACCAATTACAAAAGCCTCCTGGGGTTGTACGACACCCAGAAGGCCATCGGCCTGATCAAGACGATTTTTCAGGAAAAGCTGTGTCTGGCACTGCACTTGAAGCGGGTCACCGCACCACTGTTTGTTTTGCACGGCAGCGGTCTGAACGATGACCTGAACGGCGTTGAGCGTCCCGTAGCCTTTGATGTGCCCTGCCTGGACGAAAAGGCCGAGATCGTGCACAGTCTGGCCAAGTGGAAGAGATATGCCCTGTACAAGTATGGATTCCGTCCCGGTCAGGGTCTTGTGACCGATATGAACGCTGTGCGCCGCGATGAGGAGCTGGACAATCTGCACAGCATTTATGTTGACCAGTGGGACTGGGAGCGCGTGATCACCGCCCGGCAGCGTACCACCGCCTTTTTGCAGGATACCGTGCGCGATATTGTGGACGCCGTGTGCGCCACCTCCGATGAGCTGCGCTGGAAGTTCCCTGCCCTGAAAAAAATCCACCTGACCCGCGAAGTCACCTTCATCACGACCCAGGCATTGGAAGACCGGTACCCTGAACTTACCCCCAAAGAGCGGGAAAATGCTTTTGCCAAAGAACATGGTACCGTGTGCATTATGCAAATTGGTGGTAAACTGAAAAGCGGCAAGCCCCACGATGGCCGCGCCCCCGACTATGATGACTGGACGCTGAACTGCGACATTCTGTTCTGGCACAAACCTCTTGGCTGTGCGCTGGAGCTTTCCAGCATGGGCATCCGCGTGGATGCAGACGCCATGCGCCGTCAGTTGCAGGAAGCGGGTTGCCCCGAACGCGCCGAGCTCCCCTTCCACAAAATGTTGCTGGATGGTACGCTGCCGCTGACGATGGGCGGCGGCATCGGGCAGAGCCGGCTGTGTATGTTGCTGCTGGGCAAGGTCCATGTGGGTGAAGTACAGGTCAGCCTGTGGGATGAGGAAACCGTAACCGCCTGCCGCCAGGCCGGCGTAGAACTGTTGTAAGTTCCTGATTGTTATAAATAAATATCCCCCGGCAAAGCCGGGGTTTTTTCACAGACGGGCGAAGCCCTGGAATACTAGCGCACGCGTCACGTCGCGTTGGTACGGTCTGCCAGCCGCGAGAGTTTGTTACTTACCGCCCGTAAACGGGCTCATTAGAAGTTTCCCATTGTCAGTTGTTCTCCTGCCTGGTCCTCTTCAAGCTGGCGTCGGATGTATTCTTCGATTTTCTTTGCATTTTTACCCGCTGTATCTACGTAATACCCTCTGCACCAAAACTCTCTGTTCCGATACTTGTATTTCAACTCAGGGTATTTTTCGTAAATCATCAGGCTACTTTTCCCTTTTAAGTATCCCATGAAACTCGATACCGCGTACTTCGGCGGAATCTCTACCAGCATATGGATATGATCCGGGCATACTTCTGCTTCGATGATATTCACCTTTTTCCAGTTACACAGCGTTCTTAGGATTTCTCCTATCTCCCGCCGTTTCTGCCCGTAAAATACTTTTCTTCGGTATTTCGGAGCAAACACAATATGATATTTGCAATTCCAGCTTGTATGCGATAAACTATTTAC
>DXBP01000011.1 GCA_019116445.1 Candidatus Gemmiger excrementigallinarum
CGCTAGCCTGTCACGCTAGAGGTCGTCAGTTCGAGCCTGATTCGGGTCGCCATTTGCCTCTGTAGCTCAGTCGGTAGAGCAGGGGACTGAAAATCCCCGTGTCATTGGTTCGATTCCGATCGGAGGCACCAAGGTTCTTGTACATTCTTTCCTTAAGAATGTACATTATGCGGCCATAGCTCATCTGGTAGAGCGCCACCTTGCCAAGGTGGAGGTAGCGAGTTCGAGCCTCGTTGGCCGCTCCAGCAAACAGTGGAAACCGGCTCCAAAAGCCGGTTTTTCACTCATTATGGTGACGTGGCCAAGCGGTAAGGCAAGGGTCTGCAAAACCCTCATTCACCAGTTCAAATCTGGTCGTCACCTCCAAAAAGCGTCACTGAAAAGTGACGCTTTTTTATTTCTCAATTTTTTGGTAGGAGGCATGGGTATGCTTCATCTGTATTGGGGCGACGGCAAAGGCAAAACCACTGCTGCTATGGGATTGGCATTGCGCGCGCTGGGGCACGGACGCAAGGTAGTCGTTGTGCAGTTCTTGAAAGATGGTACCAGCGGTGAAATTGAGCCGCTGCGCCATATGGGTGCTGTTATTTACGCCTGCCCCAACGCCAAGTTTACCTGGCTGATGAATGAAGAAGAAAAAGCCGCCGCACGGCATAACGGTACCGCGGCGCTGCGCCAGGCACTGGAACAACCCTGGGACCTGTTGGTGCTGGATGAAGCCTGCGCTGCGTATGAAAATGACCTGGTAGACCCGAAACTGTTGCGCAAAGCCGCGACATGCGCTGAGACAGGCTCTGAGGTGGTTCTGACGGGCCGGCACCCCGCCGACTGGATGCAAGACGCCGCAGACTATTCGACCGAAATGCGGGCCTGCCAGCACCCTTACACAAGGGGAGTCCCTGCTCGGGAGGGCGTAGAATACTAAAAGAACAAATAATATAAAAAATCGGCCATGCCCAAAGGCATGGCCGATTTTTTGTCTTTGTAGTGCGGTGCTTTTACAGGGTAATCTCCTCCAGTTCCGCCATCCACAATGCGTTACAGGCATCGCTGGGCATCCGCCAGTCGCCGCGGGGCGAGAGGGTTACTGAGCCCACCTTGGGCCCATCCGGCAGACAGCTGCGTTTGAACTGCTGAGCGAAGAACCGGTGGTAGAAGTTTTTCAGCCAATGCAGCAGAACTTCCGGCTCGTATCTTCCCTCAAAAGCGGTGCGGGCCAGGTGGTAGATCTTGACGGGCCCGAACCCGAAACGCAGCACATAATACAGATAGAAGTCGTGCAGCTCATAGGGGCCTACCAGATTCTCAGTTTGCTGGGCTATGGTTCCATCCTCTGCGGTGGGCAGCAGTTCCGGACTGACCGGGGTATCCAGAATATCCAACAGCACACTGCGCAGGGTTTCGTTGCCGCAGGTGTCGGCCACATACTGTACGATGTGCCGTACCAGTGTTTTGGGTACCCCTGCATTGACACCATACATACTCATGTGATCGCCGTTGTAGGTGGCCCACCCCAAAGCCAATTCGCTCAAATCCCCGGTGCCAACCACGAAACCGCCATACTTGTTGGCATAGTCCATCAGTTCCAGGGTGCGTACCCGGGCCTGACAGTTCTCAAAAGTCACATCGTAGGTGTTTGGGTCCTGGCCGATGTCTGCAAAGTGGCTTTTTACAGTATTTGTAATATTGATTTCCTTAAAGGTCACGCCTAGAGCCTCGCAGAGAATCTCAGCATTGGAGCGAGTTCGCTGCGTAGTACCGAAACAGGGCATGGTCAAAGCGACAATATCTTTCGTGTCCCGCTCCAGCACTTTGCAGGCCCGCACAGCTACCAGCAACGCCAGGCAACTGTCCAGTCCTCCGGAGATGCCTACCACCGCACAACGGGCGTGCGTGTGCTCCATGCGTTTGGCCAGCCCCTCAGCCTGGATACGCAGAATCAACTCGCAGCGTTCCGCCCGGCTGGCGGCATCTTGCGGCACAAAAGGCGTGGGAGAAACTTCCCGTGTGAGGGAAAGCACGGCGGGCATCATCTCAAATTCTACTGTGGTGTACCCTTCTGTATGGGGTACAAACGTGGTGTTCCGTTGCCGCTCCTGTATCATGCGGTTCAGATCCAATTCGGTGAGCGCCTCTTCTGCCGTAAAGGGGGCAGCCTGAGCCAGAATGGTGCCGTTTTCAGCAATCAGGTTATGTCCTGCGAATGTCATATCGGTGGTGCTTTCCCCGTGGCCTGCGTCGGCGTACAGGTAGGCACAAAGCAGACGGGCACTTTGTCCGGCTACCAGTTCCTGCCGGTAAGCTGCCTTGCCAATGGTTTCGTCACTGGCCGAAAGATTGGCAATCACCGTAGCGCCCGCCAGCGCATGAGCGCAGCTGGGCGGCACCGGAGCCCACAAGTCTTCGCAAATCTCGACCCCCAACACAAAAGAAGGCATCTGCTTGCAGGCAAACAGCAGCCGGGTACCGATGAGGGTTTCCTGTCCGGCATATTCGATACATTCTGCTTCCTCCATGCCAGGCTGGAAATGCCGTTTTTCGTAAAATTCGCCGTAGTTGGGCAAGCAAGTCTTGGGTACCAGACCCAGCAATTCGCCGCCGCAAACTACTGCAGCACAATTGTAGAGTTTACCGCTGTGGCGCACAGGCAGTCCCACCAGGGTGACCAGACTCAGCCCTTTGCTGGCTTGCAAGATGGTGCCCAGCGCTTTTTCTGCGCCTCGGAGCAGTGGTTCCTGCAAAAACAAGTCGCTGCAGGTATAACCGGTCAGGCTGAACTCCGGCAGGCAGAGAAGATGCACGTTTTCTGCCGCAAAAGCCTGCATGGCTTCTATGATCTGCTGGGCGTTGTAGGCGCAGTCCGCCACCCGCAGGGAAGGGCTGATAGCGGCAGCGCGGATGAAGCCGTTCTCAAAAGCGGGAAAGCTGTACTTCATAGCTCAACTTCCTTTTTTCAATAAAGTGTATGGCTATCATAGCACAGTCGAAGATTCTCCGCAAGCATCATGACTTTTTGTCAAATATAGTTGACAACATGTAATGTAAATGCTATACTGCCCTTGTAAGGAAAGTTTTCTCCGAAACGGGATGAGGCTGCAGGTGCACAGTACAATGACTATTGATAAAAAGAAAGGGAACACATGGCCAAAAATCTGAAATTGAAGGCGGCCCGGGCTGAAAAGGATATGACCCAGGCGGCATTGGCAGAAGATGTGGGTGTTTCCCGCCAGACGGTAAATGCCATTGAGAAAGGGGAGTATAACCCTACAATCCAATTGTGCCGAAATATTTGCAAGGTACTTGGCAAGACGCTGGATGATCTTTTCTGGGAGGAATGAGGATGAAACTGGATTTCTATACCAAACGCAGCCAGCTGGATGAAATGCAGGAACAAAAACTCTGCAAGCTGGAAAGCCGGGGATTCTGGCTACTCTGGTGGGGACTGTTGGTAATTATTATCGTACAAAGTCTGGGCGGGCGTTTCGCGGCAGATCTGACCGGAGAATGGGTGCTGTTTATGCTTTCCTGCCTGTATATGCTGGTGGAATGCATCCGCAACGGTATATGGGATCGGCATATCAAACCCAACCTGTGCGCCAATGTAATTGGTTCGGCGGTTGCGGGAATTGCTGTTTTTGTTTATGTTTATATATTTTTAAAAGGCAGATACTGGCCCGGTGCGCTGTGTGCAGGTCTGTGCAGTGCGCTGCTTTGTTTTGCGGCCTTGCAGTTCACCACATGGCTTTACCATCTGCGTCATAACCAATTGGAACATTCGGAGGAGGAAGAAGATGAACAACAGAATTGAAACCAACAAACGGGAGCTTATTACGTTTCTGCTTGTCGCGTTTGCGGTACCGTACCTGATGGGGATTCCTTTGGGGATCTGCCAGGCTTCCGGCAAAGATACCAGCCTGTTTGCCAATGCCCAGATGTTTTACCCTGCAGCCGGTGTTATGCTTGCTTTCCTGCTGGCCCGTCGCCCCGGGATGCCGGTGCGGTTTTATGTACTGCACCTTTTGGTTACAGCGTCCTGTCTGGTGATGAGTCTGCTTTCAGCGTTTGTAGACCTGGCCGACGGTATGTGGTTGCTTGTGGTAAACCTGGTTATTATAGCGGGGTCTGTGCTGGCATGGGTGCTGCTGCTCACAGATAAAAAGGAAAAGAGGGAATCTTACGGTCTGCGCTGGCACGGAAAATTCCTGCAAGCAATGGGAATCTGCGCGTTGTTCCTGGTTTTGAAAACGGCTGTAGTCTTTATCTCTGTAGCCCTGTCGGGGGCGCAAGCCTGGAATGAGTACCTGGCATATTGGCAAAGCTATCTGCCGTGGAGCACCTTCCTGATGCTGATTCCCAATTTCTTTTTGTGTTTCCTTCCGTTTTTTGGCGAGGAGTACGGCTGGCGGTATTACCTGACTCCGGTGCTGCAGCAAAAATTCGGCAAGCGCAAGGGCGTGCTGCTGTTGGGCGTTATGTGGGGGCTTTGGCATCTTCCGCTGAACCTTTTCTTCTACAGTCCCGAAACCTCGCTGCAAAGCATCGCGGCCCAGCTCATTGTCTGCGTAACCCTGGGCATTTTCTTTACCTACGGTTATGAACTGTGTGGGCGCAACATCTGGGTGCCTGTACTGCTACACTATCTGAACAACAACATGATTCTGGTGTGGAGCGGTTCTGCAGATATCAGCAATCAGATCTATACTTGGGCTGATGTGGGTGTTTCGGCAATCCTGTGCGGCTTGATGTTTCTGCCATTTTTGGCAAGTAAGGTCTTCAAAGATCGCCAGGTACTGGCGTAAAACAAGCCGTTACCAGGTTACAAAAAGGATTCTCGGCTTGTGTATATGATAAAACCCGGCACGCCGTTTTTTTGCGAAGCGGCGTGCCGGGTTTTATATTTAATATTTAATCCATCTTAAATCAGGCAGAAAGGAAAACAGCGTCAGATTTCAAAAGCCTTATGCAAGGCTTCCAGCGCAGCGTCCTCATCCTGTTGACGAACAAGCAGCGAAATGTCCAAATCACTGGTGGTGATCAAAACAATCTCCACCCCGGCACCGGCCAAAGCCGATAGAGCCCGGGCAGCCACACCGCAGCTGGTTACCATCTCCTCGCCAAAAAGATTGATCTTACTGTATCCACCTGAAACCAGCGGAGGGTGCTTTTTGGCAGCGGCGGGCAAAGCTTTCATCACCGCGGCGAAGTTGTCGTAGCTAGTGGTGAAGCTGAAATCTACCGCTGTACCCCGGGGGGCGCTTTGGCAGATCATATCTACCACAATGCCCGCCCTGGCAAATACATCCAGATGCTCTGCCAGACTCTGTGCACTGTACTGGGCACCGGGAAAGGTGGTGAGCAGGATATTCTGCTCGCTGCGGATTTTGCTGACGCCATACATAGAAAACACCCTTTCTTTTTTGTTATTCTAAAGTGAGGAACTGTCCATCGATGGAGTCCCGCAAGGTCTGCTCAATCTCTGCGCGGGACAAGGTGAACTGCCCGTGGGCTGCCCCCAGCTCATCGGTGTAATCGGTGAAGGGGTACACCCGGATGTTTTTGTATCCGGCTTCATACTGGGTAACCACGCCATGTAGTTTCGGGTCCAGCATCTCCACCTGGACGGTGCCGTCCGGCTGGGTGGTCTTTTGGAAGGTGATGTCCAGCACTGCGCCGATCATGTTATCCGGCTGGGACTGGGCATTGATAAAATTGCCCAAGCTGTAGGCCACAAAAGTCTGGTTTCCGCCTGCACCGGTAAGCCATTGGGCGGTCTGGGTCACATGGGGATGAGTGCCAATGATCAGATCCACCCCCTGGTCCGCCAGCCACTGGGTAGTTTCAGTCTGGAAATCAGAGGTTTCATGGCTGCCCTCCACGCCCCAGTGGCAGCTGACCACCAGTACATCACAATTGGGGCGCATATCTTGGATTTGCCGGGCAATCCGTTCCCGGTCATCCAGATAGACCACACCGTAATCAGTTCCTTCCGGTGTGGGCAGACCGTTGGTGTACTCTGTGTAGGAGAGATACCCGAAGGTAATACCATTTACCGTCTGATAAACGTAATCATCGTAGGTTTCCAGATTATAGAATCCCATGTACGCCACATCCTCCGGCAGGGAAGACCAATGCTCCAGGGAGGACGCGATGCCTTCAGCACCCTTATCATAACTATGGTTGTTGGATAAGCTGAACACACGGAAGCCCAGGTCGTACAGAGCATCGGTAATATCGCCCGGCGTGGAGAAACGGGGGTACCCACTGGGTTCAAAGGCGTCGTTGACCAAGGTTTCCTGGTTGAGCCAGTTCACATCGAACTGGGTGTAAAATTCCCGCATGGGCTCGTAAGCCTCGGAAAAGTCGTAGTATCCGTCTTCCCCTCGTTGCAAAGCCTGCAGATAGATGCCGTCGTGAATCAGGTTATCCCCGGTAGCTGAAAACCGTACCGTTTCCACTGTAGGGGTGGGCTCCGGTGTGGGTGCAGGCGTGGGGGCCGGTGTAGGCACAGGTGTGGGGGTGGGCAATACCGCCGCTGCAACTGCAGTTGCCTGGGCCTGCAAAGGCTCCTGGAAAACAGAGCCCAGCAGTACACCGCTTACCCCCAAAGCAATCACAACACAGGCGGCAATCTCGTTTCCTCTCAGGCGCATGGCAGTTTACCGCGCAGCAAATCAGTCATGGTGTAATAACCCGGCTGCTGTCCCGCCAGATAGAGCGCTGCCTGGATAGCACCGTCTGCGAAAACGCCGCGGCTCCCGGCGCTGTGCTGCAGAGTCAGGACTTCCTCCGGACCACAGAACAACACTTCGTGTTCACCCACGATACCTCCGCCGCGTACCGCGCTGATTCCCAGCTCACGGTCGCCACGCTTCTGCCGTACCTGGGAGCGGTCGTACACATAATCGTACTTACCATCTGCTTCGGCGTTGATGGCATTGGCAATCATCAGTGCCGTACCGCTGGGAGCATCCAGTTTGTTGCGATGATGCTTCTCCACAATTTCAATATCAAATTCGCCGCCCAGTACTCGCGTGGCCTGCCGGGCCAGTTCAATCAGAACGTTGACGCCCAATGACATGTTGGCGCTGCGGAAGATCGGTGTTTTGGTGCTGGCTGCCTCCAGGACCGCTTCGTCCTCCCGGGACAGACCGGTGGAACAAATCACACAGGGTATCCCGTTGGCGGCACTGTATTCGGCAGCGGCTACCGCGCCCGCGGGAGAAGAAAAGTCGATGATTACGCCACGGCAAGGCAAATCCGAAAAGGTGGTATAGACAGGAATGTCACCTACCTGCCCGGCCTGGCAGTCGACGCCAGCTACCACACGGCAGTCCTGGCGGCCTGCGATTTTTTCTACCAGTGTGCGGCCCATACGGCCATAAATGCCCTGGATTATAATGTCCGTCATAACTTTCCAAATCCTTTCCTAAAAACCACAAAACCGGCCACGCGGTAAATGCACCACGGGCCGGCTGCTCTTTATTTCAGCAATCCAAAATCCCGCATGGCGGTTTCCAGGCGCTCCTGCACCGCGGCAGAAGGCTCTACCAGCGGCAGGCGGCAGGCACCTGCCTGCCAGCCCAGGCGATTCATGGCCCATTTTACGGGGATCGGGTTTACATCGGCAAACAGTGCCTTGCACAGGGGCAAGGCTTTCAGCTGCATTTCCAGGCTGCCAGCGGTATCGCCATCCAACCATTTGGCGCACAGATCATGGGTGTACTGCGGTGCCACATTGGACAGAACACTGATCACGCCTTTTCCGCCCAGTGCCATCAAAGGTACGATCTGGTCGTCGTTGCCGGAGTAGATGTTCAGATTTTCGCCGCACAGTTCAGCGATCTCAGCTACCTGGGAGATGTTGCCGCTGGCTTCTTTCACAGCGTTGATGTTGGGCAGTTTGGCCAGTTCCGCCAGCGTGGCGGGTTGCAGATTGCAGCCGGTGCGGCTGGGCACATTATACAGGATACACGGCAGGTCTACCGCGTTGGCAATGGCCGTGTAATGAGCCACCAGTCCGGCCTGGCTGGTCTTGTTGTAATACGGGGTAACCAGCAGCAGGGCATCGGCACCATCTTCCTGTGCCTGCTGGGACAGCTGAATGGCATAGCGGGTATCGTTGGAACCGGTCCCGGCAATAACCGGAACGCGACCGGCAACTTTTTTTACCGTATAGCGGATGCACTCGGTATGTTCTTCGTGATCCAGGGCAGGGGATTCACCGGTGGTGCCGCAGATCACAATCGCGTCGGTCTGGTGGGCAATCTGATCTTCGATGATACGGCCCAGTTCTTCATAGTTTACGCTGCCGTCGGCGTGCATCGGTGTGATAATAGCCACAGCGGCGCCGGTAAAAACGGGCTTCTTCATAAGACGTTCTCCTTATTCATCAATCAAAGTAGCCTTTGGCTGCCAGCAGCTCTGCCAGCAGAACACCGCCGCCGGCCGCACCACGCAGGGTGTTGTGGGACAGGCAAACGAATTTGTAATCGTACTGGTTGTCGGGGCGCAGACGGCCGATGCTCACGGCCATGCCATTCTCCAGCATACGGTCCAGCTTGGGTTGGGGGCGGTCATTTTCCTCGAAATAATGCAAGAACTGTTTCGGTGCACTGGGCAGCTGCAGATCCTGGGCGGGGCCGTGGAATTCCTTCCAGGCCTTCAGGATTTCCTCCTGGGTGGGTTTGTTGGCAAAGCGCACGAACACTGCACCCATGTGACCGTCAGAAACCGGTACACGCAGGCACTGGGCCGTAAAGCGGGGAGAATCTGCGAAAACGATCCGGTCACCCTCAATCTTGCCCCACAGCTTCAGCGGCTCCTGCTCGCTCTTTTCCTCTTCGCCGCCGATGTATGGAATCACATTGTCCAAAATATCCGGGAAGGTTTCAAAAGTCTTGCCGGCACCGGAAATTGCCTGATACGTGCAGACCAGCACATCGGTGATTCCATAGCCGCGCAGCGGGTGCAGGGCAGGTACATAGCTCTGCAGGCTGCAGTTGGACTTGACGGCGATAAAACCGCGCTTGGTGCCCAGACGCTTACGCTGGGCCGGGATAATCTCGATGTGGTCGGCGTTGATCTCAGGCACCACCATAGGCACATCAGGGGTGAAGCGATGGGCACTGTTGTTGGAAACCACCGGGCACTCTGCTTTGGCGTATGCCTCTTCCAACGCCTTGATTTCCTCTTTTTTCATGTTAACGGCGCAGAATACAAAGTCTACCTGCGAGGCAACTTCCTCAACATGGGAAGCGTCCAGAACCACCATTTTCTTGGCGCATTCAGGCATCGGAGTCTGCATCAGCCAGCGGCTGCCCACGGCTTCTTCGTAGGTTTTTCCGGCGCTGCGTGCGCTGGCTGCCACAGCCGTAAGATGGAACCAAGGGTGGTTTTCCAACAAAGTCACAAAGCGCTGCCCGACCATGCCGGTGGCGCCAATGACACCCACATTGTACTGTTTCATAATTACCAGGACCTTCCTTTCGCTGAACCCTTCCTATTTCTATGCAGCAACGTTCACCCTCGTGAACAATTTGCACAGATAACAAAAAAACCGGCTTGAAAACCGGCACAAAATGCAATATAATATCATATTGCATATACACAGCGCAACACATTCTGTTGAATGTGACAGTCCCGTCCCTGTTCGGCAACGAGCCCAGGTCGATACGTGCCGCGTATCACCTTCGGCGAAGGCCCCTTTCACCGTTCCATGCCCTGGCTGGGCTTGCAGAACAGACTACTGATGAACTTCGCGCCTCTGTGTTTTTGTTTATTATAGTATTCTGTAAATCGATTGTCAACGTAAAAAGGAAGAAAACCAATGCTGAAAAAAGATTTTTGGTATGACCTGCCCAAAGAACTGATTGCACAGGAACCTGCCGACCCGCGCGACTCGGCACGCCTCATGGTGCTCAACCGTAAAAATGATGCCATCGAGCACGCCGTCTTTCATGACCTGCCCCATTATCTGGAAGAAGGGGACCTGCTGGTCGTCAACAATTCAAAGGTGTTGCCTGCCCGGTTGCTGGGAACCAAGGTCCCTACCGGAGCTGTATGTGAACTTCTGCTTTTGCGTCAGGTGAAAGGCGATACCTGGGAGTGTCTGGCACGCCCCGGCAAGCGTATGCAGGCCGGTACCAAGGTAGAGTTCGGTGACGGCAGCCTGACGGCGGTCGTGGACGAAACGATGCCGGATGGCAACAAGTTTGTCACTTTTACGTATGACACGGAAACGCTCTACGAGAAGCTGGATGAGTTCGGCAAAATGCCGCTGCCGCCCTATATCACCAAACAGCTGGAGGACCAGAGCCAGTACCAGACAGTCTACGCAAAGGAATTGGGCAGCGCGGCGGCGCCCACAGCCGGCCTGCACTTTACACCGGAACTTTTGGATACGATCCGTGCCAAAGGCGTAAATGTGGCAGAGGTTACCCTGCACGTGGGCCTTGGTACCTTCCGGCCGGTGAATGAAAATGAAATTGAGGACCACCAGATGCACAGCGAGTGGTATTCGGTCAGTGAAGAAACGGCAGCTGCAATCAATGCTACACGTGCTGCGGGGCGTCGCGTGATCGCGGTGGGGACTACCAGCTGCCGCACGCTGGAGGCCGTTTGGGCCAAGTGCGGTAAAATTGTACCGTGCAGTGGCAACACCGATATTTTTATCTATCCTGGCATCGATCTCCATGCTATTGACGGTATGATCACCAATTTCCATCTGCCGGAAAGCACGCTGATCATGCTGATCTCTGCCTTTTACGGTTACGAAAAGACGATGGCGGCCTATAAGGTGGCTGTACAGGAAAAATACCGGTTCTTCAGTTTCGGTGACGCTATGCTGATTCTGTAAAAGTCACGTTCCGGTGTTGACTTATGTGCGTCTTTCTTCTATAATATGGCAAGAAAAGGCGGTGCGGGGATTGCCCCTTGCACCGCCACTTTTTTGGAACTGACTATTGGAATACGGAGAGAATGATTCATGCCTTACCGTCTTATTAAACAGGAAGGTGCCGCTCGGCGCGGTGAGTTTGTTACCGTGCACGGTACTGTGCAAACCCCTGCTTTCCAGAATGTTGCTACTGCTGCTGCCATCAAAGGCGGACTTTCGGCCCTGGACTTGAAAGAAATCCGCGCCCAGGTGATGCTGTGCAACACCTACCATCTGCATCTGCGCCCCGGTGACAAAGTTGTGGCTGAAATGGGTGGCCTGCACAAATTCACCCGCTGGAATGGTCCCATCCTGACCGACAGTGGCGGATTCCAGGTGTTCAGCCTGGCAAAACTTCGCCAAATTACCGAAGAGGGCGTTACCTTTAACTCTCATCTGGACGGGCACCGCATTTTTATGGGGCCGGAACAGAGTATGCAGATTCAGGCAAATCTTGGTTCCACGATCGCCATGGCTTTTGACGAATGTGTGGAGAACCCGGCCACCTATGAGTATGCCAAAAACAGCTGTGCCCGCACGGCGCGCTGGCTGTTGCGCTGTAAAGCGGAAATGGCTCGCCTCAAGCATGAAGAAAAGGCTGTCAATCCGGATCAGCTTCTGTTCGGCATCAATCAGGGCTGCACGTTCAAGGATCTGCGTGTAGAACACATGAAGCAGATTGCCGAATATGATCTGGACGGTTACGCCATCGGCGGCTTGGCGGTAGGGGAACCCGCCGAAGTGATGTATGATGTTATTTCTGCGGTCGAGCCGTATGCCCCCAAAGACAAGATCCGTTATTTGATGGGCGTTGGCACGCCCGGCAACATCATCGAGGGTGTCTACCGTGGTGTTGATCTTTTTGACTGTGTTATGCCCAGCCGCAACGCACGCCACGGTCATCTGTTTACCTGGGACGGCATTATCAACATCAAAAATCTGAAATATGAGCGTGACGAATCTCCCATCGATCCGCATTGTGATTGCCCGGTCTGCCGCAATTTCTCCCGCGCTTATATACGCCACCTGCAAAAGGCGGATGAGATGCTGGGTATGCGCCTGGCTGTCATGCACAACCTGTATTTCTATAACCATCTTATGGAGCGTATTCGTGAAGAACTGGACAATGGTACCTTCCAGCAATTCCATGACACCTATGTCCAGAAGTTGGACACCCGCATCTGAGTGCGGCAAGTTTTTGCGGACAGAATTTTATACAGACCCTTGCGCTTGGTAAGAAAATTCGATATAATAGAAGAAATTCGTTACTTTAAGGAGAGCAACTGTTATGATCCAGTTTTTGTCCACGGAGCCTGTTTCGACCGGCGACATGATTATCAGCCTTCTGCCGATGATTCTGATCCTTGTATTTATGTTCCTGATTATCTACGTTCCCCAGAAGCGTCAGGATAAAAAGGATACCGCCATGCGTAACTCTATTGAGATTGGCGATAAAGTCACCACGATCGGCGGCATCGTCGGCATTGTGTTTGCCATCAGCGATAAAGACGATACGCTGGTTGTTGAGACCGGCAGTGACCGTACCAAGATTCGCTTCCGCCGTTCTGCCATTTCTGCGGTAGAGAAACTGGATACTGCTGGTGACGCAAAGAATTCTGCGGCCAAGAAGTAAAAGGCATATAAAAACGCCCCCTCGCATAGTGTTTACTGTGCAAGGGGGCGTTTTCTATGTCAAACAAAAATAAACCTGTCCACGCTTTGCGTTCTGTCCGGCCGAAAAAACATAAAAGCAATGCCCGGAATCCGGGAACCGTGTTGGCTTGTGCAGCTATGCAATCTTTCGTCTGCGGAACGCTGCTTTGTGTGCTTTTGCTGTGCGGATTTGCCTTCTTATTGGCGAATACGCCGCTTCCGCTTTCGCTGGTGCGTCCGTTTTCTTGTCTGGCCGCCGCGGCAGGGGGTGCGTTGTCCAGTTTGTTCTTTTCCAAGAAAATTGGGCAACGCTATTTACTCTGCGGGGTACTTTGCGGTCTGTTTTATGCAGCCTGTCAACTGACGGCTTCCTTTGTGATGCAGGGCCCAGCGTTCTGGCAAAACGGTTCGCTTTTGATGGCGGCCGTCTTGATGATGAGTGGCCTGTTCGGCGGTGCCTTTGCTGCTGCCCGTTCTGTTCATTGATGCGCGCCGCTCCGACTTCCTCTCGATTCAGGGGAAAAATCAAAAGATGTTCAATGATACAGCCGCCATCCCTACATTCGGGGAGAATTTCTACAAAGAAACGACCCGTGTTGGAAAATCCACTCTTATATGCAGTGCTGTTTTTGGCAGGGTATGTTTTAAGCGTGTTTTATGGTCGTGTCCTCGAAAGTGATGTTGGGGAACAACTCGCTGCTTATTATATGGATTCTTCCCATCTGGCAGTGTGGCCTGCGTCCTTTTTGAATCAATTGGCGGCGTCGTTTGTTCAGATCCTCTTCATTTTTTTCTGCGGCTTTTCGGCTGTTGGTTTTGGCTTTCTGATTCTGTTTTTTGCTTTTAAAGGGGCTTTCCTGGGCTTTTGTGCCATCAACATCTTGACTCTGGGGGGAATAAAACCTCTTGCGGTCTATTGGTTTTGCGTTTGTTTGCCAAACATCCTACTGTTGCTTGTCAATCTTTGGATTGCCGGGTATTCCGCACAACTCAGTAACAGTTTGTTCCAAAGCGTTTTTTGTGGGGGCGCTCCGAGAGGCCATCTGGAGGCAAATGCACGTCGCCTGATTGTTCGCACAATTATCTCAATGCCACTTTTGTGCTTACTCTGCATTTTGGGAACCGGAATTGCCGTCCTCGCTGTCGGAATCGCTGCCTGATGGTTTGGGCTCGATAAATTTCTGGTGGGCGAGGGGAGAGGCCTGAACGGCCTCTCGTAGTTGCTGCTGGTTGATATGGGTATAGATCTGCGTAGTGGAAACATTTTCGTGGCCCAAAATTTCTTTTAATGCCAGCATATCTACGCCGCCTTGATACATGAGCGTAGCAGCCGTGTGACGCAGCTTGTGAGGTGAAAAGCCGCGTTCACTCAAACCGGCGCTTTGCAGACAGCGTGCCACAATCTGTTCCACGCGGCGTGAAGTCAATCGCTTCCCGGTGCGTTTGGATACAAACAACGCTTCTTTGTCCAGTAGCTTGGGCAGGCTTCTCCGCGCTTCGGTATAGCGTTCCAAGGCTTGTTTGCAGGCGTCATTCAAATACACCAGCCGTTCTTTTCCGCCTTTACCCATAATACGGATCGTGTCATCACGAAAGTCGCCCAAATTGATACTTACCAATTCGGTAAGGCGCATACCGCAATTCAAAAACAAAGTGATGATACAAAAATCCCTCTCATAGAAATCGCTTTGTATATTATTTAACAAATCGTAACTTTCAGATTCAGTAAGATACTTAGGCAACGTTTTTTTGATGGTGCCCAAGCTAACGGTTTCGGTTGGGTCCTGCGAAAGTTTGTTGACTTGCGTGCACATATATCCAAAAAAACCTTTGAGTGCGCTGAGTTTTCGGGCGCGCGCCTTGGCTCCGTTACTTGTGCTGCGTGCATAGTCCAAATAGGCAAAAATATCCCGTTTGGTGATCTGTGCAATATCTTTGGAGGATATCTGTGTCAAATCTATCTTTTCGGATGGTTCTTCCGCAGTGGCACGGTTCCATTGTACCATCATAAAGCGGAAGAACCCCCGCAGATCCAAATAGTAGCCATTGACTGTGCGCGGTGAACGCAATTTTACAAAATCAAGGTAGTGAAGATATTCCACTACATCATCCGGAATATCTAAATAAGGTGCGTGCCGTTCTGGATGAACGGTATCAATGTAGCTGCTCAATCGAATAACACCTCAACCAAGCCTCATCCGCTTTTGTTTACTAAAAGACGGATGAGGCTTACTATTTATTGAAATTATTGTATCACGGATATGCATAAGGCGTCAATTTCACAGAATTGTCAAGTACAGCAGCGTTTTTGCAAATTACAACTTGTATATCTTTTGTATGGCAATGGTTGTTTACACATTCTTGCGAGAACGTGCAAAGCGGCTGCTTGCTCGGGAACTCATAGCTCTGATAGCTCTGAGCCCAAGTGCTTTACGCCTCCCCTATATTTCGCTAAATTTACATTTAGCGAAATGCTACCGACAGCTTTACCATACCACACCCCCGCCAAGCTGTCAAGGGCTTTTTTCGTTCGGCGGCACACAGCCGGGCGGCAACAGCAAGGCAGCAACCCCACCCCCCGCCCGCCCCAGGGCGGGAGCGTACCTCGGAGGGCGGCAGCAAGGCGGCCCGGCAGTTTATCGGCATCCAAAAAACTGCACCGCAGGCCTTGACAACAACGGTTGGTTGTGATACGGTAAGGGTGCACCGACGAGGGCGGCACGCGAGAGCGTCCGCACTTCAAAGAGGGCCAACCCGCAAGGGCTGGCCCTCTTTCTTTTCGCCCCGGCAGGGCGCCCGGTGCAGCGCCCGCACGGGGCTTGCTGGGCTATCACGGCGAAAGGGATGGGGTGCCCCCTGCTGCCAAGCAGCAGCCCGCACCCCACGGCCTGCGGGCCTACCCCTTCCCACCCGCGCGGCTGGGCGCGCGGCAGCCGTAGCACGCGCCGCGGGCTTGCGTCAAGCCAACCCCCTACGGGGGCGGGCTTCGCCCGGGCTTGACCCCGCCGCAGGGCGCGTGCCGGTTCGCGCGTTGGTGCTCGTCGCGCCAGCGCCCCCGTATGAGGGTGGGCGCTGTTCGCTCCTCGGCCCCGGTCCTCGCACTGCGTTGGCACTTGTGCCGAGCCGGGCCGGGGGTGGCCCGTTCGGGCCAGCCTGCGGGCCTCGCATCTGCAACGCCGCGCCAAGGCGGTTGTTTGCCCGATGGGCAAGCCAACCGCCTAACGCGCAACGCGCGGCGAATAGCGGGGCTTTGCCCCTGCACCCCTTGCCATTCTGGGGGTCACAGACCCCCAGCCCCCCTATACCAAAGCGGGCTGTGTTCTAACTTTGGTTAGATCACAGCCCGCTTTTACTTCTGCTTTCCCAATGCCCGCAGTGCCTTGTCGTCCAGCTTGTCAGCCAGCGCATACAAAAGTGTTGTCGCCGCATGGGCCGGGTCGTGGTTCAGCTTTTGGCGCACCACATCAAGGTTGCCGGTGCGGTGGTACTCGTCCACCGCGTAGACCTTGCGGGCGCTATGCGGCGAAACCGTCCCTTTTGGCACAGACCCGCTGTGCTGGAAGAACCGGGCACAGCGGGAGCAGTCTTTCCAAACCGCTTGTCGGGTGCGATGCTTGCGCCAGTCGTTGCGGCCCTCGAAAGCGTAGAGCCGCCCGGCCTGCTGCAGCACCTGTAACTGCAATTTGGCGGGAATCCACACCCGGCGAGTTTTGCCGGTTTTCTGTTCCCGCACGGTAAAGCGCTGGCGTTCAATCTGCGCCGTGGTAAGGCGCAGCACGTCGCCCACGCGCAGCCCGGTAGTCAGCATTACCTCAAAAACGAGCCGGTTTGCGGGTTGCAGCGCCGCGAGTACAAGGCCCAGCGCGGACGGCTCCACGTAGGAACTACGCGCCATTTTGTCCCCCCTTTACATTCCGGATTTTGTCAACTGTCGGAAGGCCAACGCACCTCAGGCCGCCATTCCTCACCCCAGCCGGGCCAGTCCCAGCGGGGCCGGTCGCCGCCGTCCGGGTCGTCGGGCGGGCGCTCTCCCCAGCGCGTCACGGCGCGCAGAACGCGGTCATAAGCCGCCGCGTCGAAAGCCACCCTGTACCGGCACCTGTCCAACAGTTCGGCCATCTTCTGGCGCTTGCGCCGCCCCAGCTCGTTCACCCTGTCAGGGGCATCCAGCAGCGTGGCAAAAATGAAGCGGTCTGTGTCGTTCAGGGCGGCCACTTCGGCGGTGCCCTGCACGTCCTGGAGCCGGTACACGGTGGGCCACAGGGCCGCCACCTCACGGGGCCCAGCCAAGCCCGGTACCGTGATTTCAAGCCGGGTCGTGGGGGTGTCCAGGTGGCTTTCCAACTGCTTGTTGTAGAGCTTGCAGCGCCCGGGGGCATTGCGCGCCCCGACGTACTGGGTACGGTCGGCGGCGCTGCGGGTAGTTTCCTCGTAAAGGCGGGCATCCTTGCGCAGGCTGTACCACTCCCGGGGGTGCGGCCAGTCACAGGCCAAGTCCCACTGTTTGACGGTGCAGGGTTCCACCAGCCGGGCGCGCTTCCACAGGCAGCGCAGCAGCCAGCGGAGCCCCCGCTCGTCCCCTACTTTGTTGGGGTTAAATTCAAGTTTGGCCGTGTCACTGGGTCGGCTTTTGCCATAGGCCACCATACCGACGCCCAGCCAGAAGGACCGCTCACCCTGTTCACCGCAGAGGATGCGGAACTGGTTCCGGTAGGTCCCGTATTTGTAGCTTGTCCAGTGGTCGAAGTTCAACCACTGGGCCGCCCCCAGTTCGTCCAGCAGCCCTTGCGCCGTGCCCATGCGGAGCCGGAACACCAACTGCACCTTGTCGCAGCTGTAGATTCCCCCGTCTGCCGCCCTCGTTTCGTCCCTGTAGCTTATCTTGCCGCTGTACATTTGTACGCAAGATTCGCCCTATTAGATATAGGGCGAATCAGCCCACAACGGCAAGCCGCAGTTTGCCGTCCCGCTCGGCAAGGCCAAGGCGTACCACGTCGCCCACTGCGTGGGGCTTGCTGCTGTACAGGTAGCCCACCCGGCCATGAGCATCAGCCATGTACAGGCGGTACATGGTGCGGTCGGTTTCCCCGGGCTTTTTGGCGCGGAACACGTCCTCGGCCACACTCAGCACCTTGCACTCCATCACCGGCGCGAAATCCTCACCCATCACAAGCTACCCCCTTCCCGCAGCGCTTCGCTAAGTAACACCTTTGCCGTGCAAAGGCGAATGTGTGCCGGGTCAAGCCAACGCACAACCACGTCTGAACCGCTACAAGCCATCGTATCGGTGATGCAGTCCAAAGCCAAGCACACTTCAAGGTGTGCTTTTGACAACTTGTCGCGTTGGCTGGTCTGCCTTGCGGGTTTGTGTTGAGCATTGATTCTGGTGTTTACGTTCATATCCAACCTCTTTCCCGGGGCACGAATAAATATCCCCCGGCAAAGCCGGGGGTTTTTCACAGACGGGCGAAGCCCTGGAATACTAGCGCACGCGTCACGTCGCGTTGGTACGGTCTGCCAGCCGCGAGAGTTTGTTACTTACCGCCCGTAAACGGGCTCATTAGAAGTT
>DXBP01000012.1 GCA_019116445.1 Candidatus Gemmiger excrementigallinarum
TTCAGGTTACCGAAGCGTACTGTCAGGCTGGTGCCGTCTGTGAAAGTCGCTGTCACTGTCACATCCGGCGTATCCAAACCATATACGCTGTCCTCTTCAGGCGTGGTGATTGTCCAGTCCGTCTTGGCTCCGCACACGGTATTCGCCATCTTCTTCACGGCATCCTGATCCAACGGATAGTCAGGATCATCCGTCAATGTCCAGGTCCCGTTTGTCTGGGTAAAATGCAGTGTTTCCACCTGCATGGTGGCCACATCCTCAATGGTCTTTTCTGAAATCACCTGGGACAGGTACAGATCCCTGGGTGCCTTGCAAAGTCCCGCCAGATCCGTCTGGGCCACCGTATAAACCGTGCCGTTTTCGTCATAAACATAGTAAATATCCGCCACGTCATTGGCTTGATCTACCGTAAGGGTACAGGTCGTTTCTCCGCTGAAGATTGTAAAAACCATCAACGGCGTATCGCTCAGAGCCGGAATCTCCGCCAGTTCTTCCTGCTGAAGCTGTCTGCTCGCTGTCAGTCCGGCAAATTTTTCCAGCAGCGAGCTGACCACGCTCTGGTCCAACGGCAAGGTCGGGTCAGATTCCAGCATCCAATCCCCTTCACTGCCTTTCAGGAGGGTTGCCTCAACGTTCTCTCCACTGTAAGACACCTTATCTATAGCATCCACAGAAAAATCGCACAGCGCGATCCCCGGCTCCTGCTGCCCGGCCTGCGAAAGTTTCAGCACAACCAACAGCGCAGCCAGTACCAGCACACTGCCGGCCAGGATGAGCAGCGGCATCATTTTTTTTCGATTCACAGGTACTTTCTCCTTTTTATCGGCGGCGTCTGATCAGGCAGACCACGACGCCCGCAATCAGGCACACAATGGGCAGCACAAAGATAAACAACAGCCCCAGGCCAATCATCGCCCCATTAGGCACCATAAGGCTTGTTGCACTCAGACTTTTGCTATTGATAACAGCCGTCGTCTGCTCATTGTTGAACCAGTTTGCAATGCTGCCCAGCATCTGGGCATTCCCACCCGATACACTCTGATTGGTGGCGGATAGCAACGCATTGGGGCAGTTGATCCAAACAACGCGAGCCCCTGTGGTGGTGTTTTCGGCAGCCACCGCCAGCGCAAAACTCCCCTCGGGATCAGAATCGGTTTTCTCGATGGTTTCGGCATTGGCATAATCCAGCAGTGAATAGGCCCCATCACTTGTGGAGAGCAACGGTGTCAGAACATAGTCGCTGTCCTCGCTTTGCACAATTCCCTGTGCAATGGGCATATACACCCGCATTCCGGTGGTCATGCCGGCCATAATTTCGTTGCTCTCAACATCCGGCATCAGATAGGTCTGCGGGTAGCCGTAGGGATAATGATCCGCGTCCGTTTCTACCAGCAAGCCCTCCTGGCGCGTCATTCCGCAGACCGCCAGTACCGCATCCAGCCGGGGGGTGTTGATCGTGAAGTCGGTAACCACAAGCACCTTACCGCCGTTTTCTACGTAGGTTGTCAGCATTGCTGCTTCGGCTTCCGTTACATCAGCCAGTGGGGCATTGATCAACAGCTCATCGGCATCCTCCGGAATGGCGCCAGCGGTGGTCAGATTCAATTCTTCCACCGCAACGCCGGCATTGTCCAGCGCTTCGGTAAAGTCGTCCGCCAGCGCGGTTTCTCCGTGACCGGTCAACTCGTACATCCGATAGCTTGTGGTGCGTACCACTTTGGCAATACCGGCAGTCAGGCAGTTTTCTGCATCAAAGCTGTATTGCTGCGTGCCGTAATAGTAATAGGCTTCCAGGTCCATGGGGTACATATCGTTATAGCTGACAACATCGTAGTTGTCTGCCGTTGCCAGAACCACGCACCCGGTGGAAGCGCCCTCATATTTTTCCGCAAAAGTGGGATACAGCACCGAGTCCCGCTGTTCCCAGGTGAAATGGCTGCTTTCGTCTGCATAGCGGTCCAAAAGGCGGGTGATATTGGCATCTTCCTGCCCCGAAACCGCCAGATAGTACGCCTTGACATCTGTTTGCAGCTCGTGGAGCAAATTCCTGCTCGTTTCACTGAGAGTAAAAAGATCGCTGGTGGAAATATCATACTCGGTATATTTGCTGGGCAGCGCCCGTACAACCAGGTTGAGCAGAATCACGGCCACCAGCACCACAACCGCCAGTACCGAGGCATAGACCCCGTTGCGGAAGGTCTTTTTGCTGCCATGCAGTTTTTGCCAGTTTTCTTTCAGATTCATCTGTGTTCCCTCCCTCAATTCCAGCGGCGGCGCTCAAGCGCCTGCCCTGTCAGGAACAGGAACAGCGCAATGACCGAGAGATAGTACACAATAGCGGATACGCTGAACATCCCCCCCACAACACCGTTGAACGGTTCAAACAGCGCCATTGCAGAAAGTACACTGTCAAAGGCGGCCAACAGCCAGGTCGGACGAACCACGAACAGGATTGCCAGCAACACACCGCCGGCGCAGAAAACCGCACAGCAGGAAGTAAGGCTCTTGCATACAACGCCTACCAGTACCGAAGCAATCAGCAAAACCACCAGAAACACAATAAGGGCCAGCAGATTTCCGCTGGTGAACATCGTCTGGATGCCGTTCATGAGATAGGCAACAATAAGAACGCCGAAAGTAGCCAGATAAGCAATGATCTGGTTTTCCGTCAGGGCAGAGATCCAGGTACCAATCGCCAGGCAGGCTCCTCCCAACAGCAGGTATGCCAGCAGAGCGCTGTAGGCCGAAACCAAAGATACACTTCCGAAGGCTTTCAGAACCAGCGGCATAATCACCGCCACCGCCATGGGTGCCGCAAAGACCGCAAATTCTGCCAGGAATTTGCCCAACACAATGGACGGAATCCCCACAGGGCTTGTCAGCAGAAGCTGATCGGTCTTGTTACGGCGCTCCTCGGCAAAGCTGCGCATACTGATGGCGGGCATCAGAAAGAGCAGGATCATCGTGATGGTATACAGTACCGAAGCAAAGTCCGAGGATGCATACATCAGATTCCGGTTGGTAAAGTACAGTCCCAGAAAAAACAGGCTGACCGCTGCCGTCACATACCCGACCATACTGGTAAAATAGGCTTGGGTTTCCCGTTTGAAAATAGCCGCCATATTATGCCTCCTCCTTTTCTTCCGGATTTTCCGTCAGCTGCAGGAACACATCTTCCAGGCTCATGCTTTCGGCACTCAAGGTAAGCACCGGGCAGTTGGCCTGGGCCAGCGCCAGCGAAAGCGCTCCCCGCAGATCGGTGCCCGCTTCGCTGACAGCGGTAAAGCTGACCTCACCGCCCTTTTCGGCGGTCACACGCAGATCGCTCAGGCCGGGCACTTTGGAAGCCGCTGCCAGAACCGCTTCCCGTCCGCCCTGGGCCGTAGCCGAAATCGTTCCCTTGGCCGCCAGCTTGCCTGCCAGTTCTTCCGGCGTGCCCTGGGCAATCAGTTTGCCCCTGGCAATAATCAGTACACGGTCACAAACCGTTTGTACTTCGCTGAGAATATGGCTGGACAAAATGACGGTATGGGTCTTGCCCAAATCATGAATCAGCGAGCGAATTTCGATCATCTGGGCAGGGTCCAGACCGACAGTAGGTTCATCGAGAATAATGACTTTGGGTGAGCCGAGCAACGCCGCGGCAATGCCAACACGCTGACGATAGCCTTTGGAAAGATTGCGGATCAGGCGCTGTTCCATTCCCTGCAGTCCGGCACGGGCGCTCGCCTTTTCTACCGCGGCACGCCGCTCTGCCTTTTTGCGCACACCTTTGAGTTCTGCCACAAATAAGAGATATTCCGTCACCGTCATATCCTGGTACAGCGGCGGCTGCTCCGGAAGGTAGCCAATACAGGCCTTGGCTTCCGCCGGTTCTTCCGCAATATCGTGCCCGTCGATTTTTACAGTACCGTCCGTTGCCGACAAATACCCTGTAATAATATTCATTGTGGTGGATTTACCGGCACCATTCGGCCCCAACAGGCCATAGATGCAACCGTCCTCTACCGTAAAACTGATATCATCCACGGCGGTATGTTTGCCGTAACGCTTTGTCAGATGAGTCACTTCGATCAAAGTGCTTTCTCCCCCTTTTGTAGGAATCCATGTAAACAGTCCGATCCGACTGTACATACAGGTTTGATTATAACGCCAAATTGTGAAAATTGTAAGTGAGGAGGTTTACAGAGCATAAAACATTGCCCATTGAAACCTGGTGTGATATAGTAAAGACACACAAAAATGCCACTTTCCACCTGACAGAGAGGTACTGTTATGACGGAACGCGAAAAAATGCTGGCGGGCCAGCTGTACGATTGCGGGGATGCCGAGTTGCTGACCCAATGGCACAAAGCCAAAAATCTTGCTCGGGAATACAACCAGCTGGATTCCACCAACACTGCGGCCAAGGACCGCATCCTGACCGAACTCCTGGGCGGTCGCGGTGCCAATTTATGGATCACTGCGCCCTTTTATGTGGATTACGGCAACAACATTTACTTCGGCAACAACTGCGAAGTAAACATGAACTGCACCTTCCTGGATGACAGCCGCATCGTTATTGGCGATAACGCTTTGATTGCTCCCAACGTGCAGATCTATACCGCCTTCCACCCCACCAACGCCGCTGACCGGTTTGGGCCGCAGAAAGAAGACGGGTCTTTCGCCTTCTGCAAAACTCAGACAGCACCGGTCATCATCGGCAACAACGTCTGGATTGGCGGCGGTGCCATTCTTCTGCCGGGAGTTCATATCGGAAACAATGTGGTCATCGGTGCGGGGAGTGTGGTCACGCGGGACATCCCCGACAACACCGTGGCCTGCGGCAATCCCTGCCGTGTTGTGCGGGAAAACCGTTGAAATCGGAAACAGAGAAAGCCCGGAGTTTGGCCTCCGGGCTTTGTTTATACCAGTTCCACCTTGTACGTTTGCAGCCAATAGTTGAGCTGCAAAAACCATGCAATCGTCTGCGGGGTCGTCATCAGCTGCCCGTACCACGGTACCGGGTTGTCGGCGCCCGATGCCAGCAGCTGTTCCAATGCTTCGGCGCGGATGATGCGCAGCAGCGGTGCCGCCGGGTCTTCCAGCACTTTTCGCAGTTCCGCCGACACGGCTGCCAGATACCCCGGATTCCAGGTTTTGGGATAGGGGCTCTTTTTCCGCCAGAGTACCTCCGGCGGAAGCACGCCGTTCATAGCCTCCCGCAGCAGGCCTTTTTCCTTGCCCTGGTAATCCTTGAACTCCCACGGCACCGAATAGAGATACTCGGCAATACGGTAATCGCAGAACGGCACCCGGACTTCCAAACCACTGTACATACTCATGCGGTCTTTGCGGTCCAGCAGCGTCTGCATGAACCAATGGAAATTCAGGCTCATCATCTGCCGCATCCGCTGTTCCAATGGCGAAAGTCCCGGACGCACGGAAGTTTCGGCCAGCGTTTTTTGATATTGGGCATCCACGAAGGCTTCCGGATCGATGCTCCCCAGTACGCCCGGCTTGATGAAACCCGCCCGGTAGGCTGTGGACTGTGCCCACGGGAAGCCGTATTTTTCCCGCACGGTTGGGTCACGGTACCAGGGATATCCCCCGAAAATCTCATCGGCACATTCTCCCGACAGCGCTACCGTGGCATGGGGTTTGATGTACCGGCAGAATGCCAGCAGCGAGGCATCCACATCCGCCATGCCCGGCAGGTCCCGCGCTTCCACCGCCTCATACAGCGCCGGTACCAGTTCCGGGGTGTCCAGGGTGGCCCAGTGATGTTCCGCGTGCAGGAACTCGTTCATGCGCCGGATAAACGGCGCATCCGGCCCGGGCTGGAATTTGGTTTCGTGAAAATAACGCTTATTGTCCTTATAACCTACCGAGAAGGTGTGCAGTGTTTTGCCCCGGGCCGTAAAGTGTGCATCCGCCACCGCCGAAATCAGGCTGGAATCCAGCCCGCCCGACAGAAACGTTGCCACCGGGACATCAGAAACCAGCTGCCGTTCAATAGCATCCATCAGCAGATCCCGCACTTTGTGCGCGGTAGCCGTAAAATCATCGGGGTGCTCGTGATCCACCAGCTGCCAATAGCGATGCAACAGCAGTCGGCCGCTGTCCGCCTCATAAATGGCGTACTGCCCCGGCAGCAGTTCCCGGACATTCTGAAACACACCGCTGCCAGGCATACGCCCCGGTCCCAACAGAAGCACCTCCGCCAGACCGTTGGCATCCACACGCGGCGGCACCGATGGATGAGCCAGTACCGTTTTGATCTCGCTGCCGAAAATCAGACTATCCCCGGTTCGGGCATAAAACAGCGGTTTGACCCCGCAGCGGTCCCGCGCCAGGAACAGTTTGCCCGCGTGGTCCGCCCATACTGCAAACGCAAAGATCCCGTTGAAGCGGTCCACGCAGGAAGCGCCCCACTCGGCATAGGCATGAAGCAGCACCTCGGTATCAGAATGACCTTGGAAGGTATGCCCTCTGGATTCCAGAATTGCCCGCAGTTCCGGAGTGTTGTACAGCTCCCCATTGTAGACAAGGGTGTAGCTTTCCCCTTGCCAGTCCAACTGCATCGGCTGGCAGCCGTTTTCCAGATCCACCACAGCCAGACGCGCATGGATCAGCGCCGCACGCCCGCTGATGTACATACCGCGCTGGTCCGGCCCCCGGCGGGCCAGTGTGCGCTGCATCACACAGTATGCCGCGTAGTTGCCTTGTATGGCGCGCGGGTCGCGCCCGATCTGCCCCGCTATTCCGCACATAAAAAGTCCCCTTTCTGCCATAGCTCCTACCAGGAATATGCAGAAAGGGGGGCTTTTTAGAACTTTTTTCAGTGCCGTGCCGTGGCAATCGCATCGGCAATGCGGTGCGCCACGGCATCCTTGCTCTGCAGCGGCAGCTCCTCACTGCCCTGCTCCGTGATAAGTGTTACCACATTGGTATCCACACCGAATCCGGCGCCGGGCACTTTCAGGTTGTTGGCCACGATCATGTCCATACGTTTTTTATGCAGCTTGGCGGTAGAGTTTTCGATCAAGTCCCGCGTTTCCATCGAGAAACCGCACACGAACAGTTTTTCCGGCTTATGTTCCCCGACCCAGGCGAGAATATCCTGGGTACGTTCCAGCGCCAAGGACATTTCGCCATCCTGTTTTTTGACCTTATCCTGCGCCACATTCGCGGGGCGGTAATCCGCCACAGCAGCCGCCATTACCAGCGCATCGGCATCCATGGCGTGCTCCTGCACGGCGGCAAACAAATCCGCCGCCGTGGTATAAGGTACCATTTTTACAAAGGGCACTGCGGGCAGCGTACAGCCGGTAGAAGCCAGCAGCGTAACATCCGCCCCGCGCAGCATACAGGCACGCGCCACAGCATATCCCATTTTGCCGGTGGAATGGTTGGTCAGGTACCGCACCGGGTCCATCGATTCCTGGGTAGCACCCGCAGAAACCACGATCTTCTTGCCGCGCAGATCTTTTTCGCAGGCCAGTTCCCGCAGCACATACTCTACAAGAACGCTTTCTTCCGGCAAACGGCCGGAACCCACATCGCCGCAGGCCAGCAGCCCGGACCCCGAGGGAATCACGGTAAACCCGTAATGTTCCAAAGTTTTCAGGTTGTCCTGGGTGATGGGATTTTCCAGCATATGGGTATTCATGGCAGGCGCCACCAGTTTAGGGCAGGTAGCTGCCAGGGTCACGGTGGTGAGCATATCATCCGCCAGGCCATGGGCCATCTTGGCAATGACATTGGCCGTAGCCGGAGCAATCAGCATCAGATCCGCTGCATTGGCCAGCGATACATGAGCCACATCATACTGAAAATTGCGATCGAAGGTATCCACAATGCAACGGCGGTTGGTCAGTGTTTCAAATACCAGCGGTGCAATAAACTCTGTCGCGTGTTTGGTCATCAATACGTGTACATCGGCACCCATTTTGACCAGCGCATGGGCCACATTGGGCAT
This sequence comes from Candidatus Gemmiger excrementigallinarum, assembly GCA_019116445.1. GTDB lineage: Bacteria > Bacillota > Clostridia > Oscillospirales > Ruminococcaceae > Gemmiger > Gemmiger excrementigallinarum. The sequence goes on from DXBP01000012.1 coordinate 7,961, forward strand.
TTTATACGCAGCGATGCCCCCGGTAATGCCGAGAACGATCGTTTTGCCTTTAAGCTGCATAGGATTCACGGTCCTTTCCCTGTATGGATAGGTCTATTATAACAATTCACGCCGCGTTTGTAAATTATATCCGCAGCCACATTTGCCTTTGCAAAATGCTTGTAAACTGCTATAATGATACCAGTTTTACAGAAATGGAGCCTTTAAGGTATGGTACTGGCGGTCGACATTGGAAATTCAAATATCTGCATCGGAGGTCTGGCCGGTGAAGGGCACCGCGAGGTACTGTTCACTACACGCATGGTCACCCGTGCCCGCTGCACCGGGGATGAATATGCCGCAGAGCTGAAATTTTTGTTGGGGCGCTTGCAGGTGGACTGCTCCGCCTGCGAAGGCGTCATCGTCTGCAGCGTAGTCCCCAGGCTGACCACACCGCTGGCAGATGCCTGCCGCCGCCTGACTGGCAAAGATGCCCTGATTGTACAGTACACCCTGAACAGCGGGTTGATCTTCCGAGTGGATGAGCCCTGGCGGGTGGGCCGTGATCGTATTGCTGATGCAGCGGCTGCCGCCGCACTTTACCCGCTGCCTTGCATAACGGTAGACCTTGGCACTGCCACCACTTACAACGTTTTATCTGCCAGACATGAATTCCTGGGCGGTTTCATTGTTCCCGGCGTCCAGACCAGTCTGCACGCCATCAGCGTCGGTACCGCACAACTCCCCCCTATCGCCCCTGAGCCCCCCAGCGACCTCATCGGCCGCAATACCGTAGAAGCGCTGAACAATGGCGCCATGTTCGGTACCGCCGCCATGCTGGACGGACTGGCCGACCGGGTGGAAGCACAATTGGGTGCGCCGCTGACCGTGGTTGCCACCGGGGGTCTGGCCCCTTACATCACCCCCTGTTGCCGCCGCAACGTCATCTATGACGCAGACCTGTTGTTCAAAGGGCTGGCACTGCTGTGGGAACTGAACCACAAATCCGCCTGATAACAAAATCATAAACCGCCGCAGCCTGGAAACCCCGGTTGCGGCGGCTTTGTTTTACCGCATCACAGTCCAATCACTGAACCGGGAGCAACCACTGTTCCACCGTCAGTGTATCGTCCGGGTTGTAGGTCATCAGAACGACTTGTCCCGAATCGGACCACATTGCCACCCAGTCCTTCTCCTGCGGCTCCCAGCCTGCCACGCTGGCTTGGAAACCGCCGTTCCCATAATACCAGCCCGTGCCGTAGACGCCGTCGGTGATGGAAACAGTTTCGGTGCTTTGCAGCGTGCCTTGCGTCCGGACCTGTTCCGGCGTGAGCGTTTCCAAATCATCCAGCAGGTCCTGCCCGTCGGTATTTTCCGCTGCGGTATCCCCCGTGCCCAGCCACTGGTCCCGCAGAGCCGCCGCCTGTTCCGGGTCTGCCTTGCTCTCGTCGATGGGTAGATCAAAAAGCAGGCATTGACTTTCCATCCCCGCCTTAGGGGCGATTGTGCCGGTTTCCGGGTCCTGGGTATAGCCGTTCAGCAGGTCGCTGACGCCAGCTGTACTGCTCAACATTACCGCCAGCTGGGGATTTTTGTCCGCAAAGGGTTCCAGCAGGTCGGTTTCCACCAGGATATAATGGACGCCCTCCTCCACCAGGTCATGCCGGGCTCCATTCATGGTATATACATTGTATTCCATCAGCGGACAGTCCGGTGCAGCCAATACCGGCGATACCAGACTGTTGCTTACGGTCACATCCGTCGTTTCTGCGTCCAGGTCTGCCATAGGGGTGCCATCGCGGCGGCTTACCGCCAGCACCGCATAGCTGCGCCCTCGGGGCGCGTCCGATCCCTCCCAGTCCGAGGACCAGTATTCCGTGACATTGGCACCGCTGGTAAGCCCCAGCAGCGTGACGGTATAGTCCCCTGCCTGCTGCGTTTCTTCCACCGGCACCGCGTCCGCCCCCGCAAACAACGCGGCCAGGTCCCGCTGTTCCATCTGCTGCGCCACCTGGGCCGGGGCCAGGAAATGTCCTGCCGCTGCTACGCCCCCGGCACACAGGCAGCACAGGGCTGCCGCTGCGGCAACCAGCCGCCACACAGGCCGCCGAACTCGCCGTACCGTCGCCGTCTGGCGGTGAGTGTCTTCAATGTGTTGCAGCGCCTTACGCAAGATTTGCTCCTGCTGTGCTCGGGTCAGTTCATACTCCGGCCACTGCAAGTTTTCCATCTCATCATACACATTTCCCATGCCCGTACTCCTTTCCGAACCTCTGCACAAATTGTTGTTTTAACCGTGCCCGCCCCCGGGACAGTCGTACATTGACGTTGTGTTCCTCCATACCCAGAGCCCGGGCAATTTCCCGGCTGGATTGCAGCCCGTAGTACCGACGCAGAAAGATTTCTCTGTCCGGGGGCGGCAATTCCTCTACCAACTGAGCAATGACTTCTTCCGCCTCCGATGGGCCCGCAGCTTCTATTTCCTGGGCCAACAGCTCAAAATCCTCAGGCAGCGGGAGGGCATTATCCCGGCACTGGCGCCGGTAACGATCAATAGCCTTGTTGCGCGCAGTCACAATCAGCCAGGCTTTCAGGCTGCAGTAGTCCCGGACAAGAACCTCCGCCCTGCGCCAGCACTGGACCAGAATATCCGCCAGACACTCCTCCACATCCCGCTCGTCGGTCAGGATATGCCGCACCACGCCATGCAGCAGCCCGCCATACCGTTCCAGAAGCTGGGGCAGACCGGTCTGCGGGTCCCGCAGGATGGTTTGCAAAATCTGGCTTTCCTCTGCCGTTTGCATGGTTTCCATCTCCTTTTCTTCTGACTTGAGAAGGCCTTTCACCTGGATAGACGCAGTCGGGGCGTCAGATATCTCACCCGTCGCCAATTTTTGCAAAAAAATCCCGCCGGGGTCCGGGCGGACCACCGACGGGGTTCAAATTTCAGGGGGTTACAGTTCCGGTGTAACAGGCACCGCACCATAGTTGCGGATGTTCAGCACATGGCAGCTGCCCTCACCAAAGCAAGCATCAATGGCTCCACGGTAGGCATCCACCAGATCATTGGGCACAAATGCCTGGATCGTACCAGCGAAACCGCCGCCCTGCAGGCGCCAGGCACCACGGCCGTTGAGCACCTTCTGGCTCAAAGCCAGCGCCAGGGGCACGCCCTGCTCCTGGGGGTTTTTGATGCTGTATGCATTCTGGTTAAACTCAAAGCTGGAATGGCCACCTTCCACAATCAGGCGCAGGAATTTATCAAACTCATCCTTCTGCACAGCGTCACACAGTTCCGCGGCGCGGCGGCAGTCATTGTAGAAGTGAATGGAACGCACCACAGCACGATCCCCCACAGCTTTACGCAGTTCGGGAATGGCTGCATAGAATTCCTCCTCCGGAACATCGCGCAGCACTTTCTTGCCAAACTGAGCGGCAACGCTCTCCATCTCGCGACGAATGGCAGCGTAGTCATCGGTCAGATCCGCATGGCTGCCTTTGGTGTCGCTGATGCACATGACAAAGCCATGCTTGGCCAGATCAATCTCCGTCTGGCCCACCACCGGATGTTCCGGGTCTTTGAAGTCAATGGTGATCACACCGCCCACCGCGCAGGCAGTCTGATCCATCAAACCGCAGGGCTTGCCGAAGAACACATTTTCTGCATACTGACCGATCTGCGCAATGCGGACCTGGCTGAATTTTTCCATGTCGTTATCATTGTACTCACCACGGAAAATCGCGCCGATGCAGACTTCAAACGCAGCAGAACTGGACAGGCCGGAACCCCGCAGCACGTTGCTGGTGGTATAGGCATCAAAACCGCCAACCTTGCCGCCGTCGTTAAGGATTCCCACAGCAACACCGCGAATCAATGCTGCGGAGTGCTCAGCTTCCCGAGGCTGCGGCGTACGGATGCTCAGGTCCACATCGTCGATTTTCTCAAAGCCATGGGACTTTACACGAACGATGTTGTCGTTGTTGGGAGAAACCACCGCCACAATGTCCAGGTTGACCGAACCCGCCAGCACAACGCCGTTATTATGGTCGGTATGGTTGCCGCCAATTTCGGTGCGGCCGGGAGCAGAGTACAGGCGCACCGTGCGGTCGGCACCGTACGCTTCGGCAAAGCGATCAATCAGCTGTGTATAACGTTCACGCTGAGCTGCAACAATTTTCTCGTCCTCGCCATACAATTTTGCGAATGCTCCATCATACAGGCCTTGCGCAATCTGCTGCTTCAATTCAATGGTATTTGCCATAGTTCCACTCGCCTTTCCAGTTGCGTGCGGTTCTTCCTTTCGAGCATATTCATCATGCACAAAACGAACTGCACATTTTTAGGCAAACAGCCAAGCGTCCAGCCATTTGCATCGTTCTTGTACCCAGTATAACAAATTCTACCGGGAAGTAAACATTTTTTTACTGCTCATTTATGGACTTTTGATGAGTGCTTTGCTATAATAATAGATACGATCGAACCGTTGCATCGCATCAACGGCGAACGAGGTGTGAATCATGACCAATTTAAGCAAGCAATCTTACAAACAAAGTTATACGGACAATGTTGAATTGTCCATTTTCAATTGCGGCCACGAATACTGCGAACCCGGCCACACCTGGGGCCCTGGCGTACGGGATCATTACTTGATTCATCTGGTCGTTGCCGGCAAAGGCGTATACCAGGTCGGGGATGTTTCCTACACCCTGCAGGAAGGTGACCTGTTCCTGGCCAAGCCGAACCAGCTGATCACCTACGCGGCCGACGAAACCGACCCCTGGGAATATTATTGGGTAGGCTTCAACGGTGCCTGTGCCAACAAGCTCGTTCAGCAGACGCCCTTCAGCGATCTGCACCCGGTTCATCACTGCAAGGAACCGCAAACCGTCCGGGAAGCGCTGTATAACATTTACCTTTCCCGTGGAACAGAACCGCAATGCGAAGCGTTGATGACCGGCTACCTCTACATCTTTATGGCGCATTTAATGAAAGAAGCCCGCGACGCCATGCCGAATGTGGGTTCTTCCAGCAGCCAATATGTGCTTTCTGCCATTAAATATATTCAATTCAATTATTCCCATGATATCTCGGTGGACGATATTGCCAAGGCTGTTGGTGTCAGCCGCAGTCATCTGTACCGGGTATTCATGGCGAACGTCGCACAGAGCCCCATCGATTACCTGACCAATTATCGCATCAGCGAAGCCTGCAGCCTGCTGAAAAATTCCAACTTGTCCATCGCCGAAATTGCCATATCGGTAGGCTTCTTTGACCAGTTTTATTTTTCCCGCGTCTTCAAAAAGGTCAAGGGGGTCCCCCCCAGCAAGTACCTTTCCACGCTGGAAAAAGAACAAGGCAAATCGCAGGATAAATAAGGAGCATACATGGCATTTATCAAGAATCAAATTCTCACACTGGAGATTGAGTCGCTGTCCAGCGACGGAAACGGCGTAGCGCACAGTGAAGGGCAGGCTGTTTTTGTACCCGGAACGGCCCCCGGCGACACCGCCGAAATACGCATCGTAAAACCGATGAAAACCTACGCCTTCGGACGGGTGGAAAAAATTCTGACACCGGGTCCGGGACGCATCGCCACGGATTGCCCCGTCGCGGGTCCCTGCGGCGGGTGCGGTTTGCGGCATATTTCCTACGAAACCGAATGTGCTGCCAAAACGCGGTTTGTCCAGGACGCCTTTGCCCGTCTGGGGAAATTGGACGTTCCGGTATTGCCGGTTTTAGGTGCCCCTGCCCTTGACCGTTACCGCAACAAAGTACAATTACCGGTGGGAACAGACGAGAACGGACATCTTACAACCGGCTTCTTTGCTGGCCGAAGCCACCGGATCGTATCTTGCGCTGATTGTAAGTTACAGCCCGAATGGATGAACCAATTGGCCGCACGCGCCTGCACACTGTTGGAGCAGGCCGGCGCCACCGCCTACTCCGAAGAAGGCCACACGGGTCTGGTGCGGCATCTTTTTATGCGGCAGGGATGGCACAGCGGCCAGCGCCTTCTGTGCTTTGTTCTTAATGGAAAAACGCTTCCGCAGGAATCCGCCTTATGTCAGACCCTGCAGCAGGAATTCGGACTGACGACCATACTGGTCAACGAAAACACCGCGCAGACCAATGTAATTCTGGGCGCGCATACCCGTACGGTACTGGGTCCCGGCACAATTGAAGACACTTTGGCCGGGGTTGCTCTACGCATGGGTGTACACGAATTCTATCAGGTCAACACCCCTGCCGCCGAAATTCTGTATGGTAAGGCAAGAGCCTATGCGGCACTGCAGCCAGACGATTTTCTGCTGGACCTGTACTGTGGAATGGGCACCATCGGTCTTTCCATGCTGCCTGATTGCCGCCGGTTGCTGGGCGTGGAAATCGTCCCCCAGGCGGTGGAAGGTGCCAAAGCAACTGCTGCGCGGCTGGGCCTGCCCGCCGAAAAAGCAGATTTCCGTTGCCAGGATGCCGGTGCCGCTGCCGCGCAGTTGGCCGCCGAAGGGCTACATCCCGACGTGATCGTGGTAGACCCTCCTCGCAAAGGATGCGACGAAGCCACCTTGCAGGCCATTGTGCAGATGGCGCCCCGTACACTGGTAATGGTAAGCTGCAACGCAGCCACCGCCGCCCGGGACGCCCGCTGGCTTACCGAACATAGCTATCGTGCGCTGGAGGTCCAACCTGTGGATTTGTTCCCCCGCACACGCCATGTGGAATGTGTGGTAAAGTTCATACGCCAGTGCTGAATTTTGCAAGTTCCTTTTTACCTTTTCCTGGGTTTAAAAAAGATTTGTTCAAATTCTTTTTTGCTCTTGTTCACGATTTACCAACATTTGCGTGCCATAATGAAGAGCGAAATTACGGGCAACGCCCGAAAAGGTGGTTTTTTTGATGAAAGCCTGGTTGCAGCGCTTTATGTCCGGACGCTACGGTTTTGACCGTTTCAGCGGCTTTTTGTCCACGTGTTCTCTGATCCTGATCGTACTCGGAGCCTTGTTCAGTTCCGTTCTGTATTGGTTGGGATTGCTTTTGCTGATCTACTGTTATTTCCGCATTTTAAGCCGCAACATTCAAAAACGTTATCAGGAAAATCTCAAATACCTGGCGTTGGAATCCAAGGTGACCGGCTGGTTTTCCACTCGAAAATCACGCTTCCAGCAACGCAAGCAGTATCATTATTACCGCTGCCCGCACTGCGGTCAACAGCTTCGCATTCCTCGCGGCCGTGGTAAGATTTCGATCACCTGCCCCAAATGCGCCACCCAGTTCATCAAAAAGAGTTGACGCTTCATGTTTGGATATGTTACCATCTATCGCAAAGGATTGGCAAAAGAAGACCTTGACCGCTATCAGGCATACTATTGCGGTCTGTGTCAGGCATTAGGCCGCAAATACGGTATGCCCGGGCAGCTGACACTCAGCTACGACATGGCTTTTGTAGCCATCCTGCTCAGCGCATTGTACGAGCCGGAAACACAGTTTGGTACCGGGCGCTGCGCGCCGCATCCTTTGAAAGTGCGTCCTCGTGCCTACAACGAGTTCCAGGATTACGCGGCAGATATGACCGTTGCGCTTGCCTACTATAATTTTATGGACGACTGGCAGGATGACCACCGTCGTGCAAGCCTGCGCCAAGCGCAAAAGTTGGAAGGTTTTCTGCCGGGGATTCGCGAACGCTGGCCCCGTCAATGCAATGTCATTGCCGAACAGCTGTCTGCCTTGAATCTTCTAGAGGAAGCCGGTTCCCACGATCTGGATGCCTTATGCAACGCATTCGGCACTTTGCTGGGAACGGTTTTTGCCTGCCGAGATGATGCCTGGTCCCCTGTTCTGGAGGCTATGGGCCGCGGTTTGGGTGGTTTTATCTATTTGATGGACGCCTATGATGATCTGGAAAAGGATCAAAAAAAGGGGCGCTTCAATGCACTGCAAGGTTTGGCGGAGAGTATGTCTTCCGTTGAATATGAAACGCGTTGCCATGAATTGCTGACGCAGCAGATTGGTCTGTGTGCACAGCAGTTTTCTATGCTTCCGATTCTGCAACAGACACCGGAGGGAAAATTATTGTATAATACCATTTATTCCGGCGTGTGGAGTAAATACGCGCTGGTGAGAAAGCACAGAGAGGGGCGTCACCAATGACCGATCCATATAGTGTATTGGGCATCACCCCCGGTGCCGATGACGAAACGATCAAAAAAGCCTACCGGCAAAAATGTAAGCAATATCACCCGGATCTGCACCCCAACGACCCCTCCGCCGAGGAGAAATTCAAAGAGGTGCAGGCTGCTTACAGCGAAATTATGCGACGCAAGCAAAATGGCGGTCAGGCCGGCTATCAGCAGCAACAGAGTTCCGGTGGCTCGTACGGTTACAACCAAAACAGTTATGGAAATTCCTATCAGGGTGATCCCTTCGGCGGTTTTGGTTTTGGTCCTTTCGGCTTCGGTTTTTATGGGTCCTCCGGCAGCAGGCAAACGTACACTACCGGTCAGGAAAGTCCTGAACTGCGCGCCGCAGCCAACTATATCCGCAATGGATTCTATCAGGAAGCACTGAATACGCTGAATGGTATTGCTGCTAGCGAACGCAATGCGCAATGGCATTATTACTGTGCACTGGCCAACCAGGGCCTAGGCAACAATATCCGTGCCCGTGACGAAGCCCGGACTGCAGCATCCATGGAACCCAACAACTACGCATACCAGAACTTACTGGACCAGCTCCAGACTCCGGGCCAGACTTACTCCAATTATCAGCAACCGTATGCGCAGCCCAGTGGTGATCCCGGACGTTTCTGTCTTTCTTTCTGGATGTACCTTTTGATGTGCAATATTTGCAGCTGGTGTTGCTGCGGCGGCCGCGGCGGTATGTTCTGCTGCTAATACTTTTCTACTCTTTTATAGAGTACCGCATACGGCGACTGCCCCTACTATTTTGAAGAAACCTCCCGTCATGATGCAGAATGGTGGGAGGTTCTCCGTTTTTTACTACAGGTGCCCCTCTTGTCAGTCGAGAATCATCGAACGCACCTTCTTTTTTGTCGCTTACACAGCAACCATAAGATTGTTACTACTCTCTGAAGATTTTTGTACAGCCGCAAATCTTTCTTTTCATATTACTAAAATTCGCGACCAAAAAAGCCAGAATTCCTCGATTGTTTCGAGGAATTCTGGCTTTTGGAATTGGCGTCCCTGAGAGGATTTGAACCTCCGGCCTACCGCTTAGGAGTGCCAAAAAGCGTTCGCCTTTGGAACCCCTCAACACCCATGGAGCACCTTATTTTACTGGATTTCTAACGTTTTTGAGTGTTCGCATTTCCCTCCAAAATACCCCGGTTTTCCCCGGGTGAAATTAGCAGAGTGTTAGCAGAGCTAATTTTTCTGGGGGGACAAAAAACCAGCCGAATCCAAAATTAGCAGATAACACTGTTCATTTTGTTATTAAATCACAATTTTCATTATAACAGATATGAAAACATGACTATGTGCGTTGAGGATAGAACTGCTCCTCGCAACATACTTTTC
>DXBP01000013.1 GCA_019116445.1 Candidatus Gemmiger excrementigallinarum
GAAATTGTGTTTGCAGTTAGTGCTTTGGATCAGTTTATCCATGCGGTGTTGATTTGCAAAGCAATGGATATATTGAAAAATAGAAAACCGCAGTCCGCATCCTTTTATAAGCTTACAATTGGCTTGAATTCTGTAAGTCTATTTCTCGATAATACCAACACGATTGATGCTTTTCCAATTATCGAAAAAGAAATCAGAACCAATTTAGGATGGAAAAGTTTTCAGCAGCCGGACAAGATTGCTGAGGCGTTAAAAATGGTGTGTGATAAGAGAATTTGGGACGAAGTTTCTGGTATAATGGGTATTTCAACTCAAACACTCAAGGAACAACTTAAGCTAATTGTAAAGCGGAGGGATTCCATTGCGCATGAAGCAGACTTTGATTTAGTGAATCAATGCCAATACCCTATTGATAGAATAAATGCAAAGAAATCGGTGAATTTTATTATTTCGCTGGTCTATGCAATTGATTCCATCGTTTTCGACTATGTCTATAATCAAGCAAATGTAAATCGGTATCTCATTACATAACAGCAAGAAAGTGCCAGCCTTTTGACTGGTACTTTCTTGCTGTCTAACCGTCTCAATGTAAATCAATGGAAGGAATCAATCGGCCTAGTTAGATAGCACGGAGCGAAGTGGTTCTATTTGCGGAATCAAATATTGAGTTGAAAATAATTCGATATATGGTATAATGGGCATGGAAGGAGGCGATTGTATTGAAAGAAGTTGGCAAACGGCTGCGTGCCTTGCGGGAGAGCCTGTCCCTGTCCCAGGCAAAGCTGGCAGAACTTTTGGGGATCACCCAGTCTAGCCTCAACCGATACGAAAACGGGCAGTCAACCCCAACGGTGGAAGTGTTCCGAAGGTACGCGGACTTCTTTGATGTCTCGATGGATTACATCTTTGCCCGCTGTGAGAAACCGCAGGGAAAGCTGTACCACTATCAGCCGAAGGTGTGGAAAAACGGTGCTGAGATGGAGCAGTTCGTGGAGATGTGCTTTGACCCCAAGTCGCCTTATTACAACCGTATGAAAGAATCTGTCTTGCAGATGTTTGCAGAAAAGGCAGACGAAGAAAAGGAGGTGACAGGATGAACGCTGTAATCTATGCCCGCTACTCCTCCGACAGCCAACGGGAAGAGTCCATTGAAGGCCAGCTCCGGGAGTGTATGGAATACTGCAAAAAGAACGGAATGGTGGTAGTCAAGGAATATATCGACCGTGCCTTTTCTGCCAAGACAGATCACCGCCCTGATTTCCAGCGGATGATTAAGGACAGCGCCAAAGGGCTGTTTGACGTGGTTGTGGTCTGGAAGCTGGACCGCTTTGCCCGCAACCGCTATGACAGCGCCCATTACAAGGCAGCTCTGAAAAAGAATGGCGTGCGGGTGGTGTCGGCAAAGGAAAACATTGCTGATGGCCCGGAGGGCATCATCCTGGAGTCCATGCTGGAAGGTATGGCAGAATACTATTCGGCAGAACTGTCCGAAAAGGTAATCCGCGGGCATACCGAAAATGCACTCAAGTGCAAGTATAATGGCGGCACACCCACCTTTGGCTTCCAGATTGACGCAGACAAACATTACCAGCCTGATCCGATTACAGCCCCCATTGTGCTGAACATTTTTAAGATGTATGACACCGGCTCCACTATGAAAGAGATCGTGGATCATCTGAATGGCCTGGGGGTTACAACGGTGCGTGGGAAACCAGCAGATATGAATTTTATCTCTGGGATTCTTCACAACCGGAAGTATATCGGTGAATACAAGTACCGCGATATCGTGGTGCCGGACGGCATTCCGGCTCTGGTCCCGACGGATTTGTTTGAGCGGGTGCAGAGCCAGATGCAGAAAAACAAAAAGGCCCCGGCCCGTCACAAGGCCGAGGATGACTACCTGCTGACTACCAAGCTGTTTTGCGGTTCCTGCAAGGCAATGATGGTGGGGGAATGCGGGACAAGTTCCAGCAAAGGCCAGATCTACCATTATTACCGCTGTGTCAACAGCAAACGGAAAAAGACTTGCAATGCCAAACACAAAAGCGTGCGAAAGGAGCCTCTGGAGCGCGCTGTGGTTTCTTCCGTGATGCGGAATATCATGGACGATGCCTTTGTGGAGTATTTTACCGATCAGGCACTGGCGGTCCAGGGGCAGGAGAGCAGTGAGCTGCCCGCCCTACGCCGCCAACTGGCAGATACCGAAAAGGCAATCGACAATCTGCTGAACGCCATCCAGGCCGGCGCTTTCAATGCATCTGTCAAGCGTCGGCTGGATGAGATGGAAGAAACCAAAGAAAAGCTGGAGCTGAGCATCGTGAAGGAAGAAATCAGGAAGCCTCAGTTCACCAGAGAGCAGATACAGTTCTATATTCTCCAGTTCCGCAAAGTGGATCTCAACACCCTGGAAGGCCGGAGGCGGCTGATTGACAGTTTTGTCAACAGCGTGGTGGTATATGATGACTACCTGCTTGTGACCTTCAACTATAAAGAAGGGGCAGAGCAGATCACCTTTGACCAGATTGAACGTTCGGATTTGTCCTCCCTCGGGGGACCAGAAAGACCGTCAGCAACAGCTGGCGGTCTTTTCTTTTGCCAAACGCTGCGGCGGCCTTGTCCGGCGCGGGGGATTGTGGTAGACTGCTTGTAAACGGGGCGCGCCTCGAAACGCCCCGAACAGAGAAAGGACTGTGGGGAAGATGAAACAACAATGGACGGAAAAAGCGCCGGTCTGGCTGGCCGGGGCGCGGCGGGTCTTGCTGCTGCTGGCGCTTTCGGCGGCGGCGGGAGCTGTGGGCGGCGTGCTGACGGCGGTGTTCGGCCACGGCGTGCTGGCGGTGACGGCCCTGCGGGAGCGCTGGCCGCTGCTGCTGGTGCTGCTGCCGGCGGGCGGGGCGCTGATCTGCGCGGTCTATGCCCGATGGGGCGGCGAGTGCGACCGGGGGATGGCCCTGGTCTTTGACGCGGCGGCCGGCCGCCGCAAGGGGGTGCCGGCGCGGCTGATCCCGCTGGCGGTGGGGGCCACCTGGCTGGGCCACCTGCTGGGGGCCAGCGTGGGCCGGGAAGGCGTGGCGGTCCAGATCGCTGCGGCGGGGGCCGGCTTTTTGATGCCGGCCCTGCCCGACCCCAGGGACCGCCGCCGGCTCCTGATCGCGGGGGTGGCGGCGGGGTTTGCGGGGCTGTTCCGCACCCCGCTGGCGGCGGCCTTCTTTGCGCTGGAACTGTTCCACACCGGCGTCGCCCAGTACGACGCCCTGCTGCCGGCGGTGACGGCGGCGCTGACTGCCTCGGCGGTCAGCGGGGCGCTGGGGGTCAGCCCGGCCACGGCGGTGCTGGGCGCGGCTGTGCCCGCCTTCACGGTGGAAACGCTGATCGCCCTGGTGGTGCTGGGGGCGGCCTGCGGGCTGGCGGGGCGGCTGTTTGTGGCCCTGCTCCACGGCCTGAAAGACCGTTTCGGCCGCTGGATGCCGAACGCTTACCAGCGGATCATTCTGGTGGGGGCGCTTGTGGCCCTGTTCGGCCTGGCCACCGGCAGCCGCTACAACGGCCTGAGCGAGGGCCTTTCGGCGGCGGCTCTGGCAGGGGGCAGCCTCTATGCCTGGGACTGGCTGGCCAAGCTCTGCCTGACCGCCGTCTGTCTGGCGGCCGGCTTCCAGGGCGGCGAGGTGGCCCCGCTGTTCACCATCGGGGCGTGCCTGGGGGCCGTGCTGGCCGCGCCTCTGGGCCTGCCTGTGCCGCTGGGGGCAGCGCTGGCCTATGCGGCGGTGTTCGCTGCCGGCACCAACACGCTGGCCGCGCCCCTTTTGGTGGGGCTGGAACTGTTCGGCGGGGAATACTTCGGCAGTTTCTTTTTGGTCTGCGTCCTGGCCTACGCCTGCAACGGCGGGCACTCCATCTACCCCCAGACGCCCCTGCCGGACCCGGACGCGGCCGATTAAAATTCATCCTTGCTCTGGGGGACGGGTTATGGTACACTTTACCATAATAAAAGCAATACAGGAAGGTGAACTGGTTTGAAGATCAAAACGCACATGGCAAAGCGGCTGGCGTCCCTGGCGCTGGCCGGGGCCCTCGTCTTTGCGGCAGCTCCCCAGGCTCTGGCCGCCGACACCATCGGCGGGGCGGACACCGCGCAGGTGCCCGTCTCGCAGGAGCTGGAGCAGGAAAACTGCATCCAGTGGCTTTTGGACCTGCTGGGGCTGGGCGGCAAGGACAAGATCACGGTGGACTATCTGAACGTCAAGGGCCAGGGCCTGCGGCGGAACGTCAAGATGAACCTGGTGGACTGCCTGGTGGGCATCACCTACACCGAACTGGGCTCCATCGGAAATTTTGCCGAAATTTCTGACCGCGCCGCCGCCGAGGCATGGAAGGCACAGGCCATCGCCATCCATTCGTATCTGGAATATCAAAACCAGTATGGGTCCTCGGCCAACGCCCTGACCTACACCCCGGTGAACCAGATCCCGTCCTCCACCCGCAAGCAGATGGAAAAGGCCATCAAGGAAGTGGCGGACCTCATCCTGGTCTACGACACCGGCAGCGGCTATTCGGTCTGCGACGCGGTGTTCTCGTGCAGCGGCGGCTACAACACCCAGACCGGCGTTTATGGCACCTGCTCGGCCAGGGATGCCTGGGGCACCGACGTGCCCTACCTGCAGAGTGTGGAAAGCCCCTATGAGGAGCAGTACCACAACATCCTGCGCCGTGTGGTGGGCAAGGATTACCGGATGCTGGAGTACAACGACAGCCGCCACCCCAGCGAGCCCTATGTCAGCGCCGACACCAGCCACAAGAGCCTGGGCGGCTTTGTCCAGTACAACACCCTGGTGGTGAACGGGCGCAGCTACCGCTACCTCAACCAGTTCGTCAGCTCGCGGTACTGCTTCGACTTTACCGCCGACGCCAACGGCACCCCCGCCATGGCCTATTACGGCTACGGCCACGGGGTGGGCATGAGCCAGTGCGGCGCGGTGGGCTTTGCCCAGGAGCGGGGCTATGACTACCGGCAGATCCTCTCCACCTACTACACCGGCGCTTCCCTGATGGACAGCTCGGACGGCAGGATCTCCTCCGGCGGGTTCAACCTGTGGGACTTCCTGTTCGGCTGGCTGTGAAGCTGAGGCGCTGCCTGCGGCAGAAACAGCCGAAGCGGAACAGGGGCCGCGGTCTGTCTTTTGCAAGGGCGCGGCGACGCCCGAAGCAAAAGCAGGGCACCGCAACCCGGGACCCGTTGGTGGTTTGCACTACAACCCGGAACCCGCTGGTGGTTTGCACCGCAACCCGGAACCCGTTCTGAAAAAATACAGCATTTGCCGCCGTGCCTTCGGGTGCGGCGGCTTTGTTGTATGTCGCCTTGTAACGTGCGTGCTTTTGTGGTATCATAAAAAGCAGACCGTGCGGGGAGACCACCTGTGCGGCAAATGATTCTGAACAGGAGGCAGCGCCCCCTTTGGGCGCGGGAAAGAGAAGAATGAGCGAAGAATGCACCCATGATTGTTCCAGCTGCGGGCTGGACTGCGCCAGCCGCCAGGCCCCGCAGCACGAAGCACCCAACCCCAACA
>DXBP01000014.1 GCA_019116445.1 Candidatus Gemmiger excrementigallinarum
CCGGTGTCCAGGTCGGTGAAGTAGCAGAACAGGCACATGTGCTTGCCCCAGGTGCGGTGATCAAGGCGCAGGCGGAAGATACCGGCCTTTTCGGGGCGCTGGTACTGCTGCAGGTTGGCTTTCATGCGTTCTTCGTAAGTAGTCAAAATTCCATAGGGATTCATAGTCTTTGTCCTTTCTGTGATTAGTTGGTTATCGTTCTTTCTGGTGGGCGGCACGCTGCTGCTCCCGGTCGTTCAACAGTTGGATATTCTCCCGCATACGTTTGACACGGGAAGGAATTTGCTGGGCAGTTTTCAGCTCCTTTCTGGTTTCGGTAATCTGTCTGGTTAGTTCATCCTTTTCCGTGTGGAGAGCCTCACACTCGGTCGGGTCGCGGCAGCGGCGCAGACGGTTGCGGCACTTGGCGCGCCGGTTTTCCAAGGCGGCCAGTTTTTGCTCCTGCTCTGATGTAAAAGCAGCTACGTCCTCTGCGGTATTCAACGAATGCCGTTCCAGAAGATGCAGCTGCTTTTCAATTTCCGCCCAGCGGCGGTAATCCTCGCGCATAGCTGGATGAGGCGGGCGGTA
Organism: Candidatus Gemmiger excrementigallinarum; assembly: GCA_019116445.1. GTDB lineage: Bacteria > Bacillota > Clostridia > Oscillospirales > Ruminococcaceae > Gemmiger > Gemmiger excrementigallinarum. Next base: position 571 of record DXBP01000014.1, read on the forward strand.
GTTGGGTGTTGTGGTAGGCAGCTTGCCCAGCAGATAGCAGTAGTACAGGTAGGTGCGGTAGATGCCGAACGCCTCCATAATGGCCTTGCGGAAGTCCTGACGCCGTTTCTGGTAATGGGGATGCACCGGCGGATACCGCTTGTTGTAGATCTCCATGCGTTTGAATATTCCCATCGCATGATTCTGCTGGATGCGCTGGGCCATTGCCTGCGGGGTGTACTCCTCTCCCAGCGTCTTGAAACGCACGGCACGGCGGTCATGGGGCAGCTTGATGGTCGGGTATTTGTGGTTGGGATTGAAATCCACCTCATAGCCCATCTTGCGCAGGATGCGGGGCAGATCTCGGGGCGTTTCGCTGCGCAGGATAGCCAGATCAATGTCCTGGCGCATGACGTTATACCGGGTGGGCTCTCCGGCTTTCTCGGCCAGATAGAGGTTACGAGGCACCCGGTGGGCATCCTTTTTGTCTACCACCGAAAGTCCCTGCTCCCGGCACAGTTCATCCGAGGCGTCCTGCAGAGTACGGTAGGTCTTTTTGCAATCGTTGTACCGCTTGCCGTCCACAAAGGACACCGAGTTGATGACGAAGTGATTGTGGCAGCAATCGGTGTTCAGGTGGGTGGCCACCAGCACCTGAAACCGGTCACCCCACACCCGTTTGGCCAGTTCCACCCCGATGGCGTGACACTGCTCCGGCGTGACTTCGCCGGGACGGAAACTCTGGTAGGCATGGAAGGCCACCGTGCCGCCGGTCTTGCCGAACTGCTGCTTGGTCAGCTCCATCTGCTGACGGGCAATCTCCGGCACACAGTTGACACCGCTGACAAAGAGCTGACTTTCCCGAGTGGTCTTGGCGTCATTGGCGGCATACTGCAGTACGTCGCTCAGATCGTCCTTGCCCGCAGACAGACCGGTGAGATCCGGCAGGCGGGTCTTTTCTTCGTTTCCGGCATAGCGTATGACCGCATCCAAACGCCCTTTCACGGGCCAGATCTTGGTGACAGCCATCTTCTCATTCCTCCTTCTGCGGCACTGTAACCGCCCTCTGGATGGCCAGCAGCGTGTCCAGAATCTCCCGCTGCACCTCCGGTGTGTTGTCCTTTTGGTAGAGGGCGGTGAGGGCATCCAGTACCTGTCGGTAGTCGGCGGTGGGCAGTTGGCGGGGCATCTGGTTGCGCAGCCGCATGCGAATGTATTGGGAGAGTGTCAGCCCGCATCGGGTGGCGGCCTGTTCAAACAGCTTCTTTTCTTCCGGCGTCACCCGGATGTTCATCTGCACGTTTCGAGTCAACATAATTTCACCTCCATATAGCAAAAGACCGGGCATCGCTGCTCGGTCTTTGCATTGTTGCGTTGTTGGATTTTCGGGGGTCATAGGGGCTGCGCCCCTTACCAGCGTCCTGCGCTGGGGCGGCGTATGGCTTGCAAAAGCTATACAAAGCCAGTGCTCGTTACCCCTGCGGACAGGTGTTTTTGTACGGACTGAAAAGGAATCACTCCAGTGCGTCCCCGTACAGAAGGTCCGGCAGGACCGCTTCCTCGGCTGCATTCTTGATTGCATTCATGCACCCTGCCCAGGCCAACGGGTCGGCTCGTTTGAGGGCATCATCCACGCCCTGCTGGCGGGCCATTTGCGCGATGGCATCCTCCACCATCTGCCGGGCTTCGGCGTCCACATCGGCCAGGTGGCTGTGCAGCGTGCCTTCCAGAAGCATAAGGTCAAACAGGTCGGGGCGGTGCTCCTGCAAGAACTGCCGCCGCAGTTCACCGTATTTGCCGATGGGCCGGGTGTCGGTTTCGGGGAGAACCAGATCGGGAATGAGATAGCCGTTGATTTCGGTGTAAGTCAGTTTCATGGTGTGCCTCCTTCAGCGTTCCTGCGTGTCCTTGTTGTAGCCGCGTTTATGCTGCCAGGTGTGGAGCAGGTGAATGATGACCTGCTGCATCTGCTGCGGGGTGTAGTGCTTGGGGAAATACCGCTGCACGTCCTCCTGATTGAGGAAAAACTTCTGCCGTTGGTTGGGCTTTTCCTCGGTGAGCAGATGGTGCAGGTATTCCCGAGTCAGAGTTCCCGTCTGGCTCATCTGCTTGAGGGTGCGGGATTGTGTGAGGGACGGAGTGGCCTGACAGGCATCCATCTCCTCCTTGAGCATCCGCTGGTGTTCATCGGTTAGGTAGGAGATCTCCACCGCCGGATTGAAGGCAATCTGGTATTCGTCCACCATCTGGAGAATGGAAGGAATCAGGTGGGTCAGGCGGATGTAACGCTGAATTGTTCGAGCACTCTCATTGCTGCTTTCTGCAAGCAGTCCATCCGAACGTGACTTCGTGCCAAGTTGGCACGAAGTTGTTTTCCCCTGATGCTTCACTGCTTCCATCTTCATCTTATAGGCAAACGCCTTCTCGCTGGGCAGGATATGCTCCCGCTGGATGTTGCTGTCCACCATCAGGATCACCGCCTCGTCGTCGGTCATATTCCGGACCAGCACCGGCAGTTCGGTGATGCCCAGGGCCTCGCAGGCAGCCTTCCGGCGGTGACCGCTGACGATCTCGTAGCGGTCATCCCCACGAGGGCGGACCAGCAGCGGTGAGAGGACACCGTACTCCCGGATGCTTTCCTTGAGTTGTTCCATCTCCTCGCCGCTGGCCACCCGGAAGGGATGTCCCTGAAAGGGTTCCAGCAGACTGGCTGAAAGAGCGATTACTTTTTCAGTCTGTGGGTTTTGGACTTGGTTTTCTGCCATGACAATACGCTTCCTTTCTTGGTAAAAATAAGGCTTGCAAGAGGCGTTTTGTGCCCAAAAATGTATACGAAAAACCGGGTACATTTTCATAAAATTCAGATTTTCCGGCCCCAAAATCGCCTTTTGAACAAAAAGTAGGCATAAATAAATATCCCCCGGCAAAGCCGGGGGTTTTTCACAGACGGGCGAAGCCCTGGAATACTAGCGCACGCGTCACGTCGCGTTGGTACGGTCTGCCAGCCGCGAGAGTTTGTTACTTACCGCCCGTAAACG
>DXBP01000015.1 GCA_019116445.1 Candidatus Gemmiger excrementigallinarum
TTCTTCAACAACTATCGTCCTCAGTTCTACTTCCGCACCACCGACGTTACCGGCATCATCACCCTGCCCGAGGGCACCGAGATGTGCATGCCCGGCGACAACGTCGATATGCATGTTGAGCTGATCACCCCCGTTGCCATGGAAGAAGGCATGCGCTTCGCTATCCGTGAAGGCGGCCACACCGTTGGTTCCGGCGTTGTTTCCAAGATCGAGAAGTAATTTTTCGCTCTAAAACAGCATTCAGGCAGGCATCTACCGCAAGGCAGATGCCTGCCTTTTTGTATAGTTTCCCGGGGGAGAGAAGCAAAACATTTTTCGATCTGCCATCTGTTCAACACCAGAACAGTATGCTATAATAATCCAAAATACGTAAGATGAGAAGGGAGCAACTCCATGCAGCAGGAAACCGTCATTGTTCTTGACTTCGGCGGCCAGTACAATCAGCTGATTGCGCGCCGTGTTCGTGAATGCAACGTTTACTGCGAGATCTATTCATACCGCACGGACCTCGCCAAAATCAAAGCCAAAAATCCCAAAGGCATTATCTTTACCGGTGGGCCTAATAGTGCCTATCTGCCGGATTCGCCCACAATTGACCCCGAGATTTATACCTGGGGGGTTCCCATTCTGGGCATTTGTTATGGCAGCCAGCTGATGATGCACATGCTGGGTGGTCATGTGACCAAGGCTCCTGAACGGGAATACGGCAAAACGTTGGTGGATCTGGATGTTACCAGCCCCATGTTTGATGGTCTGCCGGCGCAGAATGTATGCTGGATGAGCCATAACGACTATATCGAAACGGCGGCTCCCGGCTTCCAGATTGTGGCGCACACTCCCAATTGCCCGGTGGCAGCGGCCCAGGATGCGGCCAGGGGACTGTACTGTGTGCAGTTCCATCCCGAAGTGCTGCATACCGAGCATGGTACCCAGATCCTGCACAACTTCGTGTATAAGGTCTGCGGCTGTGCTGGTACCTGGAAGATGGATTCCTTTGTGGAGCAGTCGGTTAAGGCTTTGCGGGACAAGATCGGCGATGGCAAGGTGCTGTGCGCTCTGTCCGGCGGTGTTGACTCCAGCGTTTGTGCGGCTATGCTGGCCAAAGCTATTGGTAAACAGTTGACTTGCGTTTTTGTGGACCATGGTTTGCTTCGCAAAAATGAGCGTGAGCAGGTCTGCGAGGTATTCGGTGAGGGCGGTCAGTTTGACATCAACTTTGTCTGTGTGGATGCCCGGGATCGTTTCTACAGCAAGCTGGCAGGGGAGGATGCTCCCGAACGCAAGCGCAAGATCATTGGCGAAGAGTTCATCCGTGTGTTTGAGGATGAGGCCAAAAAGATTGGTGCAGTGGATTTCCTGGCACAGGGCACCATCTACCCCGACGTGGTAGAGAGTGGTCTGGGCGGAGAGTCTGCTACCATCAAGAGCCACCACAACGTAGGTGGTTTGCCCGACTATGTGGATTTCAAAGAAATCGTTGAGCCGCTTCGGGATCTGTTCAAGGACGAGGTCCGTCAGGCAGGGCGGGAACTGGGACTTCCCGAGTATCTGGTTGCCCGTCAGCCGTTCCCCGGCCCGGGCCTGGCCATCCGTATTATTGGCGATGTGACAGCCGAGAAGGTGGCCATCGTTCAGGATGCTGACGCTATCTGGCGTGAAGAGGTGGACAAGCTGCCGATGGAGCAGCGTCCCAGCCAGTACTTTGCAGCGTTGACCAATATGCGCAGCGTGGGTGTCATGGGCGACGAGCGTACCTATGACTATGCCATTGCATTGCGCGCCGTCACCACTACGGACTTTATGACTGCTGAAGTGACGCTGTTGCCCACGGCGACCATCACCACCGCCGCCAACCGTATCGTCAATGAAGTAAAAAACATCAACCGTGTGCTGTTTGACTACACCACCAAACCGCCGGCAACCATTGAGTTCGAATAATTTCAGTCTGTAAAAATCGCGTTTCTATGGAAAATATAGATACAAAAATGCTTTCTGACAGCAATTTGATAGCATTAGCTTAATTTATAAACGGAGTCAACTGATCGGTAAAAGCAGTTGACTCCGTTTTTGTTGGATGCGGCTTCCCTGGTAAAACAGCTGGTTGTAAGGAATTCATTATGCAGCAAAATCTGGAGCAGAATGTGCTGCGGCCGGTAAAGTGCCTGATGGCTTTCCCATCCACAATTCTTGTGTTTGCAAAAATGGCCTGTGCTGATATAATCAAAGGGATACATGGCTTGTGACCGAAAAAGGCAAGGCAAGAATTTTGCTTTCATTTCCAAGGAGTAGGGAAGATGGAACGGATTTTTCTTCTGGAGGATGACGCTACATTGGGCCGCGGCATTTGTATGGCTCTTTGCGGGCCTGAGCGGACGGTGGTTTTGGCAGATTGTGTCGAGCAGGCGCGGCAAAAGCTGGCGCAAACGCAGTTCGATCTGCTGCTGCTGGATATCAATCTCCCGGACGGCAGCGGTTTAGACCTTTTGCGAGCTCTGCGTTCCCGGGGGGATGCTACGCCTGCGATTCTGCTTACGGCCAACGACCTGGAATTGGACGAGGTCACCGGTCTGGAGGCGGGGGCAGACGATTACATCACCAAGCCTTTCTCCCTGGCGGTGCTGCGGGCCCGGGTGAATGCACAGCTTCGCCGCAGGACGGCGCAGCCCTCTGCCCGGATGGAAACAGGGCCATTTCTTTTTGACTTTGAGCAGATGTATTTCTGCAGGGATGGCATTACGGTAGAACTTTCCAAGACTGAGCAGAAACTGCTGCGGGTGCTGGTAGAAAATCGGGGCCATGCTGTACCGCGGGCTACGCTGGTGGACCGGGTGTGGACGGACGGAGCGGAATTTGTGGAGGAAAACGCCCTTTCGGTGACCGTGAAGCGTCTGCGCACCAAACTGGAGAAGGACCCTGCCAAGCCGGAATATCTCAAAACGGTGTACGGCATCGGCTATACCTGGGCGGTGCAGCCATGACCGGGTATATTGTGGCGGGACTAGCTCTGGCGGCGGCGCTGGTGATCGTGGTGATTGATCGCTGGCGGACGGTATGCACGGTAAAGCGCCTGGACAGGATGATGGAGGCTGCCATCAAGGGACGTTTTACGGAGGAAACCTTTGACGAGAGCCGCCTCTCTGCCCTGGAAAGCCGGATGGCCCGGTATCTGACAGCCAGTGCGCTGTCCGCACGAAAAGTGCAGGAGCAAAAGGACCAGATCAGCACCCTGATTTCGGATATATCCCACCAGACCAAAACCCCGGTGGCCAACCTGCAGCTCTATGCGCAACTGTTGGCGGAGCAGCCTCTTACGCCCCAGGGGACCGAGTGTGCTTTGGCGATTTCCGCCCAGGCAGACAAACTCCAGACCCTCATCGAAGTACTGGTCAAAACTTCCCGGCTGGAAAATGGGATTCTGGCGGTACACCCGGAACCGTCGGAGCTTTCCGCTGTGATGGAGCGTGCGGCGGCTCAGTATCTGCCCAAAGCCCGCGAAAAAGGCCTTACCCTAACGGCACTGCCGGCAGCCGGCACAGCTGTTTTTGACCCGAAATGGACGGAAGAAGCTCTGTGCAACCTTCTGGACAATGCCGTGAAGTACACGCCTTCCGGCGGGACGGTGACGGTAGCGGTGAAACATTATGATATGTTTTCCGCCCTGCAGGTCACCGACACCGGCCCGGGCATCCCGGAAGGGGAGCAGGCCAGAATTTTTGGCCGGTTTTACCGCAGTGCCGGGAATTATCAGCAGGAAGGTGTAGGCATCGGGCTTTACCTCACCCGCCAGATTGCCGAAAAGCAGGGCGGCTATGTGAAGGTGGAGAGCGTACCGGGGCAGGGAAGTACCTTTTCTCTGTTTCTGCCCCGCCCGTAAGAGAATTCTGTCAGAACTGTCACATTCTCGAAAGCGCCAGGACAGATTTGTGTGATAAAGTCTGTATTGTCAGAAGACGATACAGACTTTTTCGTTGGGAGGAAAAGAATATGACCATCTTGCAGACCAGCGGCCTGAAAAAATATTACGGTACCGGAGATACTCGGGTAAAGGCGCTGGACGGTGTGGACCTCCGCATTGAGCAGGGGGAATTTGTGGCTATTGTGGGCACTTCGGGGTCCGGTAAATCCACCCTGCTGCACATGTTGGGCGGGCTGGACCGCCCCACCGCCGGTACCGTTACCGTGGACGGTAAGGACATTTTCGGACTGAAAGATGAAGCCCTGACGATCTTCCGTCGCCGGAAAATCGGCTTTGTGTTCCAGGCTTACAACCTGGTGCCGGTTTTGAGCGTATGGGAGAATATCGTTCTGCCCATCCAGCTGGACGGCAACAAGGTGGATGCGGACTTTGTGGGAGCTGTTGTTTCCGCCCTGGGGCTGGAACCGAAGCTGCGCAGTCTGCCCAACCAACTTTCCGGCGGGCAGCAGCAGCGGGTGGCCATTGCCCGGGCGCTGGCCACCAAACCTGCCATCCTTTTGGCCGATGAGCCCACAGGCAACTTGGACAGCAAGACCAGTCAAGATGTGCTCAGCCTTATGAAGGTGACGGGGCAAAAATTTGGCCAGACCATGGTGATGATCACCCATAATGAAGAGATTGCCCAGATGGCCGACCGCATCGTGCGCATCGAGGACGGGCGGATCGTGGAACGGTAAAGGGGGCGACAGGCATGAAAGTATCCAACGGCAGCTGCATCCGCCGGTTGAGCGTACGGGCCCTGCTGGCCAACCGTACCCGCAATATTGTGGCGGTGCTGGCTATTGCCCTTACGGCGGTATTGTTTACGTCGCTCTTTACCATCGCCCTGTCCATCAATGAGGGTATCCAGCAGAACAATTTCCGCCAGGCCGGGGGCTGTTCCCACGGCAGTTTCAAATACTTGACGGAAGAACAGTGTGAGGAACTGAAAACCGATCCTCTCATTCAAGCGTATGGTATCCGCCGCTTTCTGGGGATGCCCACGGCGGCGCCCTTCAACAAGTCCCATGTGGAGATCGGTTACTCCGACGCCAACGAGGCCCGCTGGGGCTACTGTGTTCCCGTAGAGGGCCGCCTCCCCCAGGAAGGCACCAACGAAGCGGCTACCGACACCCATGTGCTGGAATTGCTGGGCGTGGAGCCGGAGATCGGCGCGGAATTTACCGTCACCTTTGAGGTGGACGGCCGCGAAACTACCCAGACCTTTACCCTGTGCGGTTGGTGGGAATATGACGAGGCTGTTGTAGCCAACCATATCCTTATCCCCGAAAGCCGGTTGAATACCGTTTTGGCGGAAGTAGGAGTGACCCCGCCGGGCAGCGACAGTATGACCGGAAGCTGGAACCTGGACGTGATGCTTCGGCACGGTGCCCGGTCCATTGCCGCGGATATGGAGGGAATCCTGGCAAACCACGGTTACCAGTCTGAAACCGCGGGGGAAAACTATATCTCCATCGGTGTCAACTGGGGGTACACCGGGGCGCAGCTCTCAGACAAACTGGATCCTACCGTGGTGGCTATTATTGTGGGGATGCTGGCCCTTATTCTGTTTACCGGTTATCTCATCATCTACAATGTCTTTCAGATTTCGGTGGCGGGGGATATCCGTTTTTACGGTCAGCTGAAAACCATCGGCACCACGCCCCGCCAACTGCGGCGGATTATCCTCATTCAGGCGTTGTTGCTTTCTTCGGTGGGCATCCCCGTGGGCCTGCTGCTGGGGTGGTTTCTGGGCGGCGTGCTCACTCCGGTGATCACCGCACGGCTCGACGGGGTGACGACGGTGGTTTCGGTCAGTCCACTGCTCTTTGTGGGGGCGGCTGTTTTCGCCCTGGCAACAGTGCTCATTTCCTGCCGCCGCCCCGGACGTCTGGCAGGTAAGGTTTCTCCGGTAGAAGCGTTGCGCTATACCGAGGGAAAAGCCTTGCACCGAAAAGAAAAACGAAACAGAAAAGGAGTGTCTTTGCTGTCCATGGCCTGGGCCAATCTGGGCCGCAGCCGGGGCAAAACCTCCCTCACGGTGCTGTCCCTCACATTGGCGGTGGTGCTGCTGACCTTCACCGTCACCTTTGCAGGCGGTTTTGATATGGACAAATATGTGTCCAACTTCACGGCCAGCGACTTTATCCTGGCGGATGCAGGGCAGTTCCAGACCGGTGGGGAGGTCTTTAACGATGAGATGGGCGTGCCGGCCGAAGTTATCGACGCTGTGAACGCCCAGGGCGGCATCACGGACAGCGGCCGCGTCTATGGTAAGACAGCGCCGGCCCAGGAGTTTGTCACCGAGGAATACTACCGCTCTATGTGGAGTCGGTGGAACACCCCCGAGCAGCTGGACAGTATGGTGGCCTTCATGGACCGAACGGCCGATGGCCTGCTGGCAGACGGGGTGCAACTCTACGGTATGGAGCCCTTTGCCCTGGACCACCTGACAGTGCTGGAAGGGGATCTTTCCCAACTCAATGACCCCGAAGGCAACTATATTGCCGCCGTGTACAGCACCGATGACTACGGTGACCCGGTCATGGGGAGTCATTGGGCCCGGCTGGGCGATACCGTGACCATCCGCTATGTGGAAGAGTTTGAATATTATGACCCTGCCACCGGTGAAGTCTACGGTTCCCGGGAGAATGTGCCCGAAAATGCTGTTTACGCTGAACGGGCCGTGAAATACCGTGAGGTAAAGTATACCGTGGCGGCCCTGGTATCCGTGCCGTCTGCGTTGAGTTACCGTTACTACGGCAGGGACGAGTTCGTTCTGGGGGCAGAAACGTTTATCCGGGATACCGGCACAGATTCTGTGATGTACTACGCTTTTGATACCACCAAGGCGTCCAATGCGGCTATGGAAGCCTTCCTCAAAGACTATACGGAAAATGTGAACCCTCAGTTCGATTATGAGAGCAAAGCCATTTATGCCGCAGAATTTGAGAGTATTCGAAGTATGTTCCTTTTGCTGGGCGGGGCCCTTAGCTTCATTGTGGGGCTGGTAGGGGTACTCAACTTCTTCAATGCCATTCTTACCGGCATTACCGCCCGCCGCCGGGAACTGGCAGTGCTTCAGTCCATTGGCATGACCACCCGGCAGCTGCGCGCGATGCTGGCGCTGGAGGGGCTGCTGTATACCCTGGGGTCTGCCCTGCTGGCCCTTGTTCTGGTTCTGGTTACGACGCCCATTGTGGGGCCCGGTCTTAACGGAATGTTTTGGTTCTTCGCCTATCATTTTACCCTCTGGCCCATCGCAGTGGTCCTGCCGCTGTTTGCGGTGCTGGGGATCGGGATTCCGGTGGTGACCTGTCGGATCACTCAGCGCTACTCGGTGGTGGAACGGCTGCGGGTAGAGTAAGCGTGCACAAAACAGCAAAAAATCCCGGGGGCCTTGCTGCGCAAGGCCCCCGGGATACTTTGCTTTATGGATGGACAGATGTTTGATTGAGAGGGGGATGGCGTTTAAGCCAGCCGCAGTTTGCGGTAGTAGTGGTCAACATATACAACGTATACGATGGCACCGATTCCATAGGCAATAGCAGTCAAAGCAAAGCCGACAGGAAGGCCCAGGGATTCCTGCATAAAGCCCATAAGCAGCGAACCGATGCCAATGCCCACATCATAAGAGAGCATATAAGTGGCGTTGGCCACACCCCGCTTGGGTGCGGGGGTGGTGCCGGTGACAAAGGACTGGAACAACGGCTGCAGAATTCCGTACCCCAACCCGAAAAAGAAGCCGGCGGCCAGCAGATGTACGCCGGTAGACAGGAACAGATAGCTGATCATTGTCAGAATCAGAATTACCAGGCTGAGATAGACGAGTACCCGATGATGACCTGCATCGATCATCTTCTGCGTGGACAGCTTGGAAACCAGCATCCCCACCACGAGGCAGATGTAAAAATAGGGCAGATAGGCGGAAAGTGATTTTTCCTGTGCCAGGATGGAAGAGTAGGCAATCACAGCGCCATAGGGAATCATCAAAAACATCATGTTGAACATAAACGGCAGGGCAGGTCCATAGATGGAATCCCGGAGAGAAAACTTTTTGCGCTGCACTTTCGGGTATTTGATGCGGCAGCAGGAAACACAGATAAATGCCAGTACGGTGATGCCGAAAATTGTCAGGAAGGAAGCCTTACTGCTCATGTGGCTCTGGACCTGCAGACCCACATAGGGTCCTACCGCCATACCGATGGAAACGGTAAAAGCAAAGCGGCTGATGCCTTCGGTGATTTTGGTGGGAGGCAGTACATCGCCGGCCAGTGTCATGGTTGCCGAACCACATACGGAATAAACGGCGCCCATGTACAATCGAATCACGATCAAAGCGCCGAACAGGGGGAAGGCAATGAACGCCGGGAAGGAAAGGCAGAACAGGGCCAGAAACAGCAGATAAACCCGATAGCGGTTAAAGTTATCCAGCGGATACCCGGCCACCGGACGGAACAGAATGGTGGCTACCGACATAGCCGTCAGGACGATGCCCACCCGGGAACCGGTAATGCCAATCTCCTGGCAGTAGATAGGGATAATGGGGATGGATGCATAAAAGGCAGCCAGCACCAACAGGTTTGTAAGGAAAAGAAGGATAAATCTTCGATTCCAGATTTTTTGATTTTTTTCCATAGCATAAGCTCCTTTTGTAAACGGTAAAAATGCAAAAAATATAGTGGCAATTGCCACTATATTAAAACAGCACGAATTTTGTGCGGCGTCAATACTGGTTGCAAATGCCACCAAAAGAAGATATAATGACAATCAAAAGGGGGAAGCACGATGGCCTATACAACAGACAGCCCGTTCAAGTCCATCTCGATTTTATACAGAAAATCTCACATCTGGCTCAACAGCGGGTGCGCCCGGTATGACCTTACAGCGGCACAGGCGTTGGTGATTTTGATCGTGTGTGATTTTAAAATGCTTACTCAGGATGAAATCACCAAGCGTCTTTCTCTGGATAAAAGTGTCATCGCCAAAACGGTGAATAAACTTTTGGAAACGGGATTTTTGCTGCGTCAAACCAATGCCCGCGATAAACGCACCTATGATATATGCGCCACAGAAAAAGCCTGGGAAGCATACCCGGTAGTAAAAGAGGAAGTGGAGCGGTGCTTTCAGCGCATGACGCAGCGCATGACCGACGAAGAGCGGGAAACTTTTCGCCGGCTGCTCCTTTTGGCGGAAGAAACGACTCTGGAACAGGAAGAATAAAGTGTATCTGTTCGCACCCCGTACCTGCAAACCGGAGCCGATCCAGTGGAATTTTGCGGCAGAATCTGCTACAATGTAGCCATACAAAGGGACAGGGGGACTACCGGTATGCTGTATTATACAAACTATCCATCCCCTCTGGGTGAAATTTTGCTTCTGGCTACAGAGGAGGCACTTGCCGGGGTCTGGCTTCCCGGGCAAGCAGTGGATCAAAAACTTCTGGCGCAGGCGCAGCGGTGGGACCAGGCTCCGCTTTTGGTTGCTGGCTGTGCGTGGCTGGAACGTTACTTTCACGGGGCGTGCCCGGTGCCGCAAGAACTCCCTTTGGCACCCCAAGGCACGCCGTTCCGCCAGAGGGTTTGGAAACGACTTTGCGAAATCCCCTATGGGCAGCTGGTTACTTACGGCCAACTTGCCGGTGAAATAGCCGAAGCGGATGGGCATAAAATGTCAGCCCAGGCGGTGGGCGGTGCCGTGGGACATAATCCCATCAGCATCATAATTCCTTGCCACCGGGTAATCGGTGCAAATGGCAACCTGGTGGGATACGGCGGTGGTCTGGCGTTGAAAAAACGTCTTTTGGAATACGAGGGCATTGATATCCGGACCCTGTATAACCCCTAAATGAAAACGTGAAAAGCAAAAACACTTTACATTTTGCAGGAGAAGGACTATGAAGGAAATTGCAATCACGGAATTTGAAAACCTGAAAATCGGTCAGGCAGAAAATGTTCAGGCAGGTACCGGATGTACGGTTTTGCTGCTTGGCAAGGAAGGCGCCCCGGCGGGGCTGGATGTGCAGGGCGGCGGCCCGGCTTCCCGAGAAAGCGAATTGCTGAAACCGACGGCCGCAGCGGGGGTCATCCATGCCATTCTGCTGTCCGGCGGCAGCGCTTTCGGCCTGGATGCTGCCGGGGGCGTGATGCGCTATCTGGAAGAGCGGAATATCGGTTTTGATGTGGGGGTTACAAAGGTGCCGCTGGTCTGCCAGTCCTGCCTGTTTGATCTGACAGTGGCCGATGCCTCCACGCGCCCGGATGCGGCAATGGCCTATCGTGCCTGCCAGAATGCCGAACAAGGCAACTATCGGGACGGCAACTTTGGCGCCGGTACCGGTGCCACGGTAGGCAAACTGCTGGGTATGGACTATTGCATGAAATCCGGCATTGGCAGTTACGCCATTCAGACCGGGGAGCTGAAAGTCGGTGCGATTGTGGCTGTCAATGCATTGGGGGATATCTATGACTGGCAAACCGGCCGTAAGGCGGCGGGCCTTCTTGCGGAAGATCACAAGACTTTTTTGGATGCCGAACAGGTAATGCTCCGGAAAACCGAGGTGGTGGAGAACAAATTCGTCGGTAATACGACGTTGGGCGTGATTCTCACCAATGCGGCCTTTGACAAGACACGTCTGTGCAAGATCGCGGGCATGGCTCATGATGGCTATGCCCGGGCCATTCGTCCGGTGCACACTACCGCAGATGGGGACAGCATCTATGCGGTATCCCTTGGCACGGTGGCAGCCGACCAGGATGTTGTGGGAGCGTTGGGGGCACAGGTCATGGCAACAGCCATTGTTCGCGCCGTGCAGGCTGCAAAGTCTGTATACGGCTTTCCGGCAGCCTGTGATCTGTAAATTTGTAAAAAATGAAAGTTCCCGCCGTAAAACGGCGGGAACTTTTTGGTGGGGCCGTTGCCTTGCCGGAACTTTCGGGGTATAATAGGAAAACCGAAAACGGTGCGAATTTTCATCTGCCGGGAGTTCTGGAATATGGCAAAACTGGACGAACAAAAACGGGTCTTGATTGAATACTTTCAGCAAGGATGCAAGCCGGAAGGCAAGCTCACGCTGGGGCTGGAAGTGGAGCATTTTGTCACACATGCAGGCGGCGAGCCTGTTACTTTTGCAGAGATACAAAGTGTCATGCGGCAGATGCAGCAGCCTTACGATACCCCCATTATGATTGATGGGGAATACATGGGCTATATGACGGAATCCTACGGTATTTCGCTGGAGCCTGCCTGCCAGGTGGAAATCAGTATCATGCCGCAGAGCAGTGTGCCGCGGATCATGGATATCTATAACCAGTTTTACCTGCAGCTGAGCATGACGTTGGCGGCCCGGGGGCTCCGGGCCTGGACGGTAAGCTACCATCCCACCCGCCGCGCCGAGGAACTGCCCCTGATCCCGAAACAACGGTACGAAGCCATGGACCGCTACTTTAAAAATACCGGTTCCTGCGGTATCCAGATGATGCGTGCCACGACTTCCACGCAGCTGTCCATAGACTATTTCAACGAGCGGGATTTTGTCCAAAAGATGCGGGCTGCGTGTTTGCTGACGCCTTTCTTTGCGCTGCTCAGTGACAATGCGGTGCGTTATCAGGCAAACCGCAACAATGCCTACAGTGTGCGTACCCGCATCTGGCAGGATGTGGACTCCGAGCGGTGCGGCGTGCCGCCCCATCTGATGGACCCGGATTTCGGGTTTGAACGGTATGCCGAAACAATTCTGACGCGGCCGCTGATTGTGGCGCTGCGGGGGAACCGTACCAAAGCGGTAGGATGCAAAAGCGCCCAGGAAATTTACGGCAGCCATCTGCTGAAAAAAGAAGTGGAACACGTTTTGTCCATGTTCTTCTTTGATGTGCGGCTGAAAACCTATCTGGAGATTCGTGGGGCAGACTGTATGCCGCCTAAGTTTATCGCCGCCTATGCGCAGCTGGTAAAGACGATTTTCGGCAGTCAGGCGGCGCTGCAGAATGTGCTGCGCCACTACGAGGGCGTTACCACCGGCGACATCGCCAATGCAAAAATGGCGGTTTGCAAGGATGGCTATAATGCCTGGGTTTATGGCCGTCCCATCGGCAAAGAACTGGCCTGGCTTTTGCTGCAGGCCCGCAGCCGCACCCCCTCGCAGGAGGAACGTGCACTGCTGGAACCGCTGGCCAAGCTGATTGTTACAAAGAAAACCATACGGGAAGAAGAATCCGAAAATGACTGAACTGCAAGCGATAAATGAGTCCTATCTGGCAGCAGCTGCTGCCGACCCGAACCGTTTGGCGGAAGAATTTGATGCCATTACGGAATACATGAAGGCATCCACGGCCATCCACCATGGGGAATATGTACGTACCTGCTATATGCCCAAACTGTTTACCGAAAAAATTTTTGCAGGCTTTTCAGCAGACATCCAAACGCTGTACGGAATCCTTGCCAAAGTGATGCGGGCCTATTACCGGGGCCCTGCTTACCGGAAACTGTTCGGCTTTGACCGTACGACGGAAGAACTGATACTCCGCGCTGATCCGTCTGTTTCGTTGCTGCCCATGGCGAGAATTGACTTCTTTTACAACGAACAGACCGGCGCTTATAAATATTGCGAATTCAATACAGACGGAACCAGTGCCATGAATGAGGACCGGGAACTGAACAAGGCCCAGGAACTGTCCACGGTATATCGCGAATTCCGGGCGGCGCACAGCACACGGACCTGTGAACTGTTCAACAGTTGGGTCAAAACACTGTGTGAAGTTTATCACCGGGCACGTCATACGCAACAAACGCCGTATGTGGCCATTGTGGATTTTATGGACTGCGGAACGGTCAATGAATTTGAAGTGTTCCAGGGATATTTTGTTCAGAACGGTGTTCCGGCGGAAGTTTGCGATTTGCGCAGTCTGCGGTATGATGAAGCCAAAAAGGTGCTGTATGGCCCCGGCGGGCATAAAATCGATGCCATTTACCGCCGTGCGGTCACCAGTGATATTCTGGAACGGTACGAGGAATGCGGTCCGTTGCTGGCTGCGGTACGGGACGATGCGGTGTTGCTGGTAGGGGATTTCCATACCCAGCTTGTGCACAACAAAACCATTTTCCGGATTTTGCATGAACCCCAGACGCAGAAGCTGCTGACGCCGGAGGAACAGGCTTTTGTGCTGGCTCATGTGCCGCTGACCAAAACGTTTGAAGCTGCGGATATTCCCCGCGCCCTGGCTGATAAAGATGCCTGGATTCTCAAACCGCTGGATTCCTACGCGTCCCGCGGCGTGCATGCCGGCGTGGAATCTACCCCGGAGGAGTGGGAAAAAATCGTCCGCTCCACACCGCTGACAGGCTATTTGCTGCAGGAATTTTATCGTCCGTACGTGACGGAAAATTTCGGCATTGGTCCCGACGGAAAATTCGGCCGAAACCGCTATTACAACCTGACCGGTGTGTATGTTTACGACGGCGTGGCACAGGGGATTTATTCCCGCGTTTCGCTGACTCCCATCATCTCCAGCCAGTACAGTGAAAAAACGCTGCCGACGCTGTTGGTGGCTGAATAAACGCGCAGCAGATCAGGCATACTAACCCCAAAAACAAAGGGGCGTGGCTGCGTGCGGGAAACATCTTATCATGCTGTGATTACCGAGATGACGGTGCGCGCCCTGTGGGAAACACAGAACGTCATCGACTGCATCCCGGACGAAATGTGGGACAAACTCTATGGCGGTTCGCCCCTGTGGCAGCATCTGTATCATATGCTGCACAGCCTGGATCAGTGGTTTATCAATCCCCGGGCCAATGACTTTGTGGAACCGCCGATCCATACCCCTGACCTGCAGGACCTCGACATCTACCCGGCTACCCACTTGGACCGCAGACAAATCGACGCATATTTTTATACGATCAAGGCAAAGCTGTCGTTGTATCTGACCTCTCTGCACGACGAGGATCTTCTGCAGCGGCCGGAAAACTGTGAATGGACACGGTTTACTTTGATATTGTCGCAGTACCGGCACCTGCATCTGCATCTGGGTATGCTGATGGGATTTGTGGTGTCGGAAATCGGACTGTGCCCGCGGACGCTGGAACCGGGCGATGAATTCCCGCGCCCGCCTTACGACCCCTATCGCTGAGGAAAGGAACCATCTATGAAGAAACCCTATTGTATTGTACCGCTGTGCCTGCTGGTGCTGGGCGGGTGTGCATCGGCACCGGTGGATACGACCCCGGTGTGGTCGGAGCAACTGCCGGAAACCGGTGTACAGATGGAACTGAGCAACTGCGAACTCTTGGGGGAGGAACCGGTATATTATACGCTGGACCGGGACAGCACCGAAAAGTGGAGGGAAAAACCGGCACTGCAGACCAAGGGCGTGCCGGTCGTGACGCTTTGGGGCGTTACAGAGGATGAAGTGGAACTTCGCTATGTGGAAAATATCGACACGCTGTATTTGTATTACGACAGGGTAATGCCCCAGCAGGATCTGGACTACATAAAAACAGAAACGGCAGACGGTGGTCTGCAGTATCGGCTGGATACGGTATACAACTTTGAGTTTGTGATCACAACGCCGGATGGTACCGATACAATGATCATTACCTGTGAGCGGGATGGCCTTACCGATACCGCAGAATAATATAACAGAAAGCCCCCGGCGGAAAATCCCGTCGGGGGCTTTGGTGTGTGTAAATCAGTTTTTGGCGGCAGGCATATCCAGTGTGGTGGTGGGGAAGGCGAAGCTGCAGCCGGCGTTGGCGACCAATTGCATGATTTCCAGGTTCAGACGGCTTTTTTCCTGCAGGAATTCGCCGTAAGGCAGGGTTGTTACGTACAGGCGCGCCAGAATGTCGATGCTGTAATCGTTGAATTTGTCCACGGTGACTGTAACGGTGTCCGCCTGCACAGAAGGCTGTGCCTTGAGCATTTCGGACAGATCGTGGCAAACCTGGCTCAGTTGCTCACGGGTAGTATCATAGGTCAGCCCCAGGGTGAATTGCCACAGGCGGCTGCTGCGCTGGTTGCAGTTCTGGATATATTCCGAACAGACTTTGGAATTTTCGATCGTGACGGCAACGTTGTCCGTTGTGCGGATGCGGGTGGAACGGAAGGAAATATCCTCCACGGTACCTTCGGAAGAACCCAGGATCACATAATCCCCGATGCCAAAGGGGTGTTCCAGCACCAGCGTGATGCCGGCAATCAGGTTGGACAGGGTGGACTGTGCGGCCAGAGAAATGGCAAGGCCGGCAACACCGGCGCCGGTCAGCAACCCGGCTACAGGAACACCCAGGCGGTCCAGCATGGCGATGCCGGTAAAGACCGTGACCAGTGCCCGGAAGATGTTTTCAAAAAAGCACCCCATGGTGTTGTTGGTGGTAAGGTCCAACTTGTTCTGCGCGCTGCGCAGCAGCAGGCGGCACATCGGCGCGGAACGCCAGGCGCCCAGGCCAATCAGGAAGGTGAGCGCCAGGTCAAACAGCAACCGCAGCACGGTAAGATAGGTGGCACTGTTGAAACTGAACGGCACGACTACCAGAGCCAGATACAGCAGTACCGAGCGCAGGATCAGGGCGGTAGGCTGTACATAGCTGTCAAACAGGATATACAGCCATTCGGACAGATGACCGTGCAAGCCGTCCAGAATGCGGCGGATGATGCGCGTGTACAAAATGGGAAGGACCAAAGAGCCCAGGGCCAGCAAAACGGTGGGTAGCAGGTCCAGCAACAGGGTTACAGTAAATACTTGCATAGGCGTACTCCATCAATCACAGGTATTCGGATAAAACATTATACCATAGCCTCTTGCATTTTGTAAAACCTGTGGTATACTAAGCAGGTAGAAAGTCTGTTTCAGGGCGGGGTGCAACTCCCCACCGGCGGTAATCGGCCATAAGGCCGTAAGCCCGCGACCGGCTGCCAAGGCAGCCGCTGATCCGGTGTGAATCCGGGGCCGACGGTATAGTCCGGATGAAAGAAACGGAAAGCTGTTTGCTATGCTTTTTTTCGCCCTGTTGCTGTCATCATGCGGCAACAGGGCGTTTTGTTTGCCGGCAGCAAGCATAACCAGCCTCCCGCATTTTTATCACATACAAACCGGCTTTCGCAAATCATTTTACGGGAGGAATTTTCTCATGACCAAAACCCACAACCATGTACGTGAACTGACGGTGACCGCTATGCTGGCCGCCATCGCCACACTGCTGATGTTCATGGACTTCAGCCTGCCGATGCTCATTCCCAGCTTCGTCCAGATGGATATTTCGGAACTTCCGGCGTTGTTGGCTTCTTTCAGCTTGGGGCCTGTCTATGGCGTTGCTGTCTGTCTTCTCAAGAACCTTTTCAATCTCATCTTCCATAGTTCTACCGGCGGCATCGGCGAACTGTGCAATTTCCTGCTGGGTGCCTTCTTTGTGGGAACTTCGGGTGTGATCTATCGTTTTCACAAAACGCGGAAGGGTGCGGTGGCTGCCTGTCTGATCGGTGCGGTGGTGATGGCGCTGGTCAGCGTTCCGGTCAACTACTTCCTCAGCTATCCTGTCTACGCAGCCATGTTCGGCGGCATCGACAGCATTATTGCCGCATACCAGGAGCTTCGCCCCGGCACCGATGGCCTGCTGGAATGCCTGCTGGTATTCAATATGCCGTTTACTTTTGTCAAAGGTTTGATCGATGCGGTGCTCTGCTTCCTGATCTACAAACCCCTTTCTCCCATTCTGCACGGCCGTCACTGAGAAGATAGATGTAAAAAAGAACGCAGAACCGATGGGAAACCCTATTGACGAGATCGGGACATTGTGCTATAATGCGACATACAACAGAATAGCAACTTATCAAGAGTGGCAGAGGGAACAGGCCCTGTGAAGCCCGACAACCTACACAAACGTGCAAGGTGCCAATTCCTGCGGGGAACCGAAAGATAAGCGTCAGCGCGCGGTCTTTTGGCTGCGCGCTTTTTTGTTCTCGTCAGTTGCGCTTCTGCTTACATTCATAAGGGAGGCAATTTTACAATGTCCAAAGTTCTTTTTACTTCCGAGTCGGTGACCGAAGGGCATCCCGACAAAATCTGCGACCAGATCTCGGATGCGATCCTTGACGCCATCCTGACCCAGGATGCTGACGCCCGTGTGGCTTGCGAAACCACCTGCTCCACGGGTCTGGTGCACATCATGGGCGAAATCACCACCAGCTGCTATGTGGATATCGCAGAAACCGCGCGCGATGTGATTCGTTCCATCGGCTACGACCGCGCCAAGTACGGTTTCGACTGTGATACCTGCGGTGTCATCGTGAACATCGACGGCCAGAGCCCCGATATTGCGCTGGGTACCAATGATGAAGTGGCCGGTGCGGGCGACCAGGGTATGATGTTCGGCT
Source organism: Candidatus Gemmiger excrementigallinarum (assembly GCA_019116445.1). Taxonomy (GTDB): domain Bacteria; phylum Bacillota; class Clostridia; order Oscillospirales; family Ruminococcaceae; genus Gemmiger; species Gemmiger excrementigallinarum. The sequence goes on from DXBP01000015.1 coordinate 17,325, forward strand.
ACGCCTGCGACGAAACGCCGGAACTGATGCCGCTGCCCATCAGCCTGGCGCACAAGCTGGCCAAGCGCCTGACTGAGGTGCGCAAGAGCGGTCTGCTGGATTACCTGCGTCCGGACGGCAAGAGCCAGGTGACCGTGGAGTACGATGACGGCAAGCCGGTGCGCGTGGACGCGGTTGTTATTTCCAGCCAGCACAGCCCGGAAGTCACCCAGGAGCAACTCCATGAAGACATCAAGCGGGAAGTTATCGAAAAGGTGATCCCGGCAGAGATGCTGGACGAAAACACCAAGTACTTCATCAACCCCACCGGCCGTTTTGTGGTCGGCGGTCCGCAGGGTGATACCGGTCTGACCGGCCGTAAGATCATCGTGGATACCTATGGCGGTTATGCCCGTCATGGCGGCGGCGCCTTCAGCGGCAAGGACCCCAGCAAGGTGGACCGTTCCGCCGCGTACGCTGCACGCTGGGTTGCCAAGAACATCGTGGCTGCCGGTCTGGCCAAAAAGTGTGAGGTGGAACTTGCCTACGCCATCGGCGTGGCGCAGCCTGTTTCCATCATGGTCGATACCTTCGGTACCGGCACGGTGGCCGACAACAAGATCGAAGAGGCCGTCAAGAAGGTGTTTGATCTGCGTCCGGCTGCGATCATCCGCGACCTGGATCTGCGCAAACCCATCTACCGCCAGCTGGCTGCTTACGGTCACATGGGCCGTGAGGACCTGGGTGTCAAGTGGGAAAATACCGACCGTGTGGACGCACTGAAGGCAGCCTTGAACTAACAAGTTCAGCACGGAACGGCAGATTCCGAAATCTCCAAAAACAACAAAAGCGCAGGGGTGACCCTGCGCTTTTTTGGTTTGCCAAATGGGGACGGTTGGGGTATAATATAAAGGATATTGTGGAAGTGTGCCAAAGGGGGTGGGGATGTGGAAAACGAAGCACAGGGCCTGCAAAAACTGGAAGGCGTTGTGGAGCGCGTGATCTTTGAAAATGCCGAAACGGGGTACATTGTTTTTGAGGTCAATGTAGGGGACCAGGACATCGAAGTCGTGGGCAAGGTCGGCAGCGTAGACAACGGAATGCACGTCACAGCCTATGGCCACCTGGAAAAACATCCCCATTACGGGGAACAGTTCCGCGCCACCGCCTGTGAAACCAGTCTGCCCCAGGATACCACCGGCCTGCTCAGTTACCTTTCCAGCGGGGTGTTGCCCTATATCGGCCCCTCCACGGCCAAAAAAATCGTCAAAGCCTTCGGGGAAGAAGCCTTGACCGTGATTTCCGAAACCCCGCAGCGCCTTTGCGAGATCAAAGGGATCACCCCTGAAAAGGCGGCGACCATCTCCAATGAGTTCCGGCGGCTGTATGGTGTACGGGAAGTGATCGATTGGTTCGCCCGGTTCGATCTGCCGGCCCAAAGTGCGGTGACCGCTTACCAGGCTTTTGGCCCTCACACCATGGAAGCGCTGCAGCAAAATCCCTATTTGCTGTGTGGCGAACCGCTGAAACTGACAGTGGAAAAGGTAGACCCCATTGCGCTCAGACTGCAGTTTGAGATGGGGAATCCGATGCGCATTACGGCGGGGCTGCTGTATCTGCTGCGCCGCAATGCGGGTAACGGCCACACCTGCCTGCCCCGGGGTAAACTTACGGAAAGTACAGCTTCTTATCTGAAACTCACCCGGGAAAGCGTGGAGGACGAACTGGACGAACTACTGCAGTCCGGGGAACTGCGGGCATACCCGTACGGTGAAACCGAGTATATTTATCTGCCGGATCTTTTTTCAGCCGAACAGGATATTGCAGCGCGATTGGGGCAGATTTCCACGTTTCCCACGGAACCGCCCAAAACGCTGGAAAGCGATCTTCGCGCCCTTGAAATCGTGCAGGGGTTTGCCTATGCACCGCTGCAAAAAGAAGCCATCCGGATGGCACTGTCCAACCGCGTGATGGTGCTCACCGGCGGTCCCGGTACCGGCAAAACCACTACGGTCAATGCAATCTTAAGTCTGTACGAGGCTATGTACGACCGCGTGGCGCTGTGCGCCCCTACGGGGCGGGCGGCCAAACGCCTGAGCGAACTGACCCATCACAATGCCTCCACCATCCACCGCCTGCTGGAGGTGGACTATAGTACCGGAACGGTGCGCTTCATTCATAACGAAAAAAATCTTTTGAAATATGACGTCATCATTCTGGATGAAATGAGTATGGTGGACGTCAAACTGTTTCAGGCGTTGCTGGCGGCTGCCCGGTACCATTGCCGCATCATCATGGTGGGGGACGTTGACCAGCTGCCCAGTGTTGGCCCCGGCAACATTCTGGGGGAAATTCTTGCAACGCAGGTGGTGCCTACCGTGCGTTTGACTGAGATTTTCCGTCAGGCGCAAAAGAGCCTGATCGTCCAGAACGCCCACCGTATCGTGCAGGGGCAGATGCCCCAAAAGGGCGCGGCGAAGGATGATTTTTTCATGATGGAAAAGAGCGGATTCGAGTGCCAGCAGCTGGTTTGCGACCTTGTCAGCGTGCGCCTGCCCCGTGCCTATGGTTTTGATCCGGTGCGGGACATTCAGGTCCTCTGCCCGACCAAAATGGGGGCAACCGGCAGCATGGAACTCAACCGCCGTTTGCAGGAAGTGCTGAATCCGCCAGCCTGGGGCAAACCGCAGCTGGGCGGAGAAAACGGAAGCAAAATCCTGCGACTGGGCGATAAAGTCATGCAGATCAAGAATGATTACGATATCACCTTTGAACGTGACGGAGCGGAAGCCGGTGCGGGTGCGTACAATGGGGATATGGGCATCATCACAGCCGTTGACGAGGATGCACGTTCAGTCACCGTCATGATGGATGACAGAAAATACGTCTACTCGGGGGACCAGCTTGGCGAATTGGAGCCCGCCTATGCGGTTACCATTCATAAAAGTCAGGGATCGGAATTTCCGGCGGTCATTGTTCCGGTGGCAGAGGTCCCGGCGCGGCTGCGGTATCGTAACCTTTTGTATACCGGCGTGACCCGTGCCCGGAAACTCTGTATCCTTACAGGGAACCATCGCACGGTGGAGCAGATGGTGCAAAATGTGCGCCAGAATCTGCGCTACAGCTGTTTGCGTTATATGCTGGTGGAAGCCGTCACGCCGGCTTCCAAAACTTCATGAGAGCGCCGGACTGGCGCTATGCGGCAGAACAGGCGGCAGCGTGGCTTTATCCCCGGCGGTGCCCGTTTTGCGGCGCTGTGCTGGGCATAGACGCCGTTCAGGGGAGTGTCTGCCCTCAGTGCGTGGAAGAGGAAGAACGACTGACACACAATCCGCCGCGTCTGCCCGGCACCGAGCATACCTTTTATGCACTGAACAGCGGGCTGGCGGCTTATTACTACAGCGGCAAAGTGCAGGAAGCCATTCTGCTTTGCAAACGCGGATTCCATCCCTGGTATGCCAGAGAACTGGCCGACCGTATGGCGGTGCGGATCTGGGGTGCAACGCCGCCGGACAGGCCGGGACGGCGCCCCAAAAATGAGCTGTTCCGGGATATGCCCCTCTACCAGTGTATTGTGCCGGTACCGCCGCACCAGCCGTTGCCCGGTGTACCGGGACTGCCGTTGTTGCTTGCCAGGCGGCTGGGCATACTACTGGGGATACCAGTGGAAACGCCGTTGTATGCAGTGCGCGGTACAGCGGTGCAAAAAGACCTGACCCGCCAGCAGCGAATGCAGAATGCCCGGAAAGCATACGCCTGCCGGACCGATGCGGACTTTGGCGGCAAACGGGTTCTGCTGGTGGACGATATCATCACCACCGGCGCAACTGTTTCCGCCTGCGCTATGCTGTTGCTCAAAGCCGGTGCTGTGGAAGTGACCGCAGCGGCGGTGGCAGCAAGCGAAGAATTGCCGAAAGATAAACGAACCTCTACGGAGAAGTGCAAATGAATCAACAGGATATCGGCATTGATCTGGGGACGACCTCGATCATTATAGCAACCGAAAAACAGGGAGTCGTGTTCAGCCAGCCTACCATTGGGGCGGTGGATACCCGTAACAATACCATTCTGGCGGTAGGGGACGAAGCCCTGCGCATGGTGGGGCGTGCCCCGGCGCATATCGATCTGGTCCGGCCACTGCGTGACGGTGTGATCCAGGACCACCGTATGACCAATGAACTGATTGTACGCTTCGTCAACGAGGTGTGCCGTTCCCGTTTCTTTAAGCCGCGCATTTCCGTTTGCGTACCGGCGGCCATCACCGGTGTGGAAGCGGATGCGGTAGTGGAATCGGTCATGGCCGCCGGCGCCAGGCAGGTGTACCTGGTGGACGAGCCGGTGGCGGCAGCGCTGGGGGCGGGATTGCAGATCCGCCAGCCCCACGGCTGCATGGTCGTGGATATTGGCGGTGGTTCCACCGACATTGCCGTCATCAGCATGGGGGGCCGTGTGCGTGCGGCCAGTGTGCCGGTGGCGGGCAACGCCTTCGACCGTTGCATTGCACAGTTTGTACAGGAAAAATATCAGATTGCCATTGGCCCGCTGACGGCAGAAACCCTGAAAAAACAGGTGGCCTGCTGTACCAAAAGTGAGTTTGAAGGGGTCATGGAAGTACGCGGTCATTCGTGGGAAACCAATCTTCCGGCCCGTCGCCTGATTTATACCCACGATCTCTATGAACCCGTCCAGGAACTGGCGACGCGCATTGTGGCAGCGGCTCGTGCCGTGCTGGAAAGTACGCCCCCGGAACTGGCAGCGGATGTATCCTCTACCGGCGTATTGCTCACGGGGGGAGGCTCCCTGCTGCGTGGCCTGGCCAGTTATATGGCCGGGGAGCTGCACGTGGATGTTGCCATCGCGCCCGACCCGATCAACTGTGTGGCGCGGGGAACGGCCATCAGCCTGAGTGAAGGCAAATATCTGACGGCCGGTTTCCGCGATGCCACCCCGAAAGCGTGGAAAAAGACGCTGCAAAATATACGCGATCCCTTTGCGGCCGACTGACCGGCATAGAAAGGGTAGGAAATCTGTAACTTTTGAGAAGGGAAAACGAGTCATGCCTGAGCTTACCCAGGAATATATCGCGCTGCGCGATCAGTATATCGAAAGCAAATTCACCCGCCTGAACCCGGTTCAGCGGCAGGCGGTATTCACCACCGAGGGCCCGCTTCTGATTCTGGCGGGCGCCGGTTCCGGAAAAACCACGGTCCTGGTCAACCGTATCGCCAACATCATTCGTTTTGGCTCGGCACACGGCAGCCGGGAACTGCCCCGCACCGTAACCCAGCAGGACCTGGAAGACCTGCGGGCCGCCGTGGCATCCGGCCGGGACCTGCCGCGGGAAACTGCCTATCTGGCCGTTCGCCCGGCCCGGCCTTGGAATGTGCTGGCCATTACTTTCACCAACAAGGCGGCGGGGGAACTCAAAGAACGTCTGCGCGCCATGCTGGGGGAAACCATGGGCGGCGATGTCAATGCATCTACCTTCCACTCGGCCTGTGTGCGGATCCTGCGCCGGGATGCCGAGCGTATCGGCTTCCCCAAAAGTTTTACCATCTATGACTCGGATGATCAGCAGCGGGTACTCAAACAGATCTATAAGGACAAAATGATCGACGACAAGTTCCTTCCCATCAAGTCGGCCATTGCCCAGATCAGTTCTTATAAAGATAAGCTCATGTCGGCTGAGGATGTGGCCGCGGAAGCTCCGCGGGATACCAAGGCGGCATTGATTTCCAAGATTTATACCACCTATGCGGGTCGCCTGAAAACCGCAGGGGCAATGGACTTTGATGATCTGATCTTCCATACGGTCCGCTTGCTGCAGAAAGATGCAGAGGCACGGGAATACTATCAGAACAAGTTCCGGTATGTGGTGGTAGACGAATACCAGGATACCAGTGTGGCACAGTTTCATTTGGTCCGGCTGCTGGCGGGCGGCACCAACAATGTGTGCGTGGTCGGCGACGATGACCAGTCCATCTACAAGTTCCGGGGTGCCACCATCGAAAATATTCTGAATTTTGAGCAGGTGTTTACCGGTGCCAAGACCATCCGCCTGGAGCAGAACTACCGTTCCACTTCCAACATCCTCAACGCGGCCAACAGCGTCATCAAGAACAATACCGGGCGCAAAGGCAAAACGTTGTGGACCCAGAACGGTGATGGCGATAAGGTGCACCATTACACGGCATCCAGTGAACAGGATGAAGCCAGTCACATTGCCGATGTGATCGGGGAACACTTGCGGGAAGGCGCTCATCTGCGGGATCATGCGGTTTTGTATCGCATGAACGCACAGTCCAACCCGATCGAAACCTATTTCGCCCGTGCGGGTATTCCGTACCGCATTGTGGGCGGTCAGCGCTTCTTTGACCGCAAGGAAGTCAAGGACATCAACTCCTATCTGGCGGTGATCGTCAACCCGCGGGACGATGTGCGTCTGCGGCGGATCATCAATGAACCCGCCCGCAAGATCGGTGCCTCCACGGTGGATAAGGTGGGCGAACTGGCGGCCCGGGCCGGTGTGCCGATGCTGCAGATCATTGCCGATGTAAGGCAGTATCCGGAGCTGATGCGGGCGGCATCCGCACTGGAAAAGTTCTATGATATGTACCGGGAACTGTGCGATCTTTCCGTTTCGATGCCGCTGGATGAATTTGCCGGGGAAGTCATCAAAAAAACCGGCTATGAGGCGATGCTGAAAGCCCAGAAAGAGGAGGGCGAAACCCGCCTGGAAAACCTGGGCCAGCTGGTCAGCTCGGTGAAGACCTACGCGGATCAGAACGGGGAAGACGCAACGCTTTCCGGATTCCTGGAGGAAGTGGCCCTGATCTCGGACCTGGACAGCTATGACCAGGATGCCGACAGTGTCACGATGATGACGATTCACTCCGCAAAAGGCCTGGAATTCCCCTATGTGTTCGTTGTGGGTATGGAGGATGGCATCTTCCCCGGCGATATGGCCCGTTACAATGAGGAGGACATGGAGGAAGAACGTCGTCTTTGTTATGTGGCCATCACCCGGGCCAAGAAAGAACTGTATCTTTCCACTTCCCGCAGCCGGTTGATCTTCGGCCAGACCCGGCGTAACCCGCCGTCCTGCTTCCTGAGCGAGATCGACCCCGGTCTGCTGGATGAAACCCAAAGCCCGGAACTGGCGTATTCCGCCGGTGGTTTCGGGGCGGGGTACGGCAGCTACAGCACCAGCGTGCCCGGCGGGCGCAGCGGCTATTCCGGCGCATCCCGCGGCTATCTCAACAGCGACTACAACGCTCGTCCCCGGGGCGGCTTTGGTGCTGGGTACAGCAGTGGCTTTGCCAGTGGCGGGCACGAAAGTCCGAACTTCAACGGCGGTCGTCACACGGTTCAAAGCAGCGGTTTCGGCGCGGGATACGGCAGCCGTACCAATCATCACAGCGGCACACCGACAGCTCCGGCGGGAGCGGGAACTTCCACCCTGACCGGTATGCAGAATACCGCACCCAAGAAGCAGACTGTACAATATGCGGCGGGGGACCTGGTGGAGCACCGGGTGTTCGGCCGAGGTAAAGTGCTTAAGGCAACTCCGATTGCGGGCGACTGCATCGTCGAGATCCAGTTTGACCGGGTTGGCGTCAAAAAAACAATGGCCAATTATGCGCCGCTGAAAAAACTCACCGAGGAATGATGAAAGGGAGGCGTTTACATGCTGGTTCAACTGATCGCACATACCAATGATCCGGAAAAAACAGTGGCGGCGGCCGCCAAACTGTGCTATTCAGATGCCCATATCGAAACGCTGCTCGACGGTCTGACGCCGGAGAAAACAGCAGCCTTTTTGCAAAAGTTAACGGACCTGGGCCATGCCAGCCCGATCGAACATGCCAGTTTTACGTTTGGTATCGAGGGAGTTTCCCGCACCTTCCTGGCACAGGTGACGCGGCACCGCATTGCCAGTTTCAGCGTCCAGAGCCAGCGCTATGTGCGGCTGGAAGATTTTCGCTATGTGATCCCTCCGGAGATCGAAGCAATCCCGGAGGCTAAGGCCCAGTTCATCGATGTGATGAACGCCGATGCACAGAAATACCTGGATCTTGTACAGTCCCTGGAACAGGCCCATACCAAGCGCCTGATGGCCGAAGGCCTGGACGAGAAGGCGGCCCGCGCCAAAGCGTCCAAGCAGGCCAACGAGGATGCACGTTTTGTGCTTCCCAATGCCTGCGAAACCAAAATGGTTATGACGATGAACTGCCGCAGCCTGCAGAACTTCTTCAATCTTCGCTGCTGCAACCGTGCCCAGTGGGAAATTCGTGCCGTAGCCGATGAAATGCTGCGGCTGGTCTTGCCGCTGGCTCCGCATATCTTTGCGTCGGCCGGGCCGCGTTGCCTGACCGGTCCCTGCCCGGAAGGACGGATGTGCTGCGGTCAGCAGGCACAGGTGCGCGCAAAGTACGCCCAACTCAAACAGGAGGCGGTTTGCCATGGGTAAGCTGATTATTTTTGAGGGGCTGGATGGTTCCGGAAAGGGGACCCAGACGGCCCTTACGGCCCAGAAACTGAAGGCGCGCGGTGTGGAACTTCGCCAGATTACCTTCCCCAACTATGCCAGTGATTCCTCTGCCCTTGTGAAAATGTATTTATCGGGACAGTTTGGCGACAAACCGGATGATGTGAACGCCTATGCGGCATCCAGCTTTTATGCGGTAGACCGCTTTGCCAGCTATAAAACGGACTGGGGCGAATTCTACCAGGCGGGCGGGTTGATCCTTTCGGATCGGTATACAACTTCCAACGCGGTGCATCAGTGCGCCAAACTGCCGCCGATGCACTGGGATGGCTTCCTCAACTGGTTGTTTGATTTCGAGTACAAAAAAATCGGAATCCCGGCACCGGATGCGGTGGTGTATCTGGCGGTTGATCCGGAAGTGTCACAGCGGCTGCTGAAAGAACGCTACCACGGGGACGAAAGCAAAAAGGATATTCAGGAAAAAGACCGGGAATATATCGCGCGCAGCCGGGCAGCAGCAGAATACTGTGCTAAAATGTGCGGCTGGCACCGTATCGAATGTACCGGCGGTGAGGATGTAAAAACGATCCGCTCGGTGGAGGATATCAATGCCGAGATACTTGCGAAAATACAACTTATCCTGTAAAATGAGGTGGGCTGAAAGGGGACGTGTCTATGGTACGAACGGCAGACACTGACGATCTGGAAGCCTTGGTAGAGCTGCGCTGTGCCCGCTATGGGGATTCCCCCGCAGATGCCGCCGGCTGGCTGCAGAATGTGGCGGGGCTGGAGCATATTCTGGTGTTGCAGCAACCTGGCCAGGCTCCGGCGGCCATGCTGGCAGCTGTGCCGGTGCGTTACAGTCACAGGCAGGGGGTCTGGTTTTGCGGCGGCGCCGCCGCGCAAGGCGTGTCCATGGGAAATCTGCTTCCCAAGCTGCTCAGCGGGTGCCTGCGTGCCTTTGGCGCAAAGGAATACGACTTCGCGGTTTTGGCCCCGGAAAATGCGCAGGAGGCTCAGTCGCTGGAAGCACTGGGGTTCCGCAATCTGCTGCCGATGCGTGTTCTGCAAAAGCCGATTCAGCGTAATTTGCTGGCACAGGCGGAGTTTGACAGCCTGACGGTGCGGCACCTGCTGGAAATGCGTATGCGGTGCCAGCCAGGATGCATCGCCCTTCCGGAACCTGCGATGAATGAGGTAATGACCCAGCTGTACCGGCGTGGGCTGACCGTGGTTTCCAATCGCCGCGGTTATGGATTGTATTTTACCAATGGCAATGAGCTGCAGTTTTTGGAGCTGCAGGCCGATAATGATTATTGTGCCGATACTTTGCTGCAGGCTGCCCGGGAAAAGACCGGGGCCGAAAAAGCCCGGATTCTGCTGGCAGAAAACCAGACGTTGTATCTTGGTGCAGGGCGGCGCTGCGGCTATGGAATGATCGCGTTTTTGCGCGGGGAATTCCCGGTTACGGATGTGTATTTCAGGATGCTGCTGTGAGCGGCTTGGATGAAAAGCGGCATGGATGGCCGCTTGAGGAAAAGTAAGGAGAACTCCGATGAGGATCAATCGCAATGACAGCGGTGCGCCGAACGGTGCACCACAGGCACAGCCGACTCCGGCGGCACCGGAGAAAAAGGCTCCGGCGGAGCCGAAGGAACCTGTTACACAGGAAAAGGCCCCGGCGCCCAAACAGAAGCCGCGCAAGAGCAAGGCCAAAAAGGAAAAAGAGGCAGACGAACATACCGGACGGCGCTTTCCGGTTGGCTGCCTGATCGTACTGATCGTGCTGGCGCTGGTGGCGTTTGGCGGCTATCAGGTCATGAAGTTCTATGGCGAGATTGACGGCGGTACGGAACTGGGTGAGGAACAGACCATCACCATCGAACAGGGATCTTCGGTGGGGAATATTGCTACGCAGCTGAAAGATGCCGGTATTATTGAATATGACTGGCTGTTTAAACAGTATGTCAAATACAGTGGTAAGGCCGGCGGCATTCAGTACGGTGACTTTACGCTGCGCTCCGGCATGGATTATAACAGCATCATCCAGACCATCTCGCAGGAGGTCCGCCGCCCCACGACCAACATCACGATTCCCGAGGGAACCACGGCGGTTGGTGTGGCCCAGATTTTTGTGGACGCCGGCCTGGTGGAGGATGTGGACACCTTCCTCAATTGCGCCAATGGTACCGATGGATCGGATTTCAGCCAGTACAGCTTCTGGACGCAGATTCCGGACAACGGCCGTCTGATGAAGTGTGAAGGCTATCTGTTCCCGGATACCTACAACGTCTACGCGGATGAAGATGTCTACTATTATGTGGACACCCTTTACAGTGAGTTTGCCGCCAAGACCGAAGGCCTGACTGATACCATCAATGAAAAAGGCACAACGCTGGATGATGTGGTCAAGCTGGCCAGCTTCATTCAGGAAGAGGCCGGTGTGGAAACGGAGGATGCCAAGGTCAGCGCCTGCTTCCACAACCGTCTGGAATCCGACGATCCCCTGTGGGCTGAGCATAAGCTGGAGTCCAATGCCTGCAGCTATATCACCCAGGATGTAGAGAACAACTACCTGTGGAACTCTCCGACCGCGGAATATTACGGCTGGCCCGAGGCCGGTGCCATCCCCGAGGAAGTGCTGAACGCCTACGACACCTACCGTATCAGCGGCTTGCCGGCAGGGCCCATTTCCTGCCCCGGGTATGCAGCCATTGAGGCAGCGCTGAATCCCGACCAGCAATTTATCGACGAAGGCTACTTCTTCTTTGTTACAGGCCATCCCGATACCGATGTGGCAGGCCAGTATTTCTACGCCAAGACGGCGGATGAACACCAGGTCAACGTGGAAAAAGCGGGCTGGGCCTATTGATCTGATACAACACACGATAAAAGCGCCCGGCGCGTCCGGGCGCTTTTTTACAGGAGGAACATTGTATGCTGCAACAGCCGGAACTGCTGGCCCCTGCGGGCAGCCTGGAAACTTTGAAATATGCCGTTTTGTACGGTGCGGATGCCGTCTATTGCGCTCTGCCGGAATTTGGTATGCGCGCAGCCCCGGTGAATCTTACGGTGGGGGAATTGCACGAGGGCTGCATTTTCGCCCATGCCCGCGGTAAAAAAGTCTATCTGACATTGAATACGCTGCCCACCAACGAGGAACTGAAAAAACTGCCACAGTATATTCAGGATGCGGCAGAAGCCGGTGTGGATGCGTTCATCATTGCGGACCTCGGGGTGTTGGCGCTGGCCAAAAAGTACGCCCCTTATGTGGAACGCCATGTTTCCACCCAGGCGGGCATCACCAACTACGAGGCGGCCAACGTCGCATACGAACTGGGGGCAAAGCGCGTTGTGCTGGCGCGGGAACTGCCCTTGACGGAAATTGCTCAGATCCGGGACAATTGCCCCCGGGACCTTGAGCTGGAAGCCTTTGTACATGGTGCCATGTGCATGAGTGTTTCCGGGCGGTGTTTGCTGTCCAGCTATATGACGGGACGCAGCGGCAACCGCGGGGAATGTGCGCAGCCCTGCCGCTGGAAATACGCCCTTGTGGAAGAACATCGTCCCGGTCAGTATATGGAGATCGGGGAAAGCGAAAACGGAAGCTATATCCTCAATGCCAACGACCTGTGCACCGCACCGTTTTTGGACCTGATTTGTAAGGCCGGCGTGGATTCCCTGAAGATCGAAGGCCGTGCCAAGACCTTCTATTATGTGGCCTCGGTTACCAGTGCTTATCGCCGGGCGCTGGACCTGTATCTCAAAGATCCCTTTAACGATAACTATGAACTTCCCGATGACGTGATTGCGGAGCTGAACCGCACCAGTCACCGTCACTACTCCCCGGGATTCTATTTCGGTAAAGAAAAGGCCCTGCAGACACCCAGCCATACCTATGTGCGGGAATGGGACTTTATCGGCACGGTGGATTCCTGGGAAGAGGGCGTGGCCCATTGTACCCAGCGCGGTAAATTCTCGGTGGGGGATTCCCTGGAAATCCTGCAGCCGGACGGCAGCGTCGTGACGCTGGCGCCGGAGTGGATCGAAAATGAGGCGGGGGAGCGTGTGGATGCAACACCGCATCCGATGATGCACTATACCATTCCCTGCAAGACGCCTTTGATGCCTTACAGCTTGCTGCGTATGCAGAAGAAGGAAGAAACCGTATAATACAAACAGCCCCGCAGAGATGCCTCTGCGGGGCTGTTGTGCTGTTTCAAAACTTATTCACACCAGAAAGAAGCAAGCTCTTCGCGAAGCTGCTCGCAGCTTCCGACGGTGCGCAGATGATCCCAGTGCGGGGGCATCAGGCGGCGTGTATCGGGACTGATAAAGCGGTCGTCTATCAAAAGAACGACACCCTTGTCCTGCGGCGTGCGGATTACCCGTCCGGCTGCCTGCAGCACCTTGTTCATGCCGGGGTAACGGTAAGCGTAATCGAAACCGCAGCCGCGGGTTTCTTCAAAATGCTGTCGAAGCTGCTCCTGCCGGGAGCCTACCTGCGGCAGGCCGGGCCCTACCACAGCGACTCCGATCAAACGATCTCCGGTGAGGTCTACACCCTCGCCAAATACCCCTCCCAGCACGGCAAAACCGACGAGGGTATGAGTAGGTTCCGGGACGAACTGTTCCAGAAACGCGGTGCGCTGTGCCTCGTCCATGCTGCTCTCCTGGCAAAGAATAGAAAAGTCAGGATAACGGGCAGAAAACTTCTCCTGAACGGACTGCATATAGCTGTAGCTCGGAAAGAAAACCAGATAATTCCCGCACTTTGCACCGGCCATACAAGCAATTAAATCAGCGATTGGTGCGAAACTGTCCGCACGGTCCTTGTAGCGGGTGCTGACGTGCCGGGCACACCACAGACCCAAATTCTCGGTAGGGAAGGGACTGCGCAGTGCAACGGCACGTGCTTCGGGGACTCCGCAAAGGTCCTTGTAATACCCGGCGGGTGCCAGCGTGGCGCTGAACAATACGGCGGCGCGGCCTTTGGAAAAATCATCGGCAAGAAAAGCACTGGGGTCCAGGCAGAGCATGGAGGCTCTTACTTCACTTCCATAGGCGGAAACCTGAAGAACGAAGTGGTCGTCAAAGGTATCTGCAATGCGCAGCCAGGCACGCGTATCAAAATAGAGCTGCAAAAGAGCATCGTGGGTTTCTCCCGGGTCGCGATGTTCGTCCAGCCAGATCTCCAATGGCTCACAAAGCCGCGTCAGCGCCCGGTCCAACGTGTCGGCGCGTTCTTTCTCAAAAAATGTTTTGCTGAAGCGGGCGTCCTTGCATTCTTCTTCGCAGCGGTGGCGCCAGACAAGAAACAACTCGTTGACCTTGTTCAGTGCATTTTTCAAGCTGCTTTTCCCCGGCCCCAATCGCTTTTTAGCGTCGAGAAAGGCACTTTTGCAAAGGGAGGCACTGTGCATATCCCGGGCGCGGGAGGGCAGGTTGTGGGCTTCGTCGATCAGGAACAGGTAATCTCCGCGACTTTCAAAAAAGCGCACCAGATGAACGACGGGGTCAAACAGATAGTTGTAATCCCCGATAACCACATCGCACCAAAGGCTCAAGTCCAATCCCAGTTCAAACGGACAAACCTGATGGTTTCGGGCCAGGGTCTGCAATGTATCGGCAGTCAGCGCTGGAATATCCAATGCATTCCAAAGGGCGGTTTTGATGCGATCATAATAGCCGTTGGCGTAGGGGCAGGCTTCCGGGGTACATTCACGGGTATCCTGCAGACAGATTTTGTCCTTGGCAGTCAGGGTGACGCTGCGAAGTTTCAGTGAAGGGGTGTGCTCGCGCAAAATCGAAAGCGCTCCTTCGGCGGCAGCACGGGTGGTTCCCCGTGCAGTCAGGTAAAATACAGGGCCGCCGTCTTCCATTGCTTTCAGTGCAGGAAAAAGCACGCTCATCGTTTTGCCGATTCCGGTCGGTGCCTGACATAACAGCTGGCCGCCCTCGCGGCAGGTTTCGTACACGGCGCTGATCATGGCGCGCTGACCGGTTCGGTATTCCGTAAAAGGAAAGCGGAGCGCCTGTAAACTTTCCCGGCGGTCTTGCCGCCACTGTGCTGCGCGTTTGGCCCAAGGGGCGTACTGAGCCAGCAAGTCAAGAACAAAGGCGTTCAGTTCCTCCGCCAGGAAGTCTTTTGCAAAATGATAGATTTTCTCTTCCTCAACCTGGTAATAGGTCAAACGGACGCGCATATTTGAGAGCTGTTGCTGCCGGGCATAGATGGCGGCATAAATTTTGGCCTGCGCCCAATGTTCCGGGGACTGATCCCCGGTGATCTGGGCAGCGGGAAGCATCGTTGTTTTGATTTCATCAACTGTAACCGTGCCGTCTGTATCGGTAAAAATCCCGTCGGCGCGGCCTTCCAAGGTATATTCCACGTCACAGCAGCCATACTTTTGGGTAAGGGCAACCTCCGCCTTGTAGTCGGTGAATTCCTTCACAGCGGCTCGCTGCAGTTTTCGGTGCAGGCGTGCGCCTTCATTGGCGCGGTCAAATCCGGTAAAACGGCTGTCTATGCTGCCGGAACGCAATAAAAATTCCACCAGCTGCCGGATCGGCAAAGTCACTGCCAGGGATTCCGGCTGCATGGTGGTCAACTCCTTTTGTTTTGGATATTACTCAATATGTGTGGTCGCAGATCTGGGTGATTTTTTCCCGCAGGGCTACAAAATCTCCAAACACGGCAGGCTTGTTTACAGGATAGCGAAGCAGTGCGGCGGGGTGGTAGGTGGCCATAAACAGGGTGCCGTGTTTATCAAAGAATTTTCCGTGATCCCGTGATACGGAAAAGCCGGGATCAATCAACTGCTGGGCGGCGATACGGCCCAGGCATACGATGATTTTGGGACGCAGCAACTGGAATTGCTGCCGCAGCCAGGGCAGACAGGCGGCAGATTCCTCCGGAAGAGGATCGCGGTTCTGCGGCGGACGGCATTTGACAATGTTTGCAATGTAGATGTTCTTCTCACGGCTCAGGTCTACGGCTTCCAGATAATGGTCCAGGAGCTGACCGCTGCGCCCTACAAAAGGCAGCCCCTGCTCATCTTCGCTGGCACCGGGGCCTTCACCTACAAAAAGAACTTCCGCACCGGCAACGCCTTGCCCGAATACCACATGGGTGCGGGATTCGCATAACCCGCAGCGCCGGCATTCAAGACATTCCTTCTGTAATGTTTCCAGATCCATGGGGAAAGCACCTCTTCATCAAAATATAAGTGGGGGCGATAATGTGTCAATGGAGCAAGGCTTTTTGCTGAAAGGATTGTGCCTGTTGGCCGGCTACGCCTTCGGTTGCTTCCTTACGGCGGAGATTGTGGCCCGCTGCCTTGCGGGGATGGGGACAGGTTCCATCGGGACAGGAAGCCCCAGCGCAGCCAATATTGCCGGACATTTGGGGAAACCGGCAGGAATTGCCGTGATTGCCGGGGATGCGCTGAAAACGATTCTGGCCTGTTGGTTTTGCTATCGGCTGGCCGCACCGGAACTGGAACACATCGCCGTACTGTATGGCGGCATGGGCGTGGTACTGGGGCACGCATGGCCTCTGTGGCGCGGCGGCCACGGCGGCTGCATCACGGCGGTGGCGTGTACCTGGGCCATTATCTATTTCCCTGTGACAGGAGCACTGTGCTGCCTGGCGGGAGCTGTAGCTGCCATCGGAATGCGGCACCGCGCGCTTGGTATAGTTCTGGCCGGAGGTCTTGCCGTGGTTGTTGCGTTTCTGCAATTCGGCACACAAAGCGGGTTTGGCACGGTGGGGATTGCACTTGTTTTGATGTGGCAGTACCGGAAAGAATTTCTTCCGGTCAGATACGAGAAAAAAGAAAAATCCCCTTAAAATAGAATGATATTATCATACCACCGGCAGGAAAATATTGCAATCTCGAAAGAAAAACAACGAAGGAAAGTTGAAATATAAAAAACTTGAAAAAATCTGAAAAAAATTCAAAAAAAGCCTTGACAGTTGGCATAAGTTTGGCTATAATAATTGACGTTGCAGCCGCCACGGCAAACAAAACGGCGGTCAACAAGCTGGGTATGGCCCGGTAGTTCAGTTGGTTAGAACGCTAGCCTGTCACGCTAGAGGTCGTCAGTTCGAGCCTGATTCGGGTCGCCATTTGCTGCTATAGCTCAGTTGGTAGAGCGCATCCTTGGT
>DXBP01000016.1 GCA_019116445.1 Candidatus Gemmiger excrementigallinarum
CGGGAGGCGTTCAAGGATTGGATTTGGCGCGACCCGGAGCGGCGGCAGGCATTGGTGCGCCAGTACAATGAAGAAATGAACAGTACCAGGCCCCGCGAGTATGACGGCAGCCATATCGTCTTTGGCGGCATGAACCCGTCCATCACCCTGCGAGAGCATCAGAAAAACGCCATCGCCCATGTGCTGTACGGCGGCAACACGCTGCTGGCCCATGAGGTGGGTGCGGGCAAAACTTTTGAAATGGTTGGGGCCGCGATGGAGGCCAAACGGCTGGGCCTTTGCCAGAAATCTCTCTTTGTGGTGCCGAACCACTTGACCGAGCAGTGGGCGTCGGAGTTCCTGCGGCTCTACCCATCCGCCAACATCTTGGTGACAACGCGAAAAGATTTTGAGAAGCACAATCGCAAAAAATTTTGTGCCAGAGTCGCCACCGGCGACTACGATGCCATCATCATGGGTCACAGCCAGTTTGAGAAAATCCCCATCAGCAAGGAACGCCAGGAGCGGCTGCTGAGCGAACAGATCGACGAGATCACTGCGGGCATTGACGAAGTGGAGCGCAGCAATGGAGAACGGTTCACGGTCAAGCAGTTGGAACGTACCCGAAAATCCTTGGAAGCCCGGCTGGAAAAGCTGCAAGCAGAAGGCCGCAAGGACGATGTGGTGACGTTTGAACAGCTGGGCGTCGACAGGATGTTTGTCGATGAAGCGCACAATTATAAAAACCTGTTTCTGTACACGAAAATGCGCAATGTGGCGGGTCTCTCCACCACGGACGCACAGAAATCTTCGGATATGTTTGCCAAGTGCCGCTACATGGACGAGATCACCGGCAACCGGGGCGTTATCTTTGCCACCGGCACCCCGGTCTCCAACAGCATGACCGAGCTGTACACCATGCAGCGGTATCTCCAATATGACCGCCTGCAAGAGCTGGGCATGACCCACTTTGACTGCTGGGCGTCCCGGTTTGGCGAGACCGTGACGGCGTTGGAACTGGCCCCGGAAGGGACTGGCTACCGGGCAAGAACAAGATTCAGCAAGTTTTTCAACCTGCCGGAGCTGATGAACCTGTTCAAAGAGGTGGCGGACATCAAGACCGCCGACCAGCTGCACCTGCCCACGCCGCAGGTGGAATACCACAATGTCGTGGCCCATCCCACCGAAATCCAGAAAGAGATGGTGCAGGCGCTTTCTGAGCGGGCATCCCAGGTACACAGCGGAAGCGTGGACCCCAAGGTGGACAATATGCTCAAGATCACGTCGGATGGACGCAAGCTGGGTCTGGACCAGCGGCTCATCAACCAGATGCTGCCGGATGAGCCGGGCACCAAAGTCAACCAGTGTGTGGACAACATCCTGCGCATTTGGCGGGACGGTGAGGCGGATAAGCTGACCCAGCTGGTGTTCTGCGACATCTCCACACCCCAAGCCAAACCCGCCAAAAAGGTGGCAAAGGCGCTGGACAATCCAACGCTACACGCATTGGAGGACGCGGTGCCGCTGCCGGAGCCGGAACCGGCTTTTACGGTATATGAGGACATCCGGCAAAAGCTCATTGCCCAGGGGATGCCTGCCGAACAGATCGCCTTTATCCACGAGGCCAACACCGAAGTACGGAAAAAGGAGCTGTTCTCCAAGGTTCGCACCGGACAGGTGCGGGTTCTGCTGGGCAGCACCGCCAAGATGGGGGCCGGGACCAATGTGCAGGACCGCCTGATTGCCCTCCATGACCTGGACTGCCCCTGGCGGCCCGGCGACCTGGCTCAGCGCAAAGGCCGCATCGAGCGGCAGGGCAACCAGAACGAGACTGTTCATGTGTTCCGCTACGTCACGGAGGGGACGTTTGATGCGTACCTCTGGCAGACTGTGGAGAACAAGCAGAAATTCATCAGCCAGATCATGACCTCCAAATCCCCGGTGCGAAGCTGCGATGATGTGGATGAAACGGCGCTCTCCTTTGCCGAGATCAAGGCCCTGTGCGCCGGGGACCCGCGCATCAAGGAGCGCATGGACCTGGATGTGGACGTGTCCCGGCTGAAGCTGCTGAAAGCCGACCACCAGAGCAAGCAGTACCACCTGGAAGACCAGCTGCTCCAATACTTTCCGCGGGAGATCGAGGCCAATAAAGGCTTCATCCAGGGATTTGAGGCCGACATGGAAACCCTGGCTGCCCATCCCCACCCGGAGGACGGCTTTGCAGGCATGGAAGTCCGGGACGATACCCTGACTGACAAGGAGAATGCCGGTGCCGCCCTGCTGGACGCCTGCAAAGAGGTCATAAACTCCGAGCCGGTGGCAATCGGCAGTTATCGGGGCTTTGCAATGTCGGTGGAATTTAACGCTTTTTCAAAGGAGTATACGCTCCTGCTGAAAGGTCAGATGACCCACCGGGCGACCCTGGGCACCGACCCGCGAGGCAACCTGACCCGCATCGACAATGCCCTGGCGCAGATGCCCCAGCGACTGCAAAGTGTGCAGAATCAGCTTGACAATCTCTACCAGCAGCAGGCCGCCGCCAAGGCGGAGGTGGGAAAGCCCTTCCCACAGGAGCAGGAGCTGCGGGATAAGAGTGCCCGGCTGGCTGAGCTGGATGTGCTGTTGAATATTGACGGCAATAAGCCCCCTGCACAGGAAACAGTGCTTGCCAAAAGCACACGTCCCTCGGTGCTGGAGGGGCTGCGCCGCCCGGTGCCGCCGCGCGCTCCCGAAAAGAAACCTAAACACCACGAACAGGAGGTGCGATAACATGAATACCGACAAAAACACGGCCCTCTATGAGAAGATGGCCGCCGAACAGGACAAGTTCCGGGACTGGCTGAAAGGTCAGTCCCCGGAAGAAATCCTGAACCACGCCTACGAGTATACGGTTCGGGAGGACATCTTGATGGTGATGGAATACCTGGAGCTGCCGGACGCCCAGGCGTCGGCACTGCTGGCATCGCCATCCCCAGTGGCGGATGTCTATAAGGAATTTACCAAACGGGAAACGGGCCAACTGACAATGCTCCAGGACATCATTGAGGAACAGGCCGTGACTGCGCTGGATGCTCAGCGGGAACTGCCGCTCTACCGGCATGACGCCGCCCATGCCCGCGAACAGGGCGACCTGGATTTGTACCGGGCGTCCCGCCGCGCCAATATCGCCTGCAAGGAGGCCATTGAGACGGCGATTGCCGACAACTACCGGGACAACCGGCTGGACAGAGACGCGGTGCCCCAAGTGATCGAACAGTTCGGCTACACCCGCACTCTCTATGTGCTGGCAAACACCGTGCAGCAGAAAGATTGGGACGGACGGTTCAGCTCGGCCAACAAGACGTGGGCCAAGACTGTGGACATCCCGCCCAATCCGGACGGCTTCGGCGGCGAACGCAACCTGGACTTTGTGGTGGACAGCCATTCCGGCCTGGTCGATCTGTTTCTGAGCCAGGCGCGGCAGGACTATCTGCGGCTTCAGCCGCTGACGCCGGAGGAAGTCCAGGCCGAGGCCGCTCGGCTCTTGCAGGGGCTGCGCGCCCCGGATACCCCCAACAGCCCCCACGGCACCCATTACATGGCCCGCGTGTCGCCGGACTTTCTGGCCCGTGCAGGCACCCAGGCCCACGACCAGCTGATGAAACTGCTGCCGTTCCGCAGCCTGGCGATCACCGGGCTGGTGGAC
>DXBP01000017.1 GCA_019116445.1 Candidatus Gemmiger excrementigallinarum
GTGTCATAGGCTTTCATCACCGTGCCATCCACCGCAATCACCGGGCAATAGTTCAAAAACTCTCCCATGATTCGACGGTCGGATTCATTCGCCTTGCCCGCTTTGGTAGACAGGGCCGCAGATTCCGCTACCATTTTCAAGGTGCGGTCGGGGGCAAAGTCAAACACATAGCAGCAGCGTTTGATCTTGCCGTCCTTGTTGCAGGGCGACTGTACCCGGAAGATGGTTTGCAGATAGTTGGCGGCAGAAGTGGAGAACGATCCGGCCAGCATAAACACAGCCGTCCACTCCGGCACCGTGACACCGGTGGTCAGCTTGCCGCAGGAAAGGGTGATGGTGTAGCCGTCGTTTCCAGCGCCGTTGATAGCCTGCCGCACCTTCTGGAGCGCGTCTTCAGAGCGTTCCTCTTCATCACCGTCACCGGCCACATTGACAATATCAAATGCACCGCAGCCAAAGACCGGATGCTTCTTCATCAGCTTGCTCAGGGCCTTAGCCTCTTTGACGCCGGGAACCATCCAAAGGGCATGGCGGAACAGGTTGCGGTATTCTTCGTTGGCATAAGGATAGTGGCTGTCTGGGTCGTCTTTTGTAATTAGGTTCAAAAAGCTCCAAACATCGCTTTCGTGGACGAAATCGCCCACCTGTGCAGTAGCTGGCATGGCCTTGTGGTCGTGCTTGATATCACCAGTCCAGACACGGAAAAACTCCCGGAAATTGAACGCCTTGTCCTCCAGCTCCACATAGCTTTTATCGGTCAGGATTTTACCCAGATCGTAGGTGTAGATTTTCAGCTCCGGCAACTCGTCATAGGGATTGGAATCTCCAAAGTGCAGCTCGTCCCACTGTGCTTTGCGCTGCTGCTCCATCACATAGTCCCAGGTGTAGATGTTATCGTCAAATTCCTTGAGAATATTGAACGGCGTACCGGACAGGGCAAGAAACTTGGTATCGTAGCCGTTCCCTTCCTTGACCAGATTCTTGATGACATCATCGCCCAGGGCGGTGGTGGTTCCTTCGTGGGCCTCATCCACGATGACCAGATCCCAGTCAAGGGAAAACACAGCATCGTTCTTATCGAATTTGCCGCCAACGGTGGAGGAACCGCGCAGATCCTGAATAGACGCAAAATAGACGAACTTTTTGCCGCTGTTCAGCAGATCTTCGATGGCAGCCCCGTGACCCTTGGAGCCGTAGGTGTAATCGTTGGTATCATAGAAGATCTTCTGAAAATCCTCATACCAACCATCGTCCACCACAGGGCGATGGGTAACAATAATGGTCTTGGCAAAGCCAGACTTCTTAACTACCTGAAGGGCAGAAAGAGTTTTGCCGAAACGCATCTTTGCGTTCCAGAGCATCCGGCTGCCGGTCTTGAACTGTTTCAGCGTTTTCTCAATGGCTTCTTCCTGTTCCGGGCGGAACACAATGGGGGTAAAACCTGTGCCTGCTCCCGCGCCGGACAGGTTAGGCTGGCACTTCTTCACCGCTTCGATCGCTTTCAGAACGGTGGCCAGATCCACCTCGAACCATTCTCTGCTGGTGGAGTTCTTCAGTTTTTTCTTGGGAATGCCGGAGTTCTCCAACACCCGGTGTACATCATGGTCCCGGAAAGCTTTCAACACTTGCTGTCCTTCCTTGTCTCTAACAAGGCGGACAGCCAACTCGGTATGTAGCAGCTGGGCAGAAATACCCGCTGTGTTCGTATACTGCTTGATTCGGCTCAGCGCCGCCTGATTCAGCGCCTTACAGTTGGGGAACAGGGCATCGATAGAGGCGTCTGACTGAATTGTCGTATCGCCGATTTTCAAAAGCCCCTTGTGGGACTCATCATGGACGGCAAAAACATAAATCAATTTGTACTCAAAAGAAGTTCCAAATACGGTTGCCATTATCGTTCCCCCTTCACCAAAGAGTAGTATTCTACAATCACTTTGGATCGCCAATCTTTGATTTTGCACCGCGACTGTGCAGGCTTTTGTACAATCAACGTCTCCGGCTCTATGAAGTCAAACAGAGAAAGCTGGTTCATCTCTTCCTGAATATCGCAGAGCGGCGGCCCATAGGTAAGTCCATCCATTTGCCACAGATTCCAGGAAATGATGGTGGCTACTTTTTTAAGTTCATTGAGCGTAGGTGTGCGCTTCAGTGCATACCGCATATAGTCAATAAAAGTATACAGCAGATTTTCTCGTGCAAGCAATAAATTGTCGCCCTGAAACTCAAAACCGTACACACTTTCATAGGCTCGATACGCCCATTTCAGCCATTCGCTTTCGTCGGAGGCATTTTCGGTCACAACACGCAGTTTGCGATCCAGCAAGCCGATTCTGGAAAGAAGTTCGATAGGCTGACCGGTTACAGTATCATAGCGGCTCACCAGATAGGGGGCCTCACCACAGGAAACCTCAATTCTCCGTGCATCCACATACCGCTTCCATGTGTGTTGTTTATCCTCAGGAAATACGATTCGCTCGGTTGCTGTCCAGGTGCTGTCTTGCGGGATATTAAACACATTGGGCCGACCAAACCAATGCTCGTCCACCAAGTTATTTTGGGCATTGCAGATCCAGGAAGGAGTAAACACTTCTGCCTTGTCTCTGGTTCGGCTGTTTTTTTGCTCATGTGCCTTTGCTACACGAGGCTGAATCAAATTGGAGTAAATGCCAGTAATCAAATTGGCGTAGATTTGTTCTGTCGCTGCGTAAAGTTCTCCGTGGGAGGTATAGTCGCTGGTGGCCCAGATAATATTTTCGTTTGTCGTTCTGTCTTTCAGAAGGATATCAAGCAGTTCGCGGCTGTATTGAGCAATATCTTCTTCGATCACATCCAGTTTTTCTTCAAATTGCATGATACGCCTCCTCTCTGTCGTTATGGTAGTCATTGTTGGGACTCAGGGATAAACTCAAGGATATCATCCACATTGCAGTCTAGCGCAATACAGATTTTTTCAATGGTCTGCATGGCAATATATTCATCCCGTTTCAAACGGGTAATAATATTCAAACTGATTCCCGCTTGTTTAGCCAACTGGTTATTGGTCATTTTTCGATCGATCAGCATCTTAAACAACTTATTATACTGTACAGCCATAGATGCCCTCCAAGGTTTTACCAACGCATAAGTTACAAATAAGCATATCACGAACTCGTGATGATTTCAACGGAAGTTTGACTTCAAAATGGCCAGGACGTATAATCCTGACCATTTTATGCACTACATTATCATCTGGAAATGTTTTAACGCATCCATAATCGCCGCTTCCTTTTCCGGCGGGCACTGCGGCACTTTGGCATCTTCCTTCTTCGACAAATTATAGTTTTGTCCCACATCCAGCCCGCACTTCCGTTTGACCTGGGAGATATACAGGCTGGACACCTTCAAACCATACTTCTCCAGCACATACGTCTTAATCTCGTCATAGGTAGCCTTGCTTTCCGCCGCTGTCAAATCCAGCTCGTCCAGATTCAACTCCACTTCGATATGCTGCTTGGCGTTAAGTTTGGACAAGAGTACTACCGTCTCGACATGCCCCGTCCGGGGGAACATATCCACCGGCTGGACCTTCTCGACGCGGTAGCCGTGCCGGGCGAGCTCGGCGGCGTCGCGGGCGGCGGTGGAGGAGTTGCAGCTGACGTAGACCAGGCGGCGGGGGGACATCTGGACGATGGCGGCCAGGGTGGCTGCGTCGCATCCCTTGCGGGGCGGGTCCACCACGACGATGTCGGGGGCCAGGCCCTCGGCGGCCAGACGGGTGGCAGCCTGGCCGGCGTCGGCGCAGAAAAAGCGGCTCTTGGCCGCGATGGCTTCGCCCATCCGGGCGGCGTTGGCTTTGGCGCTCTCGATGGCCTCGGGGACCACCTCGACCCCCACCAGGGCGCGGCAGCGCTCCGCCATGGAAAGGCCGATGGTGCCCATCCCGCAGTAGAGGTCCAGAAGCAGGTCGCCGGGGCCGGGAGCGGCGCAGGCGGCAGCCACGCCGTAGAGCTGCTCGGCGCCGGGGGTGTTCACCTGATAAAAGGAGAGGGGGCCCAGGCGCACCGGCACCCCGCAGAGGGTGTCCTCGATAAAGCCGGGGCCGTACAGGACCCGGTTCTCGCGGCCAAGGATGACGTTGGTCTTGTCGGGGTTGACGTTGATGAGAACGGTGCGCACCTCGCCGAAACGGCTGCACAGGGCGGCGGTCAGCTCGGCGGCATGGGGCAGGCGGGGGCGGGTGCAGACCAGGCAGACCATGATCTGGCCGCTGTGAGCGCCCCGCCGCAGGAAGATGTGGCGCACGAGCCCGCTGCCGGAAGCCTCGTCGTAGGGCTGGATGCCGTACTGGGCGAACAGTCCGCACAGAAAATGCCCGATCTCGTTCAGGACGGCGGGCTGCAGTTTGCAGTCGGAGCAGGGGACGATCCGGTGGCTGCGCCCGGCGTAAAAGCCGATGCAGGGTTTGCCGTTTTTGTCCAGCCCCACCGGGTACTGCACTTTGTTGCGGTAGCGGTCCACTTCGGGGGAGGGGAGGATGGGCTGGACCTCGACGTCCAGCCCGCCGATCCGCCGGAAGGCGTCGACTACGGCGGCCTCCTTGGCCTGCAGCTCGGCCTGGTAGCGCAGGTGCCGCAAACTGCACCCGCCGCAGGGTCCGGCCACGGGGCAGTCGGCCGGGATGCGGTCGGGGGAGGCCGTCTCGACCGCCTCCACGATGCCGAAGGCGTACCGCTTGCAGTCCTTGACCACCCGGGCGCGGATCACATCGCCGGGGGCCGTCCCCGGCACAAAGACGGCTTCGCCCTCCCAGTGGCCGACGCCGCTGCCGTCGCCGGACAGCCGCTCGATGGACAGTGTGATGATCTGATTCTTCTGTAAAGGCATGGTTCCTCCTTGGGGGTCATGGGGTGTTGGGCGTGCCGGGCGCATCGGACGCGCTGGCCTGCTGGGCGGCGATGTATTTGCTGGGGGGCACCCCCTTGGCCCGCTTGAACACGCGGGAAAAATAAAACTGGTCGAAGAAGCCCACCGAGATGGCCACCTCGGCGATGGAAAGGTTGCCGGCCTGCAGCAGCTTGCAGGCCTCGTTGATCCGGTATTCGGTCAGGTAGTCGATGGGGCTTTTGCCCACATTGCTCATAAAGACGCGGTAGAGATGGCTGCGGGAGACCCCCACGCTCTTGGCCACGTCGTCAATGGAAATGTCGTGGGAATAATTGAACTGGATGTACTTGATGGCGTTCAGGACGTACTGGCTGGAAGAACTGGTGTTGTGGAGGCGGCGCTCGCCGGTCTCCTCCATCAGGACGGCGATAAACAGATAAAGGTAGCCCACCATGGCCGTTTCGTCCTGCACCCGCAGCCCGCGGGCGCGGTAGATGTTTTCCATAGCTTTGAACATCTCGTCCGGGTGCTGGGTGTGGTGGACCGGCTGGTCCTCCGAGAAGGGCAGCAGGGACGCCAGGCGGTGGGCGCTGATCCCGTTGAAGCCCACCCAGCAGTATTCCCAGGGCTGCTGGGCGTCGGCGGTGTAGGTGTTCAGCTGGTTGGGCTGGACAAAAAACAGGTCGCCGGGGGCCAGCTCCCAGGTCTTGCCGCCGGTCTGGAAGGTGCCCTTGCCGGCCAGGATCAGGTGGATCAGGTAGTGGTCCCGGATGCCGGGGCCCCAGGTGTGGCCGGGGGCGCAGCGCTCCAGCCCGCAGTTAAAGACGGACAGGTCTACGTTGTTGGTATAATTTTGTTTGAACGACTGTTTATAAACCTCCGGCATAGGGGGCCTCCTTTTCGGGCAGAATGGTCAGGCGCGCAGCCAGTGTTCTAAGTATACCATATCCGGCGGCGCAAATTCAACAAAAGTACATCTGAATCTTTGTCCCGGACGCCGAAAATCCGCTTTTTGGCCCGGAGAAAATTGCAAAAAGCCTGCATTTAAGCTACAATAAAAGCAGAAAACGTCACACACAGCTGATACAGAAAGCAGGTGACACCCTAATGGCGACAAGTGCGCAGAGGCGGCAGGAGATTACGGCGGGCGTCTGGGACGGCGTCCTGCAAAAGTTATACGGTCCATCCAAAGAAATGTTGGCCCGGCAGCGGGCGCGCTGGTGCGCGGCCCTGGACGGGTTCGAGCGCTACTTTGGCCCCGGCCGGCAGGTGCGGATCTACACCGCGCCCGGCCGGGCTGAGCTGGGCGGCAACCACACCGACCACCAGCACGGCTACGGCTTGGCGGCGGCGGTGGGGCTGGACCTGGTGGCGGTGGCCGCCCAAAACGACGACCGCTACATACGGGTCAAGTCCTGGGGGTTCAACAAGCTGGACGTGATAGACCTGGACCAGTCCGACCTGCAGAGCGGGGAGTCCACCCACTCGGCCAGCCTGATCCGGGGCCTTGCCGAGGGTTTCCGCTCGATGGGCCGGGAGGTGGGCGGCTACGACGCCTACACCGCCAGTGATGTGCTGCGGGGCTCGGGACTGTCCAGCTCGGCAGCCTTTGAGATGGGGATGGGCGCCATCATGAACGGCGAGTTTGGCTGCGGCCTGACGGCGGCCCAGGTGGCCCGTCTGGGCCAGTATGCCGAGAACATCTACTTCGGCAAACCCAGCGGCCTGCTGGACCAGCTGGCCAGCGCGCTGGGCGGGGTGATCTTCGCCGATTTCGAGGACCCCGAGACCCCGCGTGTGGAAAAGATCCATGCCCAGGGGCTGCTGCTGGAGGGAATGAGCCTGTGCGTGACTGACACCCGGGGCAGCCACAGCGAGCTGACCGCCGAGTTTGCCGCCATCCGCAGCGAGATGGAGGCGGTGGCCGCCTGCTTTGACGGCTGCAAAGTGCTGGGCCAGGTGCGGGAGCAGGACTTCTGGGCCCGTCTGCCCGCCCTGCGCGCCCAGTGCGGGGACCGCGCCTGCCTGCGGGCGGCCCACTTCTTCCGGGAGAACGCCCGCACCCTGGCCGAGGACCGCGCCCTCCGGGCGGGCCGCTTCGGCGAATTCCTGGCCCTGGTGCGGGAGAGTGGCCACGATTCCTTTGCCCTCTGCCAGAACGTCTACAGCGGTGCGGACCCGCACCACCAGAGCCTTTCGGTGGCGCTGGCCCTCAGCCAGCACATTTTGGAGGGCAGCGGCGGCGCCTGGCGGATGCAGGGAGGCGGCTTTGCCGGCACCATCCAGGCATTCGTCCCGGCGGCGTGTCTTGCGCGCTACTGTGCCGCCATGGACGGCGTCTTCGGTCCCGGCAGCTGCCACATCCTCACCCTGCGCGAGCAGGGGGCCGGGCTGGCCATCGGATAAAATACCGGAGCAGGTTGGGACTGTCTCCATGAAAGGAAAAACACATCTATGGAACAAATGCTTTTGGTGCGCTGCGCGCCCGATTACGCCGCGCAGATCGCTTCGTACCGGCAGGAATGTCTGGACACCGGCAGCCGGATGGACGGATGCGGCCCGCTGCGCCGGATGGAGGACCCCATGGACTGGGTCCGCTGGTGCCAGTCCTGGGACACAGACGGGGCTCTGCCCACGGATATGGATTGGGTGCGAACCACCCAGTTTTTATACATCCGTGCATCCGACAACAAGATGGTGGGCACCATCCAGGTGCGGCATACCCTTAACCAGATGCTTGCAGCTTACGGCGGACATATCGGCTATTCCGTCCGCCCGTCCGAGCGGCGCAAGGGCTATGCCGCCCGGATGCTGCGGGAGGTTTTGCCCTTTTGCCGGCAGCTGGGGCTTTCCCGCGTGCTGATCACCTGTACGCCGGACAATGAAGCCAGCCGGCGGGTCATCCTATCGGCTGGCGGTGTCTATGAATCGACCGTCTTTGAGGCAGACAGGAACCGGGAACTGGAACGGTACTGGATCGACCTGACACCGCAAACAAAGAAAAGGGAAAAGCCAGGCGAAAAATCCGAAAAAAGTGATTGACAATCCCGCCTTCTCTTGGTATAATAAATTGCTGTCTGTAAAGACGGCCCCGCGGGAAGCCCCGCGGACCCTTGGCTTCCATCCGAAGCCCTTATG
>DXBP01000002.1 GCA_019116445.1 Candidatus Gemmiger excrementigallinarum
CCTCCCTTTGCTTGGTTGTGCAGTTGGCAGACCGCACTTCTATTTTAGCAAAGGGAGTTTTTTGTTTCCATAATCGGCACAAGCCTTCTTTTGAACCACTCGCCTAGCGAGTGGTTTTCGGCATACAAAAAGGCCGCCGCCCAAGGGCGTGCGGCCTTGCAATCAGCTTTACAGCTCAGATGGAAATCGCATTGGCGATGTCAATCATTTCACGGTCGATGGTCTTGTGCATCGAGAGCGCCACATTGACATCATAGTCCACGATCTTATCGCCGGAAACTGCCACAACACGATTGTAGATGCCCTTGTCCAGCAGGTCGATCGCATGGTAGCCCATCAAAGAGGCATTGACGCGGTCACGAACCGTGGGAGAACCGCCGCGCTGAATATGGCCCAGAACCGTTGCGCGGGAATCAACACCGGTAGCTGCCTGGATCTGGTTGGCCAGTTCCTGTGCATCCACCACGCCTTCCGACACGATGATGATAAAGTGCTTCTTGCCGGTGACCTGGGTCTGGCGCATACGCTGCAGAATATCACGCTCGAAATCAAACGGAATCTCCGGCAGCAGGACCGCCACGGCGCCGGTGGCAATGCCAACATTCAGGGCAATATAACCGGCATGATGCCCCATGACCTCAACCACGCTGCAGCGGTCATGGCTCTGGGTGGTGTCGCGCAGTTTATCAATGGCCTCCACGGCGGTGTTCATAGCCGTATCATAGCCAATGGTATACTCACTGCAGGCAATATCATTGTCAATGGTACCGGGCAAACCAATGCAGGGGATCCCCTGATTTGCCAGCGCGCGGGCGCCCATGAACGAGCCGTCGCCACCGATAACAACCAGCGCGTCAATGCCCAGCTCCTTGCAGCGCGCCAGACCTTTGGCCTGACCTTCCTGCGTCTTGAACTCAAGGCAGCGTGCCGTATACAAAATTGTGCCGCCGCGGTGAATAATCTCCGAAACGCTGCGGACATTCATCTCATAACATTCGCCGTTAATCAAACCATTATATCCGCGCTGAATGCCCATCATGCGGTAGCCTTTGCTGATACCCGCACGGACGATTGCACGTACAGCGGCATTCATGCCGGGCGCGTCACCGCCACTGGTCAGAACACCGATTGTTTTGATTTCCTTAGCCATAAAGCAACTCCTCCTGTTCGGGAACATAGCGTTACTTAGAATAATTTTTTAACAATCTTGAACATTCACATTATACCACATCTCTTGCGCTTCGATTATGGACGATTCGCGCAAAACACATGGATTTATTTTGCATGCTGAGCAGTTCCCTGTACTTTTACGTGTTCTGAGCCCAAAATGCGGACCAGTTCTTCCCGCAAAAGCGGATCATCCCGGACTGCCATGTGCCGTGCCCATACTTTTTGCCCGGTATCGGCAAATCGAAAATAGACTTTTACCGTTCCACCGTCAAAGATGTTGCAAAGCAGATTCTCAACTTTATGCATTTCGGTACAATCCCTGGCCGGCACCGTCAGGAAATATCCCGAGGCCACTTCCCCGTGGGCTTCCTGTCGGACACGGTCCACACGGTTACGTCCAAAACTCTTGTTGGGATCGTAAGATTCAATCGGCTGTATGCCTTCCACAATCAGGCGGGCCGCCTCATCCTCTTTAACCGAAACGCGGCCATGGGCCACTACAACCGCGTTTTCCTGCAAGGCAGCTCTGCATTCAGCCAAAACACGCGGAAATACCAGCAGTTCCATGGTACCGGTCAGATCTTCAATGGTGGTAAAGGCCATAAGCGTATTGGACTTGGTCGTCATAACCTTATTTTTGACAACAGTACACAGGATCGTCACTGTCTGATTGTCAAATTGTTTGGCTTCTTCGCCCAAAAGCTGGGCGATCGTACAAGTAGAGATCTGCGCAATCTGTGTACGATACGCATCCAGCGGATGTCCGGAAAGGTAAAGGCCCGAAACCTCTTTTTCCATTTTGAGCAATTCCGCGGTGGGATATTCCGCCAGCTTGGGGACCTTATAATCATTGGCAGCTTGCTCCTGCGCCTCTCCGCTCATCATACCGAAGAGATCCATCTGCCCTTCCAGATTTTGGCGCATATCGGTTTCAACGCTTTTGAGAATTCCTTCCACGCATTCCAGCATACCGTGACGCGAAGGCTCCAGCGTATCAAAGGCGCCGCTTTTGATCAGATTCTCCAGCGCTCTGCGATTCAATTCGTTACCATACATTCTGTGGCAGAAATCATACAGTCCCCGATACGGCCGGTCCTCCCTTTCCTTGACCACCGCATCAATCAAACCGCGCCCCACACTTTTGACCGCGTTCAACCCGAAGCGGATGCAATCGCCGTCTGCCGTAAATCCCCCGCGGGAAACGTTGATATCCGGCTGCAGCACCTTGATGCCCAGTCGCTGACATTCCGTGGTGTATTCGATGACCTTGGAAGTATTGTCAAGCACGCTGGTCAGCAACGCTGCCATAAATTCATGGGGATAATGGCATTTGAGATATGCCGTCTGGAATGCCACATACGCATAGCAGGCCGCATGGGACTTATTGAAGGCGTAGGAGGCGAAACTGATCATTTCGTCATAAATCTCGTTGGCAACATTTTCCGGGATGCCATTTTTGACGCAGCCGGCGCACTCCTTTCCCGGTTCCGTGCAGCCATGCACAAAATGCTCCCGTTCCGCCTCCATGACCTTGTGCTTTTTCTTGCTCATGGCACGGCGGATATTGTCCGCCTGCCCGAAACTGAAACCTGCCAGTTCCCGGAAAATCTGCATAACCTGTTCCTGGTACACAATGCAACCATTGGTAACATCCAGGATATGCGCCAGCTGCGGGGTCTTATAGCTGATCTTACCCGGTTCCCGGCGGTTACGCAGATACATGGGAATGGAATCCATAGGGCCCGGCCGGTACAGTGAGATCAGGGCAATGATATCTTCCAGATTTTTGGGGCGCATACTCACAAGAACCTGCGTCATTCCTGTAGATTCAAGCTGGAATATACCCTCGGTTTCCCCTTTTGCCAGCATCGCATAGGTTTCCGGATCATCGTAGCTGATCTCCGACATACGGAAGTCCGGCACCTTGCGCCGCACGGCCAGTTCGGTATCATGAATGACCGTCAGCGTGCGCAAGCCAAGGAAATCCATCTTCAGAAGGCCCAACCGCTCGATTTCCACCATGTTGAACTGCGTAACAGGCAGCCCGTCGTTGGTGGACAGCGGAACATACTCCGTCGCAGGCTCCCGCGTAATCACCACACCGGCTGCGTGAGTCGAGGCATGGCGCGGCATCCCCTCCACTTTCAGGGAGGTGTCGATCAGTTCATGAACCTGAGGGTCGGCATCATACATAGCCTTAAGATCAGGGCTGACTTCCAACGCTTTTTTGAGCGTCATCTTCAGTTCCATCGGGATGAGCTTGGCAACCTTGTCCACATCCTGGTAAGCCATCCCCATAACCCGGCCCACATCACGGACCGCGGCACGGGCCGCCATGGTGCCAAAGGTTACGATTTGCGCCACATGGTCCCGACCATACTTTTCGTTGACGTAGTCAATGACTTCCTGCCGGCGCTCGTAACAAAAATCCACATCAAAG
The DNA here is from genome assembly GCA_019116445.1 of Candidatus Gemmiger excrementigallinarum. Classification (GTDB taxonomy): domain Bacteria; phylum Bacillota; class Clostridia; order Oscillospirales; family Ruminococcaceae; genus Gemmiger; species Gemmiger excrementigallinarum. The sequence goes on from DXBP01000002.1 coordinate 3,611, forward strand.
TCCGGCATCGAAACGCGTTCCGGATTGAGGAACCGTTCAAAAATCAGGTTATAGCGTATGGGGTCGATATCCGTGATTCCTACACAGTAAGCCGCCAGGCTGCCCGCGCCGGAACCACGACCGGGGCCAACCGGAATATCCCTACTTTTGGCATAATTGATAAAGTCGTATACAATGAGATAGTAGTTGGTGTACCCCATTGTTTTGACCACATTGATTTCATGCGCCAGACGTTCCCGCAGGGCATCCGTCACTTGGCCGGGATAGCGCCGTTCCAGCCCCTCCCAGCAGAGTTTTTCAAAGTACGCCTGGTTTTCCATGCCGTCGGGTGCCTGAAAATACGGCAGCTTGGTTTCACCAAAGGTGAATTCAAAATTGCACTGTTCCGCGATTTTGTTGGTATTTTCACAGGCTTCCGGCACCATGGAGAACAGCTCGTACATCTCGCCGGCACTTTTCAGGTAGAATTCATCGGTCTGGAATTCCATCCGGTCCGCATCCGCAATCGTCTTACCGGTCTGAATGCACAGCAGAATGCTTTGCATTTTGGCGTCTTCTTTAGTGATATAATGGGCATCATTGGTTGCCACCATCGGGATTCCTGTTTCCCGGGAAAGACGGATCAATTGCGGCAGCACGACCTGGTCTTCCTCCAGACCATGGTCCTGCAGTTCAATGTAATAGTTCCCCTCTCCGAACAGATCGCGATAGTACAGCGCTGTCCGTTTGGCCCGTTCATAGTCCCCGGCCAGGATTGCTTTGGGGATTTCGCCGGCCAAACAGGCGGAAAGGCAGATCAGGCCCTCGTGATGCTGTTCCAGCAAATCCTTGTCAATACGAGGTTTGGAGTAAAAGCCTTCCACGAATCCGGCCGAAACCATTTTGATAAGATTTTTGTAGCCCGTTTCATTTTTGCACAGCAAAATCAAATGACTGTTGCCGTCAATTCGGTTTACCTTATCAAACCGGGTGCGGGTAGCCACATAAACCTCACAGCCAATGATCGGCTTTATGCCCGCCGCCTTAGCCGCATCAAAGAACGCCACCGAACCGTACATGACACCGTGGTCAGTGATGGCACAGGCCGTCTGCCCCATCGCTTTGAGATGATCGAACATCCGGTCGATCCGGCAGGCACCGTCCAGCAGACTGTATTCTGTATGCACATGCAGGTGCGTAAATTGTCTTGGAGTCATTTCAGACATTACTTGTTTCCTTTTCTGGTGACGGAGATTCCTGCAGACGCTGCGCGGCCTCCTGGATACGCTTTAACCGGTGAGAAAGTCCCGCTTTACTTACCGGCGGGTCCATCTTCTGTGCCAGTTTGGCCAGCGGAAGATCCGGGTACTGCATCCGCATCTTTGCCGTTTGCTGCAGCGGCTCCGGAAGTGCCGCAAGTGCGCCCGCTTCTTCCAGTCGTTCAATTGCCATCTGGACCTGCACTGCCGCCTGAACGCTCTTTCCCAAATTGGCTGTTTCGCAATTGGAAAGCCGGTTGGTTTTATTGCGCATTTCGTTGTACAGGCGCTGGTCCATAATGCGCATCGCCGCACCGCCGGCCCCCATAAACGTAAGCAGATCCTCGATATGATCGGCGGCTTTGATATATATGGTATTGGCACCTTTGCGCAATGCCCGATGCGGGTGAAAGTCATGTTCAGCCAACATCGCTTCCAGCTGCTGGGAAAGATAGTGGCGTGTGGACAGGAATTCCAAATTATAACTTTTTTCCGGGTCAGTCATCGTACCGCAACACAAAAAAGCCGTCGCGATGAAGGTCTGCATACATTTTTGGCATTTGAAATTTTCAGGACGGATACGCAGTGTAGGCTCCTTGCCGGTATGGCAAAACAGCTCCAGCATCTTTTGGATTTCTTCGGGTGTCTTGACGCTGAACTCAAATACCGCACCGGTCGGTCTTTCTTTGCTCAGGATTTCCCCCTGAATTCCGCAGCGCCGATATGCTTTCTGGGCAAACAAGGCGACCCCCTCGTTTTCCGTTTGCAGCACAACACCGCGATCATCAAAATACTTACCAAAACAGGCCACCGCATAAGCGGCGGCCACGTTACAGCATGGTTTTGAGATCCTGTGGCGCAGGATCTCATTTTTTACCTCTTGTGAAAAACTCAAACGGATGTTCCTCCTTGACGCTTTTGCAAAGGCTTACAGCGTCCGCTTTGCGTCACGGTGTTGTACGCTGGGTTCATAGCCCAATTTTTGGCAGAACTCGCCGATTTTCCGGGCAAAGGTAATAGAACGGTGTTTGCCGCCAGTACATCCCACGGCAATCATCAGCTGGCTTTTGCCCTCTTTCACATATAGCGGAAGGGCATATTCCAACATGCTTTCGTATCGGCGCAGCAGTTCCTGTGATTCCGGAGCGGCCATTACATAATCTACTACCGCCTGATCCATACCGGTCAGATTTTTGAGTTCCGGGACATAAAAGGGGTTCGGCAGACAGCGGACATCCAAAACCAGGTCAGCTTCCTGCGGCAAGCCGTATTTGAAACCGAACGACACCACCGTCAACGCCATCGGACTCTTGCCTTTGTCCAGAAACAGGCTGCAAACGCGCTCTTTGTTTTGAGCCACATTCAAAAGTGAAGTGTCAATCACATATTTGGCACGATTGCGCAGCGGCTGCAAAAGACGGCGTTCCCGTTCGATTGCCTCCTCAATGGATACATGATCCGTCAGCGAGATGGGATGCTGGCGGCGTGTTTCTTTATACCGCCGCTGGATCGTGTGGTTATTGGCGTCCAGGAAGAGGATTTCATATTCAATTTTCTTTGCGTCCAGGTCCGCCAGCGCTTCTTCCAGCTGTTCCTTGTTCCGTACGCCGCGAACGTCCATGACAACGGCCACACGGCTGAGCTGGTTTTCGCCCTGCAGGGCAAAATCCACGATACGCGGCAGCAATGCCACCGGGATATTGTCAATGCAGAAGAATCCGATATCTTCCAATGCATTGACGGCCATGGATTTGCCTGCACCCGAAAGCCCCGTAACGATCAGAAAATTCATCTTCCATCCGCCCCTTATTTTACCACTCTAATTTCACGTTCCAAGACAAAACCGGTTTTTTCATATACGATCCGTTTGACGTCATCGGTCAGCGCCACAACATCTGCGCAGGTTGCGCCGCCTTTGTTGATCACAAATCCACAGTGTTTTTCGCTGATCTGCGCGCCGCCCACTGTGTAGCCGCGCAATCCACAATCCTCGATCAAGCGTCCGGCAAAGGCCCCCTGCGGACGTTTGAAAGTGCTTCCGGCACTGGGCCATTCCAACGGCTGCTTCGATCTGCGGCGTTCCAGATACTCCTGCATCTGTGCAAGAATTTCTGCACCATCTCCTTTTTGCAGCCGTACACAGGCAGACACAATGCACCAGGAAGGATTTTTCTCAAAGATGCTGGTTCGATACCCCATTTGGAGGTCGGAAGCGGGAAGCGTGCGAAGGTTGAGGTTATCATCCAGAAACGAAACCCACGCAACGACATCTTTCATTTCACCGCCATAGGCACCTGCGTTCATATACATAGCGCCGCCCACTGTGCCGGGAATCCCGCAGGCAAATTCCAGGCCTGCCAGGGCCCGCTGCTGTGCTTCTGCACACAAGCGGCCCAACGTCATTCCCGCACCGGCTGTCAAAAGCACAGTATCCGCCTGCTCTGTAGCGGTTACAGAAGGGGCAATACCGCGAAGATCCACAACCGCACCGTCAAATCCTTCATCGGCAAACAATGTGTTGGAGCCGTTTCCCAGCAAGTACACACGCACCTCCTGATCTTTGCAGCACTTCAGCGTTTGCCGCAGCTGCCCAACATCCTGCGGCGCACACCAGAAAGCAGCAGGGCCACCGATCCGGAACGTGGTATGCATCGCCAAAAGTTCTTGCTCTGCAAAGGGGAGTTCCGCTCTTTGCAAGGCGCCGCGCAGCGCCACTTTAATTTGCTCGTGCATATTTTTCCCCTTTACAAAGCAATTTTACAGAGTATGGTTTTCAGATGGAAACCTCCAGTGCTGCCGCGCCGATCACACCGGCATCATTGCGGAGCTCACAGGCACGGATTTCCGGCACACGGCCACCGGTGATGTCATGCGTTTCTTTTTCCACATACGCGCGTACAGGAGCCAGCAGCGTTTCGCCCTGATTGGAAACACCGCCGCCCACGCAAATCACTTCTGGCTCAAAGGTATTGACCACGTTGGCCAGGCCGCAGGCGACGTATTCCATCCAGTTCTCAACGACCTGTTTGGCCAACGCATCCCCCTTTGCCATGGCGTCAAAGGAAGTTTTGGCATTGACATGATCGATGTCCTGCACCAGCTTCCACATCAGCGTATCGCTGTGCTCTTTCATAGCAGCCTTGGTGTCCTCCGTCAGGGCGCGGGCGGAAGCATACCGTTCCCAGCAGCCGCAGCGGCCGCAGTTGCATTTCCGGCCGCCTTTTACAATGACCGTGTGCCCCATCTCACCGGCTGCAAAATTGAAGCCGCGTACGATTTTGCCACCCAGAATAATGCCGCTGCCAATACCGGTGCCCAAGGTTATCACAACTGCGTCTTTGTACCCTTTGGCGCCGCCCGCAATGTACTCGCCGAATGCCGCTGCATTGGCGTCGTTTTCCACATAGACCTTGCAGCCCAGGAGTTTTTCCATATCAGGGCCCAGGTTCCAGTCATAATAACCGAAGTTGGTGTTATATCCGACAAAACCGGTGGTAAAATTCACGCTGCCCGGTGTACCGATTCCCACATATTTTACGTCGGAAAAATCCACGTTATTCTCTTTGGCAACCGCACGGCAAAGATCCGCCAGGGCCTTCTCCAGGTCCGCAGCCGGTCGGGGCAACCGCGTCGCCCAGGTGATTTTGCCTACGATCTCATAATTTTCGTTGACAAGGCCGGCAGTCATGGTGGTGCCGCCCAAATCAATTCCGATGGTATACTGACTCATAATACAATGCCTCCTATTTCTTCTGCACAGCGACGGCCATGCAGTTTCAGTTCCTGTACCAGGTTTTCCCGCGTTGCATTGACGATCAATTCCTGCGGAAACGACAATTCATCCAACAAGCTGTACAGCGGCGGCAAAGCCGTCTGCAGACGCCAGGCGCTATGTGCGTCACTGTCCACCGCAATATGGCAGCCGTTCGTCAGGCATGCCGTCAACAACGCCCGCATATTGGGGATTCCGTCTTTTCGTACAGCGAATGAGCCTCCGTTCAACTCCACAACCTTATGATTTTTGGCAAAGGCTTTGGTAACAAGATCGTAATCGTAACGGTAATTTTCCTGCTCCGAATGACCGATACAATCGACATAAGGGTTCTCCGCTACGCTCAGCCAGATCCGGTTCGCCTCTTTACGGGTCAATAGTCCCGGCATACAAGGGCTGTGGATGGATGCCACCACCCAATCCTGTGCCGCCAGAAGTTCCTGGGAAAGATCCAAACCGCCTTTGGTATCCATAATATTGACTTCAGCGCCATACATCATGGCCACTCCGTCAATGTTTCTGGGCAGAGCGGAACCGTTTGCAAAATGCCAGATATGGGGGGAGTCCGGCATGGCCGGAGCGTGGTCAGTAATGGCCATTGCGCAGTAGCCGGCCTGCCTGGCGGCTGCCGCCATTTCGTTCAAAGTTTGAAAAGCGTGGGAAGCACACAACGTATGTGTGTGGAGGTCTGCAATCATCTGCATGAATTCGGTATCTCTCTTTTCCTGTTTTACTTATGCATCACAGCGAAATATCATCCTGCAGGCCCAGCTGTGCCAGCAGTTCTTTGGCTGCGTTGTACCCCATTTCCTTGGTACGATTGTTGATGGCTGCTGTTTCCAGAATGACCGCCAGATTTCGACCGGGCATGACCGGAATCAGCATACTGGGAACCTTCACGCCCAGGATATCGTAATATTCGGTATCCAAACCGGTGCGGTCGTAATTTTTGGTACGGTCCCACGGTTCCAGCTGCACAACCATTTCCACTTCTACACTGCTGCGCACCGAGCCGATACCAAAAACATGGGCCACGTTGATAATGCCGATACCGCGCAGTTCGATGAAGTGGCGGATGTTGGCCGGTGCCGTACCCAGAATACTGCGATAGGACACGCGCCGCAGTTCTACCGCATCGTCTGCAATCAGACGATGACCGCGCTTGACCAATTCGATGGCGGTTTCGCTTTTTCCGACACCGGAATCGCCTAGAATCAGAATACCTTCGCCATACACTTCCACCAGTACGCCGTGGCGTGTGATGCGCGGTGCCAGCTCCGTGTTCAGTGTGGTGATCAAAACGCCCATCAAAGCCGAGGTCATCTCGGTAGACATCAAAAGCGGCACAGAGTACTGCTTGGCATACTGCATCATCTCAGAAAGCGGCTGCATATTGCGGGTCAGAATCACAGCCGGCGGTTGGAAAGAGAACAGTTTTTCCAGCCGCATATTCCGCAAGGAAGTGGAGAGTTCTTCCAGGTAGGACATCTCCGTCAAGCCGATGATCTGGACACGGGTATTATCGAAGTTTTCATAATACCCGGCCAGCAAAATACCGGGGCGGTATACCTCAGTCGCCGTTACTTTGACCTTTTCCAGCTCACAGGGAGTATATGCCACCGTCAGATTTGCTTCCTCCGCCAATTTCGCCAGGGATACAGAGAATTCAGACACAACCAAACGCCCCTTTCGTGAGGTATTCAATATTAGTCTTATTATACCGTACCGTCCGATTTTTGTACAGAGGTCATAACGTTCCCTGACAAAAAAAGTGCCTGCCGCAAAGCGACAGACACAATTCCATTATCCTCTTGCCCGCATAGCTGTAAATCCCTTTTTCAGCAGATTTTGCAGCCAAAGCAAGGCTTCTGCTGCAGCCCATACGGCCGCCAAATAAATGAGGAACAAAAAGGCCGTATCCCGGCGGGTCAAAGCCGCCAGATCAAACTGTTCCGCCATGCGCTGAATCAAAACATGGTGTACAAGAAAGACTGCATAAGAAATCTTTGCCAATTTGGCGCAAATCGCGCGTGGCCAGGGATAGTCCAGCCATTTGGAAACGCCGGCGAGCAGTGTAAACGCAACCACGCTGAACAAGGCACAGGTAATTTTGCTGTCAACGTTCGCCAACATAACGGTGCCTGCCGTGCAAGCCACTGCCGTAATCACCTTGTGTTTTTTCTTCATAGAAAGGTACTGCATTCCGAACAAAAATTCAAGAAGGTGAATGGCCACCAGATGCGCGTCCAGGCCCATCCAATGAATCGGCAGGCAAACAACAAGCGCGAAGAGCCAGGTCAAAAGAGGGGCTCGCTGCAAACCGCGAGACAGCAACGGAAACAACAGATACAAAAACAGAATACTGCCCAGGAACCATTCCCCTACGCAGGCAAAGTCCATGCCTACCCAGCCGGCTGCCACTGCAAAGTTATCAAGTCCCAGGACCGTCAGAATCAGCGTTGGAGATTTGGCCGCTGCGTAATAGCCCGGCTTCGCAAGGAATCGCAGGGAAAAACAGATTCCCCACGCCAACCAAAACAGCGGATAAATCGCTTTGGCACGCTTTTTGTAAAACACCAATGGGCTTTGCGTTTCCGGCACAGTCAAAGCCAACGCCGCCCCCGACACCATAAAGAACAGGGAGGAGCCAAAATCCCCCAGATAGATCCCGAAGGGCAGCACACTGGCAAACAATTTATGCGGCAGTGTAAAATACCCCGTCACGGTCGCATTAAAATGGATGATCAAGATGGCAGCGAGTGCCACAGCGCGGATAAAGTCCAGATAGAATAACCGTTGCTTTTTAATGATCCGACTCCCCTTTTATCCTTTCAGTTTGTGTTTTACAAGTCTGCCCAATTGCCGGACAACCGCAGCCGGCTCTGACGCAGCCCGGGCATACATACACAGGTGTTCTGTACGGGCAGCCGCCTGCGAAGCGCTTTCAAAAGTAGCGCTGTAATACCCATTTTGCTGGGCAAGCAATGGCAGAAGCCAAATATCCTGTATCGCCTTTCCGACGGGGATTCCCTGCGGGAAAGCCGCCCTCCGTACCAATGCCCATCCCGCACAAGGCGCGGGCGGCGGGTCTTCCCCCATAGATACGGAAACCTGTCCGGAAAGTTCTTTCCGGTTTGCCTGCCACTCCTGCCGTACAAATCGCAATGCTTCCGGCCACAAAGGCAACGCCGGACTCAGAACACCAAGCAGAGGATTTCTTTCAAACAGCGCCGCCGCCTGGGCGATCTGCTTTTCAGCACTTTGCACACTCTGGCGTAAATACCAATCGGTAACTGTATCCCTTTCGGGGACGATCAGGCGGACCAACGCAAGACCTTGCGTCTGCAAGCTGATTGATGGATTTCCCCCATCTTCGCCCACGATGTAGTGCCAATGCAGATTCTTTGCCAGTGAGGACAGCGGCTGCGTGCGAAGCAGTGACTGCAGGAGTGCATCCACCGGATACCCTGTACGGCCTTTGAGATATTCATACAGTTCTCTGGCCGCCAATCCATCCGTACGGCGCAGCTCATCCTCATAGGGGGTAAAAAAACTGCGGCGTTTAAAAAACGGGCAACCGCGATTTTCCAGCAGTTCCTTGGGGCAGGCCATTATGGGATTTACAAAAACAGACTTCAGATCCTCTGTCTGAACGTAGCTGTCCCAAGTATATCCCAATTCCGAAAAATACCGGGTAAAGCGCGTTTCATGGCGGATGACCGATTCTTCATAACTGCGTGGCAGCTCCATCTTCTGCCAGTAATCCCAGAAAGCATCTGCTTGCATCATATTCTGGCGAATTGCCAAAAAATGGGATTGAAGATGTTCCGGTACCTGCCCGCCAAATCGACGGCTACGCATGGCATAGTGTCGCGTCAGTCCCCAAAAATCCAACTCCGGATGCGTTTGCATGGCATCCAACATAGGCTTCAACGAGCAGACCGGTCCCGCCAGCGTGTAGTTCATGAGGATCAGTTCCTCGTAGCCAGACACCGTTTCCCGCCCCAGGGCAAGAAGGGCCTGGCGATACGCGCCTACATCAAACCCGGTATTTTCCCTTTCTATCAGTCGTAGACCCACCCCGACAACCCAATCGCGGCTTTCCCGGGAAAGGGTGCCGTTGGTGACCAGCACCAGTTCCGCCTCCGTGCATAAAGCCCGTATCGCAAAGCGGCAGGGCTCGTCCAGCGAGCCCTGCGCATCATAGTGAAAGTAAATCACCAGCCGCTTCATACATCAGTCCTCATACGGGCCATGGTGCGGTCCCAGAACCGCCCGTTTGGTGGTGATCAAGCCTTTGTACACCGGTGCGGGAAGGTTATCCCGAAGCCAGTTGCGCGCATGGCGGCGCCGCGTATTGGCATAGGGTCCATACACACCAAACCAGTGCTTTTTAGCGGCAAAAGCCGTCGCCGCCGTGGAGGCCGCCCAGAACGTAGTACAGTCAAACACCCGCGCCAAAGGCCGAATCATACCGTTGGCATACGCCTGCATGGTATCATTGCGCAATGCCACAAAGGAACTGCTCATGACAACTGCCGGATAATATCCCGCTGCTTGCGCCACGAAGGGATAAATCCGCTCAATGGCATGGCTGATGGTGCCATCCTGAGGCAGCGGTTCCGGCGGAAAGTCCGTATGCTGCCAGCCATGTGCAAACAACGGCTCCAGCGCTTTTGGGCGGAACCAGAAAACACTGCCAAACGGTGCAATAGGAGATTCTTCCCCGGAAATGGGAACATCCAGCCCCAGATCTTTCATCAGCTTTTTGGTGTTCTCAAAATTGGGGCCCCAGCCGCCCGAGCACATATTCATAAAGTACAGGCCATGTGTGGGGTAGGGCGGGCACAGAATTCCCAGATACGGGTCATTTTCAAATTCGCACAGCACATTCAGCACATGGGCTGCATTTTTGCAGACGTTCTCATTGCAGACATAGCCAAAACTTGCACCGACACTGCCCGGCTTGGTCTGGATTGCCTTCTTATCATGCATAAAGCACGCGTAGTCATACGCCCGAAGTTCCGGTGCCAGGTCACACAAAAAGGCGGCAACATCCCGGCCGCGGTTTTCAACCACCCGCACCGTTACACGATGCAGGTTCCGCCCCGCAAAAGCCTTCTCGATCTGTGCCTTTTTATCCTCGCTGTTTGTAGAGATGAACACATCGGTCTGCGGCGGGAATTTCGCTGCAAAGGCAATGCTCTGATCCAGCATATCCATAAAATACAGGTGCATAGCCAGTGCGATACGCCGCTGCGCACAAAGTTCCTGCGCCTGCGCCGGATTCTGTACTGTCGGCTGGATAATCCGAGTCAGCCCAAGATTCCGGGTAAAATCATGGGGATGCATCGTGCGGATCATATTTTTCCAAATCAAATCCAACGGATAGTCGGTTTCATCCCGCAGATAGTCGTACAATTCCCGTACGGGTTCACCGGCGGTATCATTGAGGTACGCCTCCAGCGGGTGCATAAAGCTGCGGCGTTTGAATAGCGGGCACTTTTTATCACGCAGAAGACGCACCGGACACACCAGCAACGGATAATCGGCAAACTCCTTCAGATCATCCGATTTTACATAGACATCCCACTTGAATCCACGGTCTGCAAACTGCTTGGTGAATACCGCTTCGTACCGCTGTACCGAATCGGTATAGCTTTCGATCATCGGCATCTCATTCCAGTAATTTTGCAGTTCCGCACTCTGAACAAACCGCTTGCGGTACACAATGAAGTGGGACTGAATGTGCACCGGAAGGTACCGGTACAAATGCTTGCCTTTGAACGGGTTGGTTTTGGCTCCATGATGCATCGTCAGGCCCCAGAAATCAAGATCTTCGTTCCGGGCCATTTCGTCAAACATTTCCTTCAACGGGCGCACCGGTCCCATCAGGGTTGAATTGGTCATGACGATTTCGTCAAATTCCGAAAGCCGTTCCCAGCCATAGTGATCCAATGCCGTTTTATACGCCCAGACGTCCAGTCCCTTATTTTCACGCACAAGAATCTGATCGGTAAACTGTGAAAAAGCCTTGCGCCCCTGTTCGCTGAGTTTTCCGTTGCAGACAACTACCAGTTCGCTCAGGTTTTTTGCCAGGTCTACCAGGTAATAGGTAATGAAGTCATCTACATCACCGTTTTTCTCATAGAAGAAGAAGATTCCGAGTCTTTTCATGTCCGTTCCTTTTCGAGAATTTGGTTGATCTTGGTAGCATCGCCCCAGGTCCCCGGGCTGTCATACGGGCGGTCAGGGAATGCGCCGTAGTCCAGTTTGATTTTGTATTGTTTTTCTTTGAGGAAGGCTTCCACGCGGTCAGCCAGCGACTGCGGCTTACCGGTGCAAACATTGATAATGCCGTTGATCTCCGTCTGTACACTGGCAGCCACGATCATATTAGCCAACTCTTCCACATCAATAAAATCATACAGATTTTTGCCGCTGGTAAAGGGGAAGGTCGCCTTCCCCTCCTCTTCGGCCTGTGCCAGTTTGGCAAAAATCGAACTGCCGTGCGCCTCATCGCCTGTAATATAATACGCACGCAGCCAATGCAGCTTGCAGGGACCATCCGCCATCGAGAGCATCAGGCTCTGCCGCAGGGCATTTTTGGCAATTCCGTACTGGCTCTGTGGTTTACAAGGCGTGCTTTCATTGATCGGGCCTTCCCAGTAACCGACCTCATGCATGGTTCCCATGACACTAAGACACTGGAGCCCGCCTTCTACCAAATGATTCAGAAATACCACATGCGATGAAAGGTCCCGCATATGCGCCGGAGAATTGTGACGGAATCCATCACGCCACGCCAAATGGATGCAGACGTCCGGGCTGCCCAGCTGACGGTAAACATCCCGGTCGCCGCTGAAAATCGGTACATCGCAAAACTCTGCCCGATCATCCAGTCCTTTGAAGGCAAAATCCGATGCAATCACACGGTATCCACGGTCCAGCGCATTTTTTACAACGTGGCGTCCGATGTAACCGGCAGCGCCCGTCACCAAAATCGTTTTCATGGCAGTTCCTCGCTTATTTCCTGCATTGTTTGCTTGTAAAAAGGTCGTACAGGCCCTGCATCCGAAGCTGATAGAGCAGCAGTGCCGCTGTTTTCTTTTTATTTTGCCCTGTCCCTTGCCAAAAGTCAAGTGCATGTGCACTGTATCCCGAAAGGATTTTGCGCAGTGTACGCCACGCATAGCGCCGCAACGCTGCCGGAGCGTTGGCATCCCGCAGCTGGTGCATCAAAAACGTTATGGCCTCCGCGCGGCGCAATGCCCAGACCTTGCCGCGTTCCGATTCCGGGCAGCGGCTTTGAATGGCGCTGTGCTCAGCTTCCATCCAGGGCCCCAATGCTCCGATCCTGGCCCGAAGCGCCTGCGTGGTCTGACACACGGACGTACTCTGCGCGCCCTCATAATGTCGGTAAACATTGTCAGGCAAATATACCGCACGATCCGTTTTGGCATACAAAGTCATGTTGAAGATGAAATCTTCCAGCCCATAACGGCAGCGTTCATCAAAACGAACACCTTCCAGGATTTGCCGTCTGTACAGCGCATTCCAGACAAACTGCGGTCCGCTGTTTTGCAGAAAAGCAGCGTATCCCTCCTGCCACATCCGGCAGATCATTCCCGGTTCATGTTTCTGTTCGCGGAATTCCCCATCCGGTCCTTCCCGGTACAACTGGTAATTGCCGCGGACTATATCCGCCTGTTCTCGCTCTGCGGTTTCATACAAACGCTGCAAGGCTCCCGGCAAAAAGGTATCGTCATCATCGCAGAATGTAATATAATCGCCCCTCGCAACACTCAGGCCACGGTTCCGGGCAGCGCAGATCCCGGCATTTTTCTGCGAAATAACCCGGATACGGGTATCCAGCCGGGAGAGTTGATGGCAGATGGACGGTGTGTCATCTGTTGAACCGTCATCCACCAGAAGAAGCTCCATTTCTTCAAATTCCTGCGCCAGAATGGACTCCACTGCCGTCTGCAATGTGGATGCGGCGTTATATATCGGTATAATAATGCTGATCCGTATCGCCACGCAGCGTTCGTTCCTTTCTGAATTACTTTTTCAAAGCCAGATACAGCCGGTCATACGGAAGATGAACCGGGAACAATCTTGCCAGAAAACCGATTTTCCAACGGGCCTCGGACAGATCCTTTTTCAACATTTTGGGATGGACCACGTACCACCGGCACGGCCTAGGGGCAGCCAATGGATAAATACCTCCATCTTCGACCGATAAATCGCCCAACAGTTCCAACTGTGTACGATCCGGGGTACGTACCATCTGTAAAAACGGTTCGATTGCCAAATCAGGGCCAATCAGAAGTTCTGCCAGAACACTCTTGCCCCAGGCACGCGCAAATGCAAGCGCACCCTGCTGAAGCTCCGCAATCACCGGTTCGACAATCGCCTTTTCTCTTTGTACTGTGATCGTTTCGCCACAGCGGTGATATCCGGCGGTGGCGCCCACATCCTGCGAAATCATTCGTTCCAGCATGGGTTGCCCCGCCCAGTACAGCCGTACTTCTTCCTGTGCCAGGGAAAGAAAGACTTTCGCGCGCTCTGATGAAAGCCTTGCACGAAGCCTCGCATCTCCCGAGAGCTGCAGCCCATTCAGACGGATACCACACAGCGCTTCCAACAGCATCTGAGTCGTCCCTCCGCTGCCAATATCCACCAGAATATCTCCGTCCTTCAAACCGCTGTTTTTCAAGTACTCCAACACCAGCAAGGCATCCTGTGGCGCCTGCAGAACCGCCAGCAGTTCTTTGAGGGACTCCGGGATTTCTCCCAGCTGTACAGCCTTCAGATCAAAACGCTTTTCCGTCCATGCTTTCGGGCAGGTTGTTCCACAATATGCGGCAATCTGCGCACCACTTAAAACCTGCCTGGGCAATGCATACACAAGTAGTTCATACTGCCGTTTCGCCAACAGGGCCGGACATAAGCTGCGCCGTGATATTTGAAGGTATTCGGTTTTTTCGCCGGGATACATAAGGGCATAGACAATGCGCGTCAGGTACATATCCCGTGCCAAAAAGAACACCCGTGCATTTCCCTGTTCCTGGCGGCGCTGATGAATCCATTGGCAGAAAGCCACTTCCAAGGGCCCCAGCACAGAAAAACCCAACGCTCTTCCGCCATAAGGCATTCCCGACAATCGGTTCTGCACAAAAGCCCGCACCGCTCCGGAGAGGAAGTCCCTGCTCTGAACGCATCCCGGCACAGGATCTGGTGCCGGCAAATGCCACGCACGAACGCCCGCCAGTGCAGCCCCCAGGACATCGGCGCGCCAACTGTCCCCTACGAACAGAACCTGGCGGGCTTTTAATCCTGTTTCCCGCAGAAAGCGACGGAACAAACCGCCGCTTCGTTTCTGCACACCGAAAGAACAGGATACGAAACCGCCTTCCATCATATCATAGCCGCATCGAAGCAGCATCGTATGAATCTGTTCGGGCGGCAGATACATATCCGAAATAAAATAGATACGCTTTCCTTGTGCATGCAGTTTGCGGACCGCTTCCAGAACCGGAAGATTCGGCACGGCTGCCAAAACTTCCAGCGCGCACTCACGCGAAGGATCCTCCCCCGAAAGCGCGGGCTGTTCATAAATTTTTGCAAGCGTCACTTCCTGCTGCGCGGCAGCGCGAGCCAGCTGTTCCGCCTGAATCCGTTTTTGAGCAAATTCCTCCCCAGCAAGCCTAAAGAGATCCGTGGGCTTGTCCACATCCCGTTTGAGCAATGTGTCAAATACGTCAAATGCCACTGCATCATAGGATGCCGCCTGGCGAACAATCGCATTTTTAATATCCATCATGGCAAATAAGAAATTTTCGGGAAGAAGCGCACGCCCTCCCAAAAGCCTTTCCAGATCGTTGCAATCCGTGCGAAACGTTGGCCGCGGGTATCACGCAAAACCTGCAGCGTATGCCACAGGTCTTTTGCCAGCAGCCACAGCCAGCCACGAATTCCCTCCCGCCGATACAAAACCACATCATTTCGATAGAAATAATGGTATCGGCTCCATCGGGACGGTGCATCGGTTGCAATGTTTACCGTTCCGGGATTTTGCATGGCATGAACCACACGACTGTTCGGAGCAACATAACAGGGCAGTTCCCGGGAAATACGCCGGGTATACTCCCAGTCGTCCGACCAGATAAAAAATTCGGCAATAGGCAATCCGTATTCCCGGATCACCGCCACAGGAAGAAACAAAGAAACAAAGCTGGCCATCACCGAAGGGATGGTCGCCCCTTCGTAATTTTCCAGGTCGGTATAGGGAGATTTGCGCTGCCGATTCATGGGCTGATCTGTACCATCCGGTGCCAGTGCGCGACTGGAAAGCCATCCGTAGGAACGCTGCAGTTCGTGATCCGCCTGCAGCAACTTTTCCAGTGCTTCCGGCTCGGGAATGGTATCATCATCCATCAGCCACAAGGCGTCGTACCCAGCCAACGCTGCCTCCCGCACACCGTAGGCAAAGCCACCGGCACCGCCCAGATTGCGGCCCGTATTCCGGTAAATCAAATTCGGCAGATTCATTCCGCGAACTGCCGCTTCCGTTCCGTCTGTGCTGGCATTATCAATGACCCAAATGGCAGCAAGGGCCGCTGTTTGCGCATCCAATGCCTGCAAGCATTGCTGCAACAACGGCAATCGATTGTAGGTGACCACCACCGCAGCCACGTGCATCGGTTCAATCATGATTATTCGGGAAGAACTTCCGCTTTACAAACGAAAAGCCCTTATGCAACCAATTTTGATGTTCCATATATACAAGATCCAGTTCTTCGTAGCTGATATTATTGGTCATGAGCCATGCGTCCAGCAGACGTTCGCTCACAAAACCAAACACGCGCTTGTCATTATCGGAATACCCGGTCATATCCAACTCTCGTTCCAGTTCAAACAAAATATCAAAAAGCCAGGTACAGTAATGGCACAACAACTCCCGCTTCATTACAAACATATTGAAGTGATGGCCGTGAGTTTTGGACATATACAGGTCATACGCAGGCAGATATTCAGGGCACTTTCGTTCAATAATCGACCGCGTTACCGCCAGATCCTGCTTATGATGTGCGTGGATATACTGCGTGTAATTGGTTTCAATAAAATAGTGGCGCTCTTTTGGCAGTACCACGTTGGTGGTAGCCAAAATGGTTCCCAGTTCTTCATGCCCGATCACACGCTCTTTTTTCGGCGCGAAAATGCTCTTCCGGCGGCTGCCGAAATAGCGGCGGTAATGAACAATGCCGATATAATCGGAGTCAATATTATGGGCAGCCCAATAAAGGCCGGTCAGTTCGCAAAAGTTCGCATTGCGTTCCGATATATTTTCGCCCGTATCATCCCCGATGTATCCTATCGCAGGGTGAACGGCATGCCCCATCTGAACCGGAAGATACATCGGATCATCCGGCACCCAGTATGGTTTATGCGTAGCAATGATTATGGTCGTCTGCAAAGTGGTCTCCCCGCTTCGTTTTGGCTGCACACAAATGTCACTTCACCTGTGCCGCCTGGCTTTTCACTATACTTGGCTATACATAAAATTTAGTATAGCGCTTTTTCGTCAGAATACAAGTTACAGAACGGTAACCGCCTTATTCTCCGTCTGCCTCAAACTGCTCCTGTTCTTCGGCCAGTCGTTCCCACTCATCGTACAACTCCTGCTGATGAAACCGCGTATCATCCAGTTCATCACATTTATCGCGCAGCAGCAGATGGTCCCGCAGTACCTGCGGGTCATTGATTTCATTTTCCAGCTCCACAATATGTGCGCCCAGTTCTTCAATTTCAGTTTCTACTGCTTTTAACCGGGCCCGTACCTCTGCCCTGCGTCTGCGCTGTTCTTTGCCGTAAGTCTGGCGCTTTACTGATTCTTCGGGTTTGCTTTTTTCATTCGCCGATGCGGTGTTGCGGTTTTTGAGAGCCTCAAAATTGGCGTAAAAAGTTGCCTTGCCTTCTTCCAGGTACAAAATCGGGCACCCAAGCGACTGCATCAAATACCGGTCATGGGTTACCAGCAGCAATGTACCTGTGTAGGCCACCAACGCTTGCGTCAGGCTTTCCCGCATATAAATGTCCAGATGGTTGGTAGGTTCGTCCAGGAACATAAGATTCGGACGTTCCAGCGCCAGCTCCGAAAAGCGAAGCCGAGCCAGTTCTCCACCGGACAGCTGTGCACAATCTTTAAATACGTCTTCTCCTCGATAGCCGAATCGCGCCAGATGACTGCGCACTTCCAATTCCGTAAAGCGCGGATATTGATTCCAGATAGCATCTATGACCCGACCGGCGCGCCGAGCCTGCTGCTGTGTGAAGACACCTGGTTTGGCACCACTGCCCAGTCGAACCATTCCTCCGCTGGGGCGCCGCTTGCCATCCAGCACCTGCAGAAGGGTAGATTTGCCTGTGCCATTGGGGCCCGCGATAATCAGCTTATCTCCCCGATGCACCGTGTAATCCAACCCGTCAATCAGTGTGCGTTCCCCGATGCGAACTGTAAGATTTTTCATAATCACCAATTCGTCATACGGCTCAATATCATAGGTAAAGCGGAAATTTAATTCCCATGCTTCTGCAGACGGTGCCTCCACGATCTCCAGCTTTTCGAGCTGCTTGCGGCGACTTTGTGCCATTTTGGTTGTAGAGGCACGAACCAGGTTGCGATCAATATAGTCCTGCAGCTTTGCCGCCTTCTCTACAGCGGCATCATGCATTTTTTGTTGGCGCTCGTCTGCCGCCTGCCGCTGCGGGAGATAGGCTGAGTAATTGCCCCGATACGTATTGATTGTTTTCCCACGCAATTCCCAGATTCTGGTACACACCGCATCCAGAAAATACCGGTCGTGGCTGACAACCAGAACCGCACCGCGATACGATTTGAGATATTCCTCCAACCAGTCCATTGTTTCAATGTCCAGATGGTTGGTAGGTTCGTCCAGAATCAAAAGATCGGGCCGCTCCAGCAGCAGCCGCGCCAAACGCAAACGGGTTTGTTCTCCTCCAGAAAGCACACCGGCAGGCTTTTGCCAGGTTTCGGCAGGGAATCCCATGCCGTTAAGCACCTTCTTGATCTGGGTATCCATCTGGTAAGCATCCATGGCATCAATCACCGCGTTACAATGGTTGATATCCTCCTGGATGCGCTGATTCTCCGGGTGCACCGCCAGTTCTTTCTGAAGCGTTTCCAAACGTTCCATTGCTGTCAGGGCGGGGGCAAAAGCCAGTCGCATAGTCCCATAGACATCCAAAGACGGGTCCAGATGCGCATTTTGTTCCAGATATCCGCAGGTGACACCGTTACCAAAGGCAGCAGTACCGGCGTCCGGCAGACTTTCACCGTATAAAATCCGCAAAAGCGTAGTCTTTCCGGTTCCGTTTGCGCCAATGATTCCAATCCTGTCGCCGCGCTCCACGCCAGCATTCACATCCTGGAGAACTTCATGTTCACCAAAGCTTTTTCCCAATTGTTGCAGTTCCAGCAGCATAACGGTTCCTTCCCCATTCCCTCTCCCAAAAGATGCCGCTGCCTTATTGAAAAGCAGCGGCACACAGCCCGTGGCTGCCCCCGTTCAGGGCCGCTCAGGCTTCGTTGCTGTGGCGGCGGTTGCGCACACCGATATTTTCCAGTTCTTCGGGTTCCATAACAATCTTGTACAGTTCCTCATAGGAATGGATCTCGTACTTGGGGTGGATATCTGTTACATTTTCTTCGTTTTTGAAATTGACCCAACAGGTATCCACGCCGGCATTTTGACCGCCTTTGATGTCGGCCAGAAGATCATCCCCCACCATCAGAACGCGGCTCCGGTTGGAAATTCCCAAGTCTTTGAGTACATGCTCAAACAGTTTGGCAGAAGGTTTGGCCGCACCGACTTTTTCGGAAATATAAATACCATCCATGTATTTTTCCACACCGGAATCCCGGATCCGTGCCTGCTGAACCATAGCCGCACCATTGGATACCGTTGCCAATGTTGCCACTTCCCCCAGTTCCTCCAGCGCATTCAGCGCGCCCGGGATCAGATCCGAATGTGTGGCAAGCAATTCTTCGTAGCGGTCATTCATGGCATGGCTCTTCCCATTATCCGGCAAGTCCATCGCCTGCAAAAAACGCAAAAACCGCGTCTGAAACAGCTTGGCCTTGTTGAGTTTTCCCTTTGCCAAAGCATCCCACAGTTCCCGGTTCACTTTGTGATAAACTTCGCAGGCGTGCCCATCATGCGGCAGATCATATTCTGCCAACATCTCTGTCAAAGCTTGCCGCTCTGCCGCATCGAAATCCAATAATGTGTTATCTACATCCAGCAAAACGCATGTGTAAATCGCCATTCTCGTCTTATTCCTCTCGCTCAGTTCGCGCTGCTCTGTTTTACGCAGGCAATACCATGGTCAAAAGTATCATCAGCCTTCCTGCTTCGTGGAGTCTGACGAAGGTGCCGGGGACGCCGTGGGCGTAGGCACCGGCGTAGGTGCCGCCGAAACCTTCAATTCAAAAACCGCCTCTGCGCCGTTGTTGCTCGCACGGATATGATAGGTTCCCTCCTGGTTGGCCGTAAAGGTCACCTGATCACCCGTAGCTTGCCAGGAAGTTTCATCGCAGCGCCAGGTCACATCCCCCTGCTTGTTCTGCACATTGGCATTAAGCGTGGTGCTGCCTCCCGCAGTAATGGTACTGGTACCACTGATGCTGATTGCCGTCGGGTCCGACTGAACCGTTACCGTGATTTGAGCAGAAGAGAACGTACCGTTGATCTCAATGCCGGCACGTACAACATAGCTGCCTGCTTCGCTGGGCGTGAAGGTAAACGTACCGCCGTTTTGCTCCAGTTCGTCATTAACCGACCATTGTACATTGCTATTGTCGTAGCTCTTACCGCCCAGTTTCACTGTTGCGGTGATGGAAATGGATTCCCCTTTTTTGATGGTAGAATCTCCACGGTCCAATGTAAGCTCTACACGCGCATCATTAAACATGGCCGTCACGGAAATATCTTTTTTTACAACATCATAGCGCGTAGCATCGGTCACACCATCGCTCCATTTATAGAAGGTGTACCCCTCCGCAGGCACCGCTGTCACGCTGACCTGGGCACCCGATTCCGCCTGGATTTCCAAGCTGGTAACACCGGTTTTACCATTTCCCGTCAAGGTTCCCTTGGCCGAATCCTCTACCGCATAATTGGCCGTGAATTTAGTCGGCGTGGCGGAGGGCGTGGGTGACGCGCTGCTTCCGGAAGCAGCCTGTGCCGCACGCTTGGGAATATCATCCGTATCCGGACGGGTGTCATCTGTCTGGTACGCATGGGATTTTACATATTCCAGAACGGCATTGGCTCCCGCCGCGTTCAGGGTTCCTGCCGAAGTGTCTACATAGCTGGCTTCTGCATAGCCTTTGCTGTCCTTGAGTACCTCGGAAAGATTCAGATACTTATACCCTATTTCATTACAGGCTTCTGCAATGGCCTGGTTGAACTGGTCGATAAGGGTCTGGGTTTGCGCGGCATTCTCGCTGTCCTTCACAACCGGCTGAATGGCACAGGCAATCAAATCACAGTAGGAATAAGAGTTCTTGATGTTCTGCAGGGCCTGTTTGTAATCGTTCATGAATTCATCAACGGTAACAGATCCATCCACATCATTGCTGCCGATCATAACATATACGCGGCGCGCCTTCATCTTGGCAATTGCCTGCGGAATGGTATACGTATTCGCATCGTCCTCAAATGCAACGCAGCTTTCCTTCAGGAAATTGGAGATTTTCAAATCTTCCTTGCCCGCATATTGGTCCAAAGTAATACGTCCATCCTTTTGCAGCGCCAAAGCTGTACGATCGCCCACAAACAGGCTGGATGTAATGTAAGAATCATCTGCGGAAGCATCTTTCAAAACCGCTTCCAAGCTGGTATCCACAGGATAAAGATCCGGATCGTAAGAGTCATTTGCGCCAAACAAGTTCAGGCTTTGAGGCAGAATCCACGCCAAAACAAAACTGATAACCACCGCCAGTACGCACGCAGCCAGCACAATACAGGCTTTGCGTTGAATCGGGCTAAGGCCGGACGCGACACGGGATTGTTTACGGCTCATGGGTAACAGTGACCTCCTTGGTTGCAGCATGGGGTACGGCAAGCCATATCCCACCTAGTATAAACGAAATCATTATAGCATAAAATCAGCCTTTTGAATACACATTTTCCAAAAATGTAACGTATTACAAAAACATTACAAAAAAAGGCCGGCTGTCCAGCCGGTCTTTGTCATTTATCAGGACAGAAGCATTCGGTCATTGGCAAAGTCGCCATCACTCACCTGTTCAAACCGCTTCAAAAGATCACTTACCTGCAAATTCGCCTTTTCCTCATCACGGACATCGTAGATCACACGACCTTCATACATCATGATCAGCCGATTCCCGTATCGGATGGCATCCTTCATGTTGTGCGTAATCATCAGTGTTGTAAGATGATTTTCATGGACAATTTTATCCGACAACGCCAGAACTTTTGCGGCGGTTTTCGGGTCCAGTGCCGCAGTATGCTCGTCCAAGAGCAGAAGCCGCGGCTTTTTCAGCGTTGCCATCAACAGCGTAACGGCCTGCCGCTGCCCGCCGGAAAGAAGTCCCACCTTGGTGGTCATACGGCTTTCCAACCCCAGATCCAGCGTTTTCAAAAGCTGATAATATTCTTCATGCTCTTTTTTGGTTATCCCCGTTCGAAGCGTTCTGGCCATCCCGCGCCGGGCTGCCAGCGCAAGGTTTTCATCGATCCCCATGGTGGCTGCCGTTCCCATCATCGGATCCTGAAAAACACGGCCGATATATTTTGCACGCTGATGCTCCGACAGGCGGGTCACATCTTTCCCATCGATGATGATTTTTCCCATATCAATGGGCCATACACCGGCCACAGCGTTCAGCATCGTAGACTTACCAGCGCCGTTACCGCCAATCACCGTAACGAAATCCCCGTCTTCCAATTTCAAATCCAAACCGTTGAGAGCCACTTTTTCGTTTACCGTGCCAGCGTTGAAGGTCTTATAGACATTTTTGATTTCAAGCATTGTTTTTGTCCCCCTTCTTCACGGTTGGCTTGGTAAAATAGCGGCTCTTCCAGTAAGGAACCGTCAGGAACACCGCAACGACCAGCGCAGTGAGCAGCTTCAGGTCATCGGTAGACAGTCCCAGACGCAGTACAAAAGTCATAACCATATAATAGATAATCGCACCAATCACGGCTGCAATCAGTTTCAGCGCAAAGTTGCGGAACACCTTGCCGAAAATCACTTCTCCGATAATCACAGCCGCCAGCCCGATAACGATAGCACCGCGGCCCATATTGATATCAGAAAATCCCTGGTATTGTGCCAGAAGTCCGCCGGACAGCGCCACAAGTCCATTGGAAATCATAAGTCCCAGAACCTTGGCAAAGCTGGTATTGATTCCCTGCGCACGGGCCATGTTCTGATTGGCACCAGTAGCGCGAAGCGAACATCCGAGCTCCGTGCCAAAGAACCAATAAAGCACCGCTACCAGAACGCCGCAGAATATCACAAGGGTCAGCAAGGGGTTATTCAACGCCGCATCCCGTACATAACGGGCCGATACCAGCAAATTGTACTTATCAACACTGACCGGAAGGTTGGCCTTACCGCCGCCTGTACCAGTGCCCATGATTCGCAAGTTTACAGAATACAAAGCCAGCTGTGTAAGAATGCCGGACAAAATGGCCGGAATCCCGCACGCCGTATGGAACAGACCTGTCACCATACCTGCCAGCATACCGGCGAGTGTGGCCGCCAAAAGAGCAAAACCTACCGGGACTCCGTTCAATACCAGAACAACGCAAACAGCTCCTCCGGTTCCCAATGAACCATCCACTGTCAAATCAGCAATATCCAGAACTCGGTAGGTAATGTACACACCGATTGCCATAATGCCCCAAATCAAGCCCTGTGCCACAGCACCGGGCATAGAATTGAGAAGTGAAACCAGAAATTCCATCCGAAAGCCATCCTCCGTCCGCTGTATTTTTTAGCGCCAAAACAGCGGAGAAAGGGCGCAGGCCCTTTCCCCGCTGTCACTAAGTCCCTTTTACTCAGCGATTGCCTCGTAACCTTCCGGCGGAGTCAATCCCAATGCTTCGCAATTTGCCGCGTTATATTTTTTGGTTACATTGGGTGCAAATTCAACCGGCATTGTGGAGATATCCGCACCTTCTGCCAGAATCTGATACGCCATGGTACCGGTCTGGTAGCCCAGATCATAGTAGCTGATGGACAATGTGGCCACACCGCAACCTTTGCAGATGCCTTCTTCACCGGCAATCACAGGCACCTTAGCGGGAAGCACCACATTTGCAATCGCCTCGGTGTTGGACGCGGCCGTGTTATCCGTGGGAATGTAAATGACATCGGAAGCATCCGCAGCCGTCTGGGCCACAGACGTAACATCGTTGGTATCTGTGAACGCATAACGGGTTACGGTATAACCGGCATCCGCCAGATAGCCCTCCATCACATCGCACTGATATACAGAGTTTGCCTCCGCACTGCAGTAAAGCAAGCCAACGTTGACGGCATCCGGGAACAATTCTTGAATCATTTCCGCCTGCTGATCCAACGGAGCAAGATCAGACGTACCGGATACATTCCCGCCTACCGTACCGGACCAGTCACTGATATCCAAGGCCGTGGCGTAATCCGTTACAGAAGTGCCCAGAATGGGGATATCGGAAGTTGCCTGTGTAGCAGTCTGAAGCGGCGCCGTGGCATTGGCCAAAATAAGGTCCACATCTGCAGAAACAAAACCGTTAATGATCGTAGAGCAGTTGGCCGTATCGCCGGAGGCATTCTGTTCATCAAAAGTAACGTTATCCGCGCCCAGTTTTTCCGTCAACGCATCCTTGAATCCCTGCGTAGCGGCATCCAGTGCATCATGCTGAACCAGCTGGCAGATACCAATACGGTAAGTCTGCCCGGTTTCCGCTCCCGCTGCAGAAGTTTCGGCAGTAGTGCCGGTAGATTCAGCCGCCGAAGAGGTTTCTGCCGTGGAGGCAGATCCTCCACAAGCCGCAAGGCTCATGGCCATGGCAGCAGCTACCAACAGAGAAACAGATTTTTTCATCGTTCTTCCTCCAAACAGTATCGGCTCCACGCTCAGCCTGTGCTGTATACTCCCTCCGCTTTGCCGATTTAGTGCTTTAAAGTATAGCATACTTCGCCTCTTTAAAGCAACATGCTATTTGCACAAATTTCCCCTTCATTTTCCGTGACTATTGTGCAGTTCCGCCGCTTTTTGCAGCAAAAAAGCGGACAGAAACCATCTGTCCGCTTTCCTTATCCCGGATCAATCGCCAAAACAGGCATTTTCTACTTTTTGCAAAAGTTCCAAAAAGCGAGTCGGGCTACTGGCGTGACGCAGGGCGTCTACCAGTGTATTCCGCCCCAGCAGATT
The DNA here is from genome assembly GCA_019116445.1 of Candidatus Gemmiger excrementigallinarum. Lineage (GTDB taxonomy): Bacteria > Bacillota > Clostridia > Oscillospirales > Ruminococcaceae > Gemmiger > Gemmiger excrementigallinarum. Next base: position 28,095 of record DXBP01000002.1, read on the forward strand.
CACAAGCCTTGCAAGAATCTGCAAATGCAGTCCATCTTCATCTGGCGGCACCGCAATCATAAATAATAAATCTACCGGACGTCCATCCGGCGCGCCCCAGTCTACGCCGCGGCGCAATGTAAGAGCCGAAATACCTGGTGCAGATACACCTGCATTAACAGCATGCGGCAGCGCAATGCCTTCGCCTATTGCCGTTGTTCCGCCGAAGGTTTCGCGCTGGCAAACTGCATTATAATATGCCGTACCATTGGTAATAACGCCAATCCCTTCCTGCAGCTCCACCAAAATTCCCAAAGCGTCCGCTGCATTATCGATATTGGCATAGAGCAGTATTCCTTTGGGGTCCATCAGTTTGCTTACTTTCATGGTCTATTCCCCTTTGACCGTTTTCAAACATCGGTCACTTTGCGGATCAGCTTGTATAAGTACTCGCCTACGGCACCTTCGGAACAGGTGCACGTTGTCACCTCGTCGGCCGTAGCCTTGACTTCTGCCGGCGCATTTGCAACTGCCACAGCATAACCGGCCGCCTTCATCAGTTCCAGATCATTGTAGTAATCGCCAATCACGATGGTCTTTTTCTGGGAACGGTTCATCAGCGCACACAAGTCATGCATACCCGTTGCCTTGCTGACGCCCCCCGGCATAATTTCCAGATAGATGTTGTTGGTCGCCAGAAAATAGTTATCGCGCCCGTAATACTTCGTCTTGGCATATTGCCCAAGTTTCCGGATGGTTTCCGGGTCGGAGGCAAAAACCACTTTGACCCATCCATCCGGCACACACTCAATGGGGCACGCAATGCTTCCCAGATGTTCATCCACCTGGTGGGCATGCGTATATTCGTTGGCGCGGATCACATACATTTCCCCGTTACCGGCCATTACTTCTACACCCATGCGCGGAAATTTTGTCAGAACGTCTGCGATGGCAGTCGTAGCCTGTTCCCTGTTCAAGGTAGAACGGTGCAAAACCGATTCCGTTGAGAAATCATAGAGCAAAGCCCCATTACAGGAAATCGCTGGCAAAGAGAGCTGAATTCCCTCAAGCGCTGCGCGGATAGACTCCGGAGGCCGCCCGGTCGCTACCGTAAACATTCCTCCCATTTCGACAAACAGCTGGATCACCGTCTTATTGCAGGTGGGAAGTCCCTCCTTTGCCGTAAGCAGGGTATTATCCATATCGCAGATGACAAGATAATCACTGAGTGCTGATTTCATGCACGGTGTTCCTTTCTAAGCCGATTTAGAAATTCCGTAAAATAGGGGGGCAACGGCGAATCAAATTGAATCCACTCCCCTGTTGCAGGATGTACAAACCCCAATTCCTTGGCATGCAGGCATTGCCCATTCAAACTTTTAATACAATTGCGGGGCCCATATACAGCATCGCCCGCAAGGGGATGCCCCGTGGAAGCCATGTGTACGCGAATCTGATGCGTGCGACCAGTTTTCAGTTGGCAGGCAATATAGGTAAAATTGCCAAAGCGTTCCAACGCCCGCCATCCGGTATAGGCATAACGGGCACCTGCCGCTTCTTCCGGCACAACCGCCATTTTCTTGCGATCCCGGGGATCACGCCCCAGCCATGTTTCCACATAACCTTCGTCATCCTTGAGATTTCCGTACACTACCGCGTGATATACCCGATGGATGCTGTGCACACTCATCTGGGCGCTCAGCGCCTGATGGGTGGCATCGTTTTTGGCGACCACCAGCAGGCCGCTGGTATCCTTATCAATGCGATGCACAATGCCGGGACGAATTGCGCCTCCAATGCCAGACAGCTGGCCTTCGCAATGATACAGCAATGCGTTTACCAGCGTTCCGTCCGGATTTCCCGGTGCAGGATGCACAACCATACCCTTGGGCTTATTTACCACAATCAGGTCTGTATCCTCGTACACAATGGAAAGCGGAATATTCTGCGGAACTGCTTCAATCGGTTTTGGTTCCGGCAGGCAAAGCAGATATTGAGCACCCGGGCAAACCTTCTCTTTTTTGTTCACCGGACGCCCATTCTGAGTCACGCAGCCCTGCTCCATCAACGTCTGCAGTGCGCTGCGGGACAGGGACAAATCTGCACACTGTCTTGCCAGCCAGGCATCCAGGCGTCCCTGGGCCTGGGGGCCGGCAACAATCTCAAGTGGTTCCATCCGAGGCCTCTTTTTGCTGTTTAGCCGCTTTTTCTGCCTTATCTTTCTGGAGGGAATCGTAAAAAATCCACAGCATCAGCAAAATAACACCCGTAGTAATACAGATATCTGCAAAGTTAAAGACCGCAAAATTGACAAACAGAACATTGATATAATCGACCACGACCCCATTCAGGAATCGATCAATCAGATTACCGATACCACCACCCAGAATCAGCGTCCAGGAAATGCGTTCCCACATTCCCATTTTCCGCAGCAGCAAAAGCAGCAGCACACAGATCAGCATAACGGAAGTTACGCCGATGAGCAGCATTTGTTTGCCTGCCAGCATAGAAAACGCCATTCCATCATTCAGGTAATAGCGCAGTTCCAGAATGCCCGGCAGTACGGTTATGGCCCCCAGTGGTTGCAGTACCACGGTTGCCCAGTGTTTGATCAACTGGTCCACCACCACCAAAATGGCAGCTACCAGCACAGATACAATGGAAACAATCATCTGAAACCCCATGATTTCAAAAAATCAGCGGTGCTTACACGAATATAAGCACCGCTGAAAGTAAAATTACATTCCGAGGACTTTTGCGCAACGCGGGCACAGACCGTTTTCGCCAACGGCCGTATCATACTTCCAGCAACGCAGGCACTTGGCGCCAGCCGCATGCTCAGCCTGTACGCCCAAGCCATCCACAACGCCCTTCACGCCGCCTTCTCCCTGTTCCAGACGAACCTGGGAAACGATAAACAAATCAGCCAGTTCATCCATCGGGATAGCATTCAGGAACGCGTAGACGTCTTCATTGCAGTACAGCGTCAAAGCCGCCTCCAGAGAAGAACCGATCAGCTTATCTGCACGGGCCTGTTCAAGGACCTTCTTCACATCGTCGCGGATTGCCATGATGCGATCCCACTTGGCCGTGAAAGCCTCACCGGCCGCCGGCTTTGCTTCCGGCATCTGCTCAAAGACAACATATTCCTTCATGCCGGGCATCTTGGGTACATAGCTCCAGATTTCCTGGCTGGTAAAGCACAGGATCGGCGCCAGCAGTTTGGTGAAATCCACCAGAATGCGGTACAGCGCCGTCTGGGCACAGCGGCGGGCATGATCGTCCGCGCAGTACAGGCGATCTTTGATGACGTCCATATAGAAGTTGGACATATCAATGACACAGAAGTTGTACAACGCATGGTAAGCGCGGGAGAAATCGTAATGATCGTAAGCATCCCGCATTGTAGCAGTCAGCGCATTGCAGGCTTCCAGTGCCCAGCGATCGATCTCAAAGAGCTGATCTTCCGGAACAGCATCTTTGTTCGGGTCGAAATCGCTGAGGTTGCCCAGCATAAAGCGGGCGGTATTACGCATTTTGCGGTAGGCTTCCGACAGCTGCCGGAAGATTTCCTTACCGGCACGCACATCCACCGTATAGTCGCTGGAAGCCACCCACAGGCGGATGATGTCTGCACCGTAATCACGGATGATCTCCGCGGGTTCCATACCGTTGCCGGCAGACTTATGCATCTGCTTGCCCTGGGCATCCACAACCCAGCCATGGCACAGAACTTCACGGTACGGCGCGATTCCCTGCGTAGCCACACTGGTCAGCAAGCTGGACTGGAACCAACCGCGGAACTGATCCGCGCCTTCCATATACATATCAACAGGCCAGGTCAGTTCGGAACGTTCACGGCACACCGCGCTCCAGGTAGAGCCGGAATCAAACCAGACGTCCATGATGTCGGGATCTTTCTCCCAATCCGAAGCACCACATTCGCAGACTTCCGTCTTGGGCATGATCTCATTGGCATCGTATTTATACCATGCGTCACTGCCCTCTTTGCGGAACAGGTCGGAAACCGCCTTGATGGAGGCATCCGTGATGTGATACTTACCACACTTTTTGCAGTAGAACACCGGAATCGGCACGCCCCAGACGCGCTGACGGCTGATGCACCAGTCACTGCGATCCCGGACCATACCGGTCATACGGTCATGGCCCCAGGCCGGTTGCCAGTGCACACTGTCAATGGCCTTATAGACATCCTCCTTGAAGGCGTCAATGGAGCAGAACCACTGCTCGGTGGCGCGGAAGATGATGGGGTGATGGCAGCGCCAGCAATGAGGATACTGGTGGGTGATATGCTGTACCCCCATCAGGTGGCCGCTTTCCTTGATATGCTCCAGGATAACCTTATTGGCAGCCCAGACCTTCAGACCGGCAAATTCCTTACCAGCCTCCTCCGTCAGGCATCCGGCATCATCCACCGGAACGACGATGGGCAGCTGGGGATAATGGTTGACGCAGACTTCAAAGTCCTCAACACCGTGGCCAGGCGCCGTGTGAACACAGCCCGTACCGCCTTCCAGCGTAACGTGGTCGCCCAGAATCACGAGGCCTTTGCGCTCCAGGAAGGGATGCTGGTATTCCATCAGTTCCAGTTCATCACCATGAACCACTTCGGGCAGCACTTCATATTCTTCAATATGGCAGGCTTCCATCGTGGGCTTGACCAGCTCAGCTGCCATGATGTGGTAGTCTTCGCCGATCTTGACGAAAGCATATTCAATATCAGGGTTCAGGCAGGTCGCCACGTTAGCGGGCAACGTCCAGGTTGTGGTCGTCCAAATCACGATCCATGCCTTATCCAGCGGAATATTGTGCTTGGCCAGAACGCCCTTGGGATCAGCGGTCAGCTTAAAGCGGACATAAATGGAATCGCACTCGTCCTCAGCATATTCGATTTCGGCTTCAGCCAGCGCCGTACGGTCTTCCGGGCACCAGTAAACAGCCTTCATGCCCTTGTAGATGTACCCTTTTTTGGCCATCTCGCCAAAGATTTCGACCTGACGAGCCTCAAATTCAGGGCGCAGTGTCAGGTAGGGATTTTCAAAGTCACCCTGCACGCCAAGACGCTTGAACTGGTCGTTCATAACGTCAATATGCTCGGTAGCAAACTCCTTGCAGATCTTGCGCAGTTCCAGCTTGGAAACACCGGACTTGTTATCGCCCAAAGAGCCCAAAGCCTTCAATTCAATGGGGAGGCCGTGGGTATCATAACCGGGCACATAGGGAGCCTGGAAACCCGCCATGTTCTTGTAGCGGATGATGATATCCTTGATAATCTTGTTCAGCGCAGTACCCATGTGGATGCTGCCGTTGGCATACGGAGGGCCATCATGCAGAATGTAGCGGGGCTTACCCTCGTTATTGCGAATCATCTGCTCGTAGACGTGGTTCTGCTCCCAGTCCTCCAGCATTTTGGGTTCCTTTTTCGGCAGGCCGGCCCGCATTTCAAAGGGCGTCTGCATCTTGTGGATGGTATCATTGTAATTCTGCGGCAAGATTTCCTACTCTCCTCTATTTGGAAAATTTCTTTTCTGTATCTGCAGGCTCAACTGTCAAAGTCTACGCCTTCAAAATTATCGAACGCGGGGGAAGCCAACTCCTCCTGCGGTTCTGCAGCAGCCTTGGGCTTGCGGGATGCACGCTTTCCCGTGCTGGATTTTCTGGTTTTGCGCGCCGGCTTTTCCACCGGAGGATCATCATACAACCCCGCGCCCGGCTGGAACGGAAGTTCCTCCTGCGGCTGCGCAGCGGGCTGTACAGGTGCTGCAATTTCTTCCGGTTCTTCCGGATGCGGCGCAATCGCAAATTCCACCGTGTCTACTTTTTCAGCTTCCTCTTCCGTAGACTCGGTCTGCTGCACGTTGCCTGCTGCATAATAACGGGCATCCGGCTGTGCAGCTGTTTCCTGCTGCACCGGTTGCACGGGTGATGCAGGCTGCACCGGTTCCGTATAAACAGGTTCCGGCGGCGCGGTCTGCACGGGCTCTGCCACGGCAGCAGGTTGAGCAGTTTCGGTTTGCTCCGGCTCATCCTCCGGTTTCTTGTACTCCGGCAGTTTGCTGATCAGGTTGATATGTTTGCGGTACATTTCCATCAGCGAACGTTTAAAACTGTCCGCTTCGCTTTTCAGCGTGACCACTTCCTGTTTTGCCAGCTCCACATCATCTCTCGCGCGCTGCTCACGGTCATCCGCCTTCATGTTGGCAGCCCGGATAATTTCCGCTGCCTTCTGCTTGGCCTCACGGATCACGTTTTCTCCCAACCGCTGGGCATTGATCATCGTTGTGCGCAGGGTATCCTCCTCTGCGCGATATTGGTCGATGCGCTGAGCAAGCACCACGAGTTTTTTCTGCAAATCGTCGTTTTGTGCCGACAATTCCTCCATGCTCTCCGCAACCTGTTTGAGATAATCGTCCACATCATCGCAGCGATAGCCGCGCATAGACTTTTCAAATGTTACGCGGCGGACATCCTCAGAAGATATCATGATTTTCCTCCTGTATTCGGACTTTCCGGGGTAAGCTATCTGCCAAAAGCGGTTCTACGCTTCAGTACTGAAAGAAAGAAATAAAAACACGGTCTTTTCGGCTCTTGCCGCCGATTTCGGCCAGTTGGTAACGCCCCACACCACGCACCGTAAAAATATCCCGGGCATAGACGGGCTCGTGAGCAGCCCGCAACGGCAGATGGTTGATTTCTACACGTCCTGCCGCAATATAGTCTGCAGCTTTCGTCCGCGAGGTATGCATCATAGCGGCCAGTACCGCATCGGCCCGCAAAGAAGAAACCGTCGCTTCCTTCAGCGCTCGTTCTTCCCCCTGGTACAGATGTTCCGGAATCTGTTCACAAGGCGAAACCCGGACCGGGCATTTGCCCGCGCTTGTCAGTTCGGAAGCGATGAAATCCTGCTTATCTGCCAGCACCACCGCATAGCAGGATGCCGCATCTTTGGGATCACATAACAAATCGCCCAAGCAAGCCCGATCCAATCCCAGCCCCAGAATAGAACCGAGATAATCCCGATGACCGGGCAGTTTATCTCCGCCGGAAGCAGCCAGCATCTGAAGATAAGCAAGCGGTTCTTCCTGCCAGGCATCCGCCGGTTCCAGACAGAGCACCTTACGTTCGGCGCCTTCATAACCGCCCCAAAAGCGGAACTCCTCAAACGATGCCTTATGGCAGGCGGCTTCGGCCAGAATCTGTTCCCGGTCTGAAAGAAATCCTGTATAACGGGGAATCCCGCGATTTTGGGCCACACGGCAAAGTTCTTCCACGCGGCGCATCAATCTGCGCTCTTCATCATTTTGCGGCGGAATGAATCCCCGTGCCGCAGCAGTATCAGAAGAAGACGCCATTATTTTCCAGTTCGTCAATCAGGTCGCCCATAATATCAACGTTATAAGGGGTAATGATGAAAGTACTGGTTGCCACCCGCTTAATCTGACCGTTGTTGGCATAGGCAACGCCGGACAAAAAGTCGATCAGGCGACGGGAAACTTCCTTACCGGTAGACTCCAGGTTCAACACAACGGTACGCTTGGCGTTGAGCTGGTCAGCAATCGTGGAGGCATCCTCAAACCGTTCAGGCTTGACCAGCACAACCTGCAGCTGCGTGGTTGCGTTGATATTGACCACTTTGTTGCTATGCTGTTTGACTTCAGCCTGAGAATAACTCTGTACAGCGGTGCCCTGGCCGCCGGCAAAGATTTCGTCCTCGGTATCATCTATATAAGAATCGCCTTCCGGGTCGATTCCAAGCTTACTCTTCAAACTGTCAAACATAGACATCGTCGTTACTCCTTTGGTCGAACCTGCGCATGAGTACGCGCAGGAACTGTTACAGCGATATACACTAAATATTATCTTCTTTTTTATGTCAATTGTCAATATCAAACGGACAGTTTCTGCGCTACAGCAACTTGCCGTCCTGCAGATTTGTTCCCTGCACAATAATCTCATCATACAGGCGCACTTCGTTGTCCGTTCCGATTGCGCCGTCAGCAGGGATCAGGATATAATTTTCATCTTCGTACAAGGTCGTGATTTTTAAAAAGCGCTGCAGGTTTCCGTATTTTACATACACTCCGCGGGCACCATCCACAATATGCAGCGCTTCTTTATCAATACGGATTCCCTCATACGTCTTAATATCGATCTGCGCCGTTTCCTGCCCAAAGTTCAAGATTTCTGCATTGATCGTCTGGCATTCAAACACCAGCTTGGCAAGTCCCGATTCCTCATCGGTATTCATTTCCACAAGCGTTGCGGCAAGCGGAGTATTCTGCTTGCCGGGCACACTGATTTTTACCGATGTAATGCCATCAAACCGTGCTGCGGTTTCCAGATCACAGACGGCATAAAACCGCCAGCTGAATCCTGTGGCGATCTGACCGGCACAATTGGTATCTGTTGCAGGGAATCCATCTGTCAACATCTGCTGCAATTCTGCAGGAGATGCACCGTCCAGCGCAGCCTGATCCGTGACAATGGGCGCCATAGCCTCGGTACTGCTGAAATAGCCGTTGGTACTGGCCGTGATCGTCTGCAAAGAACTGAGCTGACTGTTGATTTCATCATACTCTGCCTGCAGCGAACTGATGGTCTGGGAAAAGTCTCCTGTTTGGCCGGTGCTGACTTGCAAACGGTTCTGTGCGAGCAAGAATTCATCCTCTGCATCGGTAATCCCGCTGTACTCAGCCGTATCCAGCTTATCCAGCAGATTGTACAGTGCCTGCCGCGTCTGAGTTGTCAGTACCGAGAGATCGCTGCCGGTAGAGTTCTGTGACTTACTCAACAGATCAATGGCACGCCCCAAGCGGTCAATGCGTTCCCGCAGCAAGCCCTGTGCATCATCGGTATAGCACTCCGCCACCACCGTACCATTGCTGACACGTTCACCATCCTTTACCAGATACCCAAGGTTTCCGGTACCGGGAACGGAAACCGTTTCAAAGGAAACGACCCCATCCAGTGTGACACTATCGGCCATTGTGTAGGCAATGGCGGTTTCCGTCTTATAGGACTGGTGAAAGATCACGAAGCATTGTATGACCACATACAAGGACACAGCGACCAGCAAAACGATGCCGATTGCTTTGGCGATATGCCCTATGGCAGAGCGCGTCTTCGTGGAATCCATGCAGTGCTTCGCCTCCTTCCCTCTCAGTCCTGCAAAAATTGCTGTACCAATGTTATGGCATGCTGTGTAACGTTTTCCTCATCCACATACAGCCACACAGCCTCGTTTTGGTGCCGAAACCAGGTAAGCTGCCGTTTGGCGTATTGGCGCGTCGCCTGTTTCAGGCGGGTTGTACATTCTTCCAGCGTTTGCCTTCCCTCAAAATAAGGAAAAAACTCTTTGTATCCAATCGCCTGTGCCGCTGTACGATAGTTTTCTTTCTGCTTCCACACAAGCTCTGCTTCCTTCAGAACACCGTCTGCCACCATACGGTCAACACGCTGATCGATACGTCGGTATAAAACCGAGCGATCGCGGCAAGTCAGACACAGACACAGCGAACGAAACGGCGGCGTTTCCGGTCTGGAATTCTGCTGCTGTTCGCTCATTCGGCGCCCCGTTATTTCAAACAGTTCCAGCGCCCGAATCACACGGGGGAGGTTGTTGGGGTGCACTTTAGCGGCATAAACCGGGTCTATCGCCGTAAGGCGATCATGCAAAACCTGTACACCGTTCGTCTGTGCCTCCTGCTGCAATCGCCTGCGAAGTTCCGGGTCTGTCTGTTCCGGAGCAAATGTCACACCATTCAGCAGGCTTGTGATGTACAAGCCTGTTCCTCCGACAACTAACGGCAGTTTTCCCCTGGCCGAAATCTGCGCAATCAAATCAGCCGCAGCAGGCACAAAATCCGCAACACTGTAGGGTTGTTCCGGCGAAAGGAAATCCAACAAATGGTGCGGAATTCCTTCACGCTCTTCCATCGTTGCCTTCGCCGTTCCAATCGAAAGTTCCCGGTATACCTGCATGGAATCGGCATTGATGATTTCCCCGCCGAATTCCTTGGCCAGAGCAACGGAGAGGGCTGTTTTTCCTGTAGCTGTAGGGCCTCCGATCGCCACCACACGCAAACGGTCAGACAAGGCGTCCAAACTGCTTTTCCAGCTCCTTCCGAGTAATTTTCAGTACGCAGGGGCGGCCATGCGGGCAAAATGGCGGGATAGAGCCATCCAGAATATTCTGCGCCAGGGACAACATTTCCAACTCGCTGGTGCGGTCCCCCGCCTTGATGGCTGCACGGCAGGCAATGGAGTGCAGAACCCACTCGGTCTTTTCCCGTAGCGCATCCCGGCTGCCATCCACAAAGCGGGACGCCAGCTCCACGACCATATCCTCCACATCGTCCACCGGCACATCCGCCGGTACGGCGCGAACCATAACCGTTGAGCCACCGAAATCTTCTACTTCCAGACCGGCATCATTGAGCATCTCCTCATTTTGCAACAGCGCCTGTTTCTCCGCAGCCGTCAGATTGACCTGTACAGGCACCAGCAGCATCTGTGCAGGTACATTGCCATAATCTTTAGCCAATTTTTCAAACAGGATGCGCTCGTGGGCAGCGTGCTTGTCAATCAGGCAGAGCTCGCCTTCCCGCTCCGTGATAATATAGGTCTTGAACACTTCCCCCACCAGACGCAAAGGCTGAACACTCGGCGGAGCCATTGTAGTCTGCTGCGGGGTTTCCTTTTCCTGGGGCAAAGCACTCAGGGCATGCATGCTTTGCTGCTCCGGTTCCGGGACTGTTGGCGGCGTCGGCTCATTTTCTTCCTTAATGGTCGGAATCACCGCCGCCTTTTCTGTAACTGTTGCCGAAATTTCTTGCTTTTTTTCCGGCAAGTCAGGCAGAATATCCAGCACCGTGTCATTGCGCACCGTAGAAACAGCCGGCTGCGGCGCAATCGGCTTGGGAGCAGGCGCCGTCTGGTAGCGCGGCGCAGGAGATTCTACCGAAACTACCCCGGGCAAGGGACGTACCGGCACAGAGTCAGTCAACTTGTTCAACGCCCGATATTCTGCCGCTGACAGTGTTGTGAAGCGAGGTTTTTCCGGCGCGCGCGGAGGAACCGGCGTTGCAGGTACGGTCGGTTCTGGCTCAGCCGCAGCAGGCTTGGGGGCAGGTGCGCCCTGCGCCATTGCAAATCGGCATTCACCACTACCGGGGGTTGTCAATGCCATGCGCACCGACCGGTATACGGCGTCAAAGACATCGCTCTCTCTGGCAAAACGTATTTCGGTTTTGGCGGGATGAACGTTGACGTCGACCAGATCGGCCGGCATATCCAGCATAAGTACTGCGCCAGGGAACTTGCCCTGCATCATAGTTCCTTTATAAGCATTTTCCAGCGCAGCCATCATGGTACGGTTTTTGACATACCGTCCGTTAACAAAAAAGTGCTGCGTACCGCGGCTTGCCCGGCAGGCCCGGGGCGGTGTGATCAGACCTGTAATATGATAAACACCGCTGCCGCCGTCTACCGGAAGGAGGTCACGGGCAAAATCACGCCCCAACACAGCATACACGGCGCTGCGCAAATCCCCATCTCCCGGTGTCAGAAATTGCTGCTTGCCTTCCCGAATCAGGCGAAAACTGATTTCCGGATGGGACAGGGCGGCATGAAGTACCGTTTCCGCCACATAGGTTCCCTCACTGGCGTCCTTTTTCAGGAATTTCATGCGGGCGGGCGTATTATAAAACAGTTCATTGACCGTAATCGTTGTACCCACGGGGCGGGCTCCGGGTTCCATGCCTTTCGGTTCGCCGCCCTCGATGCGATAGCAACAGGCATATTCATCCTGCTCCGTGCGGGTCAGCACTTCCACTTTGGCAACGCTGGCAATGGACGCCAGGGCTTCGCCGCGGAATCCAAGGGTATGGATATGGTTCAGATCCTCTGCCGAAGCAATCTTGCTGGTTGCATGGCGGATAAACGCTTTATCAATGTACTCCGCTTCGATACCGCTGCCATTATCCACGATCTGCAGCTGGGCGATTCCGCCGCGCGTGGCAGACAGTGTGATCTGGGTCGCACCGGCATCAATGGCATTTTCCAGCAGTTCCTTGGCAACCGATGCCGGGCGTTCCACCACTTCACCGGCCGCAATCAATTCCGCCGTATGTTTGTCCAGTACGCGGATCTCTGCCATGCAATTCACCTGCCTTTAGTCTTTATCCAATACATTTTTCAGTTCATACAAAAAGTTCAACGCTTCCAGCGGCGTCAGGGTTTCAATATCAACGCTGTGCAGTTTATCCACCACTTCACTGGGCACGGCAGGATTGTTGTAGGCTTCCACCGTTTCAAAATCCAGTTGCATGGTCTGGTTGCGCCCCGGTGCATTGGCTTCCAGCTGACGCAGAATCACGTGGGCGCGTTTGGTCACGCTGGAGGGCAGACCGGCCAGTTTGGCAACTTCGATACCATAACTGTCATCCGCCGGGCCTGCCACAATACGCCGCAGGAAAGTAATGTCCTCTCCGCGCTTCTTAACGGCAATATTGTAGTTTTTGACGCCGTAGATATCTTTGTCCATGCCGGTAAGCTCATGATAATGGGTTGCAAACAGCGTCTTGCACCCAATGTTATCACAAATATACTCCACCACAGCCCGGGCAATACTCATGCCGTCAAACGTAGAAGTACCGCGGCCGATCTCATCCAGAATCACCAGACTGTTCTTGCTGGCGTGACGCAGAATTTCAGCCACCTCCGTCATCTCGACCATAAAGGTAGACTGTCCGGCTGCCAGATCATCCGAAGCACCGACGCGGGTAAAAATAGCGTCTACTACACCAATGTGCGCACTGGACGCCGGCACAAAGCAGCCGATCTGTGCCATCAGGGCAATCAAGGCATTCTGCCGCATGAAAGTCGATTTACCGGCCATATTGGGACCGGTGATCAGCAGCATACGGTTTTCGCCCTCATCCAGCAGGGTGTCGTTGGGCACAAAGAGCGTACCTTTCAGCATCTGCTCAATGACCGGATGACGCCCCTCCTTGATTTCGATGACACCGCTTTCGTCCACCGTCGGCCGCACATAGTTGTTCTGCACGGCCACTTCGGCAAACCCGGCCAGCACATCCAACTGTGCAACCGCCAGCGCTGTGCGCTGAATTCGTACGATCTGGGCCGAAATATCCGCCAGAAGGTCTGCAAACAGCTGATGTTCCAACACCAGCAACCGCTCGTTGGCTCCCAGAATCTTGTTTTCCAGTTCCTTGAGTTCTGGGGTGATGTAACGTTCCCCTGTCGTCAGGGTCTGCTTGCGGGTAAAGTTGTCCGGGACCGAGTCTGTATAAGAGCGACTGACTTCAATATAATAGCCGAACACCTTATTGAAGCCGATTTTCAGCTTGGGGATTCCTGTTTCCTCACGCAATTTAGCTTCCAGACTGGCCAGGTATCCCTTGCCGCCGTGCATGATGTCGCGCAGTTCATCCACTTCGCTGTTGTACCCGGCGCGAATGGCTCCACCGTCTTTCAGCGTGGCCGGCGGATCATCCACCAGAGCGGTGGTGATTTTCTGCAGCAGATCATCCAGCGGGTCGATCTGCTCTGCCAACTGTTTCAGCAAAACCGCACCGCAGCCAGCAGCCTGTGTTTTTACCTCCGGAAGGCGCGCACAGGTATCCCCCAGGGCTTTCACTTCCCGCGGCGTTGCAGATCCATACAGGATACGGGTCGTCAGGCGTTCAATATCAAATACGTGGGACAGTGCTTCTTTCAGATCCGCTCGGGCGATGTTGGCTGTATACAGCGCCTGCACTGCTTCCAGACGGGCGTTGATTGCCTGGGCGTCCACCAGCGGCTGTTCGATCCAGGAACGAAGCATCCGCTTGCCCATGGATGTTTCGGTTTTGTCCAACACCCAAAGCAACGTGCCGCGCTTCTCCCGCCCGCGCATCGTTTCCGTCAGTTCCAGGTTGGCACGGGTCACGGGCGACAGACGCATATACTGTGCATCGGCGTAGTTCTCCACCGTCTTGATGCGTTCCAGGCCATGCTTCTGCGTTTCCTGCAGGTAATTGAGCAATGCCGACATTGCGTACGGAACCAGTGCATCGCCTTCATACCCCAGCGTTGCTCGCCAATCCGCACCAAATTGCCCCGCCATCGTAGATTCCATCAGGGCCTCTTTATAGCAGGATTCTTCCCGCAGTTCCACCAGCGCACTGGTATGTTGCTTGATGTAGGCGGTAACATCCTTGAAATCCAGCATAGACGGACAAATCAGGATCTCGCTGGGCATATAACGGCACAGTTCCGTAATGATGGCTCCGCCGATTTTTTCGGCATTGAGTTCTGTGGCGCGCGCTTCGCCGGTGGAAATATCGGCGAAGCAGATGCCCGCCTGCCAGCGGCCACGGCGACGCTTGCAGTAAATACTGCACAGATAGTTGTTTTTATCCTCTGCCAGCATACTGCTCTCAATGACGGTACCCGGCGTAACCACGCGGATAATATCCCGTTTGACAAGCCCTTTGGCCAGCGCCGGGTCTTCCATCTGCTCACAGATGGCCACTTTGTATCCCTTGGCAATCAGGCGGGCCACATAGGTTTCGTAGGAGTGGAACGGAACCCCGCACATGGGCGCACGTTCTTCCTTGCCGCAGTTTTTCCCGGTCAGCGTCAGTTCCAGTTCCCGCGAAGCTGTGAGGGCATCGTCATAGAACATCTCATAAAAGTCGCCGACACGGTAAAAGAGAATTTCATTGGGATGCTGTTTCTTGATCTCAAAATACTGCTGCATCATGGGCGATACTGCTTGTTCGGCCATGTTTCACACTCCTGTTACTTCTCAAAAATCCGTTTTTCTGCCCTCATCAATGGCAGCCGCCGCAGGTGGCGCAGCTGCCGGTGCAACCGCCCTCGGGTTCACGGACAGTCATGGGATCGCCGCCGTTCATGGCAGTGTTGATGATGGCATCGATATAGCTGACCATGGCTTCACACTCTGCCTTGGCAGCGGTGTAACGTACCATGCCCTCGCTGGCCATGATCTGGCTGTACAGATCATTGATGCGCTGGTTCAGTTCCGCAACGCGCGCAGCATCAGTTTCAGCCTTGGCACTCTCATTGTTGAGATCCAGACGGGCCAGATTGAATTCCCCGATCATGTTCTGCAGTTCCTGGTCGGCGTCATTGGCACGGCGCGCCGCATCCAGTTCCAGATACCGGGGATCGGTCTGCATCGCAGCCGCAGCTTTCTTGAACAAATCCATGCAATCCATTTTCTATAACTCCTTTGTTGTTATTCTTTTTCTTCCGATACCAATTCTCCGGTCAGCAGTGCTGCCCGCGAGCCCGTAAGGCGAACCTGTGCCCACTGGCCGATCAGACTTTCCGATGCGGGAAATTCCACCACCAGGTTGTTATCCAATCTTCCGTTCACCGTACCCGGCGTGCGGCCGGCGGCCTCTGCCAGAACGCGCACAGTCTGCCCCGTCATAGCGGCCACTGCAGAAAATGCAAACTCATCCTGGGTGCGCAGCAAACGTTCCATCCGGGCCGCTTTTTCAGCATGTGCCGTGGGGTCCGGCATCTTTGCTGCCGGCGTACCGTTGCGCTTGGAATAAATGAACGTGAACAGCTGCATATAGCCGACTTTGCGCACCAAATCCAGCGTTGCCTGGAAATCTTCCTCGGTTTCGCCCGGGAAGCCCACAATAATGTCGCTGGAGAAGGTTACGCCAGGAATCTTGTTGCGGGCATAATCCACCAGCTCCAGGTACTGTTCCACCGTGTAATGGCGGTTCATCTGCTGCAGCAGGCGATTGCTGCCGGACTGCACAGGCAAATGAATGTGTTTACAAAGATGCGGCTGTGCCGCGATGGTATCGATCAGTTTATGGCTGGCATCCTTGGGATGACTGGTCATAAAACGGATCTGATAATCACCGGGCACCGCGCAGAGCAGATTGAGCAAATCGGCAAAGTCGATGGGATGTTCCAAGCCTTTGCCATAGCTGTTGACGTTCTGGCCCAGCAACGTGATTTCTTTGTAACCTTTTGCAATCAGATCCTTGAATTCCGCCAGAATCGCATCCGGTTCCCGGCTGCGCTCCCGCCCGCGTACATAGGGTACAATGCAATAGGTGCAGAAATTGTCACAACCATACATGATCGGCAGCCAGGCCCGGAATCCGGAATCCCGCCGAATGGGCAGATCCTCCACCACAGCATTGCGCTGCTCGGGATTTTCCAGATAGCGTTTGCCGCGGCGCAGACGTTCCGCCAGCATGGAGGGCAGACGGTCGATGCCGTCCACGCCGAAAACCAGATCCACATACGGGTAACTCTGGCGCAATTTTTCCACGATATGGGGCTGCTGGGCCATACATCCGCACACGCCGATGATCAGCCGCGGATTCTGCTCTTTAAGCTTTTTGAGCGCACCGATGTTGCCAAACACACGCTGTTCGGCATGTTCCCGTACCGCACAGGTATTGAACAGAATCAAATCGGCATCTTCCAGGGTATCGCACAGTCCGAAACCGACGTCCTGCAAAACCCCCCGGATTTTTTCACCGTCATTCACATTTTGCTGGCAGCCGTAGCTGCGCACAAACGCCAAGGGCGGCGTTTCATAGTAAGCTGCCAGCGTTTTGGCAGCCGCTTCGTTATGGATATAAGTCAGTTTTTCCAAGAGAATTCTCCTTAAGGGCACACAAATCCAATATACCGTAATAGTATAGCAAATTACCCGGAAAAGTACAAGCGGTTGTTTTCCTTTTTTGTGAGGCATACGCTATCCTGTGGTTTGCGATACTGTGAAACCGCAGGCAAAAATCCGGGAATCCCCGTCATGCGGGAACTCCCGGATTGTACCGATTTTTATTTTTGCAGCTGTCTGGCGCGTTCCAGCATCGGCTTCAGATACCGACCCGTAAAGGAATCCGGATTTTCCGCCACTTCCTCCGGAGTGCCCGTTGCCACGATGCGACCGCCCCCGCTGCCGCCTTCCGGTCCAAGGTCAATAATATAGTCAGCGCGCTTGATCACATCCAGGTTATGCTCGATCACAATGACCGTATTGCCAGCATCCACCAATTTGTCAAGCACCTTCACAAGACGGTGCACATCCGCCACATGCAAGCCGGTGGTGGGTTCATCCAGGATATACACAGTCTGCCCGGTGCCACGGCGTGCCAGCTCGTTGGCCAGTTTGACGCGCTGCGCCTCGCCGCCCGAGAGGGTCGTGGCGGCCTGGCCCAGTTGGATATAGCCAAGCCCCACTTCCTGCAGCGTTTGCAGCTTGCGGGCAATCTTCGGGATATTGGCAAAGAAGTTGCAGGCCTCCTCCACCGTCATATCCAGCACATCCGAAATGTTTTTATCCTTGTACTTCACTTCCAGCGTTTCCCGGTTGTAGCGTTTGCCTTTGCAGACATCACAGGGCACATAGATATCCGGGAGGAAATGCATTTCGATCTGCAAGATACCGCCGCCTTCGCAGGCTTCGCAGCGGCCGCCCTTGACATTGAAGCTGAAACGCCCAGGACCATATCCGCGCATTTTGGCATCCTGCGTGCTGGCAAACAGCGCACGGATATCCCCAAACACTCCTGTATACGTGGCCGGGTTGGAACGCGGTGTACGGCCGATGGGCGACTGGTCAATACCAATGACTTTATCCACCCATTCCATGCCCTGCACTTCTTCGCATTGTCCCGGCCGGCTGCGGGCGCCATTCAGCGCGGCAGCCAGCGTTTTGTAAAGGATCTCATTGATCAGGGTGGATTTTCCCGATCCGGATACGCCGGTCACGCAGATCATTTTGCCCAGCGGAAAATCCACCGTAATATTTTGCAGGTTATTCTCATGCGCTTTGACCACCCGCAGGAACTTACCGTTCCCTTCCCGGCGCGTTTCCGGCACCTCCACAAACTTGCGGCCGGAGAGATAGGCTCCCGTAACGCTTCGTTTCACCTTGCAGATGTCGGCTACGCTGCCCGCGGCGACAATTTCGCCACCGTGTACACCGGCACCGGGCCCCACATCCACAATATAGTCCGCCTGCCGCATGGTATCTTCATCATGCTCCACAACGATCAGGGTATTGCCAAGGTCCCGCAAGCGCTTCATGGTTGCGATCAGTTTGTCATTGTCGCGCTGATGCAGGCCGATACTCGGCTCATCCAACACATACAGGACACCGGTGAGCGCACTGCCGATCTGGGTCGCCAGACGAATTCGCTGACTCTCGCCGCCCGACAGCGACGCCGCCCCGCGGGACAGAGTCAAATATCCCAAACCCACACTTTCCAGGAACCCCAAGCGCTCTTTGACCTCTTTAAAGATCGGTGCACCGATCATTTCATCGCGCTCACTGACCTTTGCGGTCTTGATGAACTCCAGTTCCTCGCTGACGCTCTTATCACAGAAATCCGCAATGTTGATGCCCCCCACCGTAACCGCCAGACTCGTCGGCTTCAGTCGTCGGCCATGACAGGCCGGGCATTCTTCACTGGACATAACCTGCGCAATTTCTTCCTTGACCCATTCGCTGCTGGTTTCGCGGAAACGCCGTTCCAGATTGGGAATAATCCCCTCAAACTGGTTATAGTAGGTCCCGGAGCCAAACATACTTTCGCGCTGCATTTCAATGCGTTCCTCACCGGTACCGTAGAGGAGCGCGTGGATTGCTTCTTTGCTGAACTCCTTGACAGGAGTGTCCAGTGTAAAGCCATATCGCTTGCCAAGGGCCACGTAGGTCATCTCAGAGATGGAACCTTCCGCATAATACCATCCGCTGGCCTTGATGGCACTTTCCCGGATGGATTTGCGCTTGTCAGGAATCACTCTGGCCGGGTCCACCTTCATAAAGGTGCCCAAACCGGTACATTTTTCGCAGGCACCAAAAGGATTATTGAAGCTGAACATCCGCGGTGTCAGTTCTTCCACCGAAACACCATGCTCCGGGCAGGCATAACTCTGGCTGAACATCATAGGCTCACCGCCAATTACATCCACCACAACCAAACCACCGGTCTGCGCCAAAGCGGTTTCAATGGAATCTGCCAGACGCCCGCGTACCGTATCGTTGATAACAAGGCGGTCTACCACGATTTCCACGGTATGCTTGATGTTCTTTTCAAGGCTGATCTCTTCACTGAGATCGTATATATTGCCATCGATCCGCACACGGGCAAAACCGGCACGGCGTGCCGCATCCAGTTCCTTAGCCTGAGTGCCTTTGCGTCCCCGTACTACCGGTGCCAGGACCTGGAACCGCGTACGTTCCGGCAATTTCATGACTTCATCCACCATTTCATCAATGGTCTGCTGCGTAATCTCACGGCCGCAGATCGGACAATGCGGCACGCCGATACGCGCATACATCAGGCGGAGATAATCGTAAATTTCCGTCACCGTACCCACGGTAGACCGAGGATTGTGGCTGGTGGTTTTTTGATCAATGGAAATGGCCGGAGATAAACCCGTAATCTCATCCACATCCGGCTTTTCCATCTGACCCAAAAACTGCCGCGCATAGCTGGACAGACTTTCCATATAACGGCGCTGTCCATCGGCAAAGATCGTATCAAATGCAAGGCTGGACTTACCGGAGCCGGAAAGCCCTGTCATGACAATCAGTTTGTTCCGCGGAAGTTCCAAATCCACATTTTTAAGATTATGCTCCCGCGCGCCTTTAATCACGATCCGATTGTTTGGATCGATCTTGATTTTCGACTTTCTTTTCGTTTCTTTCGGTGCAGTATTCAATTTTTATATTTCCTCCTGCCCTTTCTGGTTTTTGCTGCCGCTTTCCGTTCACTTGCATCTGCCGTTGTCGGGTCTTCACCGCGCTCCAGGCGGGCAATTTCATCACGCAGCTGTGCAGCCAGTTCAAACTGCAGCAGCCGGGCCGCTTCTTTCATTTCCTTTGTCAGGCGCTCAATGGTTTGCTGACGTTCGACACGGCTCATACGGTGCTGCCGCATCCGCTTGTTTTCCTCGCTCATGCTGATTTCCAGCCCGTCCCCAATGGCTTTCACAATGGTTTTCGGGGTGATGCCATGTTCCTGGTTGTAGGCATCCTGAATGGCACGGCGGCGTTCGGTTTCCATAATGGCGCGTTCCATGCTGGGGGTGATCTCGTCAGCATACATCAGAACCACACCATTGGCATTCCGGGCTGCGCGGCCAATGGTCTGGATCAGGCTGGTTTCGCTGCGCAGGAAGCCTTCCTTGTCGGCATCCAAAATGGCAATCAACGAAACTTCCGGCAGGTCCAGGCCTTCACGCAGCAGGTTGATGCCAACGATGACATCAATGGCACCCACGCGCAGGTCTTTGATGATTTCCATGCGCTCAAAAGTGTCCACCTCATGATGCATATATTTGGTTTTTACGCCATGCTCTTCCAGATAATCGGTCAGATCTTCCGCCATTTTGACGGTAAGCGTGGTAACCAGCGCGCGTTCCCCACGTTCAATGCGTTGCTGGATCTCACCCAGCAGATCTTCGATTTGCCCTTCCACCGGACGTACCATGATCAGCGGGTCCAGCAAACCGGTCGGTCGGATGACCTGTTCTGCCACGCGGCTGGAGTGTTGGCGTTCATACTCACCCGGTGTGGCGGATACAAAAATTTTCTGGTGTACTTTCTTTTCAAATTCCTCAAACCGCAGCGGGCGGTTATCAAAGGCGGACGGCAGCCGGAAGCCGTATTCTACCAGTGTTTTTTTCCGACTATAGTCTCCACCGTACATACCACGGACCTGCGGAAGCATAACGTGGCTTTCGTCTACCATAAGCAGAAAATCATCCGGGAAATAATCCAGCAGAGTGGTCGGTGTAGATCCCGGTGCCCGTCCGGACAATACAGCCGAATAATTTTCAATGCCCTTGCACATGCCGACTTCCTGCAGCATTTCCATATCATAATTGGTTCGCTGCTGAATCCGCTGCGCTTCCAGCAGCTTGCCTTCCTCGGTAAATTTTTTGACCTGCTCCTCCATCTCGACAGCGATCTTGGCAAGACCTTCTTTCATCTTTTCAGGTCCTACAATATAATGACTGGCCGGGAAAATGGCCACATGGCGCACCACGTTTTTGTGCTCCCCCGTAAGCGGGTCAAATTCGATAATGCGATCCACCTCATCGCCGAAGAACTCCACACGAATGGCATACTCATCGTTGTAGGCCAGATGAATATCCACCGTATCCCCCTTAACACGGAACTTATTCCGGATAAAGTTCATATCGTTGCGTTCGTACTGAAGTTTGACAAGGCGGTTGCAAAGTTCATCCCGCTCGATCTGCATACCGGGGCGCAGGCTGATGACCATACTGCGGTAATCAATGGGATCGCCCAAAGAGTAAATGCAGGAAACACTGGCTACAATGATGACATTGCGCTGTTCCGAAAGGGCTGCCGTGGCAGAATGACGCAGCCGATCGATTTCATCATTGATAGCGCTGTCCTTTTCGATATAGGTATCTGTGGAAGGTATATAGGCTTCCGGCTGATAGTAATCATAATAGGAAACAAAGTATTCCACAGCATCGTCCGGAAAAAAGCTGCGCATCTCCGTACAGATCTGGCTGGCCAGCGTCTTGTTTGGTTCCAGAATCAGTGTGGGGCGATTGCACCGGGCAATGATGTTGGCCATAGTAAAGGTCTTGCCGGAGCCGGTAACGCCCAGCAGTGTCTGCGCTTCGTCCTCTGCTTCAATTCCCTGCACCAGGGCTTCAATCGCCTGCGGCTGATCGCCGGTTGGCTGAAAAGGTGCCTTCAGATGGAAAACTTCATCCATAACAAACCTCGCTTATATTAACAACGTTTTGTTGTAACCAGATTATAGCATAGGCACTTTTATAAGTAAAGGCCCTTGCCCACATTTTGTGTAGCCTCTTGCAAAAAATGCACCCCGCCGCCTGTGGCGGCAGGGTGTCGGTTCAACGCCTGCTGGATGCATTTAAAATATCGTTGCTGGCGCGGTACTCCGGCAAACAACCACGTTCCCGCATAGAACAGGACTCATCCCCTGCCACAATGATATGATCGATCACGCTGACGCCCAGGGGATCCAAGGCTTTCATAATACCAATGGTGGATATAAGATCCGCTTCGCTGGGCACCGCCAGCCCCGTAGGATGATTGTGCGCCAGAATTCCACAGGTTGCATCCGTACGTGCCACATCGCGCAGCAACTTGCGCGTATCAATATGCACCCGGTTGGGCACCCCCTCCGCAACACGCAGATCACGGATTGGACGGCATTTGTCATCCAGCAGGATCAGATAAAGAAGTTCATTTTGCAATCCCAGAAATAGCGGTTTTACATATTCCACAGCAGCTTCCGCATGGTCAAGCGCCACACGCTGCTTTCTTTTTTTCAATTCATAATAACGGCTGAAGGACATGACCGTAGAAATCACACGAGCGCTTTTGGCTCCGATTCCTTCCACCCTCATCAGTTCTTCGGGATCAGCCTCCATGACCTTGCAAAAATTCCCGAAATGCTGAATCAGACGATGGGCCAACGCATTGGTATCTTTGCGTGGTATTGCCAAAAAGAGAAGGTATTCCAATGCTTCATGCTCGGCCAAACTTTCCAGCCCGTCACGGTCCACCCGCGCCTGCATACGCGCCCGGTGGTTCTCATGGAGCGGATGCTCTTTGTTTTGGTCCATGCTTCCACATCCTTTTGTCTTTCCACTTTACCTTTGTTTCATTTTATTATATACTGTAAAAAACATTTTGCAAAGAGCGAATTTACAAAGTGAGGATTCCATGAAAAGTTTTACCGCAGGCCCCAATGAAAACGGTGTGCGTCTGAGCCGCTTTGTGGAAAGTGTAACGCAGCAGCTTCCACGCAGTTTGATGTACAAGGCTTTTCGCAACAAACGTATCAAGGTAAACGGAAAGCGGGCAGAACCGGATACTAGGCTTTCTTCCGGCGATGTGATTGAACTGTATATCAATGATGAGTTTTTCCCTGCTGAGCAGGTTTCTTCCAAACCAAAACCTGTGCGTAGGCAGCCTTCTGTTACCATCATTTATGAAGATGAAAATTTTGCAGTTCTATATAAACCGGCGCATTTGCTTTGCCATAGCGACCGTACCGGAGATCCCAACCTGGTAGATGCCTTTGCCGCTTATCTGGAAGGAAAAGGCGAATATGATCCCCGCGCGGAGCAGCGCTTTGCCCCCGCCTTGTGCAACCGCCTTGACCGCGGCACCGAGGGACTTGTTTTGGCCGCCAAAACTTATCCAGCCTTGCGGGATCTTAACGAAATCATCCGTACTGATCTTATGAAAAAAGAGTACCTTACAATTACCGTGGGAGCCCCTCCGGCGGGACGCCATGTAGCGTGGCTTCAGCACAGTGAAAAGAACAACAAGGTTCGCATCCACGCACGCGCCATAGATGGCTATAAGCAAATCATTACGGATGTAACGTTGATCCGTCAGTCAGGCCCCTTTGCCTTGTGCCGTATTGGTTTGATTACTGGCCGTACGCATCAGATTCGCGCCCATCTTTCTTATCTGGGTCATCCGGTTCTTGGCGACATCAAATACGGAAACCGCAAAATGAACGAACGTACCGGTCTGAAAACGCAAGCGCTTTGCGCCCAGCGTTTGACCTTCGGCCGAATCCCCCCGGAAAATACCTTACAGTATCTCTCCGGTCGCGTGATTAAACTTGACGACCCCGAAATCATCAAACTATATGACAAGCTGACGAAACAACAATAAAAAACAAACCTCCGTTCCAAAATTGGAACGGAGGTTTGTTTTGCTTCACTCAAAAAGACTCTCGGAGATGTAACACAGCAAACGATTACGCGATGACAAAATGATAGATCAGCGACACCGCAATAATCAATGCACAGACAATTGCCGTGATCGGCGGAGCCCAATGGATGATACGTTCAGCCATAACGTCGTCTTCGCTGGCCTCATCATCGTCCGCATAACGACCGCGCTTTTTCCCACGCGGCGCATCATCCTCGTCCTCGTCATCATAGTCGAGTTCGTCAGTGTCATACATCTGGGTGCCTTCGTCGTCGTCCTCATCGTCGTCAAACAAACGGCCCTTGGGTGCATACCGGCGAACACGTTCCATTTCTTCGTCTTCCTCCTGCGCATACCCCTGCGGGTCATACGTAGCAGTGGCGCCATCGTCGTATTCTTCGGTCTGGTTGATAGCGGCCTGTGCCGCGGCTGCCGTAGCAGCCGGGCTGGCCTGTGCGCGCTGAGGGTCAACGTTGTTGGCAACAGAATTGATTTCCTGCTGCTGCCGTTCCGCCGCACGCCGCGCATCCTCCAGGATGCCGGTCAAAGTTGCCTTGATGCCGGCGCGATCGCCACCACATTCAGAGCAGAAGGTGCAGTTTTCCTCGTTGGGATGGAATGCACCACAAGCGCAGAACCAGCCATATTCCGTATCCTGCGGAACACAGGTAAGCTGGCTGTTACCGGTACGCTGCTGCAGCGTCTTCGCAATGGAAGCCGGCAGCACACGAGGCATCTGCAGCCGGACGCGCTTATAACCGCGCAGGTCCACCCCGCGGCCGTTCAGGAACGCACGGTCCTGCTCAACCTCCACGCTGGATACCGGCGTATCGCTGACATACACCGCATCGTCGCTGCCGAACACATCGCCCGGCTGCGCATCAAGCTGTTCGTAATAGAAATCGTCTTCGCACAGAACCTGGCCAGCGGCATCCTTGCACTTGAAGTGAACCACCAAACCAGTCAGGGGCTCTGTACCCACATTTTTGAAGGTAAGGCACACCGCAACTTCGCCGGTCACATCGCCTTTCAGCAATTCAACCCGTACAAACTGCACCGGGCTTCCGGCCGTGTAATAATTGGCGCGGGACTGCGCCATCAGGGAAAAATTCTGATCCATGATCCAACACCTACTTTTTACTCTTGGGCGTCCGGTCGGTCTGCATCCGGCTCGGCAGCAGTCTTAGGTTTCGGGGCTTCCTCCTGTTCAGGGGTCTGGACCGGAGCGGAAGTATCCTGTTCCGGCTTGGCCGTTTCACCCTTTCCCAGATCGAACGGCGGCAATGTTCCGCCTTCCATCAGCGTTTTGAATTCATCACCGCTGATTTTTTCGCGTTCCATCAAAACGGTGGCTATCTTATGCAGCTCTGTCATGTGCTCCGTCAGCAGCCGCCGTGCCGTTTCGTATGCTTCATCTACAATATCACGGATTTCATTATCGATTTCCGACGCAATA
Source organism: Candidatus Gemmiger excrementigallinarum (assembly GCA_019116445.1). Lineage (GTDB taxonomy): Bacteria > Bacillota > Clostridia > Oscillospirales > Ruminococcaceae > Gemmiger > Gemmiger excrementigallinarum. The sequence continues at coordinate 53,312 of DXBP01000002.1, forward strand.
GCCTCCGAATAGCCCTTTCCCTGGCCAAAATCACGACCCAGGAAGGTCTGCCCGGGATCACTGCCATATACAACAGGACCCATACGCTCAGAGAAGCCATACCGGGTAACCATCGCGCGAGCCGTATCCGTAGCACGCTGCAGGTCGTTCGACGCACCGGTCGAAATATCGTCGAGCACCAACTGTTCGGCCACTCGACCGCCCAACAGAGAAACAATGTTTTCAAACATCGCCGTCTTGGTTACATAGCTGGGATCCTTTTCCGGCAAATACATCGTATAACCACCGGCCCCGCCACGAGAAATAATGCTGATCTGGTGCACGGGATCATGATGCTTGCCGAAATAGCCGGTAATTGCGTGACCGGTTTCATGGTAAGCGACCAGACGGCGCTCATCGTCCGTCACCACATGGCTCTTCTTCTCAGGGCCCATCATAACCTTAACGGAAGCTTCTTCGATTTCCGGCTCAGTGATGGCCTTTTTGCCGCGGCGAGCGGCCAGCAATGCCGCTTCATTGACAAGATTTTCCAGGTCTGCGCCCGAGAATCCTGCAGTAGTACGGGCGATTGTTTTCAGGCTGACATCCGGTCCGAGCGGCTTATTCTTGGTATGCACCTTAAGAATCTCCTCACGGCCCTTGACATCAGGCAGCCCAACATAAACCTGGCGGTCAAAACGCCCAGGACGCAGCAAAGCCTTGTCCAGAATGTCGGCGCGGTTGGTAGCCGCCATGACGATAACGCCGTCATTGGCATCAAAACCATCCATTTCCACCAGCAACTGGTTCAGGGTCTGTTCACGCTCATCGTGACCGCCGCCAAGGCCAGCGCCGCGCTGACGACCAACGGCGTCAATCTCATCGATAAAGACGATAGAAGGCATCGTCTTTTTGGCTTTTTCAAACAGATCGCGCACACGCGAAGCACCGACACCGACATACATTTCCACAAAGTCGGAACCGGAAATCGCATAGAAAGGAACGCCCGCTTCACCGGCACAGGCACGTGCCAACAGAGTTTTACCGGTACCCGGAGGGCCTACCAGCAACACACCGTGCGGAATCCGTGCTCCCAGGGAATTAAATTTTCCGGGTGCCTTGAGGAACTCCACAACCTCCTGCAATTCCGCTTTTTCTTCATCAGCACCGGCCACATCCGCAAACGTGGCTCTGCGCTGGTTTTCCTGCTGATCTTTGACCTTGGCGCGACCGACGTTCATAATACCGCCGCCGGCACCGCCACGGTACATCGACATAAACAGCATACCAAGGCTGCCCAGCATCACCACATAGAAGATAATTTCCAGCCAGGGAATGCTGGTCTTGGCTGCCACATAGTCAAAAATCATGGGGGCATCGGGATTTGCTTCGTTGTAAGCATCCACGAAATCGGAAATTTTGCCGGTATTGAAGTCAACACCATAGGGCAGCTTGTAGGTGACATACACCGTGCCGCCATTCGCAGGAAGCATATCTTCTTCAGCTGCTCCCAGGCTGTTGAGCAACCCACCGGTCTGCTCATCGTCCATCTGGACGGTAGCTTCCGGAAGAGGAATCTTGCCTTCCTTAAGCCACATTTCCAGCTTATTGGTTCCCATATCCAAACGGTACGAGGTAACCTGCTGGTTTTCAAAATAATAATAAATCTCAGAATAATTGATATGGTTCGATGCGGTAGCCGACAGCAACGGCGACAGACTGACAAAGAACAAAACCAACACCATGAGCACGGCAACCACAAGGATGCCGCTGAAACGAGGTTTATGCTGCAAGAAATCAACTCCTATCCGGTGCCTGACACCGGGTAATTTTGGCTGCCCGAATCAGCCCTTATTTGCTGTAGATTTCGGGTTTAAGAACACCCACATAAGGCAGGTTGCGATACTTCTCATCGTAATCCAGCCCGTAACCGACCACGAACTCGTCCGGGACTTCAAATCCAAGATAGTCCGGTTCAATATCTGCCTTGCGGCGGCTGGGCTTGCTCAGAATCGTACACAGGCGCACACTGTTCGGATTGCGCATCCGCAGCATGGGCAGCAGATGGGACAGCGTAATACCGGTGTCCAGAATATCCTCCACGATCAGAACATCTTTGCCGGTGAGATCGGCATCCAGGTCCTTAACGATCTTAACGAGGCCCGTTGACTCAGTATTGGCTCCGCCATAACTGGAAACTACCATAAAATCAATTCCGCAGGGAATCGTTACAGCGCGCATCAGATCAGCCATAAAGACGACAGACCCCTTGAGAATGGAAACCAGCAGCAGATCGCGGCCTTCATAGTCCCGGCTGATCTGCGCCCCCAGTTCTGCCACCTTCTGTTTGAGCTGTTCTTCTGATACCAAAATATGATCAATATCCTGATCCATGCTATGCATGCGCTTAATCCTCCTCGGCTTTTTCCGTGTGCACCGTCCATACCTCGTTGGTATAAGAATCGGGAGCAACGCCTTCGGCAAAACCGCTGCCCCACAACCAGAGCACTTCACTTCCGTCCGCCAGCAAAGGAAGCAGCGAACGTTCATCCTGCGGAATTCCGAGTTCGTTATAGTATTTTTTCAACGTCTTGCGTACATGACGACCGGCCGGGCGGAAAAAATCCCCCGGCAGACGTGTACGCAAAAGTAGATTCTTCTGTATTTTAGCACAATCCGCGCAACAGTTTAAGTCTTTTTTGAAAATTGGTTGATTTTTTAGAAATTCTTCATACTTTACACGGCGAAATTCAACAAAATAACCACCCGGCAGCAGAAAACGCCCTTCGCTGAAAGGCTGCGGCGGCGCAGGCGGCGGACGTACGCCCCGGGGTGTCAGCCGCAACAAGACTCCATCCTTTACTTTGTAGGTCACTTCAGGCGTAAGCTGCAGGGCACCCTCACCGCGCTGAATCAGAAAGCGCAGTAGCGTAATATATTTTTCTTCCGCATCTCGCACCGGGCTTACCAGTGAATGCAGTGCCGCGTCCAGCACAGGGCCTTCTGCCTTACGAAGAACGGATACCTCGTATCCATTCTCCACGGTGGCCGCCTGCAAAAGTGCAGCGGCCTCCCCCGTAAGCCACTGGTCCAGATCCCGTATCTGACGGCACAGCCGTGCAATGGCAACCTCCGCCGACGGATTTGCATATTGCAAAGCAGGGATGGCATCGTGGCGAATCCGATTGCGGGCATAGGTATTCTGTTCGTTGGTTTCGTCCTGAACATAGTTTTGCCCAAGTGCCGCACAGTATGCCTCAGTATCCGAACGGGTAAGGCAAAGACACGGGCGCACATAATAGCCCCGACGGGGCGGAATTCCTGCCAGGCCGTGCAGGCCGGTTCCCCGCGCCATGCGGAACAGGACGGTTTCCACCTGATCCGACATCGTATGGGCTGTTGCAATAAATGCTTCTTCCTGAATCGCAAGGCGATCAAACCATCCGTAGCGAAGTCCGCGTGCCCATTCCTCACTGGGCTGCTGCGGGATTTCCACCCCTTCACGCAGGGCATCGTACAGGAACAGTTCCACACCGTTTTTGCGGCAGAAAGCTGTCACAAAATTAGCGTCAGCCACCGCATTGACGCCGCGGATTCCGTGATTGACATGGGTCGCCAGGACTTCAATTTCCAGATCCCGCCGCCGCCTAAGCAAAAAAAGCAACAAAGCCATAGAGTCTGCCCCTCCGGAGCAGGCTGCAATGACTCTGTCGCCAGACTTGAACAAGCCCTGTTGACGGCAATACGCCAGCAAGGTTTCTTCCACGTGTTGAATTACATTTTCGCTATCAGAACTCATGGGTCACATCCAAATTGCTGAAGCGTGTATGCGCACCATCCCAGCCAAGACGGACCACGCTGGTCTCACCGTGACGGTTTTTGGCCACGATACATTCGGCTTCGTTTTCGTTGGCCTGATTTTCTTCCCCATTCTGCGAGTTGTAATACGCAGCACGGTACAGGAACAGTACAATATCGGCGTCCTGTTCGATAGAGCCGGAGTCGCGCAGGTCAGAAAGCTGCGGCCGGTGATCGGAACGTCCCGCCGTCTTTTCCGCCGCACGGGAAAGCTGCGACAAAGCAATAACGGGAACATTGAGTTCCTTTGCCATAATTTTCAGGTTCCGGGTAATATCGCTGATTTCCTGCACGCGGCTCTCGGTCCTTTTGGCGCTTTGCATCAGCTGCAGATAGTCAATGATCACCAGGCCGATTTTGTCTTTCTTGGGGTCCTGATTGATGGTGCGGATTTTGGCCTTGATTTCCGGCACCGAGATACCGGAAGTATCATCCATATAAATCGGTGCATTGTACAGCAGCGAGGTGGCCTGTGCAAAGTCGTTCCAGTCGGAATTATTCAGCCTGCCTGTGCGGAAGGCCTGACTGTCGATGTTGGCTGTACTGGAAAGAATTCGGTCCGTCAGCTGTTCGCAGGTCATTTCCAGACTGAAAATAATCGTCGGCACCTTTTGCTGCCGTGCCACATTGGTTGCGATATTCAATGCAAAGCTCGTTTTTCCCATACCGGGACGCGCGGCCAGGATAATCAGGTCAGAGCGGCCGAGTCCGGTCAAGACGGTATCCAGGTAATTGAAGCCCGTGGGAATACCGGCGAACTTGTCGCGGTCCGCACCGCTGAGTTTCTGCATCGTATCAATGACTTCCAGGATGGATTCCCGGATGGTCTTGACGCCCGATTTATCACGACCACTGCGAATATCGTAAATCTTCTGTTCTGCCGACTCCAGAAGCATATCGGCATCTTCGCCGCTAGTCGTTTCGCTCAGGATACTGCGGGCCGCCTCGATCAGACGGCGTGCCTGATACTTTTCCCTGACAATTTTAAAGTACGAATCAACATTGGAAATGGCCGGCACCGTTTCGGCAATATGGGTAATATAAATTTTGGCATCGTCGGCACTGGCAAAAGTACCTGCGCCAGCCAGTGCGTTCACCAGTGTGATGATGTCGACGGCTTCACTCTCCGTATAAAGTGTGCGCATCGTTTCATACACAGCGCGGTTCTGGTCCGAATAGAACATTTCCGGTTCCATATCGGTGATGAGGCGATTCAGAATCGTTTCATCCATCAAAGCCGCACCCAAAATGCTCTGCTCGGCCTGCATATTGTAGGGCATCTGGATGCCCAGGCTGGAAAGGCTCAATTCTTCATTGCGCGGCACAACAGGCATCCCCCTTCCCCACGCATTTTATGTAAAGTTTCTTTTCTTTACAGTTCTTCCACCTTGACCTTAAAAGGTGCCGAAACCCCTGCATACAGGCGAACGGTAGCATCATAGCTGCCAAACTCCTTGATGGCAGAGGGCAGTTCCACCTTTTTCTTGTCAATTTCCGTTCCGGTCAGCTGGGTCAGCAGTTCCGCCACTTCCTTGCCGGTAACTTTACCATACAACTTGCCGGAAGCACCACCCTTGATCTTGGCAGTCACCGTTTTGCCCTTGATCTTGGCGGCCAGCGCTTCTGCAGCAGCACGGGCTTCCGCCTCGTGATGGGCCTTAGCTTCGCTCTTGGTGCGGGCCTGGTTCAAAGCAGCAGCGTCAGCCGGTGCCGCCAGACCGCGCGGGAAAAGGAAATTGCGGGCGTACCCGTCAGAAACCTCATGGATCTCGTCCTTCTTGCCGATGGTTTTCACATCCTGTTTCAGAATGATTTTCATATCGTGTATCCTCCAATCATATCAGTTTTGTCGTGTCGCGACGGCATTTGCCGCCTGCGAAGCACGGTAAATATCAATCTGTTCACGGATCTGCCGCTCCGCAGCATCCAGCGTACAATTCTGCAGCTGTGCGCCGGCCATCATCAGATGACCGCCGCCTCCCAAAGGTTCCAGGATCACCTGTACATTGAGGGCACCCATGCTGCGGGCAGAAATGTTGACTCCGCCGTTCTTGGCTACGGCAACAAAGCTGGCATCTACCCCGTTGATCGTCAACAGGTCATTGGCTGCCATAGGCAGAACCACGTTCATACCGGCGTCCAGTTCGCCGGACAGTGCAATGGCACAGCCTTTGTATATGTAGGCACTCTCCACAATGTGAGCGCGCGCCTCATATTCCTCCTTCGAAGTGTTGAACAACAGTTTGGTTTCCGCCGTCTGTGCACCGCGGCTTCGCAGCCAGGCAGCAGCTTCAAAGGTACGCACCCCTACATGCAGTGCAAAGCTGCGGGTATCGAGCATGATGCCAGCCAGCAAAGCCTGTGCTTCCAGCGGTGTGATGTTGCCTTCCTTGGGCATGAACTGAAGCAATTCACAAATCAGTTCACTGGCGCTGGAAGCATACGGTTCGTGGTACAGCAGCAAAGGACGGTCAATGTGTCCAACCGCCATACGGTGATGATCGATCACCACAACGCGCTTGCACTTCTCGTATATTTTCTGGCTTTCCAGAAGTCGTTTCTGGTAGGTATCCACCACGATCAGCAACGTGTTAGGGGTGATGACATCCAGCGTTTGATCCGGTGCAATAAAGTCTTTACCGCAGCCTGCATCCAGGAACGTTTTGAGCAGCGACCCTGCCAGCGTTGCATCGCTGTTGATGGCAATAACTGCCGGGACACCGCACATTTTGCAGATGCGCAGGGCACCGATTGCGGAACCTACCGCATCCAGATCGCTCATGCGATGTCCCATGACAATGACGCTGTCGCTCTTCTTGATAAGATCGCACAGCGCACGGGAGATGATGCGGCTGCGTACATGGCTGCGTTTTTCCACGCCATGGGAAATGCCGCCATAGAACTCAAATCCGTCCACCGTCTTTACAGCCGCCTGATCTCCACCGCGCCCCAGCGCGATGTCGATGCTCTCACGCGCCATCTGATGGCATTCCTGAAGGGTTTTGCCGCCGTGGCCCACGCCAATAGAAAGTGTTGTAAGGCCTCCGGGATGCAATGCGCGCACTTTATCCAGAATATCAAACCGTTCCTGCAGCATCCAGCGCACATCGCGCTCCTCCACCACCGCAATATAACGGCTGTTGGAAACACGGCGCAGAAAACCGGTGCTTCTCCCGATGTACTCTTCCAGAAGACTGTTGATCGCTTCCAGTTCCTTGGCCTGTTCACTGTCTTTCATATCATCAAACAGTTCATCGTAACTGTCGATTACAATGATCAGACAGGCCGGACGGCTTTCGGTATATTCGTCAAGGGTCTGCTTGTAGAAGGTATTGTCGACCAGGTATACGATGCTGGCGCCGCGGCTGCCCTTTGCAGAACCGGCGTAAGCCGTAAAACGCCGTTCTCCCACAACAAGATCCTGCCCGTGCGGACGCGAACAGACAGCCAAATCCAGATCCGGCAAAACCCGTTCCACCGGACGCGTCACTGCGTCGCTGCCTTCCAGGACCTTTTCGCGGAAGAAAGTATTATACCACAGAATTCTGCCATCCGCAACGAGTACCGTCGGGATCGGCAGCCCCGTAAGGCTGTACTGTATCCGGCTGTTTTCAAAATCTGTGCTGCACAGCTGTGCAGCCACATAGGCGCGCAGTCTGCGCCGTGTATACCACAGCACACACAGTGCAACAACGACCAGTACAAACGGTACGATAAGCCATTGCGGTGAAACAATTGCCACCGGAACAACCATCGCCACCAACGCCACCAGCAGCAGTAAAAGCACTGCAGCCGCATCCAGGCCGTCTTTGTGTTTCATGGTGAAAACCCCACATTCCCGCCGGGCGGGCGAATCCTCAAACTTCCAGTAAGATGGGCAGAATCATCGGGCTGCGCTTGGTACGGCGATAAATATAACTGGAAAGCGCCTCCCGCACACGGGCTTTCACACTGGCCCAGTCATGCATATTGTCGCTCAGGCTGCGATCCAGCGCCATCTCGACCTGGGTGCGCAAACCGTCCATGAGTTCTTCGCTTTCCCGTACATAGACAAACCCGCGGCTGACGATATCAGGCCCGGAAAGGACCTGACCGTTGGAACCATCCACTGCAGCGGTCACAATAATGATACCATCCTCCGACAGATGATGACGGTCACGCAGGACAACATTGCCCACATCGCCCACGCCGTAGCCGTCCACCATGACAGCGCCTGCCGTCACGGTGTTTTCTACCGTCATACTGTCCGCCGAAATACGGATATTCTGTCCGTTTTCTGCAATATAGATATTCTGCTTCGGGATATATCCCAGATGTTCTGCCGTTTCGGCATGGCGCTTGAGCTGTTTGAACTCGCCATGCACCGGCAGAAAATACTGCGGATGTGCCAGCGTGAGCATCAACTTTTGTTCTTCCTGGCAGGCATGGCCGGAAACATGCGTGTCGTACATGTTCTCATAGATAACTTCCGCGCCAAGGCTCAGCAGACCGTTGACGACTTTGGTCACCGTTTTCTCGTTGCCGGGAATGGGCCGCGCCGAAATGATGATAAAGTCATTGGGGCCGACCTTCACCTGACGGTGGCTGGCCTGTGCCATACGGGAAAGGGCGGACAGCGGTTCGCCCTGGCTGCCGGTGGTAATCAGGACCACTTTTTCCGGCGGATACTTGTTGATTTCATCAATATCGATGAGCACGTTATCCGGTGCGTGGAGATACCCCAGTTCGCGGGCCATTTCCGTGTTGGAAACCATGCTGCGGCCGCTGACCGCCACCTTGCGGCCCGACTCAATCGCCAAATCAATGATCTGCTGCACACGATAAATGTTGGAGGCAAAGGTCGCCACAATAATTCTGCGGTTGCGGGCGCGAACAAACAACCGGCGCACACCTTCCGCCACCGTCTGTTCCGTAGCCGTAAAGCCCGGGCGCTCTGCGTTGGTGGAATCCGACAGCAGGGCCAGCACACCTTTACGGCCGTACTCGGCAATGGTGGAAAGATCCGTGACAGCATCGCCCGAGAGCGGTGTATAGTCCACCTTGAAGTCGCCGGTATGGATCACCACACCCGCCGGGCACTCAATGGCAAATGCCAGCGCATCGGGGATGGAGTGGTTCACATGGATCGGCTCCACCGTAAAGCATCCCAGTTTGACCTTCTGGCGCGGACGAATTTCATGGAAAATCGCACTGGATGCCAGACCGTGTTCTTCGAGTTTATTCTTGATAAGACCGATGGTCAGCCGGGCGGCATAAATCGGCACATCGAACTTCTTGAGCAGATACGGCAGACTGCCAATGTGGTCTTCATGACCATGGGTGATGAACAGGCCTTTGATCCGGTCCTTGTTTTCCAGCACATAGGTAAAGTCCGGAATCACCAGATCGACGCCGAACATATCGGCATCCGGGAATACCAGGCCGCAATCCACAAGGATCATATCGCCCTGGCATTCATACAACGTGATGTTTTTGCCAACTTCGCCCAAACCGCCCAACGGACAGATATGCATAGGAATTGCGGGCGTCATTTCATAATTGTTGCGCTGCTGCTGTTTGCGGCTGCGGCGCGGCTGGGATTTGCTATTCGGGGCCGTTCCGTTCTGCAGTTGCTGGGCCGACGGATTACGGCCACGGCGTGGCCGCGGCGCCGGCACACTTTGTGCCGCTGCGGCAGACTCCGCAGCAGGTACCCCGTGCCCGGATTTGCGGCGGGGACGGCGCGGCGTGTTAGCGTTCTGCTGGGCTTTTTCGTTACGGGCCGCGCGGCGGGAAACGGTACGTTCCGCTGCGGCCTGTCCATTATTTCCATTCGACGATTTACGTTTCGGCTTGACTTCTTCCATGAAAACCTCCGTGCTCTCTTCTGACAGAACCCCCAGGTACAAAGACGTACACTTCGGGCCTCTGTGCTGAATTTGCGATTTATGTATGCAGAAAGGCCGTTTAGCCTTTCGTGTTTCGGTTGGGCGCGAAAAGTCCGCCTGAAAAGGCGCGGCCGGGCCCGGTCTATACACATCATTGCAGTTATTATTTATTATAAACGGATTCCACTGCCTTGTCAAACTTGCCATAAGTCTGTAAAGCGGGTATAATTCCTGTACAAGGATTATTGTCAGTACCAGGAGATTTATATGAAACATATCGAGATCTATACCGACGGGGCTTGCAGCGGCAATCCCGGCCCGGGTGGCTGGGGAGCGATTCTGCGTTTCCGGGCCCGTGACAAGGTTTACGAGAAGGAACTTTCCGGCGGCGAAGCCCAGACTACCAACAACCGCATGGAAATGACGGCCCTGCTGGAAGCTCTGCGCCAGTTGAAAGAACCCTGCGCCATTGACCTGTACAGCGACAGCCAGTATGTCATCAACGCGCTGGAAAAAGGCTGGGCAAAGGGCTGGCGTGCAAGAGGCTGGAAGAAAGCCGATAAATCTCCCGCTCTGAATTCGGACCTTTGGGCCCCACTTCTGGCGGAAAGCGAGAAGCACCAGATCACCTATCACTGGCTCAAAGGTCATGCCGGCCATCCCGAAAACGAACGCTGCGACCGCATGGCCGTTGAGCAGAGTAAAAAGTACGGCGGCCGCCAGGCCTGACCGCACCAAGATAATAAGGAGGACCTCCCATGGAAGGCTTCAATACCTTTGAAAAGCAGGATAAAGTTTTGATGGGGATGAGCGGCGGCGTGGATTCCAGTGTGGCTGTTCGCATTCTGCAGGAACAGGGATTTTCCGTACAAGGTGCGGTGATCCGCTTTTCCCCCGCTCACAATGCCGCAGTCGACGCCGCAAAAGCATCCGCTGAAACGTTGCAGATCCCGCTTCATGTGATTGATGCGGAGCAGGCATTTGAGCAGTATGTTATTTTGCCCTTCTGCGAAAATTATTGTGCCGGCAGGACCCCCAACCCCTGTATTATGTGCAACCCGCTTGTAAAATTCCAGCTTCTGGCAGAAAAGGCCGCAGAACTTGGCTGCAAATTCATTGCCACCGGCCATTATGCCCGTGTAGAAGTGGATGAAAACGGAACCAGCCGCATTGCAGTGCCGGAAAGTGCCGCGCGGGATCAGAGTTATATGCTCTATCGCCTGCCGCAGGAAATTCTCAGCAAGCTGGTATTGCCCTTGGGAGAATTCGAGAAGGATGACATCCGGGAAATGGCCCGGGAGCTCCATCTCGCCTGTGCAGACGCTCCCGATTCCATGGAAATCTGCTTCATCCCCGACGGGGACTATTCCTCTTATATCCGGGCACGCGGCTTCACCCCCAAAACAGGTCGCTTCATCGGCCCGCAGGGTGAAGATCTGGGCGCTCACGCCGGCGTGGACCATTACACTGTTGGCCAGCGCAAAGGTCTTGGAATTGCTGCCGGGCGGCCTTTGTTTGTCAAAGCCATTTTGGAGAATGGCGACATTCAGTTGGCGGAAACCGGTCAGGAATACAGCAGCCGCATCCGTCTGACCGATCTGATCACCCCAAATGCCCTGCCGCTCCCCGCCGGGGAGTATCTCGTCAAAATCCGCAGTGCCGCAAAACCTGCCCCGTGCGTGTACAACGGAAATGGCGAAATCGATTTTCCGGAACCGGTCAGAGCCCCGGCCCCCGGCCAAAGCGCCGTACTGTATCGTGACGGCCTTGTCTACGGCGGCGGCATCATTGCCGAAACCGAGTAAACACACAAAAAGCTTCCTGCCCAGGCAGGAAGCTTTTCCTTTTTCTATTCAGCTTTTCTTGAAAAACGGCGTAAAGTCAAAAGTGGCAAAATAATCTTCCGGTGTTTCAGCGCGGCGGATCAACTGGTGCGTGCCATCCTCTTTCAGAAGCACTTCCGCACTGCGCAGCTTACCGTTGTAATTGTATCCCATGGAGAAGCCGTGTGCACCCGTATCGTGAATGAACAGAACATCCCCCTTCTCGATCTTGGGCATCATGCGGTCAATGGCAAATTTATCGTTGTTTTCGCACAGACCACCGGTGATATCATACTTATGGTCGCAGGGTTCATTCTCCTTGCCAAGCACCGTGATGTGGTGATAGGCACCGTACATAGCCGGGCGCATCAGGTTGGCTGCGCAGGCATCCACACCAATATACTCCTTGTAGATGTGCTTTTCGTGCAGTACCGTCGTAACCAAGCCGCCGTAAGGTGCCAGCATATAGCGCCCCATCTCGGTGAAAAGCGCCACATCGCCCATGCCGGCGGGGACAAGGATCTCCTCAAACTGTTGGCGCACGCCTTCACCGATTTTGGCGATATCATTGCTGCGCTGATCCGGGCGGTATGCAATGCCTACGCCGCCTGAAAGATTGATAAACTTGATTTTCGCGCCGGTCCGCTCATGCAGACGCACCGCCAGACGGAACAAAATACCCGCCAATTTGGGGTAGTACTCATCGGTCACCGTGTTGCTGGCCAGGAATGCATGAATGCCAAACTCTTCCGCCCCCAGCGCCATCAGCTTGGTATATGCCTCAGCCATCTGGTCTTCGCTCATACCATACTTGGCATCCCCGGGGTTATCCATGATTCCGTTGCCCAGGTCGAACACACCGCCCGGATTGTACCGGCAGCACACAGTTTTGGGGATTCCGGCTACCTGCTGCAAAAACTCCACATGAGTCAGATCATCCAGATTGATATAAGCTCCCAGCTCATACGCTTTCTGCATATCCTGCGCCGGCGTGTCGTTGGAAGAAAACATGATGTCGCTGCCTTTGAAACCACACGCTTCACTCATCAGCAGTTCGGTATAACTCGAGCAATCAACACCGCAGCCCTCTTCCTGCAAAATCTTGAGGATGTACGGATTGGGGGTCGCTTTTACAGCAAAATATTCTTTAAATCCCTTGTTCCAGGAAAAAGCCTCGTTCACACGGCGTGCATTTTCCCGGATTCCCTTTTCATCATACAAATGGAACGGCGTAGGAACATCGGCAATGATTCCCTTTGCCTGTTCCAAAGTAATAAACGGCAATTTCTGCGGCATTTTTCTTTCCTTTCCGGCTTTCCCTGTTACATTATGAACGCAATTATTATAAACTGTTTAGCACGGTTTTGCAAGATTGGTCAGGCGTCCGCTCCAACCCGGCACATCATGATACGATCATCCCGTCCGAAGACGTTTCTGTACTTTTCATGTGCAGCCGTGCTGCCAGAAGGCGGTTATCCAGCTGCCGGCAGGTCCATCTATAGGCAGGATACAGGAACAGGCAAGCTGCGATCCAGGCAGCCGGGTTGGCCAATTCCGCGCCAAAATAGCCGAGCATAGGAACCAGAATGATGGCCACAGACGTGCGCGCCACCATTTCTGCCGCACCGGCCAGCATTGCCAAGCTGGAGTACCCCAGTCCCTGGATGCTGTACCGCCAGACAATCAGCGCTCCCAGCGGGATAAAGAATACGCTGTTCCAGAACAGATACTGGCGCCCCATAGCCACGATTTCGACTTCAGACGAAGTATCCAGGAACAGACCCATGATGGTCACATCCCCGAAATGGAGCAGGATCAGCGAGGCAATCGCATAGATAGTGGCGATGATCAAAGCGCTGTGCACACCCTTGCGCACCCGTTCCATACGAGCGGCGCCAAGATTTTGCCCGGAATAGGTTGCCATCGCTGTGCCGATGCTCTCCAGCGGGACGGTCAGCAGATTCATGGTCTTGCTGGCCGCTGTAACCGCCGCCACCGCCGTGCTGCCAAGAATATTGACCGCCCACTGCACGATCACACTGCCAATTGCGGTAATACTGCACTGCAGTCCCATCGGGACGCCGATCCCGATCAAACGCATACAGGCGCTCTTGCAAAGGCGAGCTTCCCCCTTTTGCATACGCAGTACCTCAAACTTACGGCAGAGGTACACAAAACTCAGCACACCGGAAATCGCCTGTGAAATGTCCGTAGCCAGGGCCGCGCCGAGAATGCCCATGTTCAGCGGGATCACAAAAAAAAGATCCAAACCGATGTTCATGGCACTTGTCATGATCAGAAAAAACAACGGCGTTTTGCTATCTCCCAATGCACGCATGATGCCGGCCACCATATTGTATAAAAAGATAAAGGGAATTCCCGCAAAAATCCAGCCGATATAAATGACCGCACCGTCCAGAATATCCTCCGGCGTCTGCATCAGCATCAGCATCGGGCGGGTAAGGCTTACGGTAAGAACCGTCAGAACAACGCTAGCCGCAAGGCACAACCATGCCGCATTCGCCACATGGCGGCGCAGGTCCCGGTAATCCTGTGCGCCAAACAACTGGGCAATGGGGATGGCGAATCCGTTGCAGACGCCAATCACAAATCCCAGGATCAGGTAATTGATGGAACCGGTAGACCCAACCGATGCCAAGGCGCTGACACCGCAATACCGGCCCACAATGATCGTATCTGCCAGCGCGTAAAACTGTTGAAACAGATTTCCCAACACAAGAGGCAGCGTAAAGAAAAGGATCACTTTTAGCGGATTTCCGCTCGTCAAATCTTTAGTCATACTTGAATTCCCCTACCCCAAAAGATACACCTTCTGATTCCGTGTTTGGTATTATAGCACGGTGCAAGGAAAAATCAAGAGTTCCAAGACACTATTTCACAAACAAAAAAGACCTGTCAAATGACAGGTCTTTTTGGCAGGGGTAGACCGTCCACAGTTCTATCCAAAAGAGTCCCCAGCTTATCAAATGGCGTAGAGACGTAGTCCGGCGGCTGGTCCGGGGGCCTTACTTTTCCCGGGTTGAGTACGACACGCACGCGGTGGGCGTTGGGGCCGTCATCGTACACGATGATCTTCTCGACCAGTTCCCGAATAAGCGTGCGCATCTGTTCGGGAGGGAGTTTGTCCAGGCGTATGCCGCCCCACACGCGGCAAAGTTCCTCGACCGTGGCCGCAGTCTTTCCAGTTTCGCGCTCCTGCGCTTCCACCTTGGACAACAGGTCGGCGCGCTGGGCCTGCATCTCTTTGATACGCCGGATCGTGTCCGGGCCGTCAAGGCCGTTTTCGATGGCTGTATACAGCCGGTCAATCTTGCGCTGCAGGGCTTCCGCCTGCTTCCTAAATCCGGCGGCTTTCTCGGCGGGACTGTCCCCCTGCTGCATGGCTGCCAGGACGGCGGCACACATAGCTTCCATCGTGGCAGGGTTCAATACGATGCGCTGAAGATATTCAAGCACAGCACTTTCCAGCTTGTCCGCCGGTACTGCCCGCACATGGTCCCCCGCCGTGTGCATCCGCTTCCTGGTAGTACAGACATAGTACCGATATTCCACCGGCGTATCGCCATGGCTCTTGTAGCGGCGGACCTCGCCGCCCATCGGGCCGCCGCAGCCGCCACAGCACACCAGCCCGGAAAGCAAGTAGAACACTTTTGCGCGCGCCTGTCCGCTCTTGTGGCGGCGCTTCTCCATTGCGATCTGTGCCCGGCGGAAATCTTCCGGCTCTATAATGCGCGGCATACCATTTTCTATATAGACCCATTCCGATTTGGGTTTCAGCCGCCGGCGGCTGACGTGTCCATCCGGGTCGGCCGGCGCCAGGCGGTTCCATACATACACCCCGGTGTATTTCTCATTGCGCAGAATCTCGTAGATGCTGTTTTTGCCGAACGGCTGCCCCCGGCGGGTCTTGTAGCCGCCGCGGTTCAGTTCGTCGATGATCGCGGCATACCCGGCGTCCTGCAGGTACATGCGGTAGATGATCCGCACGGCTTCGGCTTCCCGCGGCTCGATCACAAACTTGCCGGTGGCTTTGTCCACCGCATACCCCAGCGGCGGCGGCCCGCCGGTGTTGCGGGCGCCCATGGCGTTCTCGCGCAGGCCCTTCATAACTTCCTGGGCCAGGTTGGCGCTGTACCACTGGTTGATAGCCTTGGTGATGTTGCGCATGAACTGCCCTTGCGGGCTGTCGTCGAAATGCTCGGTGGCAGAAAGCACCCGCACGCCATGCCGGCGCAACTGCGCTTCCACCAGCGTCTGCCGCTCTGCGTTGCGGAAAAAACGATCCAGCTTGTGCACGATAATGACCTGTGCGCCGCCGGCGATGGCATCGGCCACCATCTGCGAAAACTGTGGGCGTTCGCCGTTGCGGCCGCTGTTGCCGTGGTCTTTGTAGATTTTTACAAGGTCAAACCCGCAGGTGGCCGCGTAAGCCACGATGGCGCGCTGCTGCGCTTCGATGCTCTCTTCGCGCTGGCCGGTAGTAGACTTGCGGCAATACCCGAAAGCGATCGGCAGAACCGGCGCGGCTGCGTTATACATAAGCATACCCCCTATACAAGAGCCCCGGCGGGGACCATTTTGCTGACGTCGGCAAAATGGTGCGCCCGGCGGGGCTTTTTATTTTGCCGGTGCCATAGCCACCGTGCTGCGGATGGCCTTCAGGTACTCGGTTTCGGTGATGATCTGGATGCTGCTTCCCGCCTTGATCTTTTCCTGGGCTTTGTAGTATTTCCGCTCAACCGCCCAAAGCGGCAGATTTTTCAGATCGCCTACTACGAGGTAGTCGGTTTTGCCGTTGACCTCCTGCCGCAGGTTCGCCCCGACAGCATCAAGGAAACCTTCCAGCTTTTCCCGTTCGTGGTCAAAATCGCCGGTAAACACAAAATTTTTGTTCAGCAAAGGCGACCAACTATAAGCGGCTTCCTTTTCTGCCTTTTTGCGTTCCCGCTCCGCCCGGCGGGCAGCAAGCTCTTTGCGGTACGCCTCGCAGATCGCGGACCGGCAACGGTCAAAAAGCTGCGACGTCAAAGCGACGTCGTCGCCCGCCCGGTGCGTCTGGGTGGTGGAGATACCAAGGTCTTTTACCAGGCTGGCCAGCTTGTAGGTATCGCGCCCGGGGAAAGCCTTTTTGGATAACGTGAGCGTGTCCAGGTATTGAACATCCAGCGGCGCGGCGGAATCCGGCATGGAATACCCGATCATATCCAGATCGAAGGTGACGTTATGCCCGACAATAAGCGCCCCCTGCATCATGCGCAGTACATCCGGCCAGACCTGTGCAAAGGTGGGCGCGCCGGCAACGTCGGCGTCGGTAATGTGGTTTACCCGAGATGCTGCGGGCGGTATCGGAATTTGCGGGTCGACCAGCGTGGTGTACAGGTCGACCTGCGCGCCATCCTCATAGCGTGCCAGGCTGATCTCCACGATGCGGTCGGTTTTGCGGTCCAGGCCGGTCGTCTCGGTATCAAGAACAACGTAAGAGCGGATGCTCTCCAGATTCTTCGCGGTTGGAGACACAAAAGCGCTGCGTGAAATTTTGCAGACAGGGTCGATAGCGGGCACAAACACGGAGGACGGCACCAAATCAGGGACGGACGGCGGCACAGGAGTAGGTATCGGTTTAGGGACCGGGCGTACTTTTTGCGGCGATGCAAGTCTTGCCAGCGCGATGCAAGCATCTACGACCCAGCCGATACCGAAAAGGCCAAACGTCAAAAGGTACAAAACGCCGGTGCCGATTTTATGATCTAAAAAGCGGTGGATACCAGTCCAGCCAAAAAGAAGCGTGACAGCAAAGCGAACAAGGGGGCTCACATACATCACTCCATAGTTGAAACGTCTTTGTAATAGTAATACGCCCGGAATTTACAAACCGCGGCACAGGCCGACGGCTTTGCCTTCAATCGAAACATCGTTCATTTCTTCTTTGCGGCGGATGATAGACGCGTAGGTCGGGTTTTCCGGCCGCAGCTCGATATAGTCGTCATGCAGATACAGATGTTTCAAGGTGGCTTCGTCACCGATGCGCACGGCGGCGATCTGGCCGTTTTCTATGCGCACGTCCTTGCGGATGGCCACCAGGTCGCCGTCGTGGATTGTCGGCTCCATGCTGTCGCCCTCGCACTGCAGCGTAAAGGTGGCGCGCCAGGCAGAAGGGACGGAGACATAGCCTTCCAGGTTTTCCTCGGCGGTGATGGGCTCACCGCAGGCGATGCGGCCGACGAGCGGGACAGTGTCCATATCAGGCATGGGAGAGAAACCCGGCGGAACGTTATAAGCAGCTGCATCTTCTTCCCAACCCATAAGGTATGCAGGCGTGGTTTGCAAGACTTTAGAAAGTATAGGAAGAATATCGCCTGGCAGCTTTTCAATATCACCTTTTTCATAGCGATATACGGTAGCCGGGGAAACATTAAGGCGCTCGGCAACGGTTTCGGCAGATAAACCGAGCTCTTTTCGGCGGAGTTTCATTCTGTCGCCAGTTGTCACAAAAATCACCTCTTTGCGAATAGAATACTATAAAATTTGCAAAAATGCAATATAGGAAAGCAAAAACAAAAAAATATTTTGCAAAAACGCGAATTGCGTATTGACACGGTTGTGCAGGGGTGCTATTATACACTCAAGAACTCGCAAAAATGCGAGTTTCGGGAGGTGAGACAATGCAGACAAACATGAATCTCTTGAAAGGTAAAATCCGGGAGCACGGGCTGACGCAGGGAGATGTAGCAGAAAGAATCGGCATGGATTCCAGCACGTTTTCGAGGAAAGTATCTGCGGCCGGGCTGAAATTTACTGTAGGTGAAATGCACGCCATTGCAGCAGTTCTGTCCCTCACAAACGATGAGTGCCGAGATATTTTTTTGCCGGAAAACTCGCAATAATGCGAGTTTTGCATAGACTGCCCCATTACCACCAGTCTACCACCTGACCCGTCCCAAAGTCCGTACTGCAAGGAGGTGAACAGGATGCAGATTACCTTGACAGGAAATCCGAAAGACCTCGCTGATTTTTTCCGAAAAGCAGCGGGCGCTTGGGAGATGTCCATTGTACCTTTGGATTCCAAGGGGGAGCAACACCAGTTGACAGAGGATGAAATGCCGAAGTACGACTTTGGGGTCGGTCTTTATGGAGGCTATTGGCCGGATGGCGTGGAGGTTCAAAATCCATGTTGTAAATGTCAACGCTTTGGCGAGTGCAGAAGCCCGCTGATGGGTAGCCGTTTCGGTAGGGATTGCTTTATCGAACGCGGCGACCAACAACAGCCGGAAGAGGAATAACGTATTCCCAACGAGGCGACGGACTGGAAATTCCTTTCCAATAGTTAAAAGCTAAGTCAAGGTTGATGGATGGTGAAAAACCAAGGTGTGATGGGCGTCCTACCGGTCCAAAGGAAAGGCAACCTCGCAGCCATGATGAGTCAAAACGATACAAATCATCGGTTTCGATCTCATATACTGCACAATCTTTACCAATGCCGGTATCTTCCCATTGCACAAAATCATCCATCTTCTCAACTGCAAATACGCTCTGGAAGCGACTGGGGTTATGGGGGAAGAACGCTTTTCTGGCCAGCTCAAACTGATATTCACAAATCGTACTTCCCAAAAAGGCATTGGACTCACCAATATTTCCAAGAGGAACACATGGGCATGAAGAAGAAGGGGGCAGCTGTACGGGAATTATACGGAAATTGAAACAATGGTCCATAGCATAGTGAATTCCATGCATTGATAAACCCTCAGGAAAGCATTCGTGAAATATCGCTTGTTTTTCATTGTTTAATGTGAAGTCTGTCATCAATCTAAGGGGCATTCCTTCGGAAAGCTGACCACTTCGATCGGCATGATACAAAACCATTACAATCACCCTTTCCAATTCATTTTACCGCGGGAAGGTACAAACCACAAGGAGAATGAAAGGAGTGTGAAACCAATGACCGAACGCACATACACCATAAAAACAGAATTGCCGGGCGGTGCCCCCATCCATGGCGCCGTGTTGACTGAGGATGGCATCAACGCCATCGCTCCCCTGCTGGTCCCGCTCTTTGCGGCGGCTTTGGCAGCGGGACACGAAAACGACTGAAAGGATGGTCCCATCATGGCTGAAAAAAAGATGACCGCCCCGGTGCTGGCACACCGCGACGGCCGAAACAAAGAGCTGACGAAAAAGCTCACCATTATTGTACCCCTGCTGCGCGCCGCCGTCAAGACTGCGGCGGTGACGCTGGGCATCTACCTGCTGGCGGCGGTGGCCGCGCTCAACGTCCCGGCGCTGGTCGGCGGGGTACTGGCGCTCAACGCCCTGTTGGGCATCTGGTTTGCCCTGGACGAGGAGGTGGCCACATGAAAGCGCCTTGCGGAGCCTGCGCAACCTGTGAGCAGTGTCCCTACGATGATTGCACCTGGGACGGCGTGAGCGCGGAGGAATGGGCCGCGGCGAAAGACACGGATGCAGATGCCCGCCATGCTGTGGAAAGTAAACAAGCCGCCCAGCAGCGGGCCTGGTATGAGGCCAACCGTGAAAAGGTGGCCGCCCAGCAGCGGGCCTACCGGGAGGCCAACCGTGAAAAGGTGGCCGCCCAGCAGCGGGCCTACCGGGAGACCAACCGTGAAAAGGTGGCCGCCCAGCAGCGGGCCTACCGGGAGGCCAACCGTGAGAAGTTGGTCGAATACAATCGAAACTACTATGCCAAAAGAAAGAAGGCGAAGCAATGCGCGGAATCCTGATCGACTCCGGAAAGCCTTCCGAGATCCGCAATGTGCCCGACACCGCCCAAGGACTGGACGCCTATCTAGGCGGTCCGGTCCGGGTGAAGCTGTTCAGCACACAGCCCGCAGCCTTGGTATATCTTCCGGGGCTTCCCGGGCGCGCACTGCCCACCCGCTTCTATGATGACCATTGGTATTATGGACGCATTCTGATCGTGGGTTGGCGGCGGGGTCGGCAGGTTCCACTGCCGCAATCTCTGGCCGAGTATCTGGCCGACAAGTTCCGCGCTACGGAGGTGAAGCGACTGTGACCTACGATGAACTCACCGCAGCGTTCCAAAAAGGCCGCGCGGATGCCGATTTACTCTTGCATGAAACGGTGGAGAAAATCCTCAGTGACCACTGGTGCGACCGCATCAAGTTGGACAAAATCCGCTGCGCTTACGCCGCGGCCAAAGCCGGAAAGGCAGCCCGTGACGCCGAGATGCACAACAACATGGGGGTGTGAGTATGCCACTCTACGTTTGCAAATGTGGCCGTCAGGTAAACAAATCCTCCACCGCTGACAACACCGGAACGGCCAAAAACGTGCAATCGCAAAAAAGCACAACCTCATTGTATCGCTGCTGCGTGGCGCCGTCAAGATGGCAGCCACCGCGATGGCCGTTTACTTGTTGGCGGCCATTGTTGCGCTGAACCTGCTGGCCACCATGGCAGCCATCCTGCTTGAAAACTGGCTGCTGGGGCTTTACTTCAGACTGGAGGGAGAAGCGGATGGAAACACCGCAAAAAATCCGAATTGCATTTGAGTGCAAAAAGCCCGACCGGTACCAGCAGGCCTATGAAGCCATGCGGGACATCATGCGCAACTCTGCTATTCCCCGGAATAAGAAGCTGCAGTCCATCGCCATGATGATCGACGCGGCAGAATCCGGCATGAGGCAGTGCGAAAAAAGTATGAGGTGAACACCATGACCCTGTATCAATTTCTGAAAGAGTTTACACTGACCAGCTACCCGGTCACCGATGCCGCCGACGTGCTCGCGAGCGAAACAACCTCCATCTACATCGAAGCGCCTGTCTCCCAGAAGGTGCCGCCGTACAAGGAAAAACTGGAGTTTCCGTCCAACATCGTGAACCAGGATTCCCCGCTTGCCGATCTGGAAGTGATCTGCGTTGCGCCTTTTCTGAATAGAGGAAAAGGCAAACGAACAGAACTGATAGTGTACATCAAAGTAGACAAACAAACGCTGGAAGCCCTTTGCCGCCAGATCGACAGCGGGACACTGTTGGGCGGGTACTGGAATGCCTGACACCAAAAGCGCCCCCACCCGGCGAGAACTTATCGACCGCCTGGCGCCACTGATCTGGCAGGAGCGCCAGCGGGAAGCCGAATACTATGCTTCGATCCATTCCCGGCAGCGCCCGCCATGGTATTTCCTCAATGTGAACCATCCTACCATCAAGCGGCTCTACCTGCGGTATCTGCAGAAATCCCTGGATGGCACAGCGTTGTCCAGCCCGCCCGGCGATCTGGACCGGGTAAAGTTTGAGCTTTCCCTGCTCCACCCGGCGGTGCTGCGCATGCTGGCCGAGGAATACCCGGAAGCCAACGGCTTCCCGGCGGAACAAACCAATACAAAATAAAACCGGCCCCGCAACATTGCGAGGCCGGTTTGGGCAAGCGCAAAGGCTCACCGAATCTGCAAATTCAGTATAGACCACGCGCTGCGCCCTGTCAAGAACGCCCGGCGGCTTCGGCCGCCTGATGGGCTCGTATAGGGTAATAAAAGTAGAACGGTACCCCGCCGGGGAAAGGGGTGCAGGGGAAAACGAGGGCAGGCTCTTCCCACAGGAAAGGATCGGCATTTGAACAAGCCTGCCCGGTGTGTTCCCCTGCAAAAGAAGTTCTTTTCCTTCCACACCCAAAGAGAGGAACCCATGAAAACCTACCAGCGCGAACGAAGATACCTGTGCGGAAGAAATCCACGGCAGGCGCAATACCAGGAAGTGGAGATCTACCCTCTCCCCTCCCGGGATGGCCGCGGCCGAGAACTGGACCGCCAGAACAGCACGCCGCCCGCTTTCCGCGGAACACCACCCGCCCAGGCGGCCCACAACGCAAAAGCCGCCCGGCGGTGGTTCCACCGGCTGGCCGTAACCAACTTTACCCAGGCAGACACCCACACCACGTTGACCTATGCCGCCGATCTGCGGCCGGAAACGCCGGAACAAGCCTGGCGGGATTTTCGCAATTTTATGCGACATATCCGGGACCGATGCCGCGCCGCAGGGCTGGACAAGCCCGAATGTCTGGCCGTGATGGAGTGGCAGGAAGCCGACCCGGATGCCGGCCAGAAAGCAGTGGTCCCCCACTTCCATGTACTGCTGCGCTGCGGGCTTGCCCGGGATGAGATAGAGGCTTGCTGGCATCGAAAAGGGGTCCGCCTGGGCCGCGCCAACGCCGACCGCCTGCAGCTGGACAAAGGCAGTCTGGAAGCCCTGGCCAACTACATGATGAAGCATCCCAACCGCAAGCACCGCTATTATCGAAGTCGGGGCATTCGTAACCCCGTGATGCCCCCGCCCCGGGATGGCCGCTACACCCGGCGGCAGGTGGAACGTCTGGCCACAGACAGCGCTCTGCTGCACAGCCCGGAATACTGGGCCCGACGGTACCCCGGCTGGGAGCTGAACGAAGCAAACGCCAACTACAACGATTTTCTGGGCTGGTCCATCAGCCTGAAATTGCGACGACGAAAAGGAGGATAACCCAATGGAGTACATCGTGATGGTGGCTGTGGCAGCCCTGGGGCTGTGGGCCACCTGGCTGAGCGGTCGGGACGTTGGCATGCGCAACGCTGCCAGGATGGCCGAGGAACAGGAAGACCCCACGCTGATGCTGAAAATCGAAAACGAAAGGAGACCCTAAGGATGGAGTACATACTGATGAGTATCCGCGCCCGGTATGCAGCGCTGATCCTGTCCGGGCGGAAAACGCTGGAGATCAGAAAGACTGCACCGAAAGGACTGCGTGAAAGCGAAGAGATCACCGTGCTGCTCTACGAGAGCAAACGTGAAGGCGGAAGGGGTGCCATTGTTGGCCGCTTCCTGTGTCGAAACATCCTCCCGGTAACAAAGAGGAACGTGGACGAAGTGTGCCGCCGCGCCTGCCTGAGCCGGGAAGAGTTGCAGGCATACGCAGAGAGGCCCCAGAGGATTCCCGGCGCAGAAAGCAGTACAGCTGTTCCCGGCGGGAAAATTTACGCATGGAGCGTGGAGGCCCCCGTGACATTTGAACAGCCTATACCGTTGCAGGAGGTAGGCGTAAGCTGCCCACCGCAGAGTTGGCGGAAACTGCGGGAAACTCAAATTGCCATATCAGGAGGAAGCCCCGATGAGTGAAACGACCTTCAACATGTTCAACCTTGGAATTTGCAAGTGCTGCGGCCAGAGCCGCCACCTTTCCAGCCCGGCGGCAACACAGGAGGATGCTGACCAGCGGGCCACGCAGGAATGTACCTGTATCCAGGGCAAAACGGTGCGCGGACAGATGGAGGAGCGCCGTGTTTTGCAGGAAATCTTCCCGGATGTGGGGGACAAAGTCCAGGACCTGCTGCGCGAGGTTGCGCGGATGATCCGGGAGGAACAGATCTACAGTGGCACCAGCATCAAAGTAGCCGAGAACGTAGTGGCAAAATTCAGCCTGAAAAAAGGCGTGGTGAGTATCGTCCGGGCTGAAAAGGTCGAGCAGTCCCGCAGCATCTGACCATGGGGCTTACCGAAAAAGACCTGGCCCGCCTGGGACCGGCAGCGCAAAAGCAAATTCGGGCAGCACTGTCCCGGCGGGACACCGAGAAAAGAGCGCGCCAGCTGCAGACCGGCGCCGCCCGGCGGGGACCGCTGCTGCCGGAAGCCGAAAGCGAACTGGAGCGGCGATACTATGCCGCCGAACTGTGGCCCAAGATCATGGCCGGGTTGGTGGCGCAGGTAGAACTGCACAAGCAGTTTCTACTCTACCCGGCGGATACCTACTGCGGTCTGCGGCTGCCCGCTGCCCACTACACGCCGGATTTTCTGGTGACCTATACCAACGGCACGGTGGAGGCCGTGGAGGTGAAGCACGCCAAAATCCGAAAACTGCAGCGGGATTACATCTACCGCCGCCGGCTGTTCATCGAAAAATATGCCAGGCCCAACGGATGGAAATTTACCGAGTACATAGAAAGCGAGTGAGAGCGGTGCCCTTTGATTCTGAGATATGGTGCCCCTGCCGACTGGGTGAGCCTTTCAGGTTGTACGACCTGGGGATTGAGCGCACCGCATGGTTGCGGACGGTCCGTGCCGATTGGCAGGGAGGTCGTGGGGATTTTTCCGCCGTGAGATTGCAGCAAAACCTTATGAGGAAAGAGCCTTACAACGAAAGAATCGGGATTGGCCCGCGGCCGTGGAGCAGATGCTGGACCTGTGAAGCCAAAATACGAATCACGCCGCCCGCAAATATCTGGGCATGGGACGGAATAGATGCGACGCTGCTTGGTCTGGATCTGCCTCCCATGAAAAACGGAAGACCCAGACGGGCCAGTCTGATGTGGGTGGGCATCCGATATGGCGTGCCGGGTTACTGTGTGGCCATAGAAGGCAAAGGAAGACTCTGGCTGGATACCCTGCCCACCATCCAAGATTATTTTGCACCAATATGGCCCGAAAATCACCTGCTGGCCCGGCGGCGGTATTACTATACCTACTCGTTTAACGGAAAGGAGAACGAATGATGAATGCAAATCTGCAAACAGCACTGAACAAAATCGACGAGCAGCAGAAGAAATTCAAACAAGGAACCGCCCCCTGGTTCGTGGGAGAGCAGCTGAAGGATATGCTGCGGGAAGACGCTACCGGCGCCGGCATCGTTGCCATGGACATTGACCAGAAGGGCATGGGCCTGGCCGACTGCGAAAAGAAGATCGCCGCATTTGCCAGGGACCATAAGCAGGGAAACGTAGGCTTTTGCGGCCCGGCGGATGCCGACCGCATCATCCGGGAGTTTTACGGCCTGCCGGCGCGCAGCGAAACGCCTTATCCCATTGCTCCGGCGGGCACCCAGACCGCGGCACCCGCCCGGCGCAAGATCATCCGGCTGGAAGATTTTTTGTGAGGAGGCCCAAGCCATGGAAAACGACGAGATCAAAGCCGTACTGGAGGGGTTAAAACCGCCTGAGGATCTGTTTGCCCAGATGGCGCGCCAGAAGGATGGCTTTACCGAAGTATGGCTGGGTGTGCGCAAAGTATATGGGGCAGATCTGGACTGTGAAGGATGGTACAAAGATATGCGCCCAACAGGCGAAGAAGCCCCTGCTATGTTGTGGTGCAGCGGCTGCGAGCAGCGAGTGGTGGTCGCCTGGATGAGCAAAACCGAAGAAGATTGCAGAGGTCATTCCCACACAAAGCGTGGTATCCGGCTGTACGACTATGATTCCGCCAGCGTTGCAGAAAAATGGGAGTATGACAAGTTGCGTTGCCCCTGCTGCGGGAAAGCCGGGAGGCTGTATAACACCGATCAGATGCGCGGCCGCACAGAGCAAATGATCATCACCGTGCCCTATGTGCGCCAGGGTGTTTTGCTGCTGGTGAAGTGGGCCGCTGATCGGTGGGTGGAGCCCCATTCCACCGAAGGCTGGAGCATGAGGTGCCGGACCTTGCCGCTGCGGGCCTACGCCATAGACGGGAAGAAAATCACCGCCTGGCGTAAGGCGGTAAAGGGGCCTTATGGCTCAGTGCTGGAGGATTTGGAAAACTGGGAAAAGCTGGAACGCTTCACGGACCGGCTTGGCATCCCCTATTTTTACTGTAAAAAGCCTCCCGATCTGCGCGGCACGGCCCTGGAAAACGCCAAATTGTGGGAGTGGATGAAAGAAGTCTATACCAAAAACCTGTTTGCACCGCTGGCATACATCCGGCTCTATCTGCGGCACCCGAACACAGAGGTTCTGGTGACCGCCGGTCTTGGGGAAATGCTGGCGAAGTGGATCAAGGATGAATGCCAGGCCTATTACGGATATAGCGGAAGCCGCACCTGGACAAGCCCCCAGCTGCACTGGGTCCACTGGAAAGAACGCCGTCCCAGCGCCATGCTGGGGCTCACGCGCAGCGAACTGCGGAAGTTCCTGACATGGAAAAAGGACCACAGCGTAAAAAAGATGTGGATCACGACAGGGCACCCGGCGGGACTGACCATGGAGGAGGCCGACCAGGTCGAAGCGAGATTCAGCATGCACCAGGCCATGGATATGCTTTCCAAAGGGAACATGGGCTGTGAAGAACTGCGCAAAACCATTCGATATCTGAATAAACAAAGCTGCGATTGGTACATTCTCCGGGACTATCGGGATATGCAGCAAAAGCTGGGGATAGATTGGACGGCCGACCCGCTGCTGGCATGGCCGCCCCATCTGCGCCAAGCCCATGACCGGGCAGCCTCGGCGGTGCGATACGAGCAGAACAAGGGTCTGGAGCAGAAATTTGCAGCCATGACAGAGCGCTGCCGGGGCCTTGCCTGGGAGCATGACGGAATCTGCATCCGCCCGGCGGAGAGTGTGGAGGAACTGGTGCAGGAAGGAAAAACGCTGCACCACTGTGTGGGAGGTTACGGAAAAGCCCACGCAGATGGCAGGATCATCCTATTCATCCGCCACACCCGGCGGCCGGAGCGCAGCTGGTTCACCCTGAATGTGGATGTCAAAGAGAAAAAAATCATCCAGAACCACGGATACTGCAACGAGTATGCCCACGGACAGACACTGCACATTCCAAAGGCCGTGCAGGATTTCGTGGCCATGTGGAAGCGGGAAGTCCTGGAAAAATGGACCCTGCCCAAACCGAAGAAAGCACAAGAAACGAATGCGGGAACCAGCGCCGCATAAAATACACTTTTGCATTCAGATGCAAACACCCGGCGGGACACGCCCGCCGACATAAGGAGGCAACACCATGAATGAAATGCAGCAGCTGTCCCTGACCCCGGACGGCACCACCGAACAGGCCCAGGCCGTGGGCCTGCACTATGAGATCGTAGCCGCCGCCCAGGCCGCGGCCAACAGCCTGCTGACCCTGGGCCGCAAGCTGAAACAGATGCGGGACACCGGCGGCTACAAGCGGCTGGGCTTTGAGACCTTTGCAGACTACACCGAGCAGGCCGTGGGCATCCGCCAGCGGCAGGCCTACAACTACATATCGGTGGTTGAGAATGTTCCCGCCCGACTGGTGGAGGAAAACGCGGCCGCCGGCGTGACCAAGCTGGCCCTGCTGGGGCGCATGGCCCCGGCGGATCAACGGGAGGTGGCCGGGCAGGACCTGGCCAACATCACGGTGGCCGAGCTGAAAAAGCTGGTGGAGGAGCGCAACGGGCTGAGTGAGCAGCTGAGCATGATTCAGGACACTTCCCGGCCAGCCGCCGAGGCAGAGAGCTATGAAGTAGACATGGAGGCACTGCGAGCCCAAGCGCTGGAGCAGGCCAGGGCCGAAGTGAAAGAACAGCACGCGCAAGCTATGCGGAAAGCGCTTCAAGAGCAGGGAGAAAAGCTGGCAGCAGATAGGAAAGCCGCCGAGGCCCACGCAGCTGAACAGGCAAAAAAAGAGGCGGAGAGGAAGGCACGGGAGCAGGTAGCACAGGCAAAAGCGGAAGCAGCCCAGGCCGCGGAGAAAAAACTTGCAGAAGAGCGGGAAGCCGCCCGGCGGGACCAGGAAGAAAAGGACAAGGCGGACCTGGAGGCGGCACGCCAGGAGGCCGCGGAAGCCCGCGCCCAGGCCGAGGAGACCGCCCGCAA